>DATCGV010000118.1:0-7742 GCA_036508755.1 Candidatus Limnocylindrales bacterium | reverse complement strand
AAGCGACTGGGCTCGTCCAGGATCACGGTGGACAGCAGCTCAGCGGGTAGGGCTCAATACGGGCAAAGATGTTGAGGTCGTGTTGCTCGCCGCCGGAGCGGACGATCATCGAGGGAGAGGACACGTGGCCTTGATTCCCGGTTCCAGAGCCGAACGTCGCCCGGTGCTCGTGCGCGACCGACCGGCCCCAGGGCACCCCGCCACCGTTTGATCCCAGGAACTGCACAATGTCACCCTGATGCGGCCGTAGACTGATTGCCCAAGAGGGTCAGGCTTCGGGTCACGTGCTCATCCGGGCCGCCGCCAACAATGACGACCTGCCAGGGGAACCATATGCCGTCGGATCACGACGCCGCGCAAGCATCCGATACTATCCTTCGCGACGCGTCAGTTTTCGTGACGGGGGGGACCGGTTCATTCGGCCGCCAGTTCGTGCGCACCGTACTGAGGGAGCGCTCGCCGCGCCGTGTCGTCATCTTCAGTCGGGACGAGCTGAAGCAGTCGGAGTTCGCGGCGGAACTCGGCAGCGATCCGCGCGTGCGCTTCTTCATCGGCGACGTGCGAGACGAATCGCGTCTCTGGCGAGCACTAGACGGTATCGATTACCTCGTCCACGCGGCAGCCCTGAAGCAGGTTCCCGCGGCGGAGTACAACCCTCTCGAGGCGGTGAAGACAAACATCCTGGGCGCAGAGAACGTCATCAACGCGGCCCTCGATCGCGGTGTCCAACGGGTGATCGCCCTCAGCACGGACAAGGCGTCCAGCCCCATCAACCTGTACGGCGCCACGAAACTCGTGAGCGACAAGCTCTTCACGGCCGCGAACGCCTACGCCGGTGGACATGCGACGCGTTTCTCCGTTGTCCGATACGGCAATGTCGTGGGTAGCCGCGGAAGCGTCGTTCCGCTGTTCAAGCGTCTGGCGGCATCCGGCGTGCTGCCCATCACCGACGAACGCATGACGCGGTTCTGGATCACCCTCGACCAGGGTGTTCGGTTTGTCCTTCGCGCGCTCGAGCAGATGCACGGCGGTGAGTTGTTCATCCCCAAGATCCCGAGCATGCGAGTCACCGATCTTGCGGCAGCGCTGGCGCCCGACGCGCGTCTCGAGGTCGTGGGAATTCGACCCGGGGAGAAGCTCCACGAGGAGATGATCAGCGTCGAGGATGCGCGGCGTACCGTGGACGCGGGCGACTTCTACGTGATGCAACCTGAGTTCGAGTGGTGGCACCGTGAGAACTGGCCGAACGCGACGGCGGTGCCCGAAGGGTTCAGATACACGAGTGACACCAACACCCGCTGGCTCGGCATCGACGAGCTGCGGACGATGGTGCGCGATGGTTGACGCCCCACTCCCGTATGGCCGGCAGCTGATCGAGCAGGATGATCTCGACGCCGTTGCCAGCGCCCTGACCTCAGCGTTCCTGACGACCGGTCCGCGCGTCCGCCAGTTTGAGGCGGCGCTCGAGGTCCGAACGGGAGCCCGCCACGCCGCGGTCCTTTCATCGGGTACAGCGGCACTTCATGCGCTCTACGCCGCGGCTGGGGTGGGCCGCGGCGATGTCGTTGTGACGTCGCCCATGACGTTCGCGGCAACTGCCAACGCGGCGGCGTATCTCGGGGCGCGAGTCGAATTCGCCGATGTCGACCCGCGGACGGGTCTGATTGACCCAGCGGCGGCCGGCGCCCTCGTGAACGCGTCCGTTCGACTGATCGTGGGCGTTGACTATGCGGGCATCCCGGCCGACTACGACGCGTTGCGGTCCATCGCCGACGACGTGGGCGCGATGTTGTTCGCCGACGCTGCGCACTCTCTGGGGGCCCGGGATCAGGGTCGAGAGGTTGGCACGCTCGCGGATGCAACGGTCCTCTCGTTTCACCCCGTCAAGATCATCACGACAGGTGAGGGCGGGGCAGTCCTGACCTCGAGCTCGTCGTTGCAGGGATCGGTGGTGCGGTTCCGATCGCACGGGATCGAGCGCGATCCGGCGCGGATGCGCCGCGCGGACGGTCCCTGGTATCACGAGATGCAGGACCTTGGCTACAACTACCGGATGACCGACCTCCAGGCGGCACTCGGGGTCAGCCAGCTGCGCAAGCTCGATCGATTCCTGCTGCGGAGGCGGGAGATCGCCGGCCGTTATGACGTGGATCTCGCGGATTCGCCGGGGCTCGAGCTACCCGGGCGCCGCGACGGCACCGAGCCGGCGTGGCATCTCTACGTGGTTCGTGTCGCGGACAAAGCCAGGCGTCGTGCCTTCTTCGAGGCACTCCAGCGTCAGGGTCTCGCCGTGCAGGTTCACTACTTGCCCGTCTACCGCCATCCGTTCTATGAGGATCTCGGATACCGCGCGGGTCTCTGCCCCGTCGCAGAGGACTTCTACGCTCGCGCCGTGTCGCTCCCGATCTTCCCGGCGATGTCGGACAGGGACGTCGACCGCGTCGTCGACACGGTACGTCGGACGGCGGCCGACATCCTTGCCTGATCACGTCGCGGAATCGGGCGTTCGGGCGGCCCGCGTCGCGCTTGTCGTGCAGGCTCGGATGACATCGACACGACTTCCGGGCAAGGTGCTCATGCCCGTCATGGGAAGACCGCTGCTCGCATACGAGCTGGAGCGCCTGCGCGACGTTGCCGGCGCGACCTCGCGGGTCGTGGCCACAACAACAAATGACTCCGACGATGCGATCGCGCGCGTCGCGGCTGCCGAGGGTTTCGACGTTGTTCGGGGGTCCGAGTTCGACGTGCTCGATCGGTTTGTCCAGGCCGCCCGGTTCGCCGGGGCGGATGTCATCGTGCGTGTCACTGCCGATTGTCCGTTGATCGATCCATGTGTTGTCGACGACGTCATTGGTCGGTATCTCGCCGGCGGGACCGACTACGTTTCGAACACACTCGAGCGCACGTACCCTCGCGGCCTCGATGTCGAGGTCTGCAGCGCTGAGGCGCTGATCACAGCTGCCGACGAAGCGCGCACGCCCTCCCAGCGGGAGCACGTGACCCCGTACGTCTACGCGAATCCACAGAGGTTCCGAATCGCGCATGTCCGCCAGAAGGATGACCTCAGCGGTGAACGCTGGACGGTCGATGCTCCCGAAGATCTCGAGCTGGTGCGCAGAATCCTGGAGTCGCTCTACCCCACTCGCCCGCGGTTCCGGCAGGAAGACGTGATGGCGCTGCTCGACGCGAACCCGGCGTGGCGAGCGATCAATCAGCATGTGGGCCAACGGTCGCACCTCGATGCCCAGGGCGCCTGAGGTCTCGCGTCGTCGCCAACTCCTCGTGCGCGCCGACGCCTCGCGCACGCTTGGGGCGGGTCACCTGATGCGGACGCTCGCGATCGCCGACGAGGTGGTTCATCGCGGGTTTGACGCGACGTTCTTCATGTACCCGGCGCAGGGGGATCTCCGCGACCTGGTCCGGGCGCGGGGGCATAGCGTGGTGGCAGTTGAGGAGATGGGCGACCCGGTGCCCCTTCGGCGCGAGCCGCACAGCCGTCGTGCAGCGTGGCTGCTCGTCGATCATTACAGCCTTGACGGAACCTGGGAGCGAGAGGCGCGCCGCGTCGCAGCGCATATCGTCGCGATCGATGATCTGGCCGATCGACCGCACACCGCCGACGTGGTCATCGATCCGAACCTCGACGCAACCGATGCGAAGTACCGCGACCTCGTCGGACGACGCACAGCGCTTCTCCTCGGACCCACCTATGTCCCGCTGCGGCCGGAGTTCGCTGCGGCCCGAAGAGCCGTCGGCCCAGTTTCGGCACGCGTTTCGAGGATCGTCGTTTCCATGGGCGGTGCCGATCCGGGCAACGCGACTGCCCTGGGCCTGGCCGCGGCCCTCGAGGCGGTTCCCGAGGCACACGTCCACGTGATCGCAGGACCTTCCTTCGCCTGGTCCGTCGACGATCGCGATCCCCGTGTCCATGTCCATAGATCACCGCCGGACATGGCCTCGCTGCTGGTCGGCGCCGACCTGGTTGTCGGAGCCGCGGGCACGAGCGCGCTTGAGCGCGGGTGCCTCGGGATCCCGTCCGTGGTCCTCCAGCTCGCGGACAACCAGGCCGAGGTTGCAGCCGCCCTCGCCCGACATGGCATGGCCTTGGACCTGGGCTGGGCCGCCAATCTCGATCGCACGACACTCGCGCGGGCCATCAGGTCGCTGGCCGACGATCCCGAGCGAAGAAGTGCCATGCGCGAAGCCGGCATGCGACGCGTCGACGGCCTTGGGGCGGTGCGCATCGCCAATCTCCTCGATGGCGTGCGCCTTCGACGGGCGCGGTGGTCGGATCGCATGCTTCTCTGGCGCTGGGCCAACGACCCCCAGACTCGCCGATTCTCGACATCTACTGCGCCGATCCCGATCGAGGATCACCTCGAATGGCTTCGGGGAAACCTCGCTGACCCGCGAGTGGACCTCGTCATCGCAATGAGCGGTCTCGGGCCGGTCGGTATTCTTCGACTCGCGCCTGGGTGGAGGGGCGAGCTGGAGGTATCGATCAACGTCGACCCGCAACACCGCGGCGGAATCGGCACGCTCATGCTGGGAGCTGCGGTTGAACGCTGGGGTCGACGATTTCCTGGGCGGGTGCTGGTGGCGCGAATCAAGCCTGGGAACGTGGCGTCGGAGCGGGCGTTCGCGCGCACCGGCTTTCAGCGGGTGGGAGAATATGGCGAGACGTTCGTGTACATACGGCCCGCGACGACGGTGGCGCTCGCCGGAGGCCAGCTCACGCAGGAGGTATTCCCATGAGTGCCCCGTCGGTGTTCGTGATCGCCGAGGCCGGCAGCAACTGGCGCATGGGCACGCCCGCCCGCGACCTGGAGATGGCATACCGCTTGATCGACGTGGCCGCGCGAGCCGGCGCAGACGCGATCAAGTTCCAGACATACCGGGCCAAGACAGTCTACGTTGAGGGCGCCGGGTCGAGCGACTATCTGGCGAATGCTGGAGAGGAACGGTCGATCAACGACATCTTCGAAGACCTGGAGATGCCCTACGACATGATTCCGCGGCTTGCAGCTCACGCCGCTTCGGTCAAGCTCGAATTCATGTCCACGCCGTTCTCGGTCGCGGATTTCGCCGCGGTCGATCCGCACGTCCGTCGACACAAGATCGCCTCGTATGAGATCTGCCACGTCCGACTCATTCAAGCTGCTGCTGGGACCGGCAAGCCGTTGATCATGTCCACGGGGGCTGCTGCTCCGACCGACATCGCCTTCGGTCTGCAGACGGCGCGCGAAGCCGGCGCCCGCGATATCACCGTGCTGCAGTGCACGGCCAGCTACCCCGCTCCGCCACGCAGCCTCAACCTCCGGGTAATTCCGTGGCTGATGGAGCAGTTCGGAGTGGCCGCCGGGCTTTCTGACCACAGCACTGAGCCGGTCGTGGCGGCCACGATGGCTGTCGCGCTGGGTGCCACTGTGATCGAGAAGCACTTCACGATCGACCGGCGGCTGCCCGGTCCGGATCACCCGTTTGCACTTGAACCGGATGAGCTCGGGCAGATGGTCACAGCCGTCCGCTCGGCGGCCGAGGCACTTGGTGACGGCGTGAAGGCGGTCGGTCCGGCCGAGGTCGAGCTACGCGCCTTCGCGGTGCGCGCGATCCAGGCAACGCGCTTCATCCGCGCGGGCGAGGAGCTGGTCGAAGGGGACAATCTCGATGTGCTCCGACCAGGCAGGCGCCCACCAGGGCTGCACCCGCGGAACCTGGACGCCCTTGCTGGACGACGGGCAGCCCGCGACATCGAGGCCGGCGCCGGGATCATGGGCGACGACGTTGCGCCGCCCATTGGCGGTGCCGACAGCTAGTCGCGCGGTCCGCTCCCGGACGAACGGGGCCTGTTTGCGTGTCCCGACAGCCGAATCAGCCCGGGCCATCGGAGGATCCGGGCTACGTACCAGCTCCGCAATTGAGCGGCGCGTCAGCGACCTTCACTGGTGTCCCGGTTCGTCGATCGCTGCGAATTCGAGCATGGTAGGGTTTGGGATGAGATTCTCGAAACGTCCGGCCCAGATCCTGACGCCTTCCATCCGGCACTGCCTCTCGAACCTTGTCAGGGCGGGAGGCGCGAAGTGGCAGCGCGCGGCTGTTGCGGCGGCTCTCTCTTGGCCCGCTCCCGGCCCGATGACAGAGGCCTTGACTGTGACTCGACCACGGACCAGCCGACGGCGCAAAGGGGACGCAGTGACATCGGAACGGCAAGCCGGACCCTCGGAGGTCGAGCGCCTCGAACAACTCTGGGCAGGCGACTTCGGCCGAAGGTACGCGGATCGAAACGCAGATGCAGGTTCGACGCGGCAACCGTTCTGGTCGTCGTTCCTCGCCTCACATCCAGCCGAGCGAGTCCTCGAAGTCGGGTGCAATGCTGGGGCGAATCTCCAGTGGATCGCGCAGATCGTTGGGCCTGGGAACGTGTACGGTCTGGACGTCAGCGGAGACGCAATCAACGAGCTTCATGCTCGTCTACCCTCGGTCAATGCGATCTGTGGTGTGGCGCGGGACCTGCCGTTCCGCGACGCCTGGTTCGACCTGTGCTTCACGGCGGGCGTGCTGATCCATCAGCCGGAGGAGTCGCTGCCGGCTGTGATGGCCGAGATCGTCAGGGTGTCGCGGCAGTACGTGCTGTGCGGCGAGTACTACAGTCCAGAGGTCATGGAAGTCGACTACCGTGGGCAAACCGGCGCGCTGTTCAAGCGCGACTTTGGGCGCGTGTATCTCGAGAATTTCCCGTCCCTCAAGATGGTCGATGAGGGATTCCTGGGCCGCGACGAGGGGTGGGACGACATAACGTGGTGGTTACTTGAGAAGCGGTGACGCGAACGCGTCCCGAGTGGTGCGATGACGTGCGTCTGCCTAGTCCAGGCGAGGGTCGGATCGTCCTGCCTGCCTGGCAAGGTCTTGACGCCGGTTCAGGGTCGACCGCTGATCGAACACCAGCTCCGCAATTGAGCGGCGCGTCAGCGACCTTCACTGGTGTCCCGGTTCGTTGATCGCTGCCAATTCGAGTATGGTAGGGTGAGATGAAATTCTCGAAACGTCCGGCCCAGATCCTGACGCTTCCGCCCGGCACTGCCTCTCCAACCTTGTCACGGCGGGAGGCGCGAGGTGGCGATACGCCTCCGTCGGCCAGTGGCATGGAGGGACACGTCTTGGCGCAGAGGCAACCCACAATGCGTCGATGCCGGGCCTGAACGGCTACCTCCTTCGCCCGGGGAGGCACACCCCCGAGCTTCACCCGCGCTACCTGGACGTCGTGGTCGGCCGCCGGGCGGCCCGGGACCTCGGCCCCGGCGAGGGTATCGGCGTCGACGCCGCCGAACCGAATATCGATCTGCGCGCGTGACCGGCCCGGGATTCCGCCAGCTCGGGGCCGCTGTGGGTGAGGAGATGGACGCGGTTGGCGCGCCTGCTCGGCCGCGGACCTGGCCCGCGCCGCCGCGACCCGGCTCGATCGAGTCATCCAGGCGGACCTGGGCGACGACCCGCTCCTCGGGTTGCCGCCCGCGTCCGTCGACCTGCTGGTCTACGCGGACGTGCTTGAGCATCTCGTCGATCCGTGGTCGGTGTTGGCGGCACAGCGCGCACTGCTGCGGCCGGGCGGCGCGGCCGTCATCAGCCTTCCGAATGTCCGACACATCCGGGTCGTGGGCGGCCTGCTTCTGCGGGGGAACTTCACGTACCAGGCCGAGGGGATCATGTCGATCGGCCACCTCCGATTCTTCACAACTCGCTCG
>DATCGV010000117.1:0-38342 GCA_036508755.1 Candidatus Limnocylindrales bacterium | reverse complement strand
CGCGCGGAGCAGCCACGGCCGAGCAATCCGTCGCGACCCGCGCCAGGCGCGCGCGGGCCCAAGCGCACAGGGCGCTGATGGCGCGCCGGGCGCTCGTGCTGACTGTGAGCGACGGCGTGGCCGCGGGCACGCGCGAGGACGAGAGTGGCGCGGCCCTGGCAACACGCCTTGGCGAGCTTGGCTTTGACGTCGCGCGTGCCGTCGTGCCCGACGTCATGGAGGACATTGCCACGGCCGTGAACGACGCCGCGGCCCGGCGCGTGGCGCTCGTCATCTCGACTGGTGGCACCGGCCTCGGCCCGCGCGACCGGACGCCGCAGACCCTCCACGCTCTGCTCGACTACGAGATTGCCGGTTTCGGCGAACAGATGCGGGCATTCGGCCGCACGTGGACGCCCATGGCCGATCTCTCGCGCAGCCTCGCCGGCGTGCTCGGCTCGACGCTCGTGATCGCGGTCCCCGGCTCAATGTCGGGCGCAACTGAATCTCTTCAGGCCATCGAGCCGCTCCTCGACCATGCCCTCGAGACGCTCGTCGGCCACACCCAGCACGCGGCCAGCGCGACCTACGAGGAGAACGAGCAGACCTAGATGGTCGAGCACGTCCCTTTCTACCCGCTCGCGCCGCTGCTCTTCGTCTGTGCCGTAGTCCTCTTCGCGCTGCTCATGGCGCGCCACCTGCGCGTCTGGGCCTACGCGCGGCCGGCTCCCAGCGTCCGCGACGAGCCCGGCCGCCTCTCATCACTGGTCAAGTACGCGATCGTGCAGGTGCGCATGTTCCGCGACCCCGACGCCGGGATCATGCACGCGACGATCTTCTGGGGCTTCGTCATCCTGACCGTCGGCACGGCCGATCGCGTCACCTTCGGCCTGGTCCACACGATCGTCGGCAGCATCCTCGACGGCTGGCTATGGCGGCTGCTGATGCTGGGCCAGAACCTGTTCGTGCTCGGCGTGCTGGTGATGGTCGGCTACGCCCTCTTCCGACGGCTCGTCTGGCGCTACCCGCGCCGCACGACCCTGTCGCGCGACTCACTGATCATCCTGTTCCTGATCGGCGGCGTCGTGCTCTCGGAGTGGTTCACCGAAGGCTTCCGCATCGCCGCCTTCGGTGATCCGGATAAGGGCTGGGCAGTGATGGCGTATCCGCTCTCGATCGTCTTTGGTCGGGTATTTCCGCAGCAGATCCTGGAGGGCGGCTACGGCCTCTTCTTCTGGGCCAACGTCGCGTTGGTGAGCTTCTTCCTCGTCTACCTGCCGGGCTCGAAGCACTTGCACATCGTCACTGCCTTTTTCAATGCCGCGCTGCGCAAGATGCGGCCGCGCGGCGAGCTGCCGGCGATGGACCTGGAGGCCACCGACGCGCGCTTCGGCATCAAGACGATCGAGGACCTGTCCTGGAAGGACCTGCTCGACGGCTTCACGTGCACCGAGTGCGGCCGCTGCCAGGAGGCGTGCCCGGCGTGGGCGACGGGCAAGCCGCTCAACCCCAAGACGATGATCATGGGCATCCGCGAGATGGCGGTCGAGTCGGAGGCCGGCGTGCCACTGATCCCATGGATCAAGGCGCAGCCTGTGGGCACCGACCGGCCGGTCATCGACAACGCGATCCCGTATGACGCGGTCTGGGATTGCCTGACGTGCGGCGCGTGCGTCGAGGCGTGCCCGGTGATGATCGAGCACGTCGACAAGATCGTTGGCCTGCGCCGCAACCTCGTGCTCGAGGAGTCGCGTTTCCCCGAGGAGCTGACAACGTCGTTCAACAATCTCGAGCGCTACTCGAACATCTGGGGCCAGCCGCAGTCATCGCGCCTCGATTGGGTTCGCGGGCTGCCTTTTGACGTGCCCACGGCAGCCTCCGTCGTCGCCGATGGCGGGGCCGACGCCGTCAGCGAGCTCGAGTGCCTGTACTGGGTCGGCTGCGCGGCGTCCTTCGACGACCGCAATCGCCGGGTCGCCCGTGCGGTGGTGACGTGTTTGACGGCAGCCGGCGTCAAGTACGCCGTGCTCGGACAAGAGGAGTCGTGCACGGGCGACCCGGCCCGTCGGATGGGCAACGAGTACGTCTTCCAGATGCTTGCCACGGGCAATGTCGAGACGCTGAACCGCTACAAGCCGAAGACGATCATTACTGCCTGCCCGCACTGCTTCAACACGCTGGGCAACGAGTACGGCCAGCTGGGCGGCCACTACGACGTCGTCCACCATTCGCAGTTCCTGTCGAAGCTCGTGGGGGAGGGGCGGCTGCGTGTCGATGCGCGCCGTGAGCAGAAGATCACCGTCCACGACTCGTGCTATCTCGCGCGCTACAACGGCGTCATCGGCGAGACGCGCGAGGTGCTAGCCGCGGTCCCCGGCATTGAGCTGCGCGAGATGGATAACAACGGCCGGCAGACCTTCTGCTGCGGCGCCGGCGGTGGCCGGATGTGGATGGAGGAGAAGCGCGGCACGCGCGTCAATGCCGAGCGAACACGTCAAGCGCTGGCCACCGGCGCGGAGGCCATCGCGACGGCGTGCCCGTTCTGCCTGGTCATGATGCGCGACGGCGTAGCCGACGCCGGCGAACGTGGCGCGGGCGTGCTGGTCCAGGACATCAGCGAGATCCTCGCCGCCGGCCTGGCCCTCAGCGCGGGCGTGCCATCGAACGGCCGGAGCCTGCCCGTCGTCCAGTAACGGCGTCCGCGACATGTTCGCTCGCGAGTCCGCCCGCCCCTGTCCGCAGTGCTCCATGGACCGATCGGCCTGAATATGCACCGACACGCCTGGATATGCGGTCTCAGCCACGAGCGTGACTTGTCGGAAGGCTCAATGTAACTCGGTCAGAACAGACGTTTGGTGGTTACGGTTGCGGCGCCGTAGCGAGTCCGTGTCGCCGTCCCCTTCGGACTGGCCGGGCCGGCCCGCCGCATATTTTGGCCGCTCGATCCATATTTAGGCCGCTCGGTCCATGGCCCTCGCCAGACAGGTCGACTACGATCGCGGGGCAGATGACCCTTCTTAACGCCGACCAGACCGCGCTGCGCGACGCAGTCCGCGAGCTCGCCCAGGAGAAGATCGCGCCGCGCGCGGCGGAGATCGACCAAAAAGGCGAGTTCCCGTGGGACATCGTGAAGCTGCTCGCTGAGCACGATTTCTTCGCCGCGCCTTTCCCGGAGCAGTACGGCGGCCTGGGCGCGGACATGATCTCCAACCTGCTCGTGATCGAGGAGCTGAGCCGCGTGTGCGCGACGAGCGGCCTCATTCCGGCCGTGCAGGAGCTCGGCGCGCTGCCACTCCTCCACGGCGGTACGGACGAGCAGAAGCAACGCTGGCTGCCGGACCTCGCGGCGGGCAAGAAACTCGCCGCCTTCGCGCTGACGGAGGCGGGCGCGGGCAGTGACGCCGCGAGCATGCGCACGCGCGCGACGCGGACCGACGACGGCGCCGCGTGGATCCTGAACGGCGAGAAGCGCTTCATCAGCCAGGGCGACGTCGCGGACATCGTGGCCGTCTTCGCCCAGACAGACGACAGCCCCGAAACGCGCAAGGCGCACCGCCACGTCACGTGCTTCTATGTCGAGAAGGGCACGCCCGGCTTCACGAGTCCACGAGTCGAGCACAAGATGGGCATCCGTGGCTCGACCACGGCTGAGCTCGCCTTCCAGGACGCACGCGTCTCGGACGCCAATCGCGTCGGCGCAGTGGGCGACGGTTGGGCGCTCGCGATGAAGACTTTCGAGCGCAGCCGGACGGGCATCGGCGCCCAGGCGGTCGGAATCGCTCAGGGAGCGCTCGACGTGGCGGCGAAGTACGCGACCGAGCGCAAGCAGTTCGGCCGCCCGATCGGCGACTTCCAGATGATCAGCGCGATGCTCGCCGACATGGCCACGCAGACCGAGGCGGCGCGCCAGCTGCTCTACGCCGCGGCCGAGCGGATCGACGCTGGCGACATGCATGCCGCGCGCTGGGCATCGATGGCCAAGCTCTTCTGCGGCGACACGGCGATGTCGGTCACGACCGACGCGGTCCAGGTCCTGGGGGGCTACGGCTACACGACCGAGTACCCCGTCGAGCGGATGATGCGCGACGCCAAGATCACGCAGCTCTACGAGGGCACGCAGCAGATCCAGCGCCTGATCATCGCGCGCGACCTTCTCGCCTCTCTTCGCTAACCTTCGCCGAGCGAAAGGGAGGGTCCTGGTTGAACATCGTCGTCCTGTTGAAAGCCGTGCCCGTCGTCGGCACTGAGCGCCTGGGCAGCGACCTGCTGACCGATCGTTCAGTGCAGCTCGAGGCGAACGGCAACGACGAGTACCTGCTCGAGAAGGCGCTCAAGCTGGCCGAGACGCACGGCGGCGAGGTGACCGTCCTTACCATCGGGCCCGCGGGTGCCACCGAGCCGCTGCGCAAGGCGCTGGCGATGGGCGCCGCGCGCGCGGTCCACGTTGCGGACGACGCGATCAGGGGCTCCGACACGCGGGCGACGGTCGAGATCTTGGCGGCAGCCCTGCGCAAGCTTTCCTTCGACCTGGCGTTCGTCGGGGCCGACACGTCGGACGGCCAGGGAGGCGTCGTTGGTGCCGCAGTCTGTGTGAAGCTCGGGCTGCCGTACCTGTCGTACGCGTCGGAGATCGAGCCGACTGACACAGGGGTGCGCATCCACAGGCTCACCACCACCGGCTATGACGTGCTCGAAGCGCCGACGCCGGCCGTGGTCATGGGCACGCAGCTCTTGGGCGCGCCGCGCTACCCGTCGCTGCGCGGCATCATGCAGGCACGCTCCAAGCCCGTGGACAGCTGGACGCTGGTCGACCTGGGCATCGACGCGGCGTCGGTCGGCTCGGGTTCGTCGACCACGAAAACACTCGACGCCGACCGACCGCCCGAGCGGGCCGGCGCGACGTTCGTGCGCGAAGCCCCCGACCTGGCTGTGGGCCAACTGGTCGACTTCCTGGCCTCGCGGAGGCTGATCTGATGGCCGAGATCTGGGCAGTCGGCGAGATCGTCGAGGGACAGCCGACCAAGCTCACGCTCGAGCTCGCCACGCTCGCGCGACGGCTGGCGGAGGCATCCGGCGGGCAGTCGCGAACGCTGATCGTGGGCACGGGTGCGCAACAGGCCGCGACCGCAGTCGCGCCGTACGGCCCTGTCACGGCAGTGGAGGTGAGCGTCGTGGGCCTGCCGATGGCGTCGGTCGTGGCGCCACGCGTGGCCGCGCTCATCGCCCAGCGCCAGCCGAGCTTCGTGTTGGTCGGCGCCTCGAACGACGGCAAGGACATCGCCGGCATGCTCGTCGGCCTGACGGATCTGCCGATCCTGTACAACGGCGCGGCCGTGGACTGGACCGGCACTGCGCCGCGCGTCGAGATGAGCACGTTCGGCGGCAAGCTCGTGACGCATTCAACGTTCAACGGCACGCGCGGCATCGTCGTCGTCCGTGCCGCGAGCGTCAGCGCAGAGCAGGCCGCAACGCCGGGGCAGGTGGAGGTCGCGACGCTCGACGGCGTCAGCGAGCTGCCCGAGGTCAAGGTTGTCGACTCGGTAAGCGAGGCCGGAGCCGCCGCGCCCATCGAGGAGGCTCGGATCATCGTCGGTGGCGGGCGCGGCGTCGGCAGCCCTGACGGCTTCCGCATGATCGAAGCTCTCGCGGAAGCGATGGGCGGGGCAGTCGGTGCCACCCGCGCGGTCGTGGACGCGGGTTGGATCGGCTACAGCCAGCAGATCGGCCAGACTGGCAAGATCGTCAAGCCCGCGCTGTACATCGCGTGCGGCATCAGCGGCGCGATCCAGCACAAGGTCGGCGTGCAGACCGCGGGCACCATCGTGGCCATCAATCGCGATCCGGACGCGCCGATCGCCGAGTTCGCCGACCTGTTCGTCGTCGGCGACGTGTTCGAGATCGTGCCCAGGCTGACAGAGGCAATCAAGGCGAGGAAGTCAGCCGGGTAAAGACGGGCCATCTGACCCTTATCGGGGCCATGCCGGGGCCGCGACGATCGTGGCACCAAACCACGAATCTCGAGGGGTGAAGGTGACATACGTAATTGCCGAGCCATGTGTCGACGTGATGGAGCTGTCGTGCGTGGCCGTTTGCCCGGTCGACTGCATCCACTACGAGGAGGGCGTCGACCGGATGCTCTTCATCGATCCCAACGAGTGCATCGACTGCGGCGCATGCGAGCCCGAGTGCTCCGTCGAGGCGATCAAGGTCGAGGCTGAGCTGCCCGCAGCGTGGCAGCCGTACACGGAGATCAACGCGCTCTGGTTCACCGACCAGGCAGGGGCGCGCGCAAAGCTCGACGCGCTGAAGCCGATCTCCGCTTAAAGGTTCGCCCGGAGCAGGCTTGCCCGGAGCCCCGTTCGCCCGAAGCTATCGGCCGCACGACCAGCTGAAGTCGCCCGACCACACCTGGCTGGGGTCGGGCTGGCCGTTCGTTCCCAGCGGGTCGATGCCTGCCAGAGTGGCGTGGCCGCCGCTTGGCGACGAGCCGGGGTCCAGCGCCATCGTCTGCGGCGCAGCGTGGGCCGTTTGACTGCCGACGGTCAGTGACAAGGAGGGATTGGCGCCGCTCGCGTCGATCGAGAACTGGAGCTGGACGACACGTCCGTCCTCGGACATGACCGCGGCATTGCCGGCCGTGCCGCCGAAAAGTGTCATGTCGCCCGCGCTGGTCGTGGAACACGTGGCGACGCCGTTGGCAGTGACCGGGTATTGGCCGAGGCCGTTCAGGCTCAGCGCGATCGTTCCATTCGCGGTTGTGCTCTGGGGCTGGTCGTTCGCAGAGCGGTACTCGGTGTAGCCAAAGCCGATGCTGACGACGATGACCGGCACGGCCGCCCACGCGCCGAGCGTCGTCCACGCTGGCTTCGATTTGAAGACGAGCCCGACCGGAATGAGCGTCGAGCCGATCCAGAAGTAGCCCACGCCGACCACGAGCCCGACGATCAGGCCGCTCGTGACGTTGAAGAGCAGCGTCTCGAGTACGAACGTGAGCGCGAACAGAGCGAGCGCGACGAGCAGGCCGTTGCGCAGGCCGCGCAGTGTGATGCCCAGATCGACGCGACGCAGCGCGATCGCGGTCGCCCACAGCAGCACCGTCACCACGACCGCGCCGACCGCGATCAGCGTCTGGATGGTGTCCACACGCTCATTCTCGGCCGATCACGCGGAGCACGATTTCGAATCCTTCCGGCGTCCCGGGCCAGCGTGAGCGGAACTCGACAACGCCCATCCGTCGCCGCACGTAGCGCAACGCGAGCACGGCCACGACTACGTCGTCGAGGGGACCAAGCACGGGGATGAACTCCGGTATGAGGTCGATCGGGCTCACGATCCAGGCGATCAGACAGACGAGGACGATGCGCACGTCCAGCGGCGTGTTCCTATCGGCGATCAGCGACCTCAGGAGCCGAACGAGGTCAGGCACCATGCGCAGCAGCTCGCGAGTCGCGACTCCGCGTGGCCGCACGAGCCACAGAACCAAAAGGAGCACTGCCCACAGCGCGACGACCCCAACGATGATCGCCACCAGCACGCCAACATCCACGCGTCAACGGTGACACATCCATGCCTTTGACGAGGCTATGTAGTGCTACGCTTCGGCGAGACCACTACGGCTAGTGGTAGATGGAGGGACACTGCCGGTGCGCTGTCCGAACTGCGGGGAACGTGACACACGAGTCGTCGACTCGCGCGACATCGACGAATCCGCGATCCGGCGCCGGCGCGAGTGCAACCTGTGCGCGACGCGCTTCACGACCTACGAACGGATCGAGTCGGCGCGCCTGACCGTGCTCAAGTCGGACGGCCGGCGCGAGGAGTTCGACCGCGACAAGCTCGCCACGGGCCTTTCCCGTTCACTGACTCGCCGGCCGGTCGCGGCCGACGCGGCCGCGAAAGCCGCCGAGGAGATCGAGACCGCCCTGCGCGCCCGGGGGCAATCCGAAGTTCTGTCGCGAACGATCGGCGAGATGGCGATGGACAAGCTGCGCGAGCTCGACCAGATCGCGTACATCCGTTTCGCCAGCGTGTACCAGAGCTTCGAGGATCTCGACCAGCTCCAGCGCGAGGTCAACTCACTCGTCGCCGAGCGCGAGCAGATCGAGCAGGACGCACCGGCGCGCACGCGCGGCGGCGGCGCGGGAGGCAAGCGCTACCCCAAGCGTTAACGGTCCCGGGCGACTTCCTCCAATCAGGCGGCGTGATCGGTCACACCGATCGCGGCTATGAACCAGGAGAATTCTTGCGACACGGCCCGCACTGATGCCCGACAATCTGGCGCGATGGCCGTCCTGTCTGACCGCGACATCCGCGCCCAGCTCCAGTCCGGGCGTGTGCGCATCGATCCGTACGACCCGGCCTGCCTTCAGCCGTCGTCGGTCGACCTTCACCTCGACGCCGACTTCCGCGTCTTCCGCAACAACCGCTACCCGTTCATCGACGTCCGCGCCCCGCAGCCCGACCTGACGGAGCTCGTCTCGATCGCCGGCGATGATCCGTTCATCCTGCATCCCGGCGAGTTCGTCCTGGGCCAGACGATGGAATGGGTCGAGCTTCCCGACGATCTCGTCGCACGCCTCGAGGGCCGCAGCTCCCTGGGCCGCCTGGGCCTGCTGATCCACTCGACCGCCGGTTACGTCGACCCGGGTTGGAAGGGCAACCTGACGCTCGAGCTGTCGAACGTGGCCAACCTGCCGATCGCGCTCTACAGCGGCATGAAGATCGGCCAGATCTCCTTCTTCCAGATGTCCAGCGCGGTCGAGCGGCCGTACGGCTCGCGCGAGTTGGGGTCGCGCTACCAGGGCCAGTCGAGCCCGACGGCCTCGCAGTACTACAAGGATTTCGAGTCGACCCGCAAGGTCGGCGCCCGCGGCGGACCCAAACGCTGAACGAGACCGTCGACTGGAGCCGCGACCTGGGCGGCGGGACGCGCATCGCGCTGATCCAGGCGGGCTGGTTCACGACTGACGCAGGCGCCGCGTTCGGTCCCGTGCCGCGGGTCATGTGGCAGAAGCTCGTCGAGGCGGAGCTGAGCCCAACGAACATGCTCAACCAAGCGCTGAACTGCCTGCTGATCGAGACGCCGGCCGGGCGCGTGCTGGTCGAGACGGGCATCGGCGAGCGGATGGACGAGCACCACCGAGCCCAACGCGGGGTGACCGGCAAGCCGATCCTGCCCAGCCTGCGCGACGCCGGCTTCGACCCGAACACAATCGACATCGTCGCGGTCAGCCACCTGCACTTCGACCACGCGGGCGGCCTGCTCACGTCAGATGCGCAGAAGGCTTTCCCGCGAGCGCGCGTCGTCGCCCAGGCCGACGAGTGGCGCTTCGCGCTCGACGACAACCCGCGACTCCAGGCGAGCTACGAGCAGGAGGACCTGCGCCTCGTCGAGCCCTGGGCTGCCCAGCAGGCCGCCAATGGTGATGAGGAAGTGCTCCCGGGTGTATCGGTCGTGCGCACCGGTGGCCATTCGGGCGGACACCAGGCCATCGTCGTCCGTGGCCAGAACGAGACTGTCGGCTTCTTCGGCGACCTGTGCATGCGCCCGTGGAGCGCCCACCCGCGCTGGGTGCCTGCCTTCGACGACTTTCCGCTGACCAGCGTCGAGGTCAAGGCCAGCCTTTTCAAGCAGGCGGCAGAGGAGGGCTGGACGGTCGTGCTGTCACACGAGCCGCGCCAGCCCGTCGGTCACTTCGTCGCGGACCGAGACCGCTTCAGGTTCGAGCCGGCGTTCTAGCGCCACAGCGCGGCGCCTGATGCGGGCAGCGCATCGGAATCGCCCGATTCACTGGGTGAAGTCCATCCAGATCGATCGTGTGGCTGGAGTTTCCTGCTCGAAAGCCCCCAGGCTGACGCTGCACGCGCATCAAGCGTGGCCGCTCGCTCGTAGCCACCGTCGGCGTTCTAGTTCGCGAGCAGCGGCGTGAGGATCTGCTCGACCTGGGTTTGGCTGACCGGCCCGAGCACGACGTCTCTGATCACGCCGTTTCTGTCGAGGAAGAGCTGCGTCGGCAGGCCGTAGGCGTGATATGTGTGGAAGATCGCCGACGTCGCGTCGAAGCCGACCGTGTAATTGAGCCCGTATTTCTGGGCATACGCGCGCACATCGTCGGCTGACGTCTCCTGGACGCTGATTGCCACCAGCGCGAGGCCCTGGGCCGCGTGCTCGTTGTACAAGTCGCGCAGGATCGGCGTCTCCGCCTGGCAGGGCGGGCACCACGACGCCCAGAAGTTGATCCAGACCGGACGGCCGCGCAGGTCGGCGAGGCGGATCGGGTTGCCGTCGAGGTCGGTCAGCTGGATCGTCTGGCCGTTGTCCGTACCGGTGAACTCGGGCGCCACGTCGCCCACGCGCAAGCCCTCGACCGGTGCGCCCACCGGCACGAAGCTGGCGCCGGGCGCCGGCATTGTCGGCTGGGGCGCTGCGGCGATGGGCGTGTTGATCACTGCCAGGATCGCGAGCGTGGCCGCGATGACGACCATCAGGCTCGCGATCTGGAGCGCGCTGAACGGGCCGACGAGCGGCTTGCGCCAATTCATGCCGGGCTCAAACCTGCGGCCACAGGAAGCTGAACGCCTTGGCGAAGATCGCCAGCCAGTCGAAAAGGATCGCGAGCCCGATGATCACGACGAGCCCGCCACCGATGAGCTCGATCTGGCGCCCGTACTTGAGGATCGGGCGTGTGAAGCGTGAGGCGTTGTCGATCGCGAGCGCGAGCAGGATGAACGGCACGCCCAGGCCCAGCGAGTAGGCGACCAACAGGGCGACGACCTGCGGGCTGACCGACACGGCCGATAGGGTGAGGATGGCGCCCAAGGTGGGCCCGATGCACGGCGTCCAGCCGACCGCGAACACTGTGCCCAGCGCGAACGCTCCCAGCGGCCCGCGCGCTGCCGATCCTCCGAAGGCCGGTTGGCCGAACTGCGGCTGGCCGGGCTTGAACGTTCGATTGAGGAACGGGATACGGATGACGCCCATCAGGTTCAGGCCGAGGACGATGAGCACGATGCCGCCGATCTGGCGGATGATGGTCAGGTCCTTGATCGGGCCCGCGGCGACGTAGACCGTGATGCCGAGGATGGTGAACACCGCCCCGAAGCCGAGCACGAAAGCAATCGCACTCGGCAAAGCGCGCCAACGCGAGGTCGGGAGCGTGACGCGCGGTCCGGCGAACGGAGAGACGGTGGCCGTGGCGGTCGCGGCGGCGCTGACGATGCCGATTTGACCCAGGTACGCCGGCACGACCGGCAGGACACACGGCGAGATGAATGAGACGAACCCGGCGATGAGCGCCGCGGCGATCGTCAGGTCCACGATGCTGCCTGCCGCCTAGGCGAGGATGCCGAGGGTTTGGTCGAGGAAGCGCTCGATCGTGCGCCGGCCCATGACCAGCGGCAGCTCGTGGCCGTTGAGCGCAAGGACAGGGACGAAGTCGTTGTACCTGGCCTTCAGGTCGCCGGACGTGTCGATGTCGATCGTCCGCACGCGCGCGATGGGCTCGCCGCGCTTGACCCTGTCCTCGAGCACTGCCTGGAGCTCGGCGCGCGCCTCCTCGCACAGGTGGCACCCATCGCGCGCGTAGAAGATGAGCGTGGGAAGGTCAGGGGAGTGGGACATGGAATGGCCGGATTCTAGCCGCGGACGGATGCCGCTTAGAATCGGCACCTGCCGCCCCCGTAGCTCAGAGGATAGAGCGAGGCCGTCCTAAGGCCTGCGTCGGGAGTTCGAATCTCTCCGGGGGCGCTTCTAGCGACGCACCACCGCCCGCGGCTTCGGCCGTGAAGAACGGTCGGGCGGCGAGCACCTAACTCACCTTCGCGACCCGCATGTCAACCGTTACGTGGTGAACGCTCGAAATGCACGCCCGTCGACATCGCGATGAGCGCGATTGGCGAGGGCGGTGGCGGTCTATTCGCCTCGGGTGCTAATCCCGGGGTACCGTCGAGATCTCATGGGCCATCGGCTCGTGACGACGGCCCATGATCGCCACGCCAGCAAAGCTCGCCGCGCTCGGGGTTCCCGCGGCGCGGCGGGCGTGCAATTCGCACCCTCGGATCCCTGCAAGCAGCCGAATGACTCGCCCAGTCCGAAGCCCCTGCCGTCATTGATGCCTACAGGCAGCAGACTGAACGATTGCCCGAACTCGAGCGCGTTGGAGCGCTCGCTGTCAGATCGTTGTCAGGAGTCGGTGAAGTTGCTGCGAATGTCGCGAAATCGGGCCGAGCGTCCGTTCCCGTAACAAACCAGAAAGGTTGGCTTTCCACGATCTGCCCGACAACGCAAACGAGTCCACGGCTGCAGGTCTATCCATCGACGCCACGTCGCGGCCGCGCCAAGTGAGGAACGCTAAGCGCATGAAAACAGTCATTACCGGGGTGGTCGCCTTGGCCCTGGTCCTCGTCGGGCTGGGTGTCGCCGGCTATGCCGTCCTGGGCGCCAACTCCGGAGGCAACACCTCGACCCGCTACTTGACCTCGCAGGCCACGCAGGAAACGGTTGCGCAGACCGCCGCGGCGAGCGGCAGCCTCGTGTCGGCGACAACCTATGACCTCGCCTTCGGCGATACACCGACGGCGATCGACAACCTCGCTACCTCGACCGACAGCTCGTCGGCGTCGACGACACCAACCGCGACGAGCAGCACGACGACGACCTGGCCGGTCACGGCCGTCAACGTCGCTCTCGGTGACGTGGTCCATGCGGGCGACGTGCTGGCCACGGCCGATTCGACGGCCGCCCAGCTCGCCCTGACCCAGGCCCAGGCCAACCTCGACAAGGCCAACCAACAGCTGGCCGATGATCAGGCGGGGGGTAACGCGGATGCGCAGGCCAGCGCGAGCGACAGCCTGACTAGCGCGCAGCGCAACCTAGCCGACGCCAAGGCGAGCTACACCACGACCACGGCGCAGTCCGCGCTGTCGTTGAAGCAGGCCAAGCAGACCTTGTCCGACGCCCGCCAGCAGCTCGCCGACGATCGCGATGCCGGCGCGCCGAGCACTGTCAAGACGCAGGATAAGCAGGCCATCACACAGGCTGAGCAGAGCCTCACATCAACCAAGCTCCAGACCGCGAGCAGCAACCGCCAGGCCAAGAGCCAGGTCGCGAGCGCGCAACTAGCGCTGGATGCCGCTCAGCGCGGCTACACGACTGCGACCACGTCGGCCGACGCGGCCACGATCGCCGCCGACCAGGTCGCCATCAGCGATGCGCAGGACGCTGTCGACAGCGCTCAGGCGGCCCTCGACGCCGCGACCATCAAGGCGCCGATCGATGGGCGCATCACAGCGGTCAACGTCAAGGTTGGCGACGACGCCACGGGCACGGCAATCGAGCTTCAGTCGACCCAGATGGCGGTCACCATCGCTGTCGGCGAGTCGGACATCCTGAGCATCAAGAACGGCCAGACGGCCAATGTCGACGTCAGCGCCACGGGCGGCACGGCGACCGGCAAGGTCATCTCGATTGACCCGGTCGCGGCGACCTCGGGCAGCTCGACCAGCGTCAGCTACAACGTCACGGTGCTGCTCGACGAGACCGCCGGCCAGCCGACGGCGGCGCTCAGCGGGAATGGCAACCCGACCGTTTCAGCGGCGTCGGGCGCGAACGGTTCGCCAGCTGCCTCGCCCGCCGCGGCCGCCGACCCAACCGAGCCGCTGGCCGGCATGACCGCCGATGTCACGATCGTGATCGCTCAGGCGGACAACGCCATCGCGGTTCCCATCGCCGCCCTTTCGGGCACGTCCGGAAACTATACGGTCCAGGTCATGGGCAGTGATGGCACCGTCCAGAGCCGACCGGTTCAGGTGGGTCTGATCACCTCGAGCCTGGCCCAGATCACCAGCGGCGTGAACGCCGGTGAGACCGTCGTCACCGGGACGGCGTCCGATCGGACTTCGACCTCGTCCTCCTCTCAGAACAACGGTGGCTTCCAGCTCGGAGGGGGCGGCTTCCAACCACCGGCCGGCGGCTTTCCGGGCGGCTTTCCTGGTGGCGGGACAAGCCGATGACAGCGCTGATCGATCTTGACCGGGTCGGCCGGACCTACGACCTGGGCCACGTCCAGGTCCATGCGCTGGCCGATGCCAGCCTCAAGGTCAACGAAGGCGAGTTCGTGGCCATCATCGGCCCGTCGGGCTCAGGCAAGACGACGTTGATGAACATCCTCGGCTGCCTCGACCGGCCGACGAGTGGCCGCTACGTGCTCGACGGCACTGCCGTCGATGATCTCGACGACAACGGCCTGGCCGACGTGCGCAGCCGGATGATCGGCTTCGTCTTCCAGACCTACAACCTGCTGCCGCGCACGAGCGCACTCGACAACGTGGCCATGCCCCTGCTCTACCAGGGCGTCAGCAAGAGGGAGCGGCGCAAGCGGGCCGAAGCGGCACTCGAGCGACTCGGGCTTGCCGATCGAACACGTCATGAGCCGTCCGAACTGTCCGGCGGCCAGCAACAACGCGTGGCCATCGCGAGGGCCCTGGTCACAGAGCCGCGCATGATCCTGGCCGACGAGCCGACGGGCAACCTCGACAGCGCCTCGGGCGAGGACGTGCTGAACGTGCTCCACGGCCTGAACAGACAGGGTCGGACGATCGTGTTGATTACCCACGACGCGGACGTCGCGGCAGCGGCAACGCGCCAGGTGCACGTGCGCGACGGAAGGATCGCGGCATGAGGATCTTTGAGCTCGTCGGCCTCGCGGTCTCGCGCTTGGGCACCAGCCGGTTGCGCTCCATGCTGACCATGCTCGGCATCATCATCGGTGTCGCGTCAGTGGTCGCGCTCGTGTCCGTTGGCCAGGGCGCCTCGAGCGGCATAACCAACCAGATCAACAGCCTCGGCACCAACCTGCTGACGGTCAACGCCGGTGCGTCGTTCGCCGGCTTCACTCGTGGGGCCGCCGGCTCGGCGACGACGCTGACTAGCGACGACGGCGCGGCCATCGCGCAGATCAGCGGCGTGGCCGCCATCGCACCGGAGCTATCCACGTCTCAGTTCGTGGTCAACGGCGACAAGAACACGACGACGACCATCCTGGGCACGACCCAGGACTACCCGACCGTCCGCGCCTACGACATATGGCAGGGAGGGTTCCTGACCGACACATCCGACGAGCAGGCGCTGCGTGTGGCCGCCATCGGCTCGACGACCGCCGACGACCTCGGCCTGACCGCGAGCTCGATCGGTACTCAGATCAAGATCGGCGGAGTGCCGTTCACAGTTATCGGCATCCTCCAATCAAAGGGCACAACCTCGGCCAACAGCGCCGACGACCAGATCATGGTGCCGATCTCGACGCTCAAGCGCTATTTCACGGGTGCGAGCGACTCCGTCCGCTCGATCGGCGTCAGCGTCGCCACGGCCGACCAGATGTCGACCGTCAAGTCTGAGATCACGACACTGCTCGAGCAGCGACACAACATCGCTGCCGGCGCGTCAGACGACTTCTCAGTCGCCGACCAGACCCAGCTGCTGTCAACGGCAACGTCGGTCTATAGCCTGCTGACCATCCTGCTCGCAGGTGTCGCATCCATCTCGCTCGTCGTCGGCGGCATCGGGATCATGAACATCATGCTCGTGTCCGTCCGCGAGCGGACGCGCGAGATCGGCATCCGCAAGGCCATCGGTGCCCATAACCGCGACATCCTCACCCAGTTCCTGGTCGAGGCACTCGTTCTTTCGCTCCTGGGCGGCTTCATCGGCATCGTCGTCGGCCTGATCGCCTCTGCGGTCATCGCCGCAGTCGCCGGCTGGGGCTTCACCTTCGACCCACTCATTCTCGTCGTCGCGACCGTCTTCTCGCTGATCGTCGGCGTCGTCTTCGGCGTGTGGCCCGCGCGGCAGGCTGCCCGTCTCGATCCCATCGCCGCGCTGCGCTTCGAGTAGGAGGACCAACCAATGGATGATCACGCTTTTACGCCCGCGCCCGAGCCGACGCCAGTGCCGGCGCCGGTCAAACGGCGCTCCTCGGGCAACCGCTGGACGAATGTGCTCATCGTCGCGGCGGTGCTCGTGTTCGTCGGCGGGGTGACTTTCGCCGTGGGCCGGATTACCGCTCCGGCGCAGGCTGCGGGTCCCGGCAACGGGCAGTTCCCAGGCCTTGGCAACGGCCAGAACGGCGGCCGCTTCCCGACCGGCAGCTTCGACCCCAGCCAGTTCGCGGCCGGCGGTCTCGGCGATCGCACGATCACGGGCACTGTGACCAGCACTGACGGCTCGACCATGACCCTGACGACCGCCGCCGGCCAGACATTGACAGTCAACGTCTCAGGCTCAACGTATCACGCGGAGACCGCGGCCAGCGCCGGCGACGTGAGCCAGGGCACGTCGGTGCAGGTCACGGTCCCGGGCGGGCTGGGCTTTCCTGGGGGCGGCCCGGGAGCCAGTCCCGGCACGGGCGCCGGGCAGACACTGACCGCGAGCGACGTGACGATCGTCGGTCGCTGATCCAAAGCGGCGGCCAGCGGCGCTCAACCTGCTGGCCGCCGCCAGTCAATCGCGGGGTGGGCGGCGGTCAGCCGCCGCCGCCCACCGCCAACAAAGGTTCATCGAGGGACGGGGAGCGTGAGGGTGCTGGTAGCGGAGGACGATCGCGGTCTGCGCGACATCATCGTGCTCGGCTTGACGCATGCCGGTTACCAGGTCGACGCAGTTGGCCGCGGCTACGACGCGATCGACCAGCTGCGCTGGCATGAATACGACGTTGCCGTGATCGACTGGCGCATGCCCGGTGGCGATGGCATCGAGGTGATCACCTGGCTGCGCCGGAACGACAAGCCGACCTCGATATTGATGCTGACCGCGCGCGACTCGCTGGCCGACCGCGTGTACGGTCTGGATGCTGGTGCCGATGACTACCTGATCAAGCCGTTCGACTTTGCTGAGCTGCTGGCGCGCGTGCGTGCACTCCAGCGCCGACCTCGCACCGTAGGCGGCCCGGTGCTCACGCTCGGCCAGCTGGCGCTCGATCCACGTCGGCGCACGGTCATCGTCGCCGGCCACGAGCTCGTTCTGACCGGCCTCGAGTATCGTGTCCTGGAGCTGCTGCTCCGCCGCTCGCCCAACCTCGTCGAGCGGCGGCAGATCGCGGATCACGCCTGGGAGGACGAGACGGAACCGCTCGGTTCCAATGCGATAGACGTTCAGATCAGCCGGCTGCGCGCGAAGCTCCTCGGGTCAGGGGTGCAGATCGTGACCATTCGCGGCGAGGGCTATCGTCTCGAGCCGGAACGGTGACTCCCAATCTGCGTGGCCAGACGATCAAAGTCGCACTCACCGCGACGCTCGTCGTGGGCGTCGTGTGGGCGCTGATTGCACTCGCCGTGGTGACCTTTGCAACAGCTGACCTGACCGGCCAGATCGACTCCCGTCTGCAGGGCAGCTTTACTGGCCCGCTACCTGTGAACTCGACCCTGCCGCCGTTCCAGCCAGGCAACGGAGCGAGGCCGTTCAGCCCCCTCGTTTTCATCTGGCAGGTGGCTCCCAACGGAACGGTAACGAAGACGGATAGCACGCCCGATCTGCCGAGCGCGCTCGTGGATGTGACCGATCCGCAGGACGCGACGATCGACGGTGTGCCCGTGCGTGTCGCCGGCCACGAGGTGGGCGATCAACGCGTCGTCGTCGCCCAGTCGCTCCAGCCAGTGATGGATACGCAGCGCACGGTCCTCCTCGGCGCCCTCGTTATCACGCCCTTGCTGCTGACTGCTGTCTTCCTCGGCGCCCTCGCGATCGGGCGGCGGGTCGCGCGGCCGCTTGAGGCCGCCCACCAGCGCCAGCTCGACTTCACCGCTGATGCCTCGCACGAGTTGCGCACACCCTTGGCAGTTATCGAGGCCAGTGCCAGCCTGGCGCTGGCAGAGCGGCGCGACATGGACTGGTACGAAGGCGCCTTCGTTGGCGTCGACAGGGAAGCAAAAAGGATGCGCCACCTCGTCGATGACATGCTCTGGCTGGCGCGCTTTGACGCAGGCCGGGCGACCGTTGTTGCCGACGATGTTGACCTGGCGACGATCGTGCGCCAGACGACCGACCGTTTCAGGCCGATCGCCGAGATGCGTAATCTCAACCTGAGCGAGGACATACCCGATGTGGCGGTGCCGGTGCCGGCACGCGCGGACGTGCTCGACCGGCTGACAGCGGTGTTGCTCGACAATGCCTGCAAATACACGCCGCCATCGGGCACCGTCCGTGTCAGCGTCAGTTACGAGGGAGCTCGTCCGACGCTGACCGTCGAGGACTCGGGCCCAGGCGTTGCGGACGAGGACACAAGCCGCATCTTTGATCGCTTCCATCGTGTGCTCAACACGGCCGACACCGCCGACGGTTCAGGGTTGGGATTGGCGATCGCCGATGTCGTTGTCAGGGCTACCCGCGCCAAATGGCAGGTTGACCGATCGTCACTCGGCGGTGCTCGCTTCAGCATTCGCTGGTTAGCGACACAGGACCCCCCGGCTTCTCATCGGGCGTTCGCACTCTCTAGATCGACGCCTCAACACTGGCGTGATGCACTGCCTCGGCGAGCTCGCCGTCGCTGAGCCGGCGCCGGACGACGACGATCCGCGCCAGCGCGAGGACGTTCTCGCGGTGATCGAACCACCAAGAGTGCGTGAGGTCAGGCCGGGCAGCAGGAGGTAATGCCTGTACGAGCGAGGCGCGGCTGAGTGGCCTGCGCGGGATAGTGGTAGATGCCATAATCGGGCACGGGCGCCGGCTATGCGACGGCCAGCCACCGTAACCCGGGCTGGGCGTCGTCAGCCGTGGCGCGCAGTTGGGGCAGAGCATGCTGCGCGTCGAAATCTGGGTAGCGCACCGGCACTAGGCCGCGTACCACGCCAGCGGATCCTGCGTGCCCGCCTGAGCCCCCGCGTCTCTCCGGGGGCGCTGATCGACTTCGGCGTCGTCTCGAAATCCGTGCCACCCGCGACGCACCGAATGGCACATTGACCGTAGACCGACGAGCGCCTAATGCTCGAGCGGTGAACCGTTCGCTACGCCTCGTGGCATCGCTAATGCTCGTGGCATCGCTAATGCTCGTGGCCGCCGATGCCGGACGCCCTCGGCGCTCAGGTCTGCCGCGATGTCCGAAAACGCTCCGTCTCGGCAGTTCCCGGAACACCCGGCGAACAACCTCTGCGTTCGCTCCGATCCCGTCCCCGCTTCCCTCAGCTTTGGATGGCGTAGAGCTCGAGGGCGATCCCGTCCGGATCGTAGAAGACGAGACCCTTTGCGTTCAGGTCCGGCTCGTCGTGAATGCCGTCGTTGGGTACGCCCGCCGCGTCGAGGTCTCGCTTCATCCGATCGAGCTGCCCGACCGAGTCGACCGCGAACGACACGTGATCCAACCCCACACGATGCGGATCGAAACGGTCACCCGGCTTAGCCCCGGCGGCATCCGCTCGGATCCCCACGAGGGCGCTCCCCGCCTTCACCAGCACCACACCCTCGATCTCCAGCGCCACCGGGAAACCGAGAAGCTCGACGTAGAAGCGCCGTGCCCGCTGCAAGTCCGTCACCCGAATGGCCACGTGGCTGAAACCGCTGATCTCGAGCTTCATGCCCAGTCCTCCCTGCTATCTGCCTAGACGGGTCGCCCTTCCGCGCCCATGAGCTCCCGCACCGCGGCCTGCGCCCGGAAGCGCTCGGCGAGGCCGACCGGCCGCAACGAGTCCTCGATGCCGGCGGCGATCGAGCGAGCCTCTTGTCGCGTCCGCGCGGCCGAAACGGCGTGCCCTCGCGCGTCCTCCACGGACGCAAGCGACGCGAGGATCTGCCACAGGATCCGCCGCCCTCCGAGGGCCGATGCGCTCGCGCGCGCCCGCGCGAGCGCATCCGTCGCGGCGTCGAGCTCGCCGCGCAGCCTGTGCGCCTCGCCCTCGAGGTACTCGAGGTCGGCCACGTACGGACGCATGAGCGCTCGCTGCTCGTCGCCTCGTGCACGTGCCTCCGCCACGGCCCCCTCGTAGTCACGCCTCCCGAGCTTCAGCTCCACCGCCGCGAGGCCAACGTGGGCATGTTGGAACGCGAAGAATTCCCCCTTGGCGGCAAGGCCCTCTTGCGCTCGCTCCAGATACCGTCCCGCCAGGTCCAGGGCGCCGCGGGCCGTGGCTGCGCGAGAGAGATGGCCGAGCGTCCACGCGCGCAAGTACGGGAAGCGCGACTCGACCAGCGCGTGCGCGGCTGCGAGGTGGCGCTCGGCTTCCTCGTCCGCACCGGCAGCGCGGTAGCACCAGGCCAGATCCGACTGATGTATCGCCGCGGGCATCAGGAAGCCGACCGCCTCCGCCAGACGCAGGCTTTCTTCCCAAGCTTGGATCGCCTGCCCGAAGTCACCGCGCTCGAACCTCGGCCAGGCGGAAGCACCCATGCTCATGGACCGGCCCCAGTAGTTGGCGATGCCCTCCGCGATGCCGCCCGCCTCTCCGTAGAGCCGCAGGGCAGTGTCGTAGTCGCCGGCCGTGAATTCGAGTGTGGCTCGGGTGGAGCGGCTGTTGGCGGCAATCGGCTTGTTGTCGATCTCTTCTGCTAGCGCGGTCGCTCGGATCGCCGCATCCCGGCCCTTCTCGAACAGGCCAGCTTCTCGGTAGGCACACACGATGTCGTTGCACGTGTACATGAGCTGCTCACGCGAATCGCTCGCGGTGGCGGCCGCGAGCGATTCCTCGCCGACCTCGATCGCCTGCTGCACATGGCCGCGAAACAGGTGGATGTGGATCTGATCGCGCTGAAGCTGCGCGATCAGCACCCGGTCACCGAGCGTGCGCGCGATCTTCAACGCGGCGCCGAGCAGCGTGTCGGCGCGCTCGGCGTCAAAGCGCGTCGTCGCCGTCCGATAGATCGTCGCCTGGTGCGCGAGCGCATCCGCGCGGAAGCGATCGTCGCCGCGCTCGACAGCAAGGCGCTCGAATGCCTCGTAGGTCTCGATCGCCTCGTCGTAGGCTCCGCGCAGCTCGAGCGCACGACCGCGATTCACGTACAGGTGCTCGAGAAGAGCCGTGTCGATCCGCTCGCGCAACCCGACCTCGATCGCCAGCGCGTAGTGGCCGGCGGCCTGCTCCGTGGCGTAGAAAGCGAGGGCGCGATCGCCCGCGAGACCGCTCCAGCGCAGGACGCGCTCCGCCCGCGCGGCGACCTCGTCGCCCTCGAGATCCAGGTCCCGGCTCAGCAGATACGACTGCGCCGCGTGATAGGCGAGCAGCTCGCTGAACTCGTCGTGTCGGTCCGACATCTGTGCCTCGAGTGCAGCGCCGACGCGATCGTGCAGCGTGGCGCGCTCGGCCTTGGTCAGCGATCCGTACGCGACGTCGCGGATCAGGAGGTGCTTGAACCGGAGCGACCGTCCCGAGGGATCGCCGCGATCGGCCAGGAAGAAGCCCTTGCGGAGTAGCGCCTCGGGCGCCGCCCCCAGCTCCCCACCGAGCGTGAGGAGCTCGTCGAGGGAGAACTGTTCGCCGATGACGCTCGCTCGCTGCAGACATGTCTTCTGGACCAGCGGCAGCCCGTCCATGCGCGCGGCGACGATGGAGGCGATCGTCTCAGGGAGCGGAAGGTCGGCCGCGGGCCGCGTCGCCGACCACTGCCCGGCCGCGTCCGGGTGCCGGGTCTCGACAAGCATGCGAACGAATTCCTCGCAGAACAGTGGATTGCCGGCCGACCGCTCGACGACCGCCGATCCGGCCAGCGAGCCTACGTCCTCGATCCCAAGGAGTCGAGTCACCAGCGTCTGCGTGTCGGTCGCGTCCAACGGTTCGAGCACGATGAGCGTGGCGTTCGCCCTGCCGACCGACCAGGACGGGTATCGCTCCAGCAACTCGGGACGAGCGATGCAGACGAGCAGGAACGGCACGGCGCTGGATGGATCCGCCATCTGCCCAAGCACGTCGAGGGCGGCCGGGTCCGCCCACTGCAGGTCGTCGATGACCACGACGAGCGGGCCACGCGCCGCGATCGCCTCGAGATGCTGGCGGATGCCCCAGCTGAGCTCCACGGCGATCCGCTCGGCCGGGACGTTGGGGAGCGCCGCGTCTGGGACTTCGAGACCCAGGAGCACCGCGACGCGAGCCTGGATCGCGGAGAGCCGGTCGCTTTGAGGCACGAGCGCGCCCAGGCGATCGCCGAGCTTGGCGAGGGCCGTGGCGCGGTCATCCGTCGGCCCGATCCCGGCGTCTTCGCGGATGACGTCCATGAGCGGCCAGTAGGTGATACCCGCGCCATACGGCAGACAACGGCCACGAAGGATGCGCACGTCCGAGCGCTGTGCGATTCGCGCCACACCTTCGCCGACGAGCCTCGACTTCCCGACTCCCGCGTTCCCGACGATGGTGACCAGATAGCCGGTGCGCTCATCCTGCGCACGTTCGAAGGCCTCGAGCAGCTGCCGCAGCTCGCGCGTCCGTCCGACGAAGGCGGCATCGAGCGCGTGAGCCCCACCATGCGCGGCCGGGCGCGCGCTGTAGGCACCGAGCGCGCGGAAGGCGATCAAGGGCTCGACCTTGCCCTTCGCGACGATCGGTTCCCGCGGCTCGTACTCGATCGCGTCGCGGGTCAGTCGCGCGGTGAGCGCGCCGACCACGACTTCGCCGGCCTCCGCTCCCTGCTGCAGTCGGGCGGCGACGTTGACCGCGTCGCCTGTCACGAGGAACTGACGGTCATCGCCCACACCGGCGACCACCTCGCCGCTGTTGACGCCGACGCGGAGCGCGAGCGCGACGCTCGAGTCGTGATCGAGGTCGGCGACCGCATCACGCATCGCGAGCGCGGCCCGCACCGCCCGTTCAGCGTCGTCCTCATGCAGCTGGGGAACGCCGAAGACGACCATGACCGCGTCCCCGATGAACTTCTCGACCGTGCCACCGTGCGTCTCGGCGACGTCCTTCATGCGCGCGAAGTAGCGCGCCATGACGGTGCGAACGAGTTCGGCATCGTGGCGCGCGCCCATCGCCGTGGAATCGACGACGTCCGCGAAGAGGAGGCTGACGAGCTTGCGCTCCTCGCTCATGCGATGAAGGGCGCTCGACACGGCATGACCACGGCCGACAGGGAGCCGTGTGGTCGTCGTAGCGCAGCAAGCATGGTGCCTCCCGATCCCCCTCCGACCGTGGTCCGGAATGTGACCAGTATGAACGCGTTCAAGTTGCCATTGCTGCCGGCGAGCGTGGAAACAGGAAGGACCGTGAATCCAGGAGAAGGCGTGGGGGTGACTGATCCACAACCTGCCGACGTCGCCGAAAAAGCCACAACAGTGAGAATCCAACGGCGGCGCGTCTCCACGGTGCCATCGTCATACGATCTGCGGGGCTGATCAAGGGCCGAGGCCATCTGCGGCAGCCGCGGCGTGTATCCCGAATTTCTTCCCGTCATGCCGCGTACCAAGCGAGCGGATCGGGCTGCGTGCCCTCCTGAGCCCCCGAGGCTCTCCGGGGGCGCCAAAAGCAAACTCGTGGGCTGATCAAAGAATGGTCGCGCCGCGGGCACCAAATCGATGCCACTGACCTTGCCGTCAACGGCCACGACTCGCTCCATGACGATCTGAGCGAGCTGCCTCAGCTGGGCAGGCGACGCCACGTCGATGGCCACGCACCTCGATCGCACGACAGCGGCGACTTCGTCGAAGGTTGTGACCGTCTCAGGCTCGGGCAGCCTCGCCGATGACCGCCTCGGGGCCAGCGACGTTGCCCACAACGTCGCCGATGACCTTCGCCGATTTGCACGTACAGCGCGGGGTTCTCCTATCAGGTGGGCGCCTGCGTAACGGGATCCGGCAAGGCCGACATCGGCCCGTTCACGCCGCCGGGTTCGTGGAGCGTGAGCGTCCAGCTCAGCGGCAAGACCTACAGCGGCGACGACTGCGCGTCGACCAAGATCGGCATGATTCTCGTGGCCCAGGGCGCCGCTGGATCCGAGCTCTTCGGCTATATCGGCCCGGCCATGTCCGCGCATTTCTCGGCGAAACTGGCCCCGCTGCACCTGATCTTTGACCCCTCCGGATGCTCGTGGACAGCAACCTTTAGCTGACCAGTCGGGGTGACCCCGTCCTGAGGCCGGCCTGGGGCGGGCAGGCCTTCAGTGGAGGACGCAGCCCGTCAGGGCGATACTCCACGCTTACCTAATTCGGCGTGGCGACGAGCGACTACCGCGGCGGCGCGGAGCACAGCGGGTACCACGCCGTCGTCACCTCGGTTTGACGTTCACCTGGTCGGTGTTACTCCGCCACGCTGGACTCCTCGACCCTGGGGCCACGGGTCGCGCTTACGGCGCTTTGTGGACATGCCTATCTCCACGCCATATAGCATCCCTCCCTCACGGTCGCGTCGAGCAGTGGTTTGCTGCTGGTGACGACCGCCACCCGAGGGAGAAGGACACGAACACAGATGTCGACCGAGCCGAACAAGACCGTCGTCCGACGGTTCATTACCGAGGTCCTGCAAGGCGGTGACCTGAACGTACTCGACGAATTGCTGGCCCCGAACTACGTGAACCCCGCCATGGGGGACGCTGACCTCGCCGGCTTCCGGACAATCCTGACCCAGCTGCAGAGCGGGGCCGCCTTGCACTTCGACGACCTTGAGCTCGTGGCCGAGGGCGATGCCGTGGTTGCCCGCTTCAGCCTCGAGGTCACGCGGACCGGCGGCGAGAAGCTGGCGGCCCAGGGTGTCACCTATTACCGCCTGGCCGATGGCCGGATCACGGTGGACGACCCGTTCTCGAGGCCGGACCTCGCGCAGCTGCTCGGCATGGCGCCGCACGCCGCCTGACGCTAGGGGTTACGAAAACTCCGCACCTGGGGACGGGCTGGCCGAGATCTGCGGCCAGTACCTCCGCAGGCCGCCGAATGACACCGGGCGCTTGCTCTGCCTCAGGTGTCCTTAGGCGCCAAGCGCGGGGAAGCGCTCCACGAACTGCGCTCGCCATTCCGGTGCCTCGAACGGTGCGGCGAACCAGGACGTGGTCTTGGCGATCTTGCCCTGCCGGAGTTCGACGATCTGGATCATCTGCCACGTCTCGCCGTTCGCATAGGTGACCGTGCCGACGTAGGTGTAGACGTCGCCCGATCCTTCGAGGCGCAGTGGTGCGAACGTGGGCGTAAGCACCCAGCGGTCCTCCGACCCGACGAGTCGTGTGCTTGTCGAGTCAACCGTGCCTACCCCACCCGGGTAGCTGCGCGTGACTGCGAGCAGGTTCGCCCTGCCCCGGACTCGTTCGCCGGACTGGGGCATCTCATCCACGTAGTCGTCGGTGACGAGCGCCGCCAGGGCGTCGTGGTCCTTGTCCTGCACGGCGCGGGCATAGCGCTCGACGACCGTGCGACCGCTGGGCTCAGCCATCCTGCCCTCCAAATGGAGCCGTCGCTGTGACTCAGCGAATCGCGGCCATTCTAGGGCGCGGTGGCCGGGGTCCTCGGGTCAGGGTGGGTCTTGCCGGCCATCGCGCGACGATCACGCCGCTGCGTACCAGGCCAGCGGATCCTGCGTGCCCGCTTGGGCCCCCCGTCTTTCCGAGGGCGCTGACCTTCACGTTCAGTCGGGCGTCCGCGTAACGAGCCGCAGCCCGTGTCGCGGTCCCAGCGCGATCAGCTCGACAGAGCCTTACCGACTGCTATCTGACGGGGAACGTGACGACCGTAGCGAGGCGCCACGAGTACGACCGACCATACCGCGCAGGCATTGCCGATCCCATCGAAATCTTCAAGTGTGGTCAACCCTGGACTGCGTCTGCAAGGGCGTCCGCTATTGGGTTGGCGCTGATGTTTGCGAGGTTCGTCAGGACAACGACCGTCAGACCGGTGCTCGGGTAGTACCACATCGCAGCGTCAAAACCGTGGAATGACCCGATGTGGCCGAACATCCGCCTGCCGCTGTGCACTCGCGTCCAGGTCCCGAGGCCGTACCAATTCGTATATGCCTCCATCTCCGACAGCGCCTTGGCGCTGACGACGTGCCCGCCGTACAGCGCCGCACACCACTTGGCGATGTCGCGCGCGCTCGACGCGATCGCGCCCGCCGACCACGAAACGGTCGCTCCCGAGATGCCCGGACGGTAGCTGGATCCATCTGACCATTCCTTGTACACGCCCTTGACGAACCCGTACCCCTGCGCCGCGCTGGACGGCGGCGGCCCGCTGCCCTGGAAGTAGGTGTTGTTGAGCCCGAGGGGAATGAAGAAGCGTTGAGCGAACACGTCGCCCAGGGCTTGACCTGTGACGGCCTCGATCACCAGGCCGAGCAGGATGAACCCCGTGTTGCTGTAGTGGAAACCTTCGCCCGGCGCGAAGTTCGGTGCATGGGCGAACGTATCCAGAATCTCCTGCGGGGTCCAGAAGTGGCCGGCATTCTTCTTGAAGACGATCCGGTTGAAGCCCGGGTACTGGAGGTAGTTGAACACGCCGCTCGTGTGGGCGAGTAGCTCGCGGAGCGTGATGTCGACAGCGTTCGGGTAGCCGGGCAGCCAGTTCGAAAGCGGGTCGTCAATCGACAGCTTGCCCTCATCCGCAAGCTGCATGATCGCTGCGGTCACGAACGTCTTGGTGATCGAGGCGACGACAAACGGGGTCTTGGGCGTGGCGAGCTCATCTGTATTGAACTGGGCGTATCCGCTGCCCGCATTCCAGATGCTGCCGTCGGGAAAGATCATGGCGGCAGCGATCCCGGGAATGTGGCGTAGGTTGCGCTGCTCGTCCAGGATGCTCTGCAGCTTTGCTGCGGTCGACGGCCGCACGGTCGCGTCCGTTGTCGCGGCAGCGAGAGCGGCGGCGGCGGGGCGAGACGCGGCGGCGGCCGTACTGGTCAGCTGGGCAGCGAGCGCCATCGTCACTGCGATCAGCAGCAGGCCCCCAATGTGATGGCTACGATCAGTGCTCAAGTGCGACCTCCCGTGGCTGGCCGGCACACGGTACAACGATGTCGACGCTGTGTCGCCGTCGCCGGTCGAGACGGGGGCGGCACTGCACCCCCCAGTGGTCCGCTCGGCGTTACCGGCTCGCTCGGACCGCCGTGCACATGATCGCGCGCAGACGCGCGCCAATCAGCGGGGCCAAGCTCGCCACCAGCCGTCGACGCTGATCCTTACGCGGCGTACCACGCCAGCGGATCCTGCGTGCCCTCCTGAGCCCCCGAGTCTCGCCGGGGGCGCCAGCTCTGCGTAGACCCTCCCTGTCCGGGGTGAACCAGTCTCCAATGCCCTTCGGAGACGACCTCGACGGTGCCGTCGACCACCTTGATGGCGCCAGGTCGACTGGGGAGTGACCATGGGGTGCCCGTAGTTCGCCGTTGGGATGCAGAGCGCGTTGGACTCGGCGATCGGTTTGCCCAGAAGTTCGACCAGGGCGTCGCGGATGCTCACGTTCTGTACGCCGCCGGACGTGAGAAGTAATTTCATGCCGCCTCCAGTGGCCGCGCCCTCGGCGCTTCGTGACCCAGCGTAATCTCAGTTCCATGGCTCGCTCGCGGTCTTCAGCGCGACTGGTTCCTTGGCTCTTCGCGCTCGTTGGGCTGGCCATCCCGCTAGTCGGCAGCCGGTTCGCCCTGTGGCTGCCGATCTGTGGATGGCTCGTCGCCCTCTTTGTCGTGTGGCTGGTCGGTGGTCAATTCGGAAAAACAAGACACCAGCGGATTGGCGTCGCAGTCATCCTGCTGCCGGTCCTGGTCCTGGCTGGTTTCGAAGGAGGCTGGTGGCTCATTCCCGCGGACCTGGCGTGGCTGGTCATCGAAATCGCGGATCGGTCTCCGCACGAGACAGTCCAGCCTCGCGGCGACATAAGACCGGGCTAACGCAAGTCCTCAGGCCACCGGCGCCACGGCCTTCAGCTCTTCCAGCGACGTGCGTTCGCTGCATGCGCCGCCCACTCGGCGCGATCGTCGAGCGCGATCAAGTTGGTTACACCGTGGCGTGCCAGGGCGGCACTGAGCAGGAGATCGGCCAAGTGCGGGTTCGCTGGCAGGAGCGGGCCGTGCAAGTACGACGCCACGCGCAGGCCAAGAATGCCGTTTTCCCGGGGCAGCGCCAGCAAACCTTCCGTCGCGTCGACGCCGTTGTTGCCGTGTCCGTGCGGAACACGACCCAGCGCATGCACGCCTGGTCCAAGGTGTGATCGACCCGCATGGTTTTCGAAACCGACGACGGTGTTCTCCTGGCCGGCGAATCCTGCGAGAGCGGCAGACATCCGACCGATGGCGGCGATTGGAGACTCCGGGTCGAGTTTCGCGACGACACCACCGACCATTCGCCGGCCGACTCTTGGGGCCGTGGTCTCGACATTGAGCAAGCCCGGCCCGCGCAACCGGTCGCCCTCCGAGTTCACGTAGAACTGGCCGAGGTTCTGGAAGCCACCGCACACGGCAAGCAACGATGCTCCACTCCGGACCGCGTCGCTCAGCGCATCTCCGAGTCGCTCGAGGCCGCGCGCGACGGCGAATTGATCGGAGTCGGGCCCACCGCCGGCGATTATCAGGTCGACGTCGGCAAACTCCGACGCGTCCGCTTCGATGTGAACCGTTCGCAGCTCAACATCCGCACCGCGCCAGGCGGCGCGCTGAACCAGCGTCTGGACGTTACCTGCATCCCCATACAGGTTCAGCCTTTCCGGAAACAGCTGCGCGATCACGACGCGCAGGCCGGATAGCGAGGCGCCTATGCCGGCATGGGCGATAGGAGCATGCGTGCGGCAAGTGCCGAGCGCAGCTCGAGAAGAGCCGTATAGGTGAGTACGACGAAAACTCGACCTCCCGGCGGGGTCGCCGCCACCATTCTCGAGAGCGCGTCGGCAGGACTGTCGACGGTTGCATCGGCCGGCGAAGAGGTGTGCTGGGCATAGACTGCGGAATATTTCAGCCGGAGGGCGAGGTCCAGCCGCCGCGTCCCGGTGAGCAGAAATTGTCGGCCGGCGAGCAGCGGCGCCAGGTCTACGTCCCAGTACCACGATGCGTCGCGGCCGTCGGCGACCGCGTCGTTCACCCCGACAACGACCGTGTCCACGTCGGCGCTCGCACCGATCCGAACGAGTTCAGCTACAGATGCTGGATTCTTGCCGAGCGAGAGAATGACTTCGCGGCCGTCGATATCGAGGCGTTCGTAGCGGCCCCAAGGCGGCCGCAACCCCGAGAGCGATTCGGCCGCTGATCGGAAGGGCACGCCAAGGGCCACGACGGCCGTGACTGCGGCAACCGCGTTGTACGCGTTGGATACCCCAGGCATTGCCAGAGTAAGCGACTGCTCGGTGCCGCTCGCGGCATCAAGTAAGGTCATGTGCGTCTCGGCGAAGTCGTGTGATTCGCCGACACGTACGGCGATCGATGGCCGCTTGCGTTCGAAAGAGCAGCGGGTACAGGTGAAGTCACCGAGGTGCCCGAGCCCAACCCAACGACGCGCGAGCGGGCCGTCGCACGCAGGACAGGCGACCGCTTCGGGTGTCAGCGCCGGGTCCGCCGAAGACTCAGCCGGAGCTTCGGCGAGACCAAAGGTCTGAGTCCGCGCGGTCGCGCCTGCGGCGAGGTGCATCAGCCGCGGGTCGTCTGCGCACACCACGAGCGTCGACTCGGCCACCAGGTCGCGAATGACCGGCCGCCAGCGTTGGGTGACTGCGTCGGTCTCGCCGTATCGGTCCAGCTGATCACGCACGAGGTTCGTCGCTACGAGGACGTGAATCGGCACCTGAGAGGCAACGCGATCGAGCGACATCTCGTCGACCTCGAGCACGACGATGGGAGCGTCGGCTGCGGACAGTGCCGCGCGATGCGCAATGAACATCGACGTGACTCCCGCCAGCAGATTCGCGCCGGACGGATTTGAGATTGTGCGTCTGCCGGCAGCTTCCAGAAGGTCGACGATGAGTCGTGTTGTTGTCGTCTTGCCATTGGTCCCCGAAACGACGACGACCGCGGATGCGGCGGCCGCTATGCGCGACGTGATGCGCGGTGAAAGCCTCTCCGCGACGACGCCCGGAAGCGTGGTGGCGCGATAGCCCGCCGCTCTTGCGGAACGCGCGACGACATCAGTCAAGACCACGGCCAGACCATCACGCGTTCGGTTGCCCATAGGGATCGACAGTTCTCCGCCAGGTCAGTGATCGAAGTCATTCTCGATGGTATGGACGAAACCTGACTGAACCGTGACGATCGAGGCCCTGGGACACGCGATCGGCGCGTGAGCAGCAATCGGGAGTTACCATGCCGAGCGCGGCATATGCGCGAGCGGAGGAAGGCCTCCACTTAGCGTTGGGCAGGCGTCAGCGAGCTGCCAGCGCGGCCTCGAGCTTCTCGATCTTGTCCAGCAACTCGTTCATGGCATCGTCCTGGGCCTTGAGATGGCCCTGGATCTGCTCGGCCTGGTGAAGCGTGGCATCGGCGTCGTTATAGGTCAGCTCGGCGCGTTTGTCGGCCGCTCGGCCCATGAGGTTCTGGCCGACCATGATCACCGACAGCATCACGAGCTGGATGAACGTCTGGCTGAGCCATTGCACGAGCGTGAGCACCCCGCCGCCGACGGCCTGGGGCAGCACGGCCAGGGCGAGGGCCGCGAACGCGTAGGCGCACCACATCGTGCCGACGATCGCGGTCAGGGTCAGCCCGATCCGCCCGTTGATGCCGACTGCCTGCGCCGCCCGCGTCGGCGGCTTCAGCGCTTTACGCGCCGCGATCTGCGGGTGTGGCTCGTGCTGGTAGCTGATCCTCATCGTCGTCTCCTGGCAATCCGCGATAGCGAACGACGGGGACGATACGCCCGATGATCACGCGAGCGTTCTCAGTCGGAGCTGGACGGACCCTCAGCAGGAGCCGGAGTCGTGTTTCCAGCGCGCGGATCGAAATCGAGTGACGCGGAGTTGATGCAGTAGCGCAGTCCCGTCGGGTTCGGCCCATCAGGGAAGAGATGGCCCAGGTGCGCGCCGCAGTTCGCGCAGACCACCTCGGTGCGCATCATGCCGTGCGAGAAATCGCGCTTCTGCACGACCCGACCCTGCGCGACGACGTCGTAGAAGCTGGGCCAGCCGGAGCCCGACTCGAACTTGGTGCCCGAATCAAACAGCGGCTCATGGCACACGACGCAGCGATAGACGCCATCGGCGTGGTTATCGACGTAGACCCCGGTGAACGCGCGCTCGGTTTCCGCATCCTGGGTCACCGCGTACTGCAGCGGCGTCAGGCGGCTGCGCAGGTCTTGCGTATCGATCTCTTTCATCCTGCTAAGTGTCCGTGGGCGATCGCCGTGACGTCGTCGCCGTGTACGCGTCGTGGTTTTCCGCGCGCAGCGAGCTCCTCGGCACCAGCCCCTCTGCCGAGCGGGCGCGAGGTTATCACCGGCAACGCCACGGACGGCGTCAGAGGACCGGATAGACTTGGCCCCCGTGCCCTCTCAGCGTCACTTCGTCGCGCCGCGCGCCGCGTGGCTGACGTTCCTGTGCCTAGCCGTTTCCGCCGCGATCATCGCGGCGGGATGCGCGCTTGTCCCGGCACAGACCGGCTCCGCCAATGCCCGAATTGGGTCGAGCGACGTCTTCACCTGGGATCCCGCTCAGCAGAGCGACTCTGGCACGGCCAGCGTCCTCGCCCAGGTCTACGAAGGACTGACAACGTTCGACGCCCAGAGCAACGTCCAGCCGGCATTGGCACGCGCGTGGGACGTGAGCGCGGACGGACGGCAGATCACGTTCCAGCTCCGGCCGGGCCTGACCTACAGTGACGGCACGCCGATCACGGCCCAGGACGTGGTCGACAGCTGGTTCCGACTGATCGCCCCGTCGAACCAGTCGACGCTGTCCAGCCTGCTCGGCGATGTACAGGGAGCGGCCGACTACCAGGCCGGAAAGGCGAGCCGCGACGCGGTGGGCCTGCACGCGGACGCCGACCGGGTAATCGTCAATCTGCGCCGGCCCGCAGCGTACTTCCTGGCCGTGACCGCTTCGCCTTCACTCGCCGTCGTTCCACCGTCCATGTTCAACGACATCGGCAGTAATCCGCCGACGGTCGTCTCCGGCGCGTACGTTCCGACCATCCCCGACTCATCGACGATCCACCTCCAGGCCAACCCTGATTACTGGGCCGGGCAGCCGGCACTGCACAGCATCGACCTCGTGACCGACTTGGGCGGAACGAGCGGCGCGCAGCTGTTCGACCAGGGCGACCTCGACTACGTGGGCATCGGCGGTGGCGACGCTTCGTGGATCGTCTATGACCCTAACCTTGGCCCGCAGCTGCGCCAGAACGAGAGCTTCGGCGTCAACTACTACGGCTTCAACACCAACGTCGCGCCGTTCGACAAGGCGCAGGTTCGGCTCGCGTTCGCTGAGGCCGTCGACTGGAAGCGCACCGTCAGCCTCGCTGGCGACACACCCGCGACATCGATGATCCCGGTGGGTGTGCCGGGTCGCGACAACACCGATTACTCGCCCAAGTACGACCCGGCCGGCGCGAAATCGCTACTGGCCGCGGCGGGCTACCCGGACGGTGCCAACTTCCCGACTGTGACCCTGGCAACGTACGGCGTGGGCTACGAGCAGACCGTGGCCAAGCAGCTGCACGACAACCTCGGCGTCACGGTCAACGTCGAGGCGCTCGACTTCCAGGACTACCTCCAGCAGGTTGGCTCGGCCACGGAGCCCACGTTGTGGGCGCTGAGCTGGATCGCCGATTACCCACAGGCGAACGACTTCCTCGGCCTGCTGCTCGAGACGGGCAGCACGAGCAACACCGGCAAATGGAGCAACGCCGACTACGACAACCTGATCGAGCAGGCGGCGGCGACGACCGACCTTGCGCAGCAGGCCACATTCTACGGCCAGGCGCAGGTCATCCTGACCCAGGAAGTGCCGGTCATCCCGGTCGCCTACGGGCAATCGTGGGCGCTCAGCCGGACGGGGCTGCAGGGAGCGCTCCAGTCGGGCGTCGGACTTATCCGCTATGCGGGCCTCTCGTGGGCGCCGGGGAGCGGACATTGAAAGCGCTCGTGCTCAGCCTGGTGGCGTTCATAGTCGTCGCACTGGCGGCACCAACTGCCAGCCTGGCGGCGAGCCCGACCTTCGGCACGCCTGCGGCGACCGCCGTGCTCGGCCAGCCGATCACGTTCACCTCGACCATCGACGGCGACGACATCGCCTCGGTCGACGTGATCATCCATCTCGACGGCAACCCGACGTCGATCATCCTCGCCGTCGATACGCAGATCAACGACCAGTACCAGGCCCAGGCGAACATCGACATCGGCAGCTCGGCGCTGTGCGCCTGCCTGAGTAGCGGCCAGAGCGCGCCGAACACGAAGTTCGACTTCGCCTTCCGCGTCCATGCCGCTGACGGCTCGATCACGACCGGTCCGGTCGGCCACGCCACGGTCGACGATCAGCGCTTTCAGTGGCAGACGCTGACGTCCGGCCAGGTCATCGTCCACTGGTACGCGGGCGACCAGGCCTTCGGCCAGGCCGCCGCGAACGTCGCCAACGACGGCATCAACAAGGCCTCGCAGCTGCTCGGCGTGACACTCGACAAGCCCGCCGACGTATTCGTCTACGACACGGAAGACGCGATGCGCACGGCGGTCTCCCCGGACCGCGAAAACGTCGCCGGCGAGGCCTTCCCGCATCTCGACACCCTGTACGTCTGGATACCTCACGATCAGGCGGCGGACACCTTCGCCGGCACGCTCATCCGCCATGAGCTGACCCATCTCGTGCTGCATCGCGCGATCGACAACCCTTATCACGCCGTGCCGCGCTGGATGGACGAGGGAGTCGCCGTCTACCTCTCGGAGGGCTACACCGACTACTGGAAGGGCTTCGTCACCTCGGCCGTGTCGTCGAAAACGCTCATCCCGCTCCAGGGCCTGACCGGCGAGTTCCCGTCGGTCCAGTCCGAGTTCTACCTGGCCTACGGCGAGGCCGTAGCCGCGGTCGACTTCTTCATCCGGACCTACGGCGACCAGACCTTCTGGAGCCTGGTCAAGAGCTACGCCAACGGCGTGTCCGACGACGACGCGTTCACGACAGCGACCGGCTCCGACTTCGCCGCGTTCAACAAGGCCTGGTTCGAATCGCTCGGGCTGGAGCCGCAGAGCCCGGTTGGGCCACAGCCGGGGGCGGCCGGGCCGGTGCCGTCCGACTGGACGGCGGCCGCCGGCGGCGCCCCGGCGGCGACCATCGGGCCGCCGGTCAGCCCGGCCGCCCCCGCGCCATCGTTTGCCACCGGCGGACGTGAAACAGCACGACCAGGCGGCACGCCGGGTCCGGACACGGGTGGCGCGCCTGTAGGCTCGAACGGCGGCTCGAGCCAGACAGACACGTCGGGCATCGTCCTGCTCATCACGCTGGTCATCGTCCTGATCCTGGTCACGCTGCTGATCGGGGTGTTCCTGCGCAATCGGACGATGGGACCGCGCGGGCCGTATTGAGCGCGATGACGCAGCCGCCGATCGATTTCCGGGTCGGCGATCAGCTGACGCTGGCGCGACCCCATCCGTGCGGGAGCACCTCGTGGAAAGTCGTCCGCATCGGCGCCGACATCGGGCTGGTATGCGCGGGCTGTGATCATCGGGTGATGGTCGAGCGGCGCAAGCTCGAGCGTCGGCTGCGCGGCTTCACCGAGCGGGGACCGGCGTGACCGTCGCCCACGCCGCGGACTCGCCGCTCGACGTCCTGCGCAACCGCAAGTTCCTCGCGCTGTGGATCGCGCAGGTCGTGACCCAGGTCGGCGCGAACATGGTCCTCTTCGGCCTCACGGTCGAGGTCTTCACGCTGAGCGGCAAGTCGACCTCGATCAGCCTGCTCATCCTGAGCTTCCTGGTGCCGGCGGTCATCTTTGGCGCCATCGCCGGCGTCTACGTCGATCGCCTGGATCGGCGGCTGATCCTCGTCGTCACGAACGTGGCGCGCGGCGGACTGTTCCTGCTGCTGTTGATCATCCCGCCCGACGTCGTCACGATCTGCATCGTCACCGCGCTCGTCTCGACGCTGAGCACGTTCTTCGGCCCCGCGGAGATCGCGATGATCCCGGTCGTCGTGCCGCGGCGCCAGATGCTGGCCGCGAACTCGCTGTACATCATCACCCTCCAGGCAGCGTTCTTCCTCGGCTTCGCGCTGCTCGGGCCGCTCGTGGTCAACATCTCGAGCACCCAGGCGCTGCTGCTGATCGTTGGCGGAAGTTATTTCGTCGGCGGCGCACTGTGCTGGCTGTTGCCCAGCTACAACCCGCGCATCGGCGGCGCCAACCCGACCGAGGCGCTGGGCGAGGCCGGTAGCGCGGTCAAGACGACTTTCGGCCAGCTCCTGGACGGCGTGCGCTTCATCGTCGGCAACCGGGTGATCTTCTGGCCGCTGACCTACCTCGCCGTGACGGCGTCGCTGATCGGCGTGCTGGGCGTGCTTGGCCCAGGATTTGCCACCCACGTGCTGGGTCTGTCCGAGAAAGACTTCGTGGTCGTTGTTCTCCCGCTCGGGGTTGGCCTGATGTTCGGCATCCTCGTGCTCAACGTCTACGGCCATCTCTTCCCGCGCCGGCGAGGCATCGAGAGTGGCCTCGTCGCTCTCGGCTTGTCGCTCATCGCGCTGTCGCTCGCGCAGCCAGTTACCTCGCGCCTGTCGGTCGCCGTGCCGCTGCTGCTGGTCGTCATCGTCGTCGCGTTCGCGGCCGGCATCTCGTACGCGTTCGTCGCCGTTCCGGCCCAGACGCAGCTCCAGGAGGAGCTGCCGGCCGACGTCCGCGGCCGCGTTTTCGGTGTGCTCAACATGCTCGTCAGCATCGCCAGCTTCCTGCCCATCATCGTCGTCGGCCCGATCGCCGACGCGGTCGGCACGTCGTGGGTCGTGGCGGGCTCGGCGATCGTCGTCTTGGTGGTGGCGGCGGGCTCGATTGTGAACGCGAGACCAAAGGTCGACGCCCAGGTCTCAGGCGGCCTCGTCGACGCGCTCGACCCGGTCGCCCTCAGCGGTCGCTCGCTGACTTCGCCGATCCACCTTCATTACGTCGACGACGACGAGCAGACCCAGGGCATCGCACTGGTGTCGGTCGTGCCCGGCCAGCCCGGTCCCGCCGACGATGATCCGACGCCGCCACCCACCAAGCCAGCGCGCGAGTAGCGTCCATGCCGCGCGTCGCGATCGTCTTCACCGGCGGAACGATCTCGATGCGCCCCGATCCTGCCGCGGGCGGCAACGTGCCAACGCTCGATGGAAAGGCGATCCTCGACCTCGCGCCGCAGGTGGCCGCTATCGCGGAAGTCGAGGTCATCGACTGGGGCATGGTCCCGGCCTCGCACCTGCGCTTCGCCCAGATCCTGTCGATCGCGAGAATTGCGGCCGAGCAGCTGGCACGGCCGGAGATTGACGGGCTGGTCATCGTCCAGGGCACCGACGTCATCGAAGAAACTGCCTTCGCGTACGACATGCTGCTCACGACCGACAAACCCGTGCTGGTCACGGGCGCGATGCGCGACTCTTCAGCCACGGACTACGACGGGCCACGCAACCTCGCCGACGCGGTGCGCTGCGCGGTCTCGGCCGAGCTGCGCGGCACCGGCGTGAGCGTCGTGCTCGACGGCCTCGTCGTCGGCGCCGACCAGGTGGTCAAGACCGACACCACCGCGCTGGACACGTTCCAGCCACGCGAAGGCGAACCGATGGCGCGCGTGGTCAATGGCTGCGTGGTGATCGAGTCGCGCCGGACGAGGCGGCCGACGCTGCCGGCGATCCCCGACGAGGCGGTCGACGACATCCAGCTGGTCACCGCCGTCGTGGGCATGGACGGATCGATCGTGCGCGGCCTCTCACACAGCCACCCACGCGGCCTGGTCGTCGCGGCGACCGGGTCCGGAAATACGTCGGCGGACCTGCTTGCCGCCGCGACGGAGCTCATGGCCGACGGAACGACCGTGGTTCTGACGACGCGTTGCGCCAAGGGCGTGGTCGCGCCGCTCTATGCCTTCCCCGGCGGCGGCGCGACCTGGCAGCGCGCGGGCGCGATCCTGTCGGCCTTCGACGGTCCCAAGTCGCGCGTCGCGCTCGCACTCGGCCTTGCAGCCCGCCTGGATCGCGCCGGCCTCGTCGCGCTGCTGGGGCAGTGAGCTCCAAAACGCCGCGCGCCGAGCGCGTGATCGTCGGTCGCGTCGCAACCCTCGCCACAGAATCCGGCTGGGGCTGGCAGTCGGCGCTTGCGATCGCGGGCGGTCGCGTGATCGGAGTGGGCGATGAATCGGAGGTCGGTGCGCTGGCGTCGCCCGCGACGCAGTGGTCGCGGCTACCGGACGACGTTGTTGTGCTGCCGGGCATCACCGATGCGCACCTGCACCTGATGGCGCTCGTCGTGGCCGAGGCGCAGCTCGATCTCAGCGGGCTGGACCTGCCGGGCGCGCTCGCGGCGATCGCTCGCGCTCACCGCGAGCGGGTCGCGCGGGGCAACATCGACGGCTGGCTGCTGGGCCACGGCTGGTCGGCGCATGCCCTGGGCGGCTGGCCTGATGCCGACATGCTTGAGACGGTCGCGCCCGGGCGGCTGGTTGCGCTGTACGCCCACGATCACCACTCGCGCTGGGTCAGCCACGCGGCGATCCGGAGGGCCGGGCTGGATGGAGCCCGTGGGGACGCGGCGGGTTCGCTGGTGCGCCGGGGCTCGGCCGGGCGAGCGAGCGGAATCCTGCACGAGGCGTCGGCGGGGCTTGTCGACGAATTCATCCCTGATCCGACGCGCGACGAGCTGGAGTCCGGACTGGTCTCGGTCGCGGCGCGGCTCGCGGGGCTGGGCGTGACTGGCTGCCACGACCCGGGTGAGCTTGATGACAATCGCGTGATCAAGCGCGGCCCGCTCTTCTACCGCGACCTGGCGGTGGAGGGGAGATTGCCGTTGCGTGTTCATGGTTGCATCCGTGATCCGCAGCTTGATCGCGCGCTGGAGCTCGGCCTGCGCAGTGGTGAGGGAGTCGGCCGCTACACGACGGGTTGGCTGAAGCTGTTCGTCGACGGATCGCTCGGTTCGCGCAGCGCAGCTCTGCTCGCGCCGTACGACGATGCGGAGGCGAACCCACCCACGGGCGGACCGACCGGTATGGTCGTGACGGATGCGGATGAGCTGCGCGATCTCCTGCGTCGCGCAGCGCGCGGCGGCATCGTGGGCGAGGTGCACGCGATCGGTGACGCCGCGGTGCGCATGGCGCTCGACGTCCTTGCCCAGACGCCGCGGGTGGCGTCGCCGCTCCGACCGCGCATTGAGCACGCCCAGCTGGTCGATCCGGCCGACCAGCCGCGCTTCGGGGCGCTGGGCATCGCGGCGTCAGTCCAGCCCGTCCACCTGCGCAGCGATGCCGAGCAGCAGCGCCTGGGCTGGGGCCGACGATCGGAGAACACGTTTCCGCTGCGGACGTTCGTCGAGACAGGTGCGCTGATCCCATTCGGTAC
>DATCGV010000116.1:0-20562 GCA_036508755.1 Candidatus Limnocylindrales bacterium | reverse complement strand
CCTGTGGGAAGAATCGGGGCAGGTGCGTCTTGTTCGCCTCGAGCAGTGCGGCCAGCAGCGCTCCGGCCGTGGGCCAATCAGGGACGAGCGGGTTGGCCGCGAGAGCGCGCAGGGCGAGCACCCGATCGCCTGACTTTGCCGCGGCGATGGTCAGCTCCTCATATGCGCGCGCGCTCTCCACGAGGCCGTGCATATCGGGCGCCAGCGGCGCCTGCGCCAGCGGCGCTGCGCCGTCGCGTGTGATGCGTGCGGGCACCTCGACCACGACGTCTGTGGGCAGGTCCGGCAGCGCGCCGCGGTTGTAGGTGTCGACAACCTGGATGTCACCGCGGCCGTCATGGAGCGATGCGATCAGCTGCGCCGCGGCCTCCGAATAGAACGCGCCGCCGCGGTGCTCGAGCAGCTCCGGCTTCGTGTCGAGCGACGGGTCGCGGTACATCTCGAGCAGGTCGTGCTCGATCTGCATCACCTCTTCGGCCCGATGGTGTCCGTCGCGCTGCTCGGCCAGCACCTCGCCCTGGCAGTAGTAGTAGCGCAGGTAGTACGAGGGCAGAGCGCGCTGCGCGCTGACTATGCCGCCCGGGACACCGACCATCTCGCCGAGGCCTGCGGGATCACTGTCCACGAGCTCGGGCAATCGATCCACGCCCTTGACGCGCACGGCGCGCTCCCACGACAGGTGGTTGAGGCCAACGTGCTCGAGCTCGACGTCGTCCGCATCGACACCGAACTGCTCCGCGAAACGCCGCTGCAGTCCAATGGCTACGTTGCACAGTCCGATCGCTCGGTGACCCTCGTCGAGCAGCGCTCGCGTCGCGATGCCGACCGGGTTGGTGAAGTCGACGATCCACGCTCCTGGGGCCGAACGGTGCGCCACCTCCTGTGCGATCTCGAGCAGCACCGGCACGGTCCTGAGGGCCTTGGCAAAGCCACCCGGACCCGTCGTCTCCTGTCCGATCGTGCCGAAGCTGTTGGGCAGCGTCTCGTCGACGAGCCGTGCCTGCTGGCCGCCGACGCGGAGCTGGATGAGCACGAAGTCGGCGCCGTCGAGGGCTTCCGCGCGCCTCGTCGTGAGCGTAAGCCGGCCGGGCCAGCCGCCGCGCTTGAGCATGCGCTGAGCGAGGCCGCCGACGATGTCGAGCCGCTCGCGGTCGATGTCGAACAGGACGAGCTCATCCGCGGTCAGGCGAGTCGAACGGCGCGCGATGCCGTCGACCAGCTCGGGCGTGTACGTGCTACCGCCACCGACGACCGCGATCTTGGTTCCCATGTCGGTTTCCCCGCTTGACAACGGCTGGACGTATTGTTTATAAGCATATGATCAATCGCGGTCAAGGGCTTGGCCGCACAACAACGACCGCTCGCGTGGAGGATACGAGTTGGCTCGCTTCAAACTGGAGCTCGGGCCCATTCCGTTTTACCACCAGGTCTACCTCGACCTGCGCGCGATGATCGACGATGGCCGCTGGCCAGTCGACCACCGTGTTGCGCCGGAGCGCGAGCTGGCCCGCGAGTACGGCGTCAGCCTGATCACCGTGCGCCGCGCGCTCGATGAGCTCGCGCGCGAAGGCCGGCTGGAGCGCACGCGCGGCCGAGGCACGTTCGTCATCGCGACACGGATCGATCGTGATCTGGACGATCCGCTTTCGTTCACCGAAGAGATGCAGACGCGCGGGCTCGATCCGCGTACGCGTCTCATCAGCTCCAGGCCGCAGAAGGCGACCGAGCGGGTAGCCACGGCGCTGGGCATCGAGCCAGGCTCACCGACGTTCTTCGTCGAGCGGCTGAGGCTTGCCGGCGGCGAGCCGATGCTCCTCGAGCAGGTCCACCTGCCTGGTGAGCGCCTGCCCGGATTGCTGGCCAGTGATCTCGAAAGTGGTTCGCTCTACAAGCTGCTCGAAGACCGCTACGGCATCTACGTGGTGCGCGCGCGCGAGACGTTCGAGCCGGTCCTGCTTCAGGCGCGCGAGGCCGAACTGCTGAAGGGCAAAGCGCGCACACCTGCGCTCGTCATCGAAGGCGTCGCGTTCGCCGCGGACGGCAGCGCGGTCGAGTTCTCGCGCACGTTCGTGCGCGGCGACAAGACCCGCTACTACGTCGAGCGCAACGTCAGGGTCGTTCGTGAACGGGGCCGGCAACGACCCGAAGGGAGGCGAACAGCGTCCACCGTCCAGCCGATTCCAGTGACTGCGACAGAGCGAGGAGGAGACCAATGAACAGAACTTGGCTTCGATCCACAGTTCTTGCCGTTGTCGTCGTCATGGTGGCGGCGTGCGGCGGCACGAGCACACCAACGGCAACGGCGCCGGCGGCGACAACGCACGCAACGCCGGCCCCACAGAGCGCGCCGGCGGTAACTCCGACCGCGCCCGCCCCGACCCAACAGGCCACTCAGTCAGCCGTGCCCGGCACGGTTGCGCCGCCGAGCGAGCAAGCGTCGACTGGTCCCGAGCCGTCGGTGACTCCCGCGCCGACGCCGGTCATCGTCGCGCCGCAGTCGGTCGCGCCCGGCGTGAAGGTCGTGCGCTGGTATTGCTGTCTTGGCGCGGGCGACGCGCCGGAGCAGGTCACGGTCGAGACGAAGGTGATCAACGACTTCAACGCCTCGCACAGCGACATCCAGATCCAGGGCGAGTTCGTTGTCTATGCCCAGGCCTACGACACGCTGGCGACTGAGATCGCCGGCGGCAACCCGCCCGACATCGTCGGCCCGGTTGGCTTCGGTGGTGCGAACGCGTTCTCCGGCCACTGGCTCGATTTGACCCCGGAGATCCAAAAGACCGGCTTCGACCTGAGCCAGTTCGAGAGCTCGACGATCGACTTCTTCAAGGTCGGTGACCACCAGGAGGGTCTGCCGTTCGCGATCTATCCGTCGGAGCTCTACTACCAGCGCGGCGCGTTTGCCGAGATCGGCATCAACGAGCCGCCGCATAAGTACGGCGACAACTACGTCGCGATCGGAACGGCCGCCGCGGCGCTCAACGTCAGTGACGGCACCGCCGTCCCGTGGGACTACAACACCGCACGCGTGCTGGCGATGCTGCTCACGGTCGACACGAACAACAAGGACGCGACGCAGGCGGGCTTCGACCCGACCAACATTGCCCAGTACGGATTCGAGCAACAGCGCGACGACCTGCGCGGGATGGGTGCCTATTGGGGCGCCGGTTCCCTCGTCGGATCGGACGGCTCAGCGCAGATTCCCGCTCAATGGGCGGCCGCCTGGAAGTGGTACTACGACGGCATGTTCAAGGACCACTTCATCATGGATGGCTCTCACTTCAACGACCTGACCGTCTGGAATCCCGACGGCGTCCCGTTCTGCGACGGCAAGGTCGCGATGGCCGAGAACTTCCTGTGGTCGACGTACTGCTTAAGCGGTGCGGGTGACAACTGGGATATCGCCGCGATCCCCGCCAACAACGGCCCGCAGACGGCGGCATTCAATGCCGACACGTTCCGGATCTGGAAGGACACCAAGAATCCGGACGCAGCGTTCACCGTCCTTCAGTACCTGCTCGGTGACGCCGCCGGAAAGCTGACCCAGGTCTATGGGGCCATGCCGGCGCGTGAAGATCTCCGTCAGTCGTTCTTCGACACGCTGTCGTCAGGCTTCACCCTTCAGAAGCCAGTCGACTGGCAGGTCGCGATCGACGGTATCGACCATGCCGACGTTCCGAACTTCGAGTCGCCGCTCCCGCTCAACAAGTCGGGCGAGAACACGTACAACGAGTCGGTCAGCCAGATCAACACGTATGCCACGCGCTGGGATACGACCCAGGGGCTTGACATGAGCCAGCAGATCCAGCAGATGCAACAGGATCTGCAGACGATCTGGAACAAGTAGTCAAAGCGGGCGAGGCGGAGCCGAACGGATGGCCGGTCTGGCGATCGCTCAACGCGCTCGGGTCTCCCGTCCTCGCCTGCGCAAGCTCAAGCCCCTGGAGCGCCGCGAGGCGCTCTGGGGGCTGCTCTTCATCTCGCCGTGGCTGATCGGCTTCGTGCTCTTCACGTTCCTGCCCACGCTGGCCACGCTCATCTTCTCGTTCACCAACCTGAACCTGTCGTCGTCGGCGCCGTTCGCGTTCGTCGGCTTGAAGAACTACCAGGACCTGCTTGCCGACCCACAGGTCTGGGCGTCGCTGCGCGTCACGTTCACCTTCGCCGCGCTCTGGCTGCCGGTGACCCTGATCGTGCCGTTCACCGTCGCGGTCATGCTCAACAGCCCCAGCCTGCGCGGCGCGAGCCTGTTCCGCGTACTGGTCTTCCTGCCCTATGTCGTGCCCTTCGTGGCCGGCGTGCTGATCTGGCAGAACACGCTGCTTCCCGACACCGGCTGGCTCAACGAGGGCCTCAGGGCGATCGGCATCCAGAACCCGCCCGACTGGCTGAACGATCCGACGTGGATCTATCCCGGGCTCGTCCTCGTCGGCCTGTGGGGCATCGGCGGCGCCGTGATCATCAACCTCGCCGGCCTGCGCAACGTTCCGACCGAGCTGTACGACGCGGCCAAGATCGACGGTGGCGGCTGGTGGGCCGCGATGCGCCACGTGACGCTGCCGCTCATGTCACCGGTCATCTTCTATTCGCTGACGCTGGGCGTGGTCGAGGTCATGCAGTACTTCCTCGTGCCGTTCGTGCTCAAGAACGGCACCGGTGAGCCGGGCGGCACGACCTACTTCCTCAACCTCTACATCTACAAGAACTTCTTCACCTTCCAGCGCATGTCGTACGGCGCGACCCTCGCTTGGCTGCTCTTCGTGGTGACCCTCCTGCTGACCTTGGCGCTCTTCGCCTCGGCCCGTAAGTGGGTCTACTACGCCGGAGAGCGCGAGTGACCAGCGCGACGGCGACCGTCACGCCGGGCGAACCTGGTGCCGTCAGGCGCTCGCGTCCGCTCGGGCCGCGCCTGCGCAACATGTCTCGGTCGTTCCTGTTGACGCTCCTCGCCACGTGCGCGGTCGCGGCCTTCCTCTCGCCACTGCTCCAGTCCGCGTCGCTCGCGTTGAAGTCGCGCGACCAGATCACGCAGCTCGGTGCGCCACTCTGGCCGGCCGACCCGCAGACGTACGACTACAACGGCCGGACGCTCGACGTCTACGTGGTCACCATCAACGGCGAAGACGAGCAGCTCGCGCTCGTCACGCCCGGGCGGACGAGCAGCGTCTTCGTCGATCCGGCCAATCCCGACGCGGGCACCGTCACCTGGCAGGGCTCCTGGCGCTCACTGCCCAGAGCGTGGGTCTTCTCGCCGCACCTGGAGAACTTTGGCCAGGTCTGGGACCTGCTCGAATTCCCGCGCCTGCTGTTCAACACCGTCGTCATCGCCATCGTCGGGATGATCGGCGTCCTTCTCTCGTGCACGCTCGTGGCGTACGGCTTCGCGCGTTTCAGGTTCCCCGGCCGCAACGTTCTCTTCCTGCTCCTGTTGTCGACGATCTTCCTGCCGACGATCGTGACTACGATCCCGACGTACGCGGTGTGGCGCGCCCTGGGCGTGATCGGCAGCTCGAACCCGGCCATCGCGTGGGCGCCGCTCCTCGTACCGGCCTTCTTTGCCAACGCCTACGACGTGTTCCTGATGCGCCAGTACTTCATGACCCTGCCGCGCGAACTGGACGAGGCCGCGGCGATGGACGGCGCGGGTCCGTTCCGGACGCTCGTCTCGGTCATCATCCCCCAGGCGTGGCCGGTGATCATCGCGGTCGGCATCTTCCACTTCGTCTACTCATGGAACAACTTCTTCGAGCCGCTCATCTACTTGACCACGCAGCCCGAGCTCCAGCCGCTGGCCGTTGGCCTGCAGCGCTTCAACGGCATCCACAGCCGTGAGCCGTCGCTCCTCCAGGCAGGGACGCTGATGACGCTCGTCGTCCCGGTCGTGGTCTACATCCTGTTCCAGCGCGTGTTCACGCGCGGCATCGTGATCACTGGCGTCGAGCGCTGACGCCGTGCTCCGCGTGGCGCTGACGATCGATGTCGAGCATCCCGACCGACCGACCAGGACCGGGGTGACCGAGGACATCCTGGAGGCGCTCGCCGCGCGCGATGTGCAGGCGACGATGTTCATCCAGGGTCGCTGGGCGCAGGCCTATCCGGATCTGGCTCGGACGATTGCGGGCGCCGGGCACGTGATCGGCTGCCATTCGCACTTCCACGCGCGGATGCCGATGCTGACGCGGCGTGGCCTGACATCCGATGTTCAGTCGGCGACGAGAGCGATCCTCGATATCACCGGTGTCGATCCGCGGCCGTGGTTCCGCTGCCCGTTCGGTGCGCTCGATCGCGGCACGGCCGTGCTCGATCAGCTGCGCACGCTCGGCTATCGCAATGTCGGCTGGAACGTCGATTCGCGCGACTGGGCATCGGGCGGCGCCACTGGCGTTGCACGCCGCGTTATCGACGGGGTGGTGGAGCATGGCGACGGGTCGATCGTGCTCATGCACGGCTGGCCGGCGCCAAATCCTCAGGCCGTGGCGCGGATCGTCGATGAGCTGCGCGACAACGGCGCAATTTTCGTGACCGTGGACGCTCTCGACGCGCTACCGTCGCGCGCGGGATGGGACAACGGACCGGGGTGACGGGCGCGGCTAATCGCGAGCCGCTCGTCCTTGGCATCGACGGCGGCAACTCGAAGGTAGATCTCGCGCTCGTTGACGCGCGCGGCCGACTGCTCGGGGCAGTGCGCGGGCCGACCGTGTCGCATCAGGCCGTGGGCCTGGACGCAGGCATGGCGCGCCTGGGCGAGCTCGCCGCGCGACTCATGAAGGTCTCCGGCGCTGTCTCGAAACCCGACATCGTCGTGGGCACGCTCGCCGGCGCCGACTATCCCGAAGACGTGCGCCTGCTCGAGCGGGCAATCACGCGGCTCGAGCTTGGCCGTGACGTTGTCGTGCTCAACGACACGTTCGCAGCGTTACGCGCGGGCGCTTCAAGCGGCTGGGGAGTGGGTCTTGTCTGCGGCCAGGGCATCAACGCCGCCGCCGTTGCTCCCAATGGTCGTCAGGCACGTTTCCCGGGCATCGGCGATATCGCAGGTGACTGGGGCGGCGGCGGCGGAATCGCGATGGCCGCACTCCAGGCCGCGGTCCGTGGCAGCGACGGCCGCGGCCCGCACACGAGTCTCGAGCAGGCCGTGCCGCAGTACTTTGGCCTCAAGACGGCCGCGGCGATGACGCGAGCGTTCTACTTCGGGCTCATCCCGGAGTCGCGCATCAGCAGTCTGGCACCGCTCGTGTTCGAGCAGGCAGCGGCCCGCGACGCGGTCGCGAGGGCGATCATCGACCGCCTGGCGGACGAGCTGGCGGGCATGGCCGGCGCGCTGATCAGACGGCTTCATCTGACGCGCCTCGACGTCGAGGTCGTGCTCGCCGGCGGCGTCTTCCGGACGCGCGACGAGGCGTTCTACGAGAGACTGCATCAAGGGCTATTGGGCGCCGCGCCGCGCGCCAGATTCGTGCACCTCGACTCGCCGCCGGTCGCCGGCGCGGTGCTGCTTGCGCTCGACGAGCTCGCGCGGCGCGGCGCCTGCCCGTCCGTGACCACCGACGAATCCCAGTCCCTGCGCCGCGCCCTCGGCGCCTGGGACCAAGGCAAGCAATGACGCCAGCCAGTGATCGGGAGGCGTCAGGCGAAGGCGCCGCCAAGCGACCGAAGCGCGCGCACTCGGCAACGCCGCATCGAGTCTCCCGGAAACTCGCGTAGAAACGAAGCGACCCCTCCGAAGAGGGGTCGCTGCACTGTCCCGGCCGAACCGACGACCGAAGTCGCCTGTACCTGCCACGCCACAAGGGCATCTATCACGCCGGCTGCACCGGCTACCCTAACCCAACCTACCCATGACCTTGCGCCTGGGGCAGCACATGCCGCGCGAGGCGACATCCAATGGGAAGTTTACCTGACCCCTTCAAGGGACTCAAGGGGTTATGCAGAGTGCATAGTTAATATTCCGTTATCTCTCACACGTCGCTCGGATTCGGCGTCGGAGACGCGGTCGCAGGAGCCGCGGACCCGCTCGCGGGCGCGGAGGTTCCGCTCGTGGGCGGTGGCGAACCGGTGGCCGTCGGCGAACCTGTCGCCGGTGGCGGCGATGCCGGGGCACCAGGCTGGATCGTGACCAGGTTCATGTACACGGGGTCCAGCGCGGCGTTATTCGGCGAGCCTGAGTTCGGCGTCGCGGCGATCTGGTCGACCACATCCAGGCCCGACGTGACCTTGCCGAAGATCACGTAGCCGCCCGATTTGGGCAGCGACTGGGCGACCGAATCGTCGAGCACTATGAAGAACTGCGAACCTGCCGAGTTCGGGTCAGTCGTCCTTGCCATGGCCACAATGCCGCGCGTGTAGTTGCCCACGACCGGCTCGTCTGGGATCGTGTAGCCCGGGCCGCCCGAGCCGTTGCCGGCCGGGTCGCCGCCCTGGATGACGAAGCCGGGCACGATGCGGTGGAAGGTCAGGCCGTTGTAGAAGCCAGCATCGGCGAGGTTGATGAAGTTCTGAGACGCAACCGGAGCGGACTGGTTGTAGATCTGGAACGTGATCGTGCCCAGGTCGGTCTGGATCGTCGCGGTCGTGCCGTCCCCACCGGGCGACGTCGGCGGACTGGCCAGCGGCGTGGCGCTCGGTGCGTGTATCGCGGCCGCGTTGATCGTCGTCGTCGGTGTATGGACGGCGACGGGCGAGGGCGACGGCGAAGCGCCCGGCGAGCCCGAGTTTCCATAGAGATAGAGCAGGCCACCGATCACGACCACCGCGGCCACGGCCGCGGAAATCAGCAGCAGCGTGTTGTTGTTGCGTCGCGCTGACGGTGGCGCAAGCGTGCCGCGCCCGCCCGGCCCGGAGGAGCCGCGCGAGAATCCGGGTCGGAAGTTGCCTGCCGACGGCGCGTGGCTGCGCGTTACGGTCCGGCGCCGCTTAGCCATGGTGCTCCTCAGCCATTGACTGTCACCCCTTGCATTGCGCTCTGGTAGTCGATCGCGCCCGTGAAGAGTGCCTCACCCAGGATCAAGGCGTCGGCGCCGGCGGCGCGCGCGGCGTCGACCCCGGCACTGTCAGTCGCGCCGCCGGCGAGCTGCAGCTCGAGATCGTTGGCGTGGATGTCACGCGCGACCCCGTCTACGGCATCAGGCGACCAGTGCGAAACGACCAGCCGGCGGACACCCTCCGACGCGACCATCGCGACGAGGTCCGCGAACGACGGCGGCGGGCCATGCCACGGATATGCCGCGAGCCTGTCCGGCCGCGCGTCGACACCGACAGCCAGCCAGTCACCGGCGACGCGCAGACAGGCGCGCAGCACCGACACATCCTCGGCCACGGCCCACAGCGGCACGACGACGCGCGTCGCGCCGCACGCAAACGCAAGCTCGATCTGCTCGGGGCCATCGACGCCGCCGGCAAGCTGGAGCGGCACGGCCACGGCGCGCGAGATGCGCTGCACGGCGTCCGTGTTGGCCGGCGCGCCGCGCTGCGCGCCATCGAGATCGACGAGATGGAGCAGCGGCGCGCCGGTGCCAACGAAGTACTGCGCGATCCTGTCCGGGCGGTCGGTCGGCGAGCCTTCGCCGGTGGCCGCACCTGGCCACAACACCAGGCGCGAGCGACCTGCCTGGAGGTCGATGCTCGGGATGATCTTCAACTGGCGTCCGCGGCGAGCAGTCGGCGCTGGAAGCTGACCGGCAGGCTGCCCTGCGTGAGCATCGCGTCGTGGAAACGGCCGAGTGAGAACTTCGGTCCGAGCCTGCGCTTCTCGTCCTCGCGCAGCCGGAACAGGAGCACCCGCCCAAGCAGGTATGACAGCTGGTAGGTCGGCGTGTAGGTGTAGCGGTTGACCTCGGCGGCGGCGTTGGCGCGTTCGAAGCCGGTCTGCTCGACCATGAAGTCGGTCGCCTCGTTGACGCCTATCTGCCCGCGGTGGAGCTTGATGTCGAGGATGATCCGGCAAGCGCGCCAGATGGCGTCGGTATGCATCATCACACGGTGCTCGGGCGCGGTGTCGAAGCCCTCCTCGCGCATCATCAGCTCCGAGTACATGCCCCAGCCCTCGACGAATTCGGGCGCGTCGACGAGCAGGCGCACCAAGCTGGGATGCTCGTTCGCGATCGACAGCTGAAGGTGATGCCCGGGGTACGCCTCGTGGATCGACGTGTTGAAGATCGAGGCGTGGTTGTGCTCGCGCATCGCGCCCGACTCGCCGTCGACCGAAGGCGTGACGATGTAGACACCCTTCTGCTCGGCCCCAGAGGCGAACTTGGGCGGTGCGAAGTAGGCCGCGAAGGGCATCACGTTGCGCAGGTACTCGGGCGTCGCGATGACGTCGAGGTGGTCGCTCAGGGGCAACGTCGCGATGTCGTAGTCGATCACGAACTGGCGCGCTGCGTCCATTGCCGAGCGGTACTCGACGAGCGCGGCGTCGAAGTCGACCGGATGATCCGACTTGATTCGGTTGACGACCTCCTGTTCCGTCGCGCCCGCGTCGATCTCCTTGGCCAGGGCGGCGCGTGACGAACGGTTCTCGGCGAGCTGCTGCTCGCCGATCTCGAGGATGTCGTCGGTCGACAGGCCGTCGAAGGCGCGCAGCTTGATCAGCGCGTCGTAGTCGGCAGTGCCCAGGGCAAAGTCGTCGGTCGCGTGCGCCAGCTGCCCACGCAGCCAGCTGCCGTACTCGGCCAGCGCGGAGTTGGCCTCCTCCGAGGCGCGCCGAATTCGCGCCGCTTGCGGGCTGGCGTCGCCGAACTGCTTGACGGCTGCGGCGGTCACCTCTCCGAACAGTGACGGCATCGACTCGATCGCCTCGAGCTCCATCTCATTCCAGAGCTTCACCGGCGGCCGCTCGCCCAGTCTGCTCTTCTGCTGCTCGATGTGGCGCGGTGCTTTCTCGAGCCGCGCGGCAATCGAATCGAGGCGGTCGGCGAGCGGCCGCCCGCCGCGCGCCAGGAGCAGGAAGGCGCCATCGCCGATCTCGTCCGTCGCCGACACGCGGCGCTCCCAGACCCGATGGACCTCGATATCGAAGATCTCGCGCCGCGTCGCGAAGAGCGCCAGCTCGCGCTCAATGGCCCAGTAGGGCGACAGCTGCGCCGGGTCCAGCGCCTCGAGGTCGGTGACGAAGCGATGGGCGGCCGCGGCATCGTCGAGGATCGCAGCGCGACTGCCGTCGCCCAGCTCGTCGTCGTGCTCGGTCAGGCCAAGGAACGTGGCGAATACGGGATGGCGCGCCGTCACGTCGGCGAAGCGGGAGCTCGCCAGGGCGTCGAGCCGCTTGTCCGCCTCGGTGGCCGGCGGGCGGGCGGTCCGCGCGTCGCGCGCCCCCGCGCCCTGCGTGTCAGACACCGGCGGCGACGGCAGCGACAGAGACAGTCGGTGCGAGGCCAACCGTCGCCAGAGCGCGGCGGGTGGCGTCGATCGCGGCGTCTATGTCGGCCTCCTCGATGCCGTAATGGGTCACGGCACGGACCTTGTTGCTGCCGGGGTAATCGATCATCAGCACGCCCTGCGCGGTGAGCTCCTCAAGAAAACGAATGCGCAGCTCGCCGCGTGACAGCTCGAAGAGCACGAAGTTCGTCCGCACCCGGGCCGGATCGAGGCCGACGATGCCCGGCAGATCAGCGATGCCCTGCGCCAGGCGTCGGGCGTTGGCATGGTCGTCGGCGAGGCGGTCGATCATCCCGGTCGGGCCGTCGCGCAGGGCGATCAGTCCGGGCGCGGCAAGTACGCCGACCTGGCGCATGCCGCCGCCGATCAGCTTGCGTGCCCTGCGCGCGCGCCAGATCAACTCGCGCGAGCCGACGACGAGCGAGCCGACCGGGCAGGCGAGGCCCTTTGACAGGCAGAAGCTGGCCGAATCGGCGTGCTCGAGCAGGTGGCTGACGGGCGTGGCCAGGGCCACGGCGGCGTTGAAGATCCGTGCTCCATCCACGTGCAGTGGAACGCCGCCTTCGTGCGCGACGCGCGCAACGTCCGCGATGTACTCGGCGGGGAGGGGCTGGGCCATCGAGTCCGAGTGCGTGTTCTCGAGCGCGACAAGCGACGTCAGAGGCTCGTGCACGTCGTTCGGGTTGCGGAACGCGCCACGGATCTGGTCCAGGCTCATACGCCCGTTCTCGTCCCACGGCAGCAGGCGCATGCCGGCGCCAACCACGACCGCATGATTGGCCGCCTCATGGGCGAACGAGTGGTTGCCCTCGCCGGCGATGATCTCGCCGCCGCGCGGCACCTGGGCCATGAGCGAAACAAGGTTGCCCATCGTTCCGCTCGCGACGAAGAGCGCTGCCTCTTTGCCGGTTATCTGCGCGGCGCGCTCCTCGAGGGCGATGACGGTTGGGTCGTCGCCGAAAACGTCGTCGCCGACCTCCGCCTCGGCCATCGCGCGGCGCATCTCGGCCGTGGGCTTCGTGACGGTGTCTGAACGCAGGTCGATCACGTGGTCGGGCATCGGGAGCCGAGTATAGGTTTCAACCCGATAATCGCGGGTCGGTCCGTCGCTGCTATGCTCAGCCACCTGCGCGGACCCGTGGTGTAGCGGCCAAACATGCCAGCCTGTCACGCTGGAGATCGCCGGTTCGAATCCGGTCGGGTCCGCCAGTCTCGTCACTGTGCTGCTTCGTTGTCCGTGAGGTCCCCGCCATAACTGGATCGGTCTCAATTCGGCTGGTCATCAGCGCGGTGGTCGCCCTGGTCTTCGCTGCATGCGGCTCGTCGACGCCACCGACTACTGCACCAGGCGGATCCTTCGCGCTGCCGACACCCGTTGGATCGCCGACCGGCACGAGGGCGCCTACCTCACCGCCCAACATCACGCCGCCCGCGAGCGCGCCGGTGAGCGGACCGACGCCGACTCCGAGCAGTTCGCCTGGTGCCACGCCAGCGCCGACGCCTACGCCCACGCCGCCGCCGGCCGGCGCCGTCTCGATGCCCTTCGTCCCGGTCATCAACTTCTGGTCGACGCAGACATCGATGACCATGGACCAGGTCAAGGCCGCGCTCCAGGGCACGAGCGACAAGTACTCAACGATCATGGTGCCCACCGACGACGCCCAGGCGATCGCGGCCGCGGCCGGTGTGACTCTCGGCACGACCGTCCAGCAGGGCGCCGTCGCCGACGTGATTGCCGCGGTCAAAGCCGGCGGCCTGGGCTTCCTGCGCGCAACAGACGTTGAGCCCGAGGTCCGCGCGCTGGGTATCGACAACGCGAACCTGTTCGGCGAGCAGCGCATCAAGGACATCTCTCAGTGGCCGCTGTCGGCGACCGTGCAGTCGTCCGCGACGTGGGATCAGAGCAAGAACTGGGTGCTTGTGTCGGCCGGCGACATCATGGGCGACCGTGGCGTGCGCACGGCTGTCGAGGCTTCGGGCAAGGGTCCGTCATACCTGCTCAACGGAGGCACGTCGACGGTCGATCGCATCAAGTGCTGCTCGTTCTTCAACTACCAGTATCCGGTCGTCTCACGGACCGGCAACGCCGGGCTGGTGCAGAAGGTGATTTCCGGGGCCGATTTTGCGATGGCCAATCTGGAGACGGGGGTACTGCCGAACGCGCCGTTCCACCCACTGGGGTTCACCTTCACGACCGATCCTTCGTACCTCCAGGTCGTCAAGGACTTCGGCTTCGACCTCGTCTCGAATGCCAACAACCATTCAAGGAACGGCGGCGCCAAGGCCCTGTCGACGGCGATGTCCACGCTCGACCAGCTCGGCCTCCTGCACGTCGGCGCAGGTGTCGGTCCGCAGGCCGCAGCGGCGCCGGTGATCACCGAAATCGACGGCGAGAAGGTCGCCATCATCGCCTGCGACGCCGTGAATCCCGGCTACTGGGCCAAGCCGGGTCAGGTCGGGACGAACAGCTGCAAGGAAGGCAGCGTCACCCAGACGATCCACCAGATCCGCAACAGCGTCGATGTGATCATCGTCTTCCCGCACTGGGGCATCGAGTACGAGCAGCCCGTCCCTTACCAGTTCGCGCTGGCCAGGGAGTGGTTCGACGCCGGAGCCGACATGGTCATCGGATCGCACAATCACTTCCCCGGAGGCATCTACGACTACAACGGCCACGTGGCCATGCTCTCGATGGGCAACTTCATCTTCGACCAGAATTTCCGCCAGACGACGCTGCAGGGACTCGTGGTCGAGACGACCTGGAATGGCAGCAAGCCCGCCCAGATCTGGGTCCACCCGCTGTTGAACGTCGACGCTCAGCCGAACTTCGCCGATCCAAACACCGACGGTCAGTGGGCGTTCGACGTCATGAAGTGGCAGTCAGAGCCGGGCAAGCTCGACTGGGGTGGCAGCCCGCCGCCCGATTTCGGCAATACGCCCCCGAAGTAACGATTCTGGCTAGCGCAGGCCGGCGAGGAGGTCGTCCTCCGGGAGGCGAACGCCGTGGCGCGAGACGCGCAGCGTGAAGTCCTCGTTGGGCATCAGCTCTTTCCAGTCGTCGAGCGTGAACGCAAGGAAGAAGCCGTCCTGCGTCAGCTGGGTGACGTGCTCGCGCAGCGCCTTGCCCTTGCGCTCCAGGTAGTCGCGCACGTCGACCGAAGTCGTTACCGGACCCGTCGCCTCGGCCATCTTGCGCATGTGCTCTTCGCGCTGTTGGCGCTGCTCGTCGGTCTCGTCCTCCGGCGGCGACCACCACGACTTCACGCCGCGCTCCTCGGCCCGCTTGGCGATTGTCTCGTTGCGTCGGAAGCTCATCGCGGTCTCGTAGAGCTTGAGCGGCGCCGCGTCGCCGTCCTCGGCCACGGAGCGCTCGAAGGCGGCCTTGGCGATCAGCGCAGAGCGGATGTGATCGGGATGGCCGTAGCCGCCGAAGTCGTTGTAGCCGACCATGACCTGCGGCCGAACCTCGCGCACGATCTTCAGCAGGCGCTCCACCGCGCCGTCGAAGTCGGCCTGCCAGAAGCTCTCCGGCGCGTCGTTCTGTGGCGTGCCCATCATCCCGCTGTCGACGTAGCCGAGCTTGCGTGACTCGACGTTACCCAGCGCTGCCAGCGCGCGGCGCAGCTCCTCCGCGCGAATCTCGCCCAGCCTGGCGTGGTTTTCGGGCGTGTCCATCTCGGGCACGACGATCTCACCGTGCTCGCCGCCGGTGCACGTCACGCAGACGACGCGCACGCCTTCTGCGGCGTAGCGCGCCATCACGCCGCCTGTGCTGATCGTTTCGTCGTCGGGGTGGGCATGGACGGTCATAAGCGTCAATCGATCCGGCATGGCGCGGATCATAGGAGCGTGCGCCGAATGGGCGTTTAGACTCGGCCAGCCCGGACCTGCGAACGATGCTGCACACGACCGAGGGAGATCCGCCACCCATGCCAGAGACGCCACATCCAGGCCAGCCGTGGGCGTTAATTCTGGGCGCGAGCAGCGGCTTCGGCGAGGCGGCGGCGCTGGCGTTGGCCGCCGCGGGCTACAACATCTGTGGCGTCCACCTCGACCGGCGCCAGGGCATGGCCCACGTTGAGGAGATCAAGGAGAAGATCGCCGCCGCGGGCCGACAGGCGCTCTACTTCAACGGCAACGCCGCGGACGACGAGCAGCGCGCGAAGGTGATAGATGGCCTGAAAGAGGCGGTCCGCGCCGAGGGTCGCGACGGCTACGTGCGGGTAATGCTCCATTCGCTCGCGTTCGGGACGCTCAAGCCCTTCCTGACGCCCGATCCGAACGATGGCATCACGCGCAAGAACATGGACATGACGCTCGACGTCATGGCCCACTCGCTCGTGTACTGGGCGCAGGATGTCTGGCGCGCCGGCCTGTTCCGTGTGGGCTCGAAGATATACGCGATGACGAGCGAGGGCTCCTCGCGCGTTGTCGGGAGCTACGGCGCGGTGAGCGCGGCGAAGTCGGCGCTCGAATCGCACTGCCGGCAGCTGGCGATGGAATTCGCCCGCAACGGCTCGGGCGTGACCGTCAACGCGATTCGCGCCGGGGTGACGCTGACTCCGGCGCTGATGCAGATCCCTGAGCGCGACCAGCTGATCAAGTACGCGACCGACGGCAACCCGATGGGCCGCATGACGACGGTCCAGGACGTGGCCCAGGCGATCGTGACGCTGTCCGGTGAAGGCACGCACTGGATGAGCGGCAACGTACTGGGTATCGACGGCGCCGAGCTGATCACAGGCTGAGCCGCCCGCTCGGCGTTTCCCAGGCTGCCGAGATTCCACGCCTGTCGGACACAGAACTGCTTTTCGGCGAGCCGTCGCGCGACGCCGACCTCGATTGGCAGTCCATCACGTAGTGTCTCCACGTCACCGCGTTCGAGTTGCGCGCCCCGGGGTCGAGGAGACCTTCCAATGCCGCCTGCCGTGTCCGATAGGTTTGGTAAAGCAGCCGAGCCAACGGGCCGCGCACCGCGTCGATGACGCTGAGCGCTTCGGGTGACCTGGTCCTGCTCGTTGTCAGTGCCGCCGCCGGGCTGCTCGGCGCGCTCGGAGGCGTCGGCGGCGGGCTGATCATCGTCCCGGTCCTGACGCTGGTCTTCGGCGTCGATATCCACGTCGCGGCCGGCGCAAGCATCGTCTCGGTCATTGCCACGAGCTCAGGAGCGGCGGTCGCATTCCTGCGTGATGGCTGGGCCAACATCCGGATCGCGATGTTCCTGCAGATCGCCACCGTCATCGGCGCAATCGTCGGTGCCCTCGTCGCGCCGGATGTGCCGGCGCAGATCCTGCTGCTGACCCTGGGCATCGTGCTGCTCATCTCGGTCGCGATGCAGGTGGCGCGACTGAACGACGAACCCGGCGCGGAGGCACCCGCGGCCTCCCCCGACCCATTGAGACTCGGCGGCGAGTACTTCAGCCTGCGCCTCCAGCGCCAAATCGACTACCGACCCACGCGGGTCAGCGCGGGCTTCGCGATGATGGCCGTCGCGGGGGTGATCTCGGGATTGCTCGGGATCGGCTCCGGCGCGCTCAAGGTGCTTGCCATGGACGGGCTGATGCGCCTGCCGATGAAGGTCAGCTCGGCGACGAGCAACTTCATGATCGGAGTCACGGCGGCCGCGTCGGTCGGCATCTATGTCGCCCGCGGCTACGTCGATGCTCGACTCGTCGCGCCGGTGACGCTGGGCATCCTCGTCGGAGCCGTCGTCGGCGCGCGGCTGCTGCCACGGCTGACCAACCGTCACGTGCGCCTCGTGTTCGTGCCCGTCCTGCTGGCCATCGCCCTCGAGACGCTGCTGCGCGGGCTGGGAGTCAACGTATGACCGATGCGCGCCTGGAGCGCCTGATGTCGCTGGTGCTGGCGATCGGTGTCATCGTCAGCGCAGTCCTCATCACGCTTGGCTTCGCGGCATCGTTCGTCGTCGGCTGGGCTGGTTCGCTTACCGGTGCCGCGCTCCGGGCCGCTGACGCTACCGATTTCTCGGGCCTGCTGTCTCGGCTTGCGGACCTTCAACCGCTCGCATTTGCCCAGGCTGGCCTCGTCGTGCTGATCGCCACGCCCGTTGTCCGTGTCGCAGTCACGGCACTAGGCTTCTGGCGCGAGCGCGATGCGCTCTACGCGGTCATCACCCTGGCCGTGCTCGCGCTGCTCGTCGCCAGCTTCGTTTTCGTCCGGTAGGGGTCGCACGCACCAGCGACAATGTGCCGACGGCCCGACTGCCGTGAGACGGGCCGCTGTGGAGGAACACATATGGCACGAGTGACGCTGCGCCTCGTCGCCTTGCTTACAGCTCTGCTGTGCCTGTCCGGAGTACCCGCGACGAATGTCGCGGCTGCGTCGGGACAGGGCAAGACGGCGTACCACATCGACCTGTACCGACAGGGCACGTTCGCGACCCAATACCGCTGGACGTGGTGTGTCGGGGCCTCATCAGAGGCGATGCTCAACATCATCCGGGGCACGTCCAACACGTCGCTCGCGCGCCAGAAGGCGCTCGTCACCTATGCCATGAAGCACGATGGCTTCCCCAACAGCGACACCGGCGGGTCCGACGCGACGGGGTTCGCCAACGCCCTGAACCATTTCGATGGCGGTGGGACCTACCACGCCGTGCTGTCGACCAACTTTCGCCAGGCAGTTCGCCGCGCGGTCAAGGCACTCCGACGAACCGGCAAACCCGTTGGACTACTCGTGATGGGCGGCCGCCACGCTTGGGTGCTGTCCGGCTTTGATGCCACGGCCGATCCAGCCGCCACGAACAACTTCGAGATCACGGACGTTTACGTGCTCGGGCCGCTCTACCCCAAGGAGCAGAAGGGCTTCTTCGACATGCCGCCCGACTCGCGCCTGACCTTCGACCAGTTCCGCGCGCCGTTCCACATCTTCGACGACCCCGATTCGCCCCAGTTCGACGGCTACTGGGTGACCGTCAACCCGTAGCATCTGCAGGGTTACTTCGGCAGGGAACAGGGCGTTAGTCCCCGCCGGCATGGTCTGACTGGCCGCACTACCGACTCCTCAGCACGTGGGGTGCTGAGGACTGGCGCTTCAAGCGCTAGTCCCGGCGCCAAGCTACGCGACGCACCCCGGCACTGTCGCTATCGAACCGCCCGACGCTGACGTAACCATGGAGGCGCTACGAGTCGAGCTAGGGCGACGGCGCGGGCGAGGGGGCGAATCCGGACGAGCCGGCGTAGCCGGTGAGCTCGACGTAGGCCTCGCCGGTCAGGGGCTGGCCACTTCGCGAGGCCGTTACGTGTTGTGACCCTTCCCAGTAGATGACGCCGGTCGTGGCGCGCGTGTCAAGCTCCTGGTCCGCAACGGTCGGCGTCAAAGTCACCGTCAGCTGGTGCGAGGGAATGGAGATCTGCCAGCCCGCCGGGTAGGTCGCGCCCGAGTTCGGACTGGTCCATGTGCCGTCCGCGGTCACCGTGAACGCACCTTGCGGAAGATGGGTCACCGTTCCGTCGGCCGCGACGTACGTGCCGTTGACGAGCGGGAACGACCCGTCTGCGGCACGGACGAGGGACAGCGTCAGGTCCGTGCCGTCGGCCAGGTTGGCCGCGAACCAGTCCCAGCCACCGCCGCCGACAGCAATGAAGTCGCCCCACTGATGGTCGAACCAGCTCTCTCCCGTGACCGACATGGGCACGCCGTCGAGCACGAGTGAGCCGACCGCGCCCATGCGCGGCCAGGAGTAGTAGTACGAGCCACCGGCCGGGCCGAAGTCGACCCAGCCATCACCGTCGTGGAGCACCGGCGCCGAGCGGACAGACGTCAGCGAGAGATCGAGCGCGAAGTCGGACGTGGCCGCACTGATCGAGTCGTGCCCGCCCATGCCGCTCATCGACCAGGCGTGGTCATCGGCGACGACGCCGCTGTCGGTCGAGCCGTGGATCTCGAGGTTGAAGCCACCGCTCTGACTCAGGAGCCCGCCGATGTCGACCTGCGGCCCGATCTCGGAGCGCTGGTCGTAGAGAAATCGGTTGCCCTGCTCATCCGTGAGCGCGAGGTGCGATGCCCAAGTCACCGGGAACGCGCCGCGCTCGGCGCGGAAGATCACGAATTCGAAGCCGAACCTGCGCCCGTCCTGCGTGACCAGGTGGCCTGTGTAGTACCACCACTCGGTCAGTCGGTCGTGGGGCGCCTCGTCGCGCGGCAGGCTGATCGGTTGTGGGTCGGGCAGCTGGCTGGAAATCGGTGCCGGCGTAACGGGTCGCGGAGTCGCGGGCAGCGGGTTGGCGAGGAGCTGGCCGGAGGGCGAGCAACCGACCAACAGCACGGCGACGAGCGCGACCGCGATCGGCGGAAGCAGCCGCTTGAGGCGCGCGGGCATCCACCAGTTAACCCGTCCGAGCAGGCGCATCGCCGACGGCACGAGGAGGCCGCGCACGAGGGTGGCGTCGAGCGCGACCGCGATCGCCACGCCAAGGCCGAGAGCCTTGATGAGCACGATGTCGGCGAAGGCGAACGAGCCCGCGACCACGACGACGATCAGGGCGGCCGAACTGACGATCCGGCCCGATCGCTCCATGCCCCGGATGACTGCCTCGCGGTTGTCGCCAGTCTTGTCCCAGACCTCCTTCATGCGCGACAGGAGGAAGACCTCGTAGTCCATCGACAGCCCGAACAGGACGCAGAACAGGATCACCGGCAACGTCGTCTCGACGAAGCCGAGCGGCGCGAAGCCCAACAGGGCTGACAGGTTGCCGTCCTGGAAGATCCACACGAGCGCGCCAAAGCTGGCCGTGATCGATAGCGCGTTGACGATCAGCGCCTTGGCCGGCAGCACGACCGAGCGCAGCAGCACGAAGAGCACGAGGTAAGTCGCGATCAGGATGAACGCAGCGCTGCGCGGGAAGTCCGCGGCAATTCGTTGGACGACGTCGCGTACCTCGGCCGCGCCGCCGCCCACCAGGACACTGAGGCCCGGCGGCGGCGCGACGCTCGAGCCCGGTGTGCGCATGTCGGCGACGAGCTGCTGCCCTTCCGCACGATTGGGTCCGTACGGCGTGTAAACGGTGAACGCGGCAAGGTCGCCCCTGGCGCTCGCCGCGAGGGTCTGGGCCACGAACCTGTCCGCCGGGCCTGTGGGCGCGGAGTAGAGCAGCTGGTATTGCGCCAGGCTGATCCGCGGATCGACGTCGACCATGCCCTCGACTCGGGTCACGCGCGGGTCCGCCT
>DATCGV010000115.1:0-3870 GCA_036508755.1 Candidatus Limnocylindrales bacterium | reverse complement strand
GGAAATCGAGCAGGTATGCAGTTACCTGCTGGCCGTGGATGCCGGCCGGCTGTTGAGGGCGGCGCCGATAACCACCTTCACCGCCCGCACGCCGGTCCTCGCGGTCGAGGTCGAGGAAGGCGCCGATCGACTCGCCGCCGCTCTCGCCGGACGCGGCTTCAAGACGCGAGCGGAGGAGAGCTGCGTTCTCGTTGCTCTGGAGGACGAGGCTCTGTACGACGCCGTGCGCGACACCGTCGCGGATCTCGAGTTGCCGCTCATTCGAATAGAACAAGAGCGGCGCCGCCTCGAGGACCTGTTCCGGGACGCCGTTCCGGTAGCCGGGAGCGCGCAATGAGCGCCCAGAACCGGGCCGTTGTTCCGGCCGGGAATATCTACGACCTCGGCTACCGCCATTACGAAGGCAAGCGCCGCGGGCGCTGGTACGCGGCCTGGTCGCTGTATGTCGAGAGCATGCGGGGCGTTTGGGGCTTCGGGCGGCCCATGACGGCGAAGGCCGCGCCGTTCATCCTGCTCGGGCTCTATGCGTTCCCATCGCTCATCCAGATCGCTTTCTCGTCGGTGATTTCTCAGAGCGTCGCCGAGGGCCGGGCCACGGGCCTCTTCGCCTACGACAACTACTACGCCAGGATCAGCTTCTTCATCGTCTTGTTCTGCGTGGCGCAGGCTCCCGAGCTCGTCTGTCGTGACCAGCGCTATAACGTGCTGCCGCTGTACTTCACCCGCGCCCTGGGGCGGCTCGACTACGCCTTTGCCAGGCTCGCGGCGCTGGCTACGGCGCTGTTCATAGTTCTCGCACTTCCGATGGTTGCCCTCTTCATCGGCGACGGCTTGATAAAGGCCGATACCTTGCAGGCGATCGGCGACGAGTGGCCGAAGGCTTTGCCGGCCATTCCGGCGTGCGCGCTCGCGGCCGTGAGCCTGGCCTCGATCTCGCTGGCCTTGTCGGCCTTTTCGCCACGGCGTGCCTATGCCGCGATTGGCTTGATCGCCTACTTCCTGCTGATGGAGATCGTGCCCGTTGTCATCTATTCGGTGGGCAAGCAAGCCGATTGGGCGTGGGCGGACAAGCTCGTGCTGCTCACTCCCAACACGGCACTGGCCGCGGCCGGCGACTGGTTCTTCGGGGTCGGTATCGTGACCCAGGGCTCCGAGGGCTACCCACCCACGCTGGGCAGCGATGCGTACGTGGTGGCGGTCGTGGCGAGCATCGTCGTCTTCGTCGGGATCCTCCTGCTCCGGTACCGCAGGGTTCAGGCATGACCGCCCAGATCGCGCCAGATCCAGCTCCGGACGAGAACTCGGTGGCTCCGTCCTCGGGTCCGTCCGCGCCGGCCATCGAGCTCGTAAACGCCGCCCGCTGGTACGGCAACGTGGTCGCGGTCAACGACGTGAGCTTCAGCCTCGGCCCGGGCGTCACCGGGCTTCTCGGGCCCAACGGAGCCGGCAAGACGACGTTGCTCCACATGCTGGCGGGCTTCCTGGCGCCGTCTGCGGGGAAAGTCACGGTTCTCGGCCGAAGCCCGCACCGCGATCCTTCCGTCTACCGCCAGATCGGGCTGGTGCCGGAGCGTGAGGCCGTCTACCCGTTCCTGACCGGCCTGGATTACGTCCGCTTCAACGCCCGGCTTCAGGGCCTGCCGAATGCCGAGGTGGCCTCCCGAGACGCGATCCACCGGGTCGGCCTCGACGACGCCATGGACCGCGCGATCGGTACGTATTCCAAGGGCATGCGCCAGCGGGCCAAGGTTGCTGGCGCCCTGGTGCACGACCCTCAGATTCTGCTTCTGGACGAGCCATTCAACGGCATGGACCCGCGCCAGCGCCTGGCCATGATGGATCTGCTGGGCCAGATGGCGGCCGCGGGGCGCACGATCCTGTTCTCCTCGCACATCCTCGAAGAGGTCGAGCGCGTCGGGACGGAGATCCTGGTCATGGTCGCGGGGCGATTGGCCGCTTCTGGCGACTACCGGGCGATCCGCGCCCTCATGACCGATCGGCCCCACACGATCACGATCCGTTCGAGCGACGACCGGCGTCTGGCGACCGCGCTGATGGCCGATCCCGCGGTCTTCGCCGTGGAGTTGGAGAAGGACATGCTGTCGGTTCGGACGGCCCACCTCTCGACATTTCGCCGGTTGATCGCGGGCGCGAGCCGGTCGGCGGGCGTGCGCTTGTTCGAGGTCGTGTCGACTGACGAATCTCTCGAGAGCGTGTTCGACTACCTGGTGCGGCGATGACGCTGACGAGGTCCGTGGCGGCGGTGCCGCTGGTCATCCAGGTGACGCTCCGCCAGCTGCTCGGCAGGCGCCGGACGATCCTGCTGCTGCTCCTTGCGGCTGTCCCGGTCCTGCTCTCCATCGTCTTCTGGGCAGCCGGCCACGCCTCCGTCCACGACTTTGCCGTCAGCGTGCTCGACGCGGTGGGCGTCACGCTGCTGCTGCCCATAGTCGCGGTCCTGTTCGGTACGGCCGCCTTCGGCGCCGAGATCGAGGACGGCACGATTGTCTACCTGCTGGCCAAGCCCATCTCCAGGTGGGCGATCGTGGTCGCGAAGCTCGTCGGCGCGGCCGGTATGACGGCCTTGCTGACGGTGGCCTCGGTCTTCGTGTCGGGCGCGATCGTCCTCGCGCCCCTCGGCGAGGACGGGGCCGCGGCCACGCGAGCCTTCGTGGCGGCCATGATCGTCGGCTCGATCTGCTACGTCTCCGTATTCCTGGTGGTCAGCCTGTTCACCCGCCGGGCGCTGCTGATCGGCCTCGCGTACGTCCTGATCTGGGAGGGAGCGCTGTCGAACCTGCTGCCCGGCATCGCGAACCTGTCGATCCGGCAGTACTCGGTCGGCGTCGCGAACGCGTTCTGGCAGATGACGCCGGAAGAGGCCCGACTCTCGCCCAGCACCGCGCTGCCGCTGGCGGTGGTCGTGGTCGTCGTCGCGCTCGTCATCGCGACCTGGCGGTTGATGCGCTTCGAATTGCCTGGCGGCAGCGACTAGCACGCGACGACCGCGCGCTCCGGCGAGGGCGTGTGCCTCGGACCCATGGCCGACGAAGTCCGCTGTTCGGGGAATCGGTCACGGTTGCGTTTCTGGACGCACATGGACGACGTACGGGTTGGGCGGCGGGTGTGCGTCTCGAGGTACAGGTCGGACATTGGCAAGGCCGCTGTGACCTTCCTCGGTCGCGTTTGTGCCTGGTAACGCGCAGGATTGCCAGACCAGCCCGTTCGTAGGTCGGTTCTGTATCTGTGAACGGGTAGTTTCGTCGGACGGGAACTGGGGCCAGGCTCGGCGGGTCAAACGTGTACTTGTTCACGCACACCGCGCGATCCGCGAGAGATCGCGCGCCGACTCACGGTTGGCGGTTGGCGGTTGGCGATCGGAGGCTGGCGGTTGGCGGTCGGCGGTTGGGCGCCGCAACGAACGGCTCCAGTTACTCCTCCGCGACCGGCAGGCCCAGGATGTTGAAGCCGCCGTCGACGTAGATGACCTCGCCGGTCGTCTGGCCCGAGAGCGGGCTCGCCAGGTATACGGCCGTGCCGGCCACGTCTTCGATCGTGATATGCGAGCGCAGCGGGGCTACTTCCGCGAAGGCGCCGTACATCAGCTTGAAGCCGGCGATCCCGTGCGCGGAGAGCGTCCGGACCGGCCCGGCGCTGATGGCGTTGACGCGGATGCCACTCGGTCCGAGGTCCGCGGCGAGGTAGCGGGTCGAGGCCTCGAGCGCAGCTTTGGCCACGCCCATGATGTTGTAGTGCGGCACGACCTTCTCGGCGCCGTAGTAGGTCATGGTCATGATCGAGGAGCCGGGCTTCATGTACTTCCGGGCCTCGCGCGCCATGGCGATGAGCGAGTAGACGCTGATGTCGAAG
>DATCGV010000114.1:0-15077 GCA_036508755.1 Candidatus Limnocylindrales bacterium | reverse complement strand
CGCGACGCCGACCACCCCCGGCGCGACGCCGACCACCGCCCCGCCTACGACCTCAACGCTGCCGGACTCAGGTGACATCGGTGGCGGCCCGACGGACGCCTTGCTAGCGCTGCTGGCGCTCGTCTTGGGCCTGCTCGCGACGGCCTGGCTGCTGGCACGACGCCGTGTCGAGCCACGGGACGTGCGATGAGAAGGCGCGGGCATCCTCGCGCTCGGGAAAGTCTGGTCGGTACTCGAGCGTCTTAAAATAAGGGCATCCGAATACGGGTTATCGTCGCTGACGTGCGGCGGGCGAGGATCACCTAGAGCTTGGTGATGTCCCTCGTTCGAGGAGCGTGGCATAGGTCGGGGCCGGGGAAGCGTCGACGAAGCGTTGCGCACTGAGCCCGTCTTCGAGGACCGCTGTTGGCTCGTTCTCGGGGAGCGCCCCGGCCGGTCGGGCGTGTGGCGCCAGTGGGCCGTGCCGGGGACGACTTCGCCGTGGCATCCGCTCGATTTACGCCGAGGCCAGAGCGGCTGCTTCCCACTCGCGCCGACCGACGATTGGAATGCGGACAACGTGTCGTGTTAGTGCGCGTCCGACTCCTGCCGGGCGCGCCATCCCATAGACTCGGCCCTCGTATGGATCTCCCTTCCACTGACCAGCGCGATCTGCGCAGCAACCTCGATGCGGCCCGCGACGCCGCCGGTCGCGGGGATTACGAAGCCGCGGCGGCGCTCTATTCGCGCCTGATCGGCAATCCCGATCCGGAGCTCCACGTCGCGGGCCTGCTCGGGCTGGCCGACGCGCGCTACCGGCTTGACGACGAAGAGGGCGCGCTGCAGGGGTGGCTTGCCGCGACCCAGGGACCCGAAACATCTCAGACCTGGCACGCATGGGTGCAGCTCGCGGGCGCGCGCGTTCGCGAGGGCGATAACGTGGCCGCCGCGCGCGCCTACCGAGAGGCCGAGTCACGCGCGCCGCTCGACGAGCGCCCGGCCATCGCATCGCGCCTGGGCTGGCTGAACAAGGAGATGGGCAACTCGCGCAGCGCGCAGCGCTACTTCGGCCGTGCCCGGACAGGCGTCTTCCGGCCCGTCGCGACCTACGCGATCATCGCCGTGACCGCGATCGTCAGCCTGTACATCCTGTACGGCCCGAGCCCGCTCAGCGACCAGCTCGGCAACCTGCTGGCGCTCGACAAGCATGCCGTGCAGCACGGCGAGTACTGGCGCCTGTTGTCCGTGACGCTCGTCCACGCCAGCCTGATCCACCTCGGCTTCAACATGTACGCGCTGTGGATCGTGGGCCCGCTCACCGAGGCGCTCTACGGCCGCGCCGTCTATGTCGCGATCTACCTGCTCGCGGGCCTGGGCGGGTCGATCGGCAGCTACCTGTTCATCGCGGAGCCGTCGGTCGGGGCCAGCGGCGCCATCTTTGGTCTGTTCGGCCTGATCTTCACCTCGACCTACTTCCATAAACCGGCGCTCGCGCGACAGGCACGTGCGATCACCAGCCAGATCGGCATCCTGATCGTGATCAACCTGGTCATCGGCTTTGGCATCGGCAACTTCGGCGGCCTGGGCGCGATCGACAACGCGGCGCATGTCGGCGGCCTGCTGGTCGGTGGCTGGCTGGGCCTCGTGCTCCCGCCGCGCGGCTCAGCCACGCTCGCCTCGTTCTGGCACAGGCCAGCCGGCGTGGACGGCCAGCTTCCGAGCCGCGCGCCCGCGCTGCTCGCCGCGGGCGGCGTCATCGTCCTGGGCGTGGTTCTCTTCGTGGCGCTCCAGATCAAGCCACTTTGGGCCTGAGCCCGAACATGGCGCCGTCGATCCGCAACGTCCTGTTCGGGACGTTCACGCTGCGCTTCAGCACGGGCCTGACGGGCGGACTGATCGCCTTCTACCTGGCCAACCTCGAGAACCACGGCGGAACGCATGTCACCGCGGAGATGGTCGGCGTACTCACGGCTGCGTTCTTTGCGACCGAGCTGATCGCCAGCCCGTTCTTCGGCCTTCTGTCCGACCGCCTCGGCCACCACCGGGTGATGCAATTCGGGCCGATCTTCGGTGCCAGCGCAGTGATTCTGACTGGATTGACCACAAACCTAGTCCTCATCGGTGGCACGCGCGTGCTCGAGGGCGCGGCCGCGGCGGCAAGCATCCCGAGCATCCTCGGGTTTCTGGCCATGGCCACGACCAACGATGAGGCGCTGCGTGGCCGAACCTCCGCTCGCTTCGAGCTGGCCACGCTGGGCGGCATCGGCGGCGGCACTCTCGCCGCGGGCATCCTTTACGACGGCATCCCGGGCATGTGGCACGGTCTGGGTCCGCTGGCCTTCTTCCTGAACGCGGGCATCTACGGCGTCTCGTTTCTCATCTACCGCTACGGCGTGAAGGCGCCCGACGCACCGACCCCAGCACGCCACGTCGCGGGGTACGGCATCTCGCGCTACATCGGCCTGCTGCGCCGCTCGCACATCTGGCTGCTTGCGCCGACGTGGATCGCGGTCAACGCGGCGATCGGCGTCTACTCCGGCCAGGGCCTCTTCAACCTGATCCGGATCAAGGATCCGCGCTTCATCGACCAGCTGCTGGCCGGCGGCATGAATGGGCTCGAGATCACCGTCGGCCTCCTCGCGGCGGGCGCGGTGTTCGTCGTCGGGCTCATCTATTGGGGCAACCGGTTCAAGACGACGCGGCGCACCACGATCCTGTTCTACGGGATCATGGGCGGCGCGGTTCTCGTCGTCGGCGCGATCGCTTTCAATCACAGCGGCGGACTGGATCCGATCCTGCGCTCGCCATTCGCGCTCGTCGCCGGCGTCGGGCTCTTCGTGCTCGCCGGCGCCACGCCGGCCGCGCTCGGGCTGCTGGCCGACATGTCGGAGGCCTATCCCGACGATCGCGGGGCAGTGATGGGCCTGTACAGCGTCTTCCTGGGCATCGGGCAGATCCTGGGCTCGCTCATCGGCGGCTTCGCGGCGGAGCGGGCGGCGATCGACGGATTGCTGATCGCGACACTGGTCATGATGGGCGTTGCCCTGTTGCCGCTCTACTACCTGCGGCACTACGAGCACCAGCTCGATGGAGCGCCGCTCACTACCGCGTGAGATAGGAGGGTCCAAGGTGTTCGTGCCGCTGTCCGTCCTCGAGTTCCGTGACCGCGCGGCGCTGTTCTTCGGCGACCGGATCGGCGTCATCGACGGCGAGGCCCAGTTCACCTACCGCGAGTTCGCGAACCGAACTCACCGCCTGGCGAACGCGCTTGTCGAGCTCGGGGTGGCGAGTGGCGATCGCGTGTCGTTCATCACGTTCAACACCCACCACCTGCTCGAGGCCTACTACGGCGTGATCGAGGCTGGTGCCGTCCTCAACCCGATCAATATCCGTCTCGCGCCGCACGAGATCGAGTACATCCTCGGCCACGCGCAGTCGAAGGTCGTCTTCTTCCACCGTGACTTCGAGCCGCTTGTCGCCGGAATCGCTGCGCGCCTGACGCCGAAGCCGGTCTTCGTGGTTCTCGATGGCGAGCCGGGCGGCATAGCCGACCACGAGTACGAGGCCCTCCTCGCCTCGGGCACAACGGACCCGCGCCACCCGGACATCGACGAAAACGCGATGGCGGAGCTGTTCTACACGAGCGGCACGACCGGCCTGCCCAAGGGCGTGGCCATGACCCACCGCGAGCTGTATCTGCACAGCTTGGCCGCCGAGGTTGGCCTCGGGTTCACCGAGGATGACATCGTCCTGCACGTGGTCCCGCTGTTCCATGTCAACGGCTGGGGAACGCCGCATTTCCTGACCATGGTCGGCGGTTGCCACGTGATCCTGCGCAAGTTCGATCCAGGCGCGTTGATGGCTCTCGTCGAGCGCCATAAGGTCACTCGGCTGCTCGCGGTGCCGACGATCTTCAACGCCCTGCTGCACAGTCGGGAGCGTTCGCGCTACGACCTGTCCAGCCTCCGCCAGCTGATCATCGGTGGGTCGCCGGCATCTGTGGACCTCGTGCGCGCGCTGGAATCCGAGTTCGCCACGCAGGCCATCGTGGGCTACGGGCTGACCGAGACATCACCGATCGTCACCCTCGCCCAGCCGCGACAGGTCCTCACCGACAGCGAACCTGCGGCGCGCCGGCAGGAACGCCAGGCGATGACCGGCTGGGCGATTCCGGGTGTACGCGTCCGGGTGGTTGACGCGGAGGGAAGCGACGTCCGACCCGACGGTGAGCAGATAGGCGAGATCGTCGTCCGCGGGAACACGGTGATGGACGGCTATTACCTGGACCCGGAGGCGACCGAGGCGACGATTCGCGACGGCTGGCTGCACACGGGTGACATGGGGACCATCGACGAGGCGGGCTACATCCTCATCAAGGACCGATCGAAGGACATCATCATCAGCTCGGGCGAGAACATTTCGTCGGTCGAGATCGAGGTGGCGCTCGGCTCTCATCAGAGTGTCCTGGAGTGTGCGGTGGTCGCGGCACCCAATGACAAGCGCGGCGAGGTACCCGTCGCGATCGTCGTTCTCAAGCCGGACATGACCGCCGCGGAGGCGGAGCTGCGAGCACATTGCCGCGAACGCCTCGCCTCCAACAAGGTCCCGCGCGAGATTCACTTCAGGGACGCGCTGCCGAAGGGCGGCACGGGCAAGGTGCTCAAGGCCGAGCTGCGCGAACCGTTCTGGGTCGGGCTGGAGTCGCGCGTCCACTGAGCTCGCTGCGACAATCCCGGCCATGACGACCGCGATTGAGGCACCCACCTTCGGCAACTTCATCGGCGGCGAATGGCGTGCGTCGGAGAGCGGGCGTACGTTCGAGTCAAGGAATCCGGCCGACACGCGCGACGTGATCGGGCACTTCGCGGCGAGCGACGCGGCCGACGTTGCTGCCGCCATACGCGCTGCTGAGGAAGCGCTGCCGGCGTGGCGCGGAATGCCGGCGCCGAAGCGTGGCGAGATCATGTACGAGTTCGCCGCGCGCCTTGCCCAGAACAAGGAACGACTGGCACGCGAGATGACGCGCGAGATGGGCAAGGTCCTCGCCGAGGCGCGCGGCGATGTCCAGGAAGGCATTGACATTGCCTACCTGATGGCCGGCGAGGGGCGGCGCATGTTCGGCGACACGACGCCCAGCGAGCTGCCCAACAAGTGGGCGATGAGCATCCGCCAGCCGGTCGGCATCGCCGCGATCATCACGCCCTGGAACTTCCCGATCGCTATCCCGTGCTGGAAGATGACCGCAGCACTGATCAGCGGCAACGCCGTCGTCTTCAAGCCGGCCAGCGACACGCCCCATTGCGCGGCACTGCTCGTCCAGGTCATGGCTGAGGCCGGTTTCCCCGCTGGCGTCGTGAACATGGTCACGGGCTCAGGCGACGACGTTGGGGTGCCGCTGGTCGAGAACCCGGACATCAACGTCATCAGCTTCACCGGCAACGGCGACACAGGCAGGGCAATCGCGGTCCGCGCCGCGCGCCGCCTTACGCGCGTATCACTCGAGCTTGGTGGCAAGAACGCGATCGCGGTCATGGCCGACGCGGATCTCGACCTCGCCGTCGAGGGCATCCTGTGGTCCGCATTCGGGACCACGGGCCAGCGCTGCACCGCGTGCAGCAGGCTGGTCGTGGACGAATCGGTAGCCGACGATCTGGTCGGTCGCCTCGCCGATCGCGCACGCGGCATGCGCCTGGGGAGTGGCCTCGAGCCGACGACGGACGTCGGTCCGCTGATCAACGCAGGCGCAGTGGCGAAGGTCGGCGGCTACGTGGAGGTCGGGACCGACGAAGGCGCCCGACTGATCGCGGGTGGCTCACCGGCAACGGACGACGGCCTGCAACACGGCCACTTCTTCAGCCCGACGATCCTCGACGGCGTCAGGCCGATGGATCGTGTCGCGCAGGAGGAGATCTTCGGCCCGGTCCTGAGCGTCATCCGCGTCAGTGGCTTTGACGAACTGGCGATGGCCGTCAACGCGACGCGCTACGGCCTCTCCTCGAGCATCTACACGCGCGACACGAACACTGCGTTCCGCGCGATGCGCGACTTCACGACGGGCATCGTCTACGTCAACGCCGGCACGATCGGGGCGGAAACGCACCTGCCTTTCGGTGGCATGAAGCAGACCGGCAACGGCCACCGCGAGGCGGGCCATGTCGCGCTCGACACGTTCACCGAGTGGAAGTCAATCTACGTCGACTACTCGGGCAAGCTCCAGCGAGCGCAAATCGACAATCAGTAGAACGGCGCGGCCTTGCGGCCGCGCCGTCGGGCTTACTCGATCAGACCTGGCTGAGCTTGACCGAGATCTTGTCGAAGTACGCGTCGCAATAACCGGTGTGGTTCGTTGACTCGAGCACGACCGTCATCTCGCGTGTCTTGCGCGGCAGCGTCACCGTCTTCGTCAGGTGATGGAACTTGTCATTCGTGGCCGTCTGGATCGGCAGCTTGATGTTGCCAAGCGAGTTGTTCGAGTCGTCGCCGAACTTCAGCAGGACGATCGCGTTGTCCACCTGACTGTCGAAGGTGGCCACGTAGGCCGACAGGGTCACCTGGACATGGTGGGTGTCGATCAGCGAGTTTCGGCCCTTGATGAAGATGCTCTGGATGAGCGTGTCGCATTCACCGAAGTGCTCCGCTCCAGCGCTGAAGAACTTCTTGCCGGCTTTCGCGGGAGCGTCGGTCTTTGCTGGAAAGCCACCGGGCGTGCCGTACTTGACGACGGTGAAGTTGCTGTCGGAGACGCCTTCCCAACCGGGAATGGCAACGCCGCTGTTGCCGTCGGAGCTGGCTGGGCCAGCCTCAGCGCTTCCGTTCTTGACCAGGTTGACCCCGAACGACGTGGTCGTCGCGGCCATCACCGGGCTCGTGCCCAGGAGCAGCGCGATCGCGCCGATCGAGAATGCGCTCGCCAACGTGGCGGCGCGACCTCGAGTGCCAATTGAAAGAGGACGAGACATCAGGACTCCCTTTGATGCAGCAGCGGAATGGGCGGACGTTAGGCGGCCGGTCGAGCGCAGTCAACGGATTTCGTTGTGGTGCCACAATCGGGGCACATGACCCAGCCCAAGATGGACGATGCCGTCGCCCGCGTGATCGAGTCTGCCGCTCGCCTCGGCGTTGAGCTGGATGCGGGCGAAGCCGAGCGCTGGATCGAGGCGATGGCCCAGGAGCAGCAGGGTGGCGACATCGTCGTCGACGTCGACACGGGCGTTTTTGGTCATCGTGCGTCGATGCTCGACCTCGATCCGGCCGATCTCGCGCGCTTCCGGCAGATCGCCAAGATCGTGGGCTTCGAGGACCGTGACAACGTGCGCACGGCCCTCGCGCTGTCGGGCTCGTCGGCGCAGAGCCGGATCAACGCCTACCCGGCCGACGCGGACTTCTTCGAGCGCATCCATATCACCGCGCCAACGCGCGCGGAGGCGTGCCGCATCCTGGGCGAGATCATTCACGACAAGGCGATCTCCACGCTTTCGGGTCCTACCCATCGGCTGTGGGAGGTGAAGCTGGGCACGTGGGATGTTGACGTGCTCAAAGCCGGTCAGCAGATCAAGGCCGGTACGCCCATCTCGTGGACCCCCGGCGAAGTCGTGGCGACAGAGATGGTCGTAGGCACGGCCGACGGCTCGGTGCGTACGGTGATGTGGGCAGACGCAGCGCAGAGCCCCGGCTGGTGCAAGGTCGACTGGGTCGTCGCCGACCCGTCACGCGGCCAACTGGCCAATGCGAGCAACGTGCTCGATCCAACCTGGGAGGATCCCGAAGGTCGGATCGTGCCGCTCGACGGCTTCCTCGATCCGTACTTCCAGGAGGTCTACCTCGACAAGGATTCGAAGCCGCTCTTCGACCGCATCGTGCGCGAGATGTCGACCGACGCGGTCGACGAGTACGTCCACCAGCTCCAGCACGAGGTCTGGAAGTACAGCGTCAAGGACCAGAACTGGGGCAAGGTCGCGCGCCGGCTGTACAACATCTTCCGGCTCACCGGCCGGTATCCCGAGGCGGCCTACATCCGCGAGCTGTTCGACGAACCGACCACCGCGCTCTACCAGCTCGCCGCGCTGATTCGGACGATCAACGACGCCGCGACCGAGGGGACGCCGTTCGACTCCGAGGTGATGGTTGCCCAGGTCGACCAATTGATCATGTCGGCGATCAAGGCGCTGACCGGGCCCGACGAGGCGGAGATGGTCAGCAAGCTGCTCGTGCTGCGTGACGAGATCTCCGGCCGCAAGCGCTCGGATCGCGCCAGCGAGGTCGAGTCCCTGCACGCCGAGGCCATGGAAGCCGTCAACCGCTACTTCCACGACCGCCTGGTGGCCGTGCAGGGGATCGGCGCGTACCTGGACGAGATCGCCCAGCACTGCGAGTAGCGCTCGGTTGGGCTTACCAGATCAGCGGTAAGAGTCGGAACCTCGTCCGCTGGGCGAATTCGGCGTAGCCGGCCAAGCCGTCGATCAGGAAGCGATCCTCGCGGGCAGTGCGCCAGAGCATGACCAGTGCCGCGAACACAGCCGGGACGAGTGCCACCAGCGTTCCGGCGGCAACGGGCTGGCCCAGTTGCGCCGCGATCGCGCCAAGGTAGCCGGGATGACGCACCGCTCGGTACGGCCCGGTGGTCGAAACCGCGTGGTGGTCGTGGTCGATCCGGACGCCACGGAAGAAGGTTCGATTCGACGCCATCGCCCAGAGAAACAGCGAGTTGCCGGAGACGGCAACCAGAGCGCCAGCTGCTATCACCCACGCCGGCAGGGCCGGAGTCCAGCCGAAACGGTGATCGAGGCCGGCCACGATGAGGACGGCGACCAGGAGCGTGCTGGCAACGAGTGTCAGCCGTCTGTTCCACTGCGCGAACGAGGGGTCGTTGAGCGGTCGCGACCGCTCAACGAGCAGCGGGCGGTTGCCGATCGCGAGCACGACAACCTCGCCGATCGCGGCATAGGCGAGGATGACGAGCAGAAGCCAGCCCTGCGGCCAATCGATCGTTCCTGCCGCGAGGAAGAGGCACAGTCCGTAGAAGGCGATCCCGACGACGACGCGTCCGAGTGCGGCCGGTATGGAAACAACTTTCATGCCGCGCCAACTATGGGCCGCGGAGCGAAGGTTGTGTCAGTCGGTGGTCGAGCCGGTGAAGCTGGGCGGGTCGCTCGCGGGGAATGAGTCGGCCGAGGCGTCGTCGACCGGGTCATCCTGCGGCTCTTCCTGCGGCTGATCGATGCCCTGTGGTTCGCGCTCGATGTCAGGCTTTGGTCGGTGGTCCCCGTCTCTTCGTCCATCGGCGGATGCTAGCCAGCAGGGCTTCAGATAGCCAGCAACCGGCCGCTCAGGGTAAGATGAACCCTCTGCTCACTCACCGGGCCGCTAGCTCAACGGTAGAGCAAGGGACTCTTAATCCCTAGGTTCAGAGTTCGAATCTCTGGCGGCTCACCAGCTCATTTGACCTGAACTCAGCCGTCCGGAGCGTCGGGACGGGTTCTTTGATGTCACGTCGGTCAATCGGTGAGTCGGGGCGGATGGTGGCGGTCGGGGCGGTCGGGGCGGAGGAACCTGTCGCGATTGTGGGCAGCGCCCTGTCGCTGGTCCCATGCGCTACCTGCTACGACATAGCTCAGCAATGAGCTAGAGTGCAGCGTCAGCGACGGTATGGTGCTGCGAAGTAGCTCAATGATGAGCTAGAATGCAGCCGTGCTTCGTTATCCGACCCTCAGCCGCCTCTCGAGGTATGCCGAGGACCAGTGGGGCCTCCTCACGAGGCGCCAAGCGGAGAATGCCGGCGTCTCCCAGGCCACCCTCACTCGTCTGGTCGCCGAGGGCATCCTCGAACGCGTCGGGCATGGTGTCTACCACCTCGCCGGAGCCCCAATCCCGGATCATGCCGAGCTCCGCGCCGCCTGGCTTCAGCTGGCGCCGGGCGTACCTGCTTGGGAGCGCACGCCGGAGCAAGGCGTGGTGTCGTATCGGTCGGCGGCGGCACTCTATGAACTTGGCCATCTGTCGGCCGACCGACACGAGTTCACGCTCCCGACGCGGCGCCAAAGCCGCCAGGCAGATGTCCGGATCCATGTGCGACCTGTAGCGGAGGGTGAGTCGATCACCCTCATGGGCCTCCCCGTGACCCGACCGTCCCGGATCGCCGCCGATCTGCTGGAGGACAAGGAGGATCCGGGCGCGGTTGCCGCGGTCATCGCCGACGCGATCCGGGCGGTCAAGGACTATCCCGACACCTTCGCCCAGACGCTCGCACCCCAGGCTGTCCGCCACGGGTTTCGCCGTAACGACGGCCTCGCGGTCCTCCGCTGGCTCCTCGAGATGGTGGGCGACCCGGAGACGCCCACGTGGCTCAACGAGGCCAGGGGCCGCCTTACAGACTCCGGCGCGAATGACCCGCGTGGAGGAGTCGCCGGATGACGGAGCGCGGATCCTATGCTTCCCCGGGCACCTTCCGCCGTGCCCTCACGGATAGGCTCAAGGACCTCGCCATGCAGAGCCGCTGGTCGCTGCCCCAGCTCCAGCGCCAGATGGCATACGACCGACTCTTGGAGCGCCTCTACGTCGTGGACGACGGCTGGATCGTCAAGGGCGCCACCGCTCTCCTCGCTCGCGACATCGGCGTCCGGGGGACGATCGATGTCGATGTCTACCGGGCGGCGGAGCGGGAGGTGGTCGAGGAGGACCTCCGGACGGCAGCGGCGACTGATCTCGGAGACTGGTTCCGGTTTGAGCTCGCCCCGCGGCAGGTCCTGTCCGGTGGCGTCCGGTATCCGGTCAACGCGTATATCGGCCCCACAGTGTGGGCCTCCTTCCACGTCGATCTGGTGGGATCGGATCTCAGAATGACCGGTGAGCCCGAGGACGTCCCACCGCTCGCTAGAGTCGTGATGCCGAACGTCGAACAGCACGGCTACAAGGCCTACCCGCTAGTCGATCATGTCGCTGACAAGGTCTGCGCCATGTATGAGTCCTACGGACCCACCGGAATGCCGTCGACCAGGTACAAGGACCTCGTCGACCTCGTGGCCATGGTCCTCGCGGTCTCCGTCCCCGCCGACGCCCAGCTCACCGCCCTCCGATCTGAGTCAGGCCGTCGCGGCCTACGGTTGCCGACCACGGTCACCGTCCCGGATCGCACGCTGTGGGAGCCGGGCTACGCGGCAGAAGCCCGTCGCTCGCTGCTCCCTGTCGCCCTTACGCTCGATGACGCGCTGGCCATCGTCGGCCCCTTCCTCCACCCGCTCCTAGCCGGGACTGCCGCGGGCCGGTGGGATGCACGGGCCAGCCAGTGGGTCCCATGATGGCGGGGCCAATCCCAGCCTTCTCCTCGAACACGACGGCCTACGTATTCGTTCATGGCCAATTCCGGGAGTCAGGTGGCAACGGTCGAGTCTGCAGGGCCACTCGGGTCGAACGAGATCGCGCCAGTGCAAGGGTGCAGTGGACTGCGCCAGCGGGCGGGTTCGCATCCTGTCGCGTCCGGTTCACCACACCTTCTTCGGCAGCGCCTCGGCGTGCCAAACAAGCTGGCACTCAGAGCCGGTAACGTCGACGAATGCCGACCGTGACCGCTACTGACGATCTGGCAACCGTTCTCTTCGCAACTGACCTGAGCGGTATCTCGACAGGCGCGATCACGGCCAGGATCACGGGCGAGGTGGTCGCCTGGGCCCGTGCGCGCGGTTGGACGACGCGGACCGAGGCGCGCGTAGAAGTCCCAACCGGCCAGGCAGCGGCAGATCAATTGGGCTTCGTCGACGTGGTCGTCCGGCGCGCCGATCGCCTGCCGGATCTCGCGATCGAGATCGACAGTGCTGACAAACCCTGGTCCGTGATCAAGCTCCAGCACGCGGCTGCAGCAGGGATGCACGCGATCTGGGTTCGCTGGGGGGACGAGAAATGGGCCGGCGTCTATGACGAGGTTGACGTCATCCAGCTGTCGCTTGCCCGGCGGCCGGCGCACAAACGAAGGCCCCGGCAGCTGTCGATTTGGGGGTGACGGCCTATTGCCGGGAACGGCGGGAGAAAAGGTTCGACGGACCGTCGGTGGGTATCAAGTCTGGTCGCCTCCGCCGGTCTCGCGGCGCTAAGCCGACTCTCCGGTCCGAGCAGGCGACCCCTTGCATCTCTGTTCGGCGGCCCGTCGTTGAATGAAACCTATGCTGCCCGAACACTGCCCTCGCGTGCCATGAGTCACAAAAGTCAGACGACAAGACGTTTGTGCAATCCCTCTCGGGATCGGTGGCGGGCTACCGCCGATCATCGGCCGTCCGTTAAGCGCCGCGGCTCAGGTCGCCTGGATCGTCCCGGTCATGTTCGGGTGGACGTCGCAATGGAAGACATAAGTGCCGGCGGACAGTGCCGGGAACACGTAGACCCGCTCACCCGGCCCGCCGAAGATCTCCCCCTTGGCTCCGGCCGGGCCGCCCACGATGGCAACGTTGTGCGGCGCCGAGTCCTTGTTGTCGAAGTCGATCGCGAACGTGACGCCGGCCGGGACAGTCAGGCTCGTCTCCTCGAAGGCCGAGTTGGCCGCCGAGAGCTGCACGGTCACGGCCGGCGTCCCCGCCGGGGTTGTCGCCGGTCCGCCGCCGGCGCACGCGATAACCAGGACCGCAGCTACGGCCGCGGTCAGCAGGGCCCTCATCATTCCTCGTTCGCGGGTGCAACCGAGGCCGATGACCCGCGCCCGCCGAGCACGCGTCGGACCAGCGCGCGGGCCCAGGCCACCGATTCGTCGATCGCCGGCCGTGTGCGCCACAGGTAGAAGGCGATGCTGGAGATGAGGACGATCTCGATCGCCTTGGCCAGGTAGGCGACATCGAAGTACGGACCCAGGATCAGCCAGCCGACGATCGTCACGAAGGCGTATGCGGCCAGAGCAGCGAGCACCAACGGCAGAGCCTTGCGGTAGAACAGTGCCGAGCCGACGACGAGGACGATCAGCCCCGCGTAGCCGAGCGAGTTGAGCATGAGCATCGTTCCGCCCACCCAGAAGTGGATGTAGGCGGTCGATGCCGTCAGGACGACGATCAGCCCGATCATGGCCAAGTCGAAATACCGGTTCGGAGCACGAGACATCGCAGCACCCTCTCTTCGATCCCCGCCCTCACCGCAGCCGTCGGCGTGGTCCGACGCGCGCAGCGCGCAACATCGGTAGATTACAGCGGCAGGCGCTGCAACAGGGCAAGCAGCGGTCGCGTCGGCGCGACCGGTTGCTCGACGACCGGGATGCGCAGCCACGCATCGTCCCGCGCGCCCAGACGGTAGTGGGCGGCAAGCAGGCGCGCGGATATCTCGGCCACACCCATCGAGCTGACCGCCTCGGCGAGCGTCCTGCCCTCGCCACGGAAGCCGCGGCTGATGACGCACGTCTCACCGTCGGTCAGGACGCGGCCCAGCCGGCGCCGGCGCTCGGCGAAGGGCAGATCGAGCTGCGATTGGCCACTGGCGTAGAGCAGGTCCAATGCGACGAGCGCTGCCACTCCCCGGAGACCGGCCTGCCCGGCCAGGCGCTGCCGGAGCAGCTCGGCATCCGGGCGCCCTTCGTCGTCGAGGACGAGCAACGCGCCCTCCACGATCAGCCCATCGTCGACAAACTGGTTGACGATCGACGCGAGCTCGGGAAACGTATCGAGCGGGTCGGCCAGGTGTTCTGTCTGCAAGCGGACACGGCCGTCTTCGATGTAGGCGAGGATCGAGGCGCCCGGCCACCACGGCTCGAAAAACCAGTCCGGGTCATCAAACGGCCGCTCGCCGGCGACCGGAAGCATGGGCTTGAGGCGCCCAGGCAGAACGCCGCCACGCGCGGGACCGATATCGAGCGGGAGTTGAGCGCTCCCGGCGCCCGCCGGCTTCAAGCGGTCTTGCGTCGCCGTTCCTGGGCCGCGGCAGTCTTCCCGCGTCCGCGCTTCGTTCCCGCGGATATGTCGGCCACCTTGGCCGACTCCGCGGCCGCAGCCGGCACACCCATCGACTCGCGCTTCTGACGCGCCTCGCGCGCCGCCGCGACGCTCGCCTCGAGGACCGACATCAGGTCGGCGATCTTGGTCGGTGTCTCGGTCACCGTGGGCAGCTCGGTTGGCTGGCCCGCGATCTTGGCCTCGATGACCGCCATCAGCGCCTGGCGGTACTCGTCCTTGTACTGGTCGGCCTCGAAGTCGCCCTTCATCGCGTCGATCAGCTGGCGGGCCATCTGCTTCTCGGCCGGCTTGAACTCGAAGTCCTCCTCGGGCAGCTCGAGCTCGGCGGTCGAGCGCACCTCGTCCGGCCAGTAGAGCGTCGAGAGGAGCATCGTGTTCGCGTACGGGTTGATTGACGCCAGCGCCTCGCGGTCCTTGAGCACGATCTTGCAGATCGCACTGAGACCCTCTTCGGCGAGCACGGACTTGAGCAGGTAGAACGCCTTGCGCCCGATCGGCTCGGGCTCGAGGTAGTACGCCTGCTTGACGAAGGTCAGTTCCTGCGAGTCGCGGTGAGCCTCGACGAAGAGGCCGATCTCGATCGAACGCACCGTCTTGAGCGGCACGTTTTCGAAGTCGGCCTCGTCGATGACGATGTACTGGCCCTTGCTGTACTCGAAGCCGCGCACCGTGTCGGAGCGCGGGATCTCGCCGTGGATGGGGCAGTAGGTGCGCATCTGGATGCGGTTCAGGCATTCCCGATGCAGCAGGTTGAACGACAGGCCGGCGCGGGCTTCCGTGGCCAGGTACAGCTTGACCGGCACGGTCACGAGGCCAAATTGGATGGCGCCGCGCCACATCGCACGTGGCATCAGTTGTCTCCTTTGTGGCGGTGCTCGTCCCCGCAGCGGGCGTGATTCTCCGCGTCTGGGAAGGATACCCCGCCCGATTCGGCCCCGGCTACCACTGGCTGCCGCGCTCACCTGACGTCGACGCTGCGGCCGGCTGTGGCGCTCGAGCTGGTCGCCAATCTCGGCGTCAATGGCTACACGTCCGGTGACCTGATCGAGGACGAGCTGCCGCGGCTGGCTCGTCTTGATCCGGACTTCGTGACCGTGCTGATCGGCGTCAACGACATCGTCCAGCGCGTGCCGGAGGTCGTCTATGACGCCAATCTCGTGCACATCCTCGACACGCTCGTCG
>DATCGV010000113.1:0-2831 GCA_036508755.1 Candidatus Limnocylindrales bacterium | reverse complement strand
CGCGGGCGAGCTTCAGAACCTCGACGTGGGCGGCGAGCCGCTCTATGTGCATGTTGCGCGGCGGGCAGCGGAGTGGGCCGTGGATCGCGAAAACGTGGGCCTCGTCGTCGGCGCCACTGCGCCCGCCGAGCTCGAGCAGATACGCTCGGCCGTGCCGCAGCTTCCGTTCCTCGTACTGGGTGTCGGCGCGCAGGGTGGCGACCTTGACGCGGCCATGCGTTTCGGCCCGGCGACCGCGGGCGCCCCGGGAGCCCTGCCCGGTGGGGCGTTGCTGGTCAACTTGTCGCGTGGCATCGCCGCCGCCGCCCTTGGCACTGCTGAGCCGGAGGCCGCGCTGGCGGCGGCCGCGGCACGCTGGGCGGATCTCCTCCGGACCGGCCCCGCCTGACCCTCGGCCGTCCGTGAGGCCGGTGTACGATGAGTCGGTGCCGTTCCTAGCCAACATCATCGACGTCAGCCCGCTGACTCTGCTGGTCGTGCTTATCCTGGCCCTGCTGATTCTCGGCCCTGGCAAGCTGCCCGAGGTCGCCGGCGCACTGGGCAAGAGCATCAAGGAGTTCCGCCGGACTTCGAGCGATCTCCAGGACTCGATCAAGCTCGACCAGGCGCCTGCTGCGACCGCGCCGGCTGCCGCGGCCACGACCACGCCGCCAGCGCTGGACACTCCCGATGCGGCGAGCGCGACCGTGGACCCGAACGAGAAGATCCGCATGCTCGAGGAGCGGCTCGCGGCGCTCGAACAAGAGCGCAGCGCGGCAAATACGAATTCGTCATCCTGACGCGATAGCGCGCACGCGGCACGACGCGGGCACGCGCTTAGAACATGGCGACGTTGACCGAGCGTTCCGAGCTGATCACCCCACCGTCGTCGTCCGACCCGGCCGACGCCGGCGAGAAGATCATGACCCTGATCGAGCACCTGGCGGAGCTGCGCCGGCGGCTATTTATCAGCCTCTTTGCCGTGGCCCTTGGCGCGGTCGTCGGCTTCGTCCTCGCGCCCGATGTGATCCGCATCCTCAAAGCGCCGATCAACGGGCCGCTCTATTTCACCGGACCCGGCGCCGCGCTCTTCCTTCAGCTGAAGATCGCGGTGTTTGTCGGGCTTGTGCTCGCTTCGCCGGTCGTTTTCTACGAGCTGTGGGCGTTCATCTCGCCCGGCCTGACACCGCAGGAACGACGCGCATTCCGACCTTGGATCCCGCTGGCGGTCCTGTTCACCGCGCTCGGCGTTGGCGTCGCCTACGCGATCCTGCCCGTCGCTGCGCAGTTCCTGCTCAGCTTCCAGATACCCGGCGTGATCGAGCCGTTGATCACCGCGGACGCCTATTTCGGGCTGGTGACGACGATGTTCGTCACCTTCGGACTCGTGATGCAGTTTCCGTTCGTGATCATGCTCCTGGCGCGCGTCGGGATCATCGACGCCCAGCGGCTGCGCCACGCGCGGCGCTACGTTCTGCTGGGGATGTTCGTCTTCGCCGTCGTGATCGTGCCCAGCGGCGACCCATTCAGCCCCACGGCGATGACCGTCGTCGCCTATCCGCTGTACGAGTTCACGATCTGGATGGTCGCGCGCTATGAGCGCTCGAAAGCCGCAGCCTGAGGTGACGAACATGGAGCGTCCGGACTACCCCGCTGTGCGACCGCACGTGGCGATCATCAGCGGCCTCTCCGGCGCGGGCAAGACAGCCGCGAGCAAGCTGCTCGAGGACGTTGGCTACCGAGTCATCGACAACCTGCCGGCGGAGCTGTTGCGCCACCTGGCGCAGCTCGTTGCGCGCGAGACCACGCAGTTCGAGCGGCTTGCCCTCGTCCTCGACGCGCGCTCCGGAGACGCCGCGCTCGCTTATCGCGAGGCGCTCCACGCGCTCGAGTCGCGCGGCATCTCGCCCGAGGTGTTCTTCCTCGAGGCGCGCGATGACGTGCTGATCCGGCGCTTCAGCGAGACGCGCCACCGACATCCGCTCGACAGCGACGAGGGCGGCGTCGGGGCGTCGATCGCCCGCGAGCGCTCACTGCTGGCCGAGATCCGGGCCGAGGCAGACGTGATCATCGACACCTCCGAGCTCTCAGGACGCCAGCTGCGTGAGCGGCTCTACGGAGCGCTCGACCTGCCCGACGACGGACAGGCCCTGGCGATCCAGCTGATCAGCTTCGGCTACAAGCACGGCGTCCCGCTCGAGGCGGACATCGTCTTCGACGTCCGCTTCATGGAGAACCCGTTCTACATCGACCGCCTGAGACCGTTGAACGGTCTCGACGACGAGGTGCGCGACTTCGTGCTCGCCCAGCCCATCACGGAGCGCTTCGTGCAACAGGTCACCGATTTCCTCGACTTCCTGATCCCGGGCTTCGAGAAGGAGGGCAGAAGCCGGCTGACCGTCGCCTTCGGTTGCACCGGGGGCCAGCATCGGTCGATCGCGATCGCCGAAGAGGTATCGCGCCGATTGCGCGAGAAGGAAGTCACGCCGGTGACCATCTGGCACCGCGAGCTCGAGCGCGCATGACGGTCAAGGGACCGCGCACCGAGCGTGAAACCGTGCGCGCCGACGCGTTGCTCCGCGCGCGCGAGCGCCGACGGATATGGCGTAGCTGGCTGACGCCCGGCATCGGCATCAAGCGCTGGCTGGTCGTCGCACTCGTCGGCCAGGTGCTCATCGCGCTCGCCGTGGCGCTGATGCTGCGGCCGCTGATCGGCAATTCGCGACCCGGCAGTGGCTCGCTCGATCTCGTCTCGCTGCTGACCCTGCAATTCCTGCCGTCCGAGGTCCGCATCGCGCTCATGCTCGTGACCGGCGCGGTCGTGTTCGCCTACGGCGGCTGGCGCGTGCTGC
>DATCGV010000112.1:0-10652 GCA_036508755.1 Candidatus Limnocylindrales bacterium | reverse complement strand
GACGGGCAATAACCTGCCCGCCCCGCCGGCCAACAACCAGACGACGCTCGCCCAGTGGATGCCGGCGGACACGATCGCTTATGTGGAGATGCGCAGTACCGGCGCGAACATTGACTGGCTCATCAAGCAGGAGCTGGCGTGTGCCTCGGCCGCCAGTGGTTCTGATCAGGCCCTACCCAGCGGCCTGAACATCCCGGGCGGCATGGGCAGCTCGAGCGCACTGTTCGCGCAGTTGCTGGGCACGACGCCCGACACGTACTTCGACTTCATCGGTGACGCCGCGCTGGGCGTCACCGACCAGAACGGCAGTTTCGGCGGCGGGATCGTGGCCACGGTCGACGATCAGGCCGTCGCCACCCAGCGCGTCAACAAGCTGACATCGCTACTCGGGCTCGCTGGTTCGTTCGGCGGCGGCAGTGGCGCCAGCGGCATCACGACCGAGCAGGTTCAGCACAACGGCACGACGATCACCGTCGTCCACTACACGCCCCCGACCGGCGGAAGCGTCCCGCTGCCCGGCGCGGGCACGGCCGATCTCGCGATCGCCACGACGAACGGCAAGCTCTATTTGGGCACGCAGGATTTCGTGACTGCCGCGCTCGACCAGGCCGCGGCCAGCTCGCTTGGATCCAGCGCCAGGTATCAGAAGGCCACTTCGGCCGCGCCGCAGGCGAACTCGGGCATGCTCTATCTCGACGTTGCTGCGCTGCGTGACGCACGTGAGGCGTCCATGACCGACCAGCAGAAGCAGCAGTACGCGCAGAATGTGAAACCGTTCCTGGCGCCGCTCGACACGCTGTCCGTTGTCAGCCACATCGACGGCGATATGGTCATCATCAACGGCTTTCTATACGTCCGGTAACCTTTCAGTAACTTTCCCCAGGGAGGCTTTCTGAATCAGTGGCAGTTCGCATCCGATTGACCCGTGTTGGGGCAACCAAGCAGCCGACATACCGCTTCGTCGTTGCCGATAGTCGCAACCCGCGCGATGGCCGCTCGCTCGACACGATCGGTCACTACAACCCGCGCACCGACCCGATCGAGATCAAGGTCGACGAGGCCAAGGCGCGCGATTGGCTGAGCAAGGGCGCCCAGCCGTCCGATACCGTCGCTCGCCTTTTCCGCGGCGTCGGCATCCTTCCGGCGCAGGCCGAGAAGGCGAAGTAGCGCAATGACGGCCGAATCGCTCGTCGAATACGTAGCCCGTTCGCTGGTCGATGACCCGGACGCGGTCAGCGTCAAGACCATCGACGACCAGGAAGGACGCGTGATCGAGCTCCACGTCGCTGAAGACGACATGGGCAAGGTCATCGGCCGCAACGGGAGCGTGGCCAAGGCGCTGCGCACGCTGCTCAAGGTCGTGGCCGCGCGCGAAGGGGAGTCGGTCTCGCTCGAGATCGTCTGACAACCGGCATAGCGTCGTGACCGACGACCGCCTCGTTGTCGGCCTGGTCCGTGGTGTGCACGGGCTGCGCGGCATGGTCCGCGTCGAGATCCTGTCGGACAACCCCGACCGTTTCGCCGTCGGCAGCGTTGTCCGCCGCGAGGGCGACGCGCGTCCCCTGACGATCGTCAGTGCCCAACGCGACGGTCCCGGGTTGCTCGTCCGCTTTCGCGAGATCTCCGACCGAGCCACCGCCGACACGCTCCGCGACGTGTACCTGGAGGCTGAAGCCGCGAGCGCGCCTGCGGACGGCTTCTACTGGCACGACATCGTCGGCTGTGCCGTGACGACGGTCGACGGCGAGGAGCTGGGCGACGTTGAGGACATCTTCCGTGTCGGTGAAGCGGAGGTCTACGTCGTCCGCGGCCCGCGTGGCGAGGTGCTGATACCGGCCGTTGCGTCGATTGTGCGCGAGCTGGACCCGACCGCGAAACGCATCGTCGTCGACCGCGAGGCGCTCGGCCTGGACGACAAGGGCGAGGCGTGAGCGCGCTGCGCATCGACGTCGTGACCATCTTCCCGGAGCTGTTTCCGGGGCCGCTCGGCGCCAGCATCCCCGGGCGTGCGCTAGAACGCGGCCTCGCCCAGTTGCGCGCTCATGACCTGCGCCAATGGGGCCTCGGGCGCCACCGCAGCGTGGACGATTATCCGTATGGCGGTGGCGCCGGCATGATCATGCGTGTCGAGCCGATCGCGGGCGCTCTTGGCGCTCTGTCTGGGCCGCAGACGACGCGCGTCCTGTTCGATCCAGGTGGTGTCGTATTCGACCAGGCGCTGGCCATCGACCTTGCCTCTCGGGAGCACCTGCTCCTGATCTGCCCGCGCTACGAGGGCGTCGACGCCCGTGTGCGCGCCATGGTGGATATCGAGATCTCGATCGGGGACTACATCCTGTCGGGCGGGGAGCTGCCCGCGATGGTCGTCATCGACGCGATTCTGCGTCTCCTGCCCGGCGCGATCGACGAGGCGTCGCCGCTCGACGAATCGTTCGCCCACGGTCTGCTCGAGTACCCGCAGTACACGCGTCCGCCGGAGTTCGAGGGCGTTGCCGTTCCCGACATCCTGCTCTCGGGCGATCACGGCGCGGTGGATCGCTGGCGCCTCGAGCAGGCCCGCGCTCGAACGCGCGCCAGCCGGCCGGATCTCTTGGGTGAGCCCGACTAGTCGTCCGGTACGCGATCGGGTGCGTCGATGACGCAGAAGCGGTTGCCCTCGGGATCGGCCAGGATCACGAAGTCGGCTTCGGGCGGCTTGCGCGGCCAGTTGACCTCGGTCGCACCAAGGGCCTTCAGCCGTTCGACCTCCGCCGCCTGATCTCTGGCATACAGGTCCAGGTGAAGGCGCGGCGGGTTGTGCAGATCGGCGTGCCAGCGGTCGAGCGAGATGCGTGGCCCAACGCCGCTGCGCGGCAGAAGCTGGGTGAAGTCCTCGTCGGCGTCATCGCGTGGCAAATAATTGAGCGCCGCCGACCAGAAGGCAGCCTGGCGGGCCATGTCCTCGACGCGGATCACAACTGAGCCGACGATCAGCATTTCCGGTCGATCGTAGCCTGGTTGTATACTCGGCCCCCGACCTGGATTTTCGGCCGCTGATACGGCGCGCCCCAGTCACACAGTGAGTCAAATCGTGAGCGTCATCGACGAGATCAGCGCGGAGCAACTGCGCACCGACCTGCCGGAGCTTGCCTCGGGCGACACCGTGCGCGTGTCCCAGCGCGTGCGTGAGGGTAACCGCGAGCGCATCCAGGTCTTCGAGGGCACGGTCATGCGCCTGCGCGGCGGCGGCATCAGCCGCTCGATCACGGTGCGCTCGATCCGCAGCGGAGTCGGCGTCGAGCGCACGTTCAAGATCCACTCGCCGCGCATCGAGAAGATCGAGGTCGTGCGCCACGGTGTAGCGCGACGCGCGCAGCTCTACTTTCTGCGCCAGCGCGTCGGCAAGGCCGCTTCCCTGCGCGAGCGTCGCTCCTCCTGACTCCCGCGGCCTGACCTGAGGCCGTCAGCGGTCTAACCTTCAGGGCGATGGCCGTGATCTCACCGACGCGCCGCCTGGAGCTCAGACTCTCGCGCGAGCACGGCTACGAGATCATCCTGGGCCTCGACGAGGTCGGCGTCGCGCCGTCCTGCGGCCCGGTCGTGGCCTGCGCCCTGGCCATGCCGCTCAACAAGAAGCCGATCCCCGGCGTCCGTGATTCGAAGACCCTGTCCGCGGCGCAGCGCGAGCGGCTGGACAAGCAGATCCGGCGAAGGGCACTGACGATCGGTTTGGGTGCGGCATCGGTGCGCGAGATCGACACGCTCAACATCTACTACGCGACCGTGCTGGCCATGAAGCGCGCCGTGACGCGCGCCGGCGGGCACGATTTCGTCATCGTCGACGGCCGCCACATCCGTGGCTTCGAGGAGCAGGTCGGTCCCTACAGGGCGGTCATCGACGGCGACGCGCTGTGCTATGTCGTGTCATGCGCGTCGATCGTGGCCAAGGTCGCCCGGGACCGGCTGATGGCCAAGCTCGCCGCACGCTACCCGGGCTACGGCTGGGAGCACAACGCGGGCTACGCCACGCCCGGCCACCGCGCCGGGATGCAGGCGCTGGGCGTCACTCCCCACCACCGACGTTCCTTCATCACGACCAAGCGGATCCTCGAGGGCGAGCAGACAACGCTCGACCTATTCGGCAATGACGAACGTGAAGTCGTGGCGATCCCGATTGAGGTGCCCAGCCAGTCGCTGCTCGAGGTCACCGTGCCGGCATAGCCGCGGTTAACTGGCTGATAAGGGCGCCCGCCTAGGGTCTGCCGATGCGCACTCTCCGACAGCGGCGCGGCGCGCACGCCGAGGATCTCGCGGTCGCCTGGCTCGAAGAGCACGGTTGGCGCGTGCTGGCGCGCAACTTAAAGGTCGGTACGCGGGACGAGATCGACATCGTCGCGGTCGATCCCGGACCGCCGGCGGAGCTGGTGTGTGTCGAGGTTCGCTCGGCGCGCAGCCCGGCCTTCGGAACGCCCGAGGAGCGCATAGACCGAGCGAAGGTCGGGCACCTCTACCGGGCGATGTGGGGGCTGGATATCGATACCAGCATGCCGCGTCGGGTGGACGTGGTTATCGTCGACTTGCGGGCCGACGTGCCCCGAGTCCGCCACCTGCCGCGTCTGGCGCCGGACTGATTTGCTTCAGTTGCACATCTCTTGGGGGTCGGGGTCGAACCATGCCGAATCAGCGCGGGAGCATTCGAAAAGCGGCAACAAAGGGCCGGCAGGAGGGCTGAAATTGGGCGGAGGCTGTCCCTTCGACCTCCGGGTCGGGCAAGATTGGGCCGAATCGGCGCTTTATGGCGGGGAAGAGTCCAGCGCACCTTGGGTAACTCGGAAAAGTTGTGCATCCGCTGCAAATCGGGGCCGCAGCGAAGGGCGAGACGCCCCTCGGTGTAGACTGCCGCAGGCCGCGAAAGCTGCCGAACACGCCATCAAGCGTGGATCACACACGCGTGACGCTCCCCGCGAGGTGCCTCAGCGGCCACCAGGCCAAGAGGTTGCGGAACACGGACGCGCGCGGAGGTTCAACCGAAACAGGAGGTTCATTCCCAGTGGCTATGCCCGTCGTTTCCATGCGCCAGTTGCTCGAGGCCGGCATTCACTTCGGCCATCAGACGCGGCGCTGGAATCCCAAGATGCGCCCTTACATCTTTGCCGAGCGCAACGGGATCCATATCATCGACCTCGCCCAGACCGTCACCGGCCTTGATGCCGCGCTCGAGTTCGTGCGCGACACGGTCGCGCGCGGCGAGCCGATCCTCTTCGTCGGCACCAAGAAGCAGGCCCAGGAGCCGATTGCTGAAGAGGCCACGCGGGCCGAGATGCCATATGTCAACCAGCGCTGGCTGGGCGGCATGCTGACCAACTTCGTGACCATCCGCAAGCGGCTCGGACTGCTCGACCAGCTCGAGGCGCGCCACGACAACGGTGAGTTCGATCGGCTGTCCAAGAAGGAAGCCAGCAAGCTGACCGAGGAGATGAACAAGCTCGCGCGCACGCTGGGCGGCATGCGCAAGATGCGCCGCCTGCCCGGGGCGATGTTCGTCATCGATCCGCAGCGCGAGCACATCGCGGTAGTCGAGGCGCGCAAGCTCGAGATCCCGGTCATCGGCACGGGCGACACGAACGTCGACCCGGACCTGCTCGATTACGTCATCCCGGCCAACGACGATGCCATCCGCGCCATCCGCCTGCTGTGTCAGCTCGTAGCTGACGCGGCCGTCGAAGGCGCCCGCGAGCGCGCCACCCGGCCCGCTGACGAGCCCATGCCCGCCGCCACCGAGGACCACGAGGAAGCCAGCGACGAGATGATGGCCGCCCTCGCCGCCGGAGGCACGTTCAGCTTCGCACCGGAGCCGGACGAGGACGACCTGCTGCCGGTCGAGGCGGCCGCCGAGGTCGAGGAGACCGAAGAAGAACCCGAAGCACCGGCGCCCCACGCGCGTCCTGTTGCGGCCCGTCCGGCCGCTGCCCGACGCGTCACGCCGGCGAAGAAGGACGACGAGGAGGAGGCAGCCGACTGACGGTCTGCCGCCCGCTCAGCACACCGAGAAGTGCGGCCGCCCTGGAGCGGGCGGTGCGCACCCAGATGAACACGAAGGAAACCAATGGCTGGAATTGATCCGCAGAAGGTCAAGGAACTGCGCGAGCGCACGGGCGCCGGCATGATGGACTGCAAGCGCGCGCTCGAGGAATCCGACAACGACATGGACAAGGCCATCGCGTGGTTGCGCGAGAAGGGCGTGGCGTCGGCCGCCAAGAAGGCCGGTCGCGAGGCCCGTGAAGGCCTCATCGCGAGCTACATCCATGCCGGTGGTCGCCTTGGCGTGCTCATCGAAGTCAACAGCGAGACAGATTTCGTCGCGCGCAACGAGGATTTCCAGCGCCTCGTCCAGCAGCTCGCGATGCAGGTCGCAGGTCTGGCGCCGCAGTTCGTGACGATCGATTCGATCCCGGCCGAGGTTCTGGCCGCGAAGCGCGCCGAACTGGCGGCCGACGAGGCGACCCAGAAGAAGCCCGAGAACGTTCGCACCCAGATCGTCGAGGGCCAGCTGCGCAAGTGGTACCAGTCGGTCGTGCTCTACGAGCAGCCCTTCCGCGACACCGACCAGACCGTGGGCGACCTGGTCGTCGATGCGATCGCGCGTATCGGTGAGAACATTCGGGTACGCCGCTTCACGCGCTATCAGCTCGGGGAGGAGATTTGAGCGACGCCGTCGCGCAGCACTCCGACGTGACCGCCGTACCCGCCGGCACCGCCGTGCCCGGCGCGACCGACGCGGCCGGCGATAGCGCCGCAGAGCTGCGCTATCGCCGCATCCTGCTCAAGGTCAGTGGCGAGGCGCTGCTGGGCGGCCGCTCCTACGGCGTCGACCCGGAGATGACGCTTTTCATCGCTCGCCAGGTGCGCGAGGTCGTCGATCTGGGCGTCCAGGTCGCGCTCGTTGTAGGCGGCGGCAACATTTTCCGGGGCATGGCTGCCGCGGCGACGGGCATGGACCGCGCCACGGCCGACTACATCGGCATGCTCGCGACGGTCATGAATGCACTCGCCCTGCAGGATGCCCTGGAGCGCGAGGGCACGCCGACGCGCGTCATGTCGGCGATCGCGATGAGCGAGGTCGCCGAGCCGTACATCCGCCGCCGTGCGGTACGGCACCTGGAAAAGGGCAGGGTCATCATCCTCGCCGCGGGCACCGGCAACCCGTACTTCACGACCGACACGGCGGCGGCGCTGCGGGCCGTCGAGATCGGCGCCCAGGTGCTGCTCAAGGCGACCAAGGTCGACGGCGTGTACGACAGCGATCCGATGACCAACCCGGCCGCGCAGCGCCACGACCAGCTCGACTATGCCCAGATGCTGAGCGACCGGCTCGAGGTCATCGACGCCACGGCCGTGACACTGTGCATGGAGAATGACATGCCGATCGTCGTCTTCGATCTCAACCATCCGGGGCACATTCGAGCCGCGGCTCTGGGTGAGCCGATCGGCACGCGGATCGATGGCGGAAACGGAGCGAAGCGATGACCGACGACATTCGGCGCGACGCGGAGTCACGAATGAGCCGGGCGCTCGAAGCCCTCGAGCGCGACCTGGCGGCGATCCGCACCGGACGTGCCGCGACCGCGCTCGTCGAGCGCATCCAGGTCGAGTACTACGGCACGTCGACGCCGCTCAACCAGCTGGCCAGCATCAGCGTTCCCGAGGCCCATTCCATCGTCATCCAGCCGTGGGATCGGAGCGCTCTGGGCGCGATCGAGAAGGCCATCCAGAAGAGCGATGTCGGCCTTACTCCCAACGTCGACGGTACCGCCGTGCGGCTGAACATCCCGCCGCTCACCGAAGAGCGTCGCAGGGACCTGGTCAAACTCGTCCACAGGCGCATGGAAGAAGCGCGGGTTGAGATCCGGAACCATCGCCGGGACGTGGCCGAGGAGGTCAAGAAAGGCGAAAAGGACGGCAGCGTGACCAGTGACGAGAGCCGCCGTGAGCTTGAGCTGCTCCAAAAGGTGACCGATCGCTGGACGGCGGAGGTCGACCGCGTGGGCAAACACAAGGAAACGGAGATCATGGAGGTCGGATGACCTCGGTCGATGTCAGGCGCCCGTCGGACGTCGGCGAGAGTGCCGAACCACGGAGCGCCGAGGCTGCTGGAGACGGACCCGATCCGGTGCCGCGTCATGTCGCGATCGTCATGGACGGCAACCGACGCTGGGCGAAGTTGCACGGCATGTCGGAGGCCGAGGGCCACTCGGCCGGCGTCGACGCCATCCGGCCGATCGTCGAGCACGCCGCCGACCGCGGGATCCAGGCGCTCTCGATATACGCCTTCTCGCGCGAGAACTGGGCGCGCAGCGATGAGGAGGTCGAGACGCTCTTCTCGCTGCTCGAGGCGGCGATCAGGCGCGAGACGCCGGACCTCGTCCGTCAGGGCGTTCGAGTCAAGATCCTGGGTCGCCTGCATGAGCTGCCAGACACGACGCGTGCTTCCATCGCCGAGGCCCTGACGGCGACGGCGGGCGGACGACGCATGACGCTCAACGTCGCGTTCAACTACTCGGGCCGTTCGGAGATCGTCGACGCGGTGCAGAGGGCGGTGGTCGACGGACTCGCTGCAGCCGAAATCACCGAGGAGGCGATCAGCGAGCGCCTGTACACGGCCGACGTTCCGCCACTCGACCTGCTCATCCGGACTGGCGGCGAGCAGCGCATCTCGAACTTCCTGATCTGGCAGGCGGCGTACGCCGAGCTCTACTTCACTGACCTGCTCTGGCCCGACTTTGCGCCGGATACCTTCGACGCTGCGGTTGCTGAATACGCCCGACGAACGCGCCGCTTCGGCCGCTAGCCTCACAGCCATGAAGACCTCCGCAGCCGGGCTTCGGCCGCCGCTGCGCGCCTCGGACAAACTCCCGCTGGCGCGGTCCATAGCCTCGGCCTGCAAATGCGCCAGCGGCTGATAAGCGCGGCCGTGCTCGTGCCGGTCGTCGTCATCGTCTTCGTCCTCGGCGATCCGTGGCTGAGCCTGGGAATTGCGGCACTTGCCGGCATTGCGGCCAAGGAAGCAGCAAGGCTGATCCGTGCCGCTGGCCTGCACGCCGATACCCCGTTTGTCGTCGCCGCAGCCGTCCTGCTCGTGCTTGGAACGCGCTTCCTGCTCGACTTCCCGGAGGTCTTTCCCGCGTACGAGCCGCCCCGGAGTGTCATTGCCTTTGCCGCAATAACGGCGTTGATGGCGATCGTGGTCATTGCCGGTGTGCTCGCTTTGCGCCACCGAGATACGCGCGCGGGGTTCCTCTCGTGGGCCGGCAACGTGCTCGGGTCCCTGTACGCAGGGCTCCTCGCAGCTCTGGCAGGCATCCTCCTGATCGCGCCGGCGATTCCTGATGGTCGGCCGCTGGCGGGAGTTCTCGACGCAGGTCGGATCTGGCTGCTGATCCTGATCCTGACGGTGTGGTCGTACGACACGTTTGCCTATGTAGCGGGCAGGTACCACGGCCGCGGCCACTTCATGAACCACATCTCACCCAACAAGACATGGAGCGGCGTGGTGGGCGGAACCGCGGCCGCGCTGCTGGTCTCAACGCTGCTTGTCTGGGGTGCCGGACAGCAGCCACTTGCTGGGCTGCTGTTGGGTTTGGCCATCGCCGTCACGGCGCAGGCCGGCGATCTTGTCGAGTCCGTCATAAAACGCGCCGCGGGCGCCAAGGACTCGAGCAACCTGATACCCGGCCACGGCGGTGTTCTTGACCGAGTCGACTCGTTCCTCTTCGCCGGCCCGGCCATGTTCGTGGCATTGACCTGGACGCAGTACTTCCTGGCGCGCACGTGACGGGTCGCGCGCGAGTCGCGGTGCTGGGCAGCACGGGGTCGATCGGGCGCCAGACCCTCGACGTTCTTGGCGCGCTCGAGGATCGCTTCGAGGTCGTCGCCCTCGCCGCTGGGCGCGACGAGCAAACATTCAACGAGCAGATCGCCCGGTTCAAGCCACGGACGACGGCCCTGGCACGCGACGGCATCGACGCGCTCGCCGAGGTGGCGACACGGGACGACGTGGATGTGGTCGTGGTCGCGACCACGGGTGTCGTCAGCCTCAAGGCGACGCTCGCCGCCCTCGAGCAGGGCAAGGTCGTGGCCACGGCCAACAAGGAGACGCTCGTCGCAGCAGGCCACCTCGTGATGCCGCTGGCGCGCCGGCTCGCTGCCGCACATGGCGACGACGACCTTGCCGCCGGCGCGCTCAACTGGCTCCGGCCGATCGACTCGGAGCACTCGGCGATCTGGCAGTGCCTTGCCGGAGAGCGCCGCCAGGACATCCGCCGGCTCATCCTGACCGCGTCGGGCGGGCCATTTCGCGAGTGGCCGGCAGAGCGCCTTGAATCGGTGACCCCGGAGCAAGCGCTTGCGCACCCGACGTGGCGCATGGGCGGCAAGATCACGATCGACTCGGCGACGCTGATGAACAAGGCGCTCGAGGTGATCGAGGCGCGCTGGCTGTACGATTTCGGCGACGATCAGGTCGACGTGGTCGTCCAGCCGCAGAGCATCGTCCACTCACTGGTCGAGTTCGAGGACGGCTCGCTCAAGGCACAGCTTGGCCTACCTGACATGCGCATTCCGATCCAGTACGCGCTGACCTACCCGGCACACCTCGTTTCGCCGGCGCCGCGCGT
>DATCGV010000111.1:0-43651 GCA_036508755.1 Candidatus Limnocylindrales bacterium | reverse complement strand
GCGAGCCGCGGCTCGGGGATCGTTTCGCTGCTGCTGCTCACGACCGTCACTGTTCTCGGCCTGACCAGCATGGTGCGCTGGCAGCGACCCACGTGGCCGCGCTTTCTGACCAACGATCTGCACTCCAACCTTGCCCTGCTCTCGGTCGTCTTCGTCGGCGTGCATGTCACGAGCGCAATCCTCGATCCGTTTACCAACCTCGGTATCTACGCGGCGACGATCCCGTTCGCGTCGAGCTACCGCCCGCTGTGGGTCGGGCTTGGCGTCATCTCGGTCTACCTGTTCGTAGCCCTGATCGTCACCAGCCTCCTGCGCGAGCGCTTGGGCCAGCGCACGTGGCGCCTCGTCCATTGGGTCGCGTACGCCGGTTGGCCGCTCGCGGTCGTGCACAGTATGGGCTCGGGCAGCGACGCATTCGCGCTGTGGATGATGGCCATCGAGGCGCTCTGCATCGGCGTGGTAGCGCTCGCACTTACATGGCGCGTCGCCGCGGGACGGACGAACCGGGAGCAGCTGCCTGCCGTAGTCGGCGCATCGCCCCGAGTCCACGCGCCATATGCCGATGGTGACCACCGGTGACCTTCGAAGCGCGTCTCCTGGCCGGCCCCGCCTTTGCCGCGGGGATGGAGCCCTACGCCGCCCATCGGGCGCGCCTTGGGCAGCTGCCGCCGCCACGGCCTGAGCTGATTGACACGATCGTCGCGAGCGGTCTGCTGGGTCGCGGCGGAGCGGGCTTCCCTGTCGGGCGCAAATGGCAAGCGGTGGAGTCGCGCTCGCTGGACGATGCCCGGATCCTGGTCAACGGCGCCGAGGCAGAGCCGCTGAGCGCCAAGGACCGCGCTCTGATGCACTCGCGACCCCACCTCGTGCTCGACGGCGCTCTGCTTGCGGCCGGCGTCCTTGGCGCGCGCGAGATCGTCCTCTATGTCGGCGCGAGGCATGTCGACGCGCAGCGCTCGCTCCAACGGGCGATCGCCGAGCGTGGTCGACTGCGCGTTCCGGTGCGCATCGTGCTCGCGCCCGACGCGTACGTGGCGGGGGAGGAGTCGGCGGCCGTTCACTTCGTCAACGCTTCCGACGCGCGGCCGACCGTGACCCCGCCGCGGCCGTTCGAGAGCGGCATCGACGGCTACCCGACCCTCGTCCAGAACGTCGAGTCGCTGGCCAATGTCGCGCTTATCGCGCGCGGCGGAGACGCGTGGTATCGCTCGCTGGGGCGCGGCGAGACACGCGGCACTGCCCTCGTGACGGTCAGTGGCGCACCGCACGGCGGCGTGCGCGAGATCGAGCTCGGCATGCGCGTCGGTGAGATCGCAGCCGTCAGTGGCGTTGCGCCCGAGAGTGTGCACGCTGTGCTTCTGGGCGGCTACTTCGGCCGCTGGCTGACGCGCGAGCAGGCGTGGCCCGTGCCGCTCGACCCACTGGCGCTGCGCGCGGCTGGCGCGACATTCGGCGCGGGCGTGATCAGCTTCCTGCCCGCTCATCAATGCGGAGTGGCGGCAACGGCGACTGTGCTCGAGTACATGGCCGCGCAGAGCGCGGCCCAATGCGGACCGTGCGTCTTCGGCCTGCGCGCGATCGCCGATACGACCTTCGCCCTGGCCACCAACAGCGCGGGCGTGCATGACCTCGAACGGCTCGAACGCTGGACGGGCCAGATCACCGGCCGTGGCGCGTGCCGTCATCCGGACGGCGCCGTGGCCCAGCTCGCGTCAGCCATGGCCGCGTTCAGCCGCGACTTCGCCAGCCATGCTCGAGGTCGGGGCTGTGAGGTCGCGCCTGCGCTCAGGCAGGCGGCATGAAACGGACCGTCGAGCGGACCGTCGGCCGGCTCGTCGTCGATCCGATCGTGTGCGACGGCCACGGTCTCTGCGCTGAGCTGCTGCCGGAGCTGATCGAGCTCGACGACTGGGGCTATCCGATTCTGCGCTCGCCCGCGGTGCCACGCGACCTCGCGGCCTATGCGCGGCGCGCCGTCGCCGCGTGCCCTGTCCTCGCCCTCAAGCTGGTCCCGCCGGAATAGCTGCTGGGTGTCGGGACCATGGCCAGCGACCACGGCAGTGATGACACCACCGGCAGGGGTGCCATGACCAACGACATTGAGCTGATCGTGCTCGCGCACGTGCGCCTGTTCCGTCCGGCGGCGACTGCGAGATGCCTGATGCGATAATCGGCCTTCCTATGTTGATGGAGGGCTGAATTGACCGCGACGGGCCTCTCGACGACCCCGCAGGAATATCGCGAGCGGCTCGACGAGCAGCCCGATGAACGGATCGACAGCTGGGCGGCTGAGCTCATGCGCGACACATCGATCCGCATCGGCGTGCGCCAGGTGGTCTCTGAGCTGCGCCATTCCTTCGGCACGGACGATGCGGGGCTACGCCGGATCTATACCGCCGGGGGAGGGCCGGCGGCCGCGATCGGCACGACCGACCACGGCGAGCTCATGGTCCCCGCGATCTCGCTCTACTACTTCGTCAGTGGGGCACGTACGGTGCTGAGCGACGCGCGCAGCCGGCTCGTCGACTACCTGGTCTCGAACTTCGACGAGATCGTCTACATCTAGGCACGACGCTCATCGCCAGATGAACAGCCGGCTGCGCGTCCTGCGCGTCGTCCATCCCTTCCCGTCGTTGCTCAATACGGGGCTGGTTTTCGGGCTGGCCGAGGTCGCCCACGCGACGCTGTTGGCGGCGGCACTACTGGCCGTAGGCATGCTCGGCCTGCAAATGTGCATCGGGGCCACGAACGATCTCGTGGACGAGCCGCTCGACGCGCGGACGAAGCCCTGGAAGCCGATCCCTGCCGGTCTGATCAGCGCCGAGAAAACTCGCCATATCGCGGCATGGGCGGCAGTGATCGGTCTGGCGGCCGCGGCGGTCAGCGGCGTCGTCCCCGCGCTGCTCTGGTGCGTCATGCTCGGCGCCGGCTTGCTCTATGACCTGCGCTTGAAGCCGACCATCTTCAGCTGGGCGTGCTACTCGGTCGCCTTCGCGGCACTGCCGGTCTATGCCTGGTTCGGTGCAGCCGGAACGCTTCCACCTCAGGTACAGCTGGTCGTTCCGCTCGCGGCCTTGGCCGGTCCTGCGCTCCAGCTGTCCAATGGACTGACCGACATCGAGTCAGATAAGGCCGCGGGAACGTCGAGCCTTGCAACCCGGCTCGGCCGGCGCCGGGCGCTGGCAGTCATCGCGCTCCTGCTGGCCGTCATTCACGGCCTTGCCTGGCTGACGCTGGCCGCGTCCTCCGGGCAGCTCAGCCTGCTGCTTGCCGGCGGCTCTCTCGCCGCCACTGCCGGGCTGAGCCTCTCCGCGCGGTCGGCCGTGCGCGACCGTCAGGCCGGCTGGTCGCTCCAGGCCGTCTCGATCTGCCTCGTTGCGCTCGGTTGGCTGTCGTCCGTCACGTAACGACTTCGGCGGCTGTGCCGGCCAGGTCAGTGCTCGAGCGGCTTGCCGCTCCGGACGACTGTGATGGCGTTCTCGAGCCGCAGTTTCTGGATCGTCAGGTACTTGGCCAGATTGGCGCGATCGGTCTCGCCGATCTCGCCCAGCACAGAGGGCGAACCCAGGATCTCTGCCAGCTGCTCAACTGCCTCGGTCAGGATCTGCTTGGCCACCAGCAGCGCGTTGTCGCCCGTCGGCACTGAGCGGGGCGAGCGAGGGGCGGTGACCTCGGCGTCCATCTCGACGTCCGTGCCGGACGGATCGTCGGCGGCGTGGCCGGTTATCGCAGATGCGACGCGGCCCTCGATTCTTTCGCGCAGCTTGACCAGGCTCAGGGTTCCGTTGGCGACCTGCTCGGCCAGCCTGCGGCGCTTCTTGGGATCCTCGACCTTGAGCAGCTCGTAGGCGTGGGACAAGGTGTCTTTGCGCAAAGACACGAGCTGCTTGATCTCGGTCGGGGCGCCGGCAAGTCGCAACCGGTTCTCGATGTAGCCCTTGTCCTTGCCCAGCTTCTGGGCCAGCTTGCGCACGCTGTAGCCTCGGTCCTGCGTCATGCGCTCGTAGATCATCGCCTCCTCGAGCGGCGACAGGTCCTCGCGCTGCAGGTTCTCGATGATCCCGATCTCGAGCGCTGTCTCGTCGTCGAGCTGCTCGATCAGCGCCGGAATCTCCTTGAGGCCGGCGGCACGCGCCGCGCGCCAGCGCCGCTCGCCCGCGACCAGCTGGAAGCGGTGCAGCTCAGCGGTCGGTCGGACGAGGATCGGTTGAAGAACGCCATGCTCGCGAATCGAGGCGGCCAGCTCCGCGAGCGGCTGCTCCTCGAAGTTCATTCGCGGTTGTTCGGGGTTGGGCGAGATTCGATCGAGCGGGATGTTCCGAATTCCCGTTGGAACATCGGTCGCATCAGGCGTAATGAGGCTCAGGATCGCCGGCGAGAGGTCGCGCTCCTCGGCGAGTCGACGGGCGGCCGTGCTGCGGAAATCTGGTCTAGCCAAGCTCGATTACCTCCCGTGCCAGCCCGCGATATGCGCGCGCCGCCTCGGTGTTGCTCGCGTACGAAGTCACCGGCCTCCCGACCAGTGGGGCTTCGGCCAGCCGGACGGTCGGCCGAATCATGTTCTCGAAGATGTGATGGTCGCTCAGGTCGCGCATCTCCTGGAGCATGTCGCGTCCGAGAATGGTTCGCCCATCGTAGAAAGTCGCCAACAGACCGAGGACCCGCAGCCGCGGGTTCAGTCCCTTGGTGCGGATCTGAGTGATGACGTTCATCAGCGCGGTGAAGCCCTTCAGGGCGTAGTACTGGGTCTGGACCGGGATGATCACGCCGTCGGCGGCGACGAGCGCGTTCAGCGTGAGCAGGCCGAGGGTGGGCGGGCAGTCGATGAGGACGTAGTCGTAACGCTCGGCGGCAGGCGACTGGAGAACATCGCGTAGTGCCTGTTCCCGGCCGATTGCGCTGAACAAGACGTTCTCCGTCGCCGATAGATCGATCGTCGATGGCGCCACGTCAACGCTGGGCGTTTGGGTTGGCACGATGATCTCGTCGAGAGTGACGTTTGAATCGACGAGGGCATCGGCGATGGAGCGCTCGACATTGCGCAGGTTGATGCCGAGGCCGACGGTCAGGTTGGCCTGTGGATCCATGTCGACGCACAGTACTCGGTAGCCCTGCTCGGCCAGCGAGCCAGCAAGGTTGATCGCCGTGGTCGTCTTGCCCACGCCGCCTTTCTGGTTGGCGATGGCGATGATCCTTGCCAACGGCCGCCTCCTTGAATACCCGTGGGCGACCGCAAACCCTCAGTCGCCGATGCCAATCTAGCAAGAACGGGCGCGAAGCCACAGTCCGGTTATCCACAGAAGGTCGAAGTTGTTCACAGATTCTGTGGACAGTCCTGATTGCTACGATGGCGCCATGGCAACGGAATCAGAGCTCGAGCGTCTCGCCGAGCTGCGCGCCCAGTCGATGTTGGGTGGCGGCGAGCAACGAATCGCGCAGCAGCATGACCGCGGCAAGCTCACCGCGCGCGAACGCCTCGAGCTGCTGCTTGATCCGGAGTCCTTCGTCGAGTTCGACGCGTTCGTCACTCATCGCGCCTCAGACTTCGGGCTGGAACGCGAGCGATACCTGGGCGACGGCGTCGTCACCGGCTACGGGACGATCGACGGCCGACTCGTGTTCGTGTTCAGCCAGGACTTCACCGTCTTCGGCGGCTCGTTGTCCGAGGCGCACGCCGAGAAGATCTGCAAGATCATGGACCTCGCGGTTCGGGTCGGCGCGCCGATCATCGGTCTCAACGACTCTGGCGGTGCGCGGATCCAGGAGGGAGTCGTCTCGCTCGGCGGCTATGCCGACATCTTCCTGCGCAACACGCTGACTTCTGGTGTCGTGCCCCAGATATCGCTCGTGCTCGGTCCGTGCGCCGGTGGCGCCGTCTACTCGCCGGCAATCACCGATTTCACGATCATGGTCGAGGGCACGAGTTACATGTTCGTCACCGGGCCAGAAGTGGTGAAGACCGTCACGCACGAGGACGTCGATCGCGAGCGCCTGGGCGGCGCATCCGTGCACACGACAATCAGCGGCGTCGCGCATCTCGCAGCACATGACGAGGCCGAGGCGATGGCGCTCTGTCGCCGCGTTTTGGATCATCTGCCACAGAACAACCTGAGCAAGCCGGCCAGGCGGCAATCGAATGACCGCGCGGATCGCCGCGACGAGTCGCTCAACGGCGTCATCCCAGCCGAGCCGACGCAGCCGTACGACATGCACGAGGTGATCAAGCACGTTGTCGACGACGGCGACTTCCTCGAGATCCAGCCCGGCTGGGCGGCGAACATCATCGTCGGATTTGCGCGTATGGACGGGGGCAGCGTGGGCATCGTCGCTCACCAGCCGGCCGTGCTCGCGGGAGCGCTCGACATCGATGCATCGGACAAGGCCGCGCGCTTCGTCCGAACGTGCGACGCGTTCAACGTCCCGTTGCTGACCTTCGTCGACGTGCCCGGCTTCCTGCCCGGCGTAGGCCAGGAGCATGGCGGCATCATCCGCCACGGAGCGAAGCTGCTCTACGCGTATGCCGAGGCAACCGTGCCCAAGGTGACGGTCATCACGCGCAAGGCCTACGGCGGCGCCTATGACGTCATGAGCAGCAAGCACATCCGCGGTGACGTCAACCTCGCCTGGCCAACCGCGCGGATCGCGGTGATGGGTGTCGAGGGCGCCGTCAACATCATCTTCCGCGACGAGCTTGCGCACGCCAAGGATGTCGATGCCGAGCGGGCGCGCCTGGCGCAGGAGTACGAGCAACGATTTGCGAACCCGTACATCGCGGCGAGCCGCGGCTACGTCGACGATGTCATCGTGCCCTCTGAGACACGGCCGCGCGTGATCGCAGCCCTGGGGATGCTCGAAGGCAAGCGCCAGACGAACCTGCCGCGCAAGCACGGCAACATCCCTCTCTGAGTGTCTTTGCGCAAAGACAGCCCGCGAGAGGCGGTCTCGCCAGCCCTGTTCGGCCGAGTCCTGGTCGCGAACCGCGGCGAGATTGCGGTGCGCGTCATTCGCGCTTGCCGCGAGCTGGGCATCGAGTCGGTGGCTGTCTACTCCTCTGCCGACGCGGGCGCGCTGCACGTGCGCTTGGCGGACCGGGCCGTTTACATCGGGCCGGCGCCCGCGGTCGACAGCTACCTGCGCATCGACCGGATACTCGACGCCGCCGAACGAATGGAGTGCGACGCGCTCCACCCGGGCTATGGTTTCCTGTCGGAGCAGCCGGAGATCGCCGAGGCGTGCGAGGCTGCCGGGATCACCTTCATCGGCCCGTCACGCGAAGCTCTGGCCGAGCTGGGCGACAAGCTCGCCGCCCGCAAGCGCGCCGTCGATGCCGGCGTGCCGGTCGTGCCCGGCATCTTCTGGCCGATTGTCCTCGCCGGCGAGCGCGATGAGGCTGAGCTGCGCGAGCAGGCCGACAGGATCGGCTATCCCGTCCTGATCAAGGCGGCTGCGGGCGGCGGCGGCCGGGGCATGCGCCGCGTCGGTACCCGAGAAGAACTGATCGAGGCAGTCCACGGAGCAGCGCGCGAGGCCGCCGCCGCCTTCGGCGACGGATCCGTCTACCTCGAGCGCTACGTCGAACGGGCACGCCATGTCGAGGTCCAGCTGCTGGGCGACAGTCAGGGCCAGGTAATTGCACTGGGCGAGCGCGACTGCTCCATTCAGCGCCGCCATCAGAAGCTGGTCGAGGAGGCGCCAGCGCCCGGGCTCACGACCGAGCAGCGCCGCGAGCTACACGAGCTTGGCGTCAAGGTCGTGCGAACAGTCGGGCTGCGCAACGCGGCGACAGCGGAGTTCCTGTTCACGCCCGACGCTGAGTTCTGGTTCCTGGAGGTCAACGCGCGGTTGCAGGTCGAACATGGAGTCACCGAGCTGGTCAGCGATCTCGACCTCGTGCACGAGCAGATCGCGATTGCTGCGGGGAAGCCGTTGTCGGCGCGCGCCCTCGCTGCCGCGGCGCGCGCCGCCGAGCCCGTCCGGCACGCCATCGAAGTTCGCCTGTCCGCCGAGGATCCGGCCAACGCCTTCGCGCCAGGCCCGGGCCGGCTGACGCGCTGGCGGCCGCCAGCGGGCCCCGGCGTCAGGGTCGATGCCGGGGTAGAGGAGGGGAGCGATATCCCGGGCGATTACGACTCGATGTTCGCGAAGCTGATGGTCGTCGCGCCCGATCGCCCAACCGCGCTGCGCCGGATGCGCCGAGCCCTCGACGAGACGGAGATCGCTGGCGTCCAGTCGACGCTGCCCTTCCATCGGTGGATCGTCACGCAGCCGGACTTCACGGACGAGAGCGGCGCCGGCTTGTCGACCGATCTGGTCGCCCGGACGTGGGAGCCGGCGCCCCTCCTGTCAGCAGCTGCGCTGCGCGCTGCCGAGCTGACGGCCCTCGCGGCACGGGCGACTCCGGCGCCAGCGGCAGCGCGGCCGCGTGACAAGCAATCGGCCAGTCGGAAAGGGGACGACGCCTGGTGGCAGGCCGGAGTCCGCGAGCAGCTGGACGAGCTGAGGTGAGCAGCCGACGGCGCGAGCGGATAAGCGTGGCTGCGGCGCAGCTCGTCGTCCAGCCCGCGCCCGAGGAGGTCGACACCTTCGCGCCGCCGCGGCTGGGCGAGCTCGTTGCGGAGCTGCGGCCCAGTCCGGCCGACCTCGCAGCCGGCCGGCGGCGCTACGAAGTCGTGGTTGATGGCTGGCGCTTCGAGGTCAGCACGGAGTCGGCGGACCGGGCGGAGCTGCGTGATCGTGCTCGGCGTGCCGCCTCGGAGCACCATGTCGCCGCCGAGATGATCCTCCGGGCGCAGATTCCGGGCCGTGTCGCGCGCGTCTGGGTCAGCGACGGCGAGCAGGTCGAGCAGGGTCAACGGCTGCTGGCGATCGAGGCAATGAAGATGGAGAACGAGCTTCGCGCGCCGGTCGCGGGTGTCGTGCGCAATCTGCGCGTGGAGCCCGGCGCGCGCGTCGAACGCGAGGATGAGCTCCTTACGGTCGGCTAGCTCTCGAACGTCATCGACGGGTGCGGCCCACCCAGCCATGGACCGTCAAATAGACTCCATCGCGATGGTTGACGACGGTACCCGCGGCCCGATCAAGCGCTACCGCACGACGAGCGACATCGAGATTGAGCCGCTGTACGGCCCGGAGGACCTGGCCGACTGGGATCCACGCGTCCAGCTGGGCCGGCCGGGTGAGTTTCCGTTCACGCGCGGCGTGCAGCCGACGATGTATCGCGGCCGGTTGTGGACGATGCGTCAGTACGCGGGGTTTGCCAGCGCCGCAGAGACCAACCGGCGCTTCAAGTTCCTCCTCGAGCATGGCCAAACCGGGCTCTCGGTGGCGTTCGACCTGCCCACCCAGATGGGCTACGACGCAGATTCCGCGGCGTCGCTGGGCGAGGTCGGCCGCGTGGGTGTCCCGATCGGCTCGATCGAGGACATGAACACGCTCCTCGACGGCCTGCCGCTGGGTGAGGTCACGACGTCGATGACCATCAACGCCACCGCCGCGATCCTGCTCGCGTTCTACGTGGCGGTGGCCGATGGGCGCGGGATCGACCGTGACAAGCTAGGTGGCACGGTCCAGAACGACATTCTCAAGGAGTACATCGCGCGCGGGACATACATCTATCCGACCCGATCGTCGATGCGCCTCGTGACCGACATATTTGAATTCTGCGCAAAGGAGCTGCCGCGCTGGAACACGATCTCAATCAGTGGCTACCACATGCGCGAAGCCGGGGCGACAGCGGCCCAGGAGCTCGCGTTCACCATCGCTGACGGCATCGCCTATGTGGACGCCGCGCGCGAGCGCGGCTTGGACGTCGACGCGTTCGCCGGTCGCTTGAGCTTCTTCTTCGCCGCCTGGAGCGATCTTTTCGAGGAAGTCGCCAAGTTCCGCGCTGCTCGGCGCATGTGGGCGCGCATCATGCGCGACCGTTTTGGCGCCAGGGAGGCGCGCAGCATGACCTGCCGCTTCCATGTCCAGACGGCCGGCTCCAGCCTGACCGCGCAATCGGTCGACAACAACGTCGTTCGGACCACTGTCCAGGCGCTGTCGGCCGTGCTCGGCGGCGCGCAGAGCCTTCATACGAATGCGCGCGACGAGGCTCTGGCACTGCCGACAGAAGCGGCGGCGCGCCTGGCGCTGCGCACGCAGCAGATCATTGCCTACGAATCTGGAGTCATCGCGACCCCAGACCCGCTCGCCGGCAGCTACTTCGTCGAGACGCTGACCGACCAGCTCGAGGCGGCCGCCAACGACTACCTGGAGCAGATCGACGCCATGGGCGGCGCCATCAAGGCGATCGATGCCGGCTTCCAGCAGCGCGCGATCCAGGAAGCCGCGTATCGCACGCAGCGGGAAGTCGAGTCGGGTGACCAGGTCGTCGTCGGCGTCAATCGCTTCCGGGACGATGAACTCCACACGCCTGAGCTGCAGCGCATCGATCCGGCCGGGGAGCGTGAGCAGGTCGAACGCCTCCGCCGGGTACGTCGCGAGCGCGACGCCCAGCGCTGGAAGAAGGCGATGGACGTACTGAATGAACGCGCGGCCGGCAGCGACAACCTATTGCCGGCGATCATCGACGCGGTCAAAGCGCGCGCCACGCTGGGTGAGATCAGCGACGCGCTGCGCGTCGTCTTCGGCGAGCATCGGGAGCTGATAACCGTCTGATGGCAACAGAACAGGCGTTCGATATGTTCTCACAGCCGACGCGAGTGCACCACGTGGCGGTCGTCGTGCGCGACATGGATGCGGCCCTGGCCACATACCGCGATCAGCTGCACCTGCCGCTCGACGTCCTGTTGCCCATCGAGAGCGATGGCGTACGTATCGCGTTCCTGCCCGTGGGCGAGTCGAGCATCGAGCTGGTCGAGCCGACGGACGAGTCGACTGGCGTCGCGCGCTTCCTGGCCACGCGCGGGGAGGGCTTCCACCACGTCTGTCTCGAGATCGACGATGTCGCCGCCGAGCTCGATCGGCTTGCGGCAGCCGGCATGGAGCTGATCGACAAGACGCCGCGCCGCGGTGCCGAGGGACCGGTGGCGTTCATCCATCCGCGCTCGTGCCACGGAGTGCTGGTCGAGCTGATCGAGGCGCCCGGCGGGCCGGCGTGGAAGGGTCTCGGCTACGACTCGGACGAGGCACGACCGCCGGCAAAGTGAGCGCGCCTGCGAGCCTGCCCGAGGGCACCGTCACCTTCGTCTTCACCGACATCGAAGGTTCTACGCGTCTCCTGACGGAGCTGCGCGAGGCATATCCGAGGCTGCTTGCTCGGCATCACGCCGTAATCCGCCAGGCGCTGGCCAGCCACGGTGGCACGGAAGTGAAGACGGAGGGCGATGCCTTCTTCGCCGTCTTCGTCAAGGCAGCCGATGCGCTGGCCTTCGCCGCGGAGGCGCAGCGCGAGCTGCACGCGACCGACTTCCCCGCGGGAGCGGAGGTCAAGGTGCGGATGGGCATCCACACCGGCGAGGGCGCGCTGTCCGACGCCGACTATGTCGGTCTCGATGTTCACCGCGCGGCGCGCATCGCGGCCGCCGGCCACGGCGGGCAGGTCCTCGTCTCCGACGCCACGCGCGCGCTCGCGGGCGATTCGATGCCCGCGAGGGCGGCGCTGCGCGACCTGGGCGAGCACCGGCTCAAGGACCTGCCCGCGCCGATCCGTCTTTACCAGCTCGTGGTCGACGGCCTCGACTCTGACTTTCCGCCACTCCGCTCGCTCGGTCGCGGCAACCTGCCCGCGACGTTGACCAGCTTCGTCGGCCGCGAGCGCGAGATCGCCGACCTGGGCGAGCTGCTCAGTCGCGCGCGCCTGGTGACATTGACCGGCCCGGGCGGCACGGGCAAGACGCGCCTGTCGATCGAGGTCGCGCGCAAGGCCGAAGATGGTTTCCCGGGCGGCGCCTGGTTCATCCCGCTCGAGACCATCACCGACCCCGACCTCGTCCTGCCCGCCATCGGTCGCGGGCTGGGCATCAAGGAGGACACGTCACGGCCGGTCCTGGAGGCTCTGTCCGATGCGCTCAGGTCGCGCAGCGTGCTCCTTGTTCTCGACAACCTCGAGCAGGTCGTTGATGCGGCGCCGCAGATCAGCTCGCTCTTGCAGGCGGCGCCGGCGCCGCGGGTCCTGTGCAGCAGCCGCGAGGCGCTCCGCGTCAGCGGGGAGCAGGAGTATCCCGTACAACCGCTCGCGCCTGATCCGGCGGTGGAGCTGTTCGTCGAGCGCGCGCGGCAGGTCCGCCCGGGCTTCCACCCGACCGAAGACGAGCGCCGGACCATTGCAGACGTGTGCCGCGCGCTCGACGACCTGCCTTTGGCCATCGAGCTCGCTGCGGCCCGCCTTCGTCTATTTCCGCTGCCAATGCTGCTTGCCCGGCTCAACGACGCCCTGGGCACCCTTCAATCAGGTGCTCGCGACGCGCCGGAGCGCCAGCGGACTCTGCGTGGCGCGATCGACTGGAGCTACGACCTGCTCGACGCGCCAGAGCGCGAGATCTTTGCCCGGCTGGGCGTCTTCGTCGGCGGCGCTGAGCTGTCTGCGATCGAAGCGATCATCGATCCGGCCGGAGAGATCAGCACGGACGTCGTCGCCACGGTCGCGTCGCTGCTCGACAAGAGCCTGGTACGCACCGACGACGGAGCTTCGCGCGAGCCACGCTTCGTCATGCTCGAGACGATCCGCGCTTACGCCGCGGAACGACTCGTCGGCACGGCCATCGAGCGAGCTGTCAGGGATCGCCATCTTGTCCACTTCCGCGACCTGGCCGAAGCGCTTCAGCGGGACTTCACCGGCGCCCGGGCGCTCGCCGCGTTCGAGCGCGCCGGGGCCGAGCACGGCAACCTCCGCGCGGCGATCGAGTGGTCGCTCAGCAGTGGCCAGCTCGAGTCGGGACTGCGCATCGGCGGTGCGCTGTGGCGCTTCTGGCAGCAACGCGGCCGGCTGGGCGAGGGCCGCGCGCTCCTCGAACGACTCCTGGCGGCGGTCACGGCGGAGACGGACGCCGACGCCCACGCCCGCGCACTGACGGCCCTGGGCGGAGTCGTCTACTGGCAAGGCCTGCCGCAGCAGGCACGCCGGATTTACGAACAGGCGGTGACCTTGTATCGCTCCGCGGGCGATCGGCCCGGTGAGGCCAATGCCCTCTTCGACCTGGCCTTCACCGTCGCCATCGATGGCGAGGCCGCGGAAGCGCGCCGGCTGCTGGACGAAAGCTCCGCCATCTACCACGAGCTGGGCGATGAGCCGGGCTGGATCGAGGTGCGCCAGGGGATGTCGGTGGCGCTCATGGAGCGCGACCTCGTTCGTGCGCGCGACATCGCCCGTGACCTTGTGCCCGATCTGCGCCGGGTCGGTCTGACATTCCGACTCGCAGACACTCTGTCGCTGCTGACCACGCTCGAGATCCAGCTTGGAGACGCTCCCGCGGCGCGGGACTGGCTGATGCAGGCGATACCGATCTATCGCGTCATCGGCGATCTGTCAGCCAATATCGGCGTGCTTCAGTTCGGCGCCGGGCTGCTGCTTCTCGAGGGCCGCCCGGTCGACGCGGCCCGCCTGGCTGGCACTGTGCAGGCGATCCGCGATACGGCCGAGCACCTGCTTACGCCGATCGAGCTGATCGGACTGCCCAATCCAGAGGATGGTGCGCGCGCCGCGTTGCCTGCGGCAGAGTTCGAGGCCGCGTTCAACGAGGGCCGGGCGCTGTCGATCGAGAAGGCAATCGCGTCGCTGACAGAGTGATCGCCGGCGGGTAAAACGCTGGAGGCCTCCTGGTTCTCCGGATGGCCTCCTGGATCAGGGTCGCGAAGGGGCTAGACCTTGTCCCACTCGACCATGAGCAGGCTGTGGTTCTGCGCGGCGTAACGCACCGGCACGTCCATGCCCTGGAAAAGCTTGTGCGCGACCGCGACGGGCACCATCGCCACCGAGGCCGGCAGCTGCTGCGGGGCCTCGCCGGAGATGTTGAGCGTGACCTGGACCTTGAACTCCTTCTCGTCGCCGACGATCTTGCCCGTGTCCTCGAGCTGGTCGACATGCGCCTTGGCCTCGCGGCCGTTCTGGCGCAGCCATGCGCGGAGCTGTTCGACGGTGTAGTTCGCCTGGTCCGGCGTCGAGAAGGGCTGGGCAACGTGCATGCCTGGCGCGCCGGCCAGTGATGCCTGGACCTGGGCCAGGCTCTCGTCCATCTGCGAGCCTCCGGCGGCGGCCATCTGCTGGACACCGGCCATGGTGGCGGCCGGCGACGGCGCGACCGCGCCGGTGTTGCTCCAGTCGATGACGATCTTCGAACGGTCCATCTGGTCGACACGCACTGCCAGCGGCGCACCGGACGACAGGCGGCCGAGGAGCATGAGCGGCACGACCTCGCGGTGAGACGCAGCGTAGGGAACCTCGCCGGGCAGCTGCACGAGAAGGTTCATCGCGATCTGCGGGTTGTCATTGAAGAAGACTCCCGTCTGGGTCAGGCCGGTGATTGTGGCCGTGCCGGCGATGCCGGTCTGGAGAACCTGGTTGGTGGCGCTCGCGCCACGGCCGACGATGATGCCGACGACGATCAGGATGCCGCCGACGATGGCGAAGATGCCGCCCATGAGGAGCATCCCGCCGCCTGCGTAGGGCAGGCTGCCGAGCGCGATCGCGACGCCGATCCCGACGACGAGGAAGATCGCGCCGAGGATGATCAGGTAGACGCGGGAGTAGCTCCCGAACGAGGAGCCGCTGAACTGAGACATTTGTCCCTCTGCTCTTGCCGGACACGAATGGCGAATCGCGCTATGACGTGCGCAGGATAGTGCCGGTTCCGCGGCCGAGAACACGATCCGTGCGAGGGGCTCGCGTGGAGCCTAGTTCGGCCGGACGCCGGCCTCCACGAGCAGCTGTGGGATCTGGCTGGGCGTCTCGGCAACCCTGACGCCGGCCGCCTGGAGGGCGTCGACCTTGCTCTGGGCAGTGCCACGGCCGCCGGAGATGATCGCGCCGGCATGACCCATGCGCCGTCCGGGCGGTGCGGTTCTTCCGGCGATGAACGAGGCCATCGGGACGCCGCGCATGTTCTGGGCGATCCAGTCGGCCGCGCGTTCCTCGGCATCGCCGCCGATCTCGCCGATGAGCACGACGGCGTCCGTGTCCGGGTCATCGCGGAAGAGGCTGAGGATGTCGATGAAGTTCGAGCCGTTGATCGGATCGCCGCCGATGCCGACGCACGTTGACTGGCCGATGCCGGCCTCGGTCAGTGCTTCGACGACCTCGTAGGTCAACGTGCCAGAACGCGAGACCACGCCGACGTTGCCAGGGCGGTGGATGTTGCCCGGGATGATGCCCACCTTGGCCTGGCCGACGGACGTTGCGCCAGGGCAGTTCGGGCCGACGAGACGCGCGCCGGCCTGGTCGACCACGTGCACCACGCGGAGCATGTCGAGCGCCGGGATGTGCTCGGTGATGCAAAAGACTGTCTTGATGCCGGCGTCGACCGCTTCGAGGATCGCGTCCGGCGCGCCCGCGGCAGGGACATAGATGACGCTCGTGTTGGCGCCGGTCTGGGCGACCGCGTCGGCGCACGTGTCGAAGACCGGCACGGGCGTCGACAGGACGCTCTGGCCGCCCTTGCCGGGAGTCATGCCACCGACGACGTTCGTGCCGTAGTCCTGCATCTGCTGCGCGTGGAACATGCCCTCGCGGCCGGTTATGCCCTGCACGAGCAGGCGCGTGGCGCGGTTGACGAGGATGCTCACGCTGACGCTCCGGCGGCCTGCACCTGGTTGGCCACCGCAACCGCCTTGTCGACCGCCTCGTCGAGCGTCGCCGCGGTCTGCACGTCCGGATCGCCGGCAGTGGCCAGGATCTGGGCCGCGAGATCGGCGTTCGTGCCGACGATGCGCACGACCATCGGCACGTGGCGCTCCTGCATCGAACGCGCCTCGACCAAGCCGCGCGCCACCTCGTCGCCGCGGGCGATGCCGCCGAAGATGTTGACCAGGATCGAGCGCACGTTTGGGTCGGCGAGGATGAGGCGCATCGCCGCGGCGACCTTGTCGGCCTTGGCGCCGCCGCCGACATCGAGGAAGTTCGCCGGCTCGCCGCCGGCGCGCTTGATCAGGTCCATCGTCGTCATCGCCAGTCCGGCGCCGTTGACCATGCAGCCGATCGTGCCGTCGAGCTTGATGAAAGACAGGCCCTGTTCGCGCGCGGCGACGTCGACCGGATCCTCCTCGTCGAGGTCGCGCATCCGCTCGAGCTCGGGATGGCGGGGGAGGGCAGAGTCGTCGATCGTGACCTTGGCGTCGAGGCACTCGAGCCTGTCGGACGTCGAGCCGTCGGACGCCGTGGTCCGGACGATGCCGAGTGGGTTGATCTCGACCAGGTCCGCATCGTTGGCCATCATCGTCGCGAAAAGCCCCTTGGCGATGGCCACGAAGTCGCGCAGGTGTGCTCCGAGCGCGATATCGAACGCCAGCGCGCGGGCCTGGTAGTCAAGCAGGCCGAGCAGCGGATGGGCGTGCATGTACTTGATCGCGTCGGGGCGCTCGGCGGCGACGACCTCGATCTCGACGCCGCCCTCCGCCGAAGCCATGAACATCACGCGCCGCGAGCTGCGGTCGAGGACGCAGGCGAGGTAGTACTCGGCGACGATCTCCGCGCCTGGCGCGACGAGCACGCGCCGCACGGTGGTGCCCTTGATGTCCATGCCCAGGATCTGGGCCGCGAGCGCGGCGGCCTCTTCGGCCGTTGATGCGAGCTTGACGCCGCCGGCCTTGCCCCGGCCACCGACCAGCACCTGCGCCTTGACGACGACCCGCGTGGCGCCCGCGCCCAGGAAACGGGCCGCGGCGCTGCGAACCTCGGTCGGGTTAGCGGCAACCGCGAAATCGGAGACGGGCAGTCCCTGAGCTTGCAGGAGGCGCTTGGCGTGGTACTCCTGCAGCTTCATCGAGCCGGATTGTAGTCACCGGCCCCATCATGGCTGGATGCTGCCTGAGCCGAAGTTGGTGTGCATGTTGATTGCCGACATCTCGGGGTACACCGGCTACCTCGTGGATGGTCGAGCTGGCCCATGCCCAGGACATCCTCGCCGACCTGCTGGGTGCGGTGGTGAGCGCGCTCCGACCGAACTTCCGATTGGCCAAGCTCGAGGGCGACGCTGCCTTCACGTACATGCCGGCCGAGGAGATCGACGGATCGATGCTGCTCGACACGATCGAACGGTGCTACTTCGGCTTCCGCCGCCGTCGACGCGACGTGGCGCAGGCGACGTCGTGCGAATGCAAGCCTGCGCTCGGATCCCCGATCTCGACCTGAAATTCGTCGTCCACCACGGGCTCGCGATCGTCCAGAAGGTCGCCGGCCGGCAGGAGCTCGTGGGCTCGGACGTGATCGTCGTTCATCGATTGCTCAAGAACGACGTCGTCGAGATGCTGGGCATCCACTCGTATGCGCTGATCTCGGCGCAGTGCGTCGCAGCGGCGGGTATCTCGCCCGCCGAGCTGGGCATGACCGAGCATGTCGAGGAATACGACCGAATCGGCCAGGTCAAATGCTGGGTGCTCGACCTGGAGAAACGTTGGAAGGCAGAAGAGGAGCGCGCTCGAGTTCGAGTCCGTGAAGAGGATGCGGTCATAGAGGTGACCGCGCACACCACGGCGCCGCCCCAGGTGGCATGGGAATTCGTGACGCGGCCCGGCCAGCGCATGAGCTGGCAACCGTGGGTTACCCAGGTGACCGTCACGGCTGCCGGCGGCCGGCGCGGTCCGGGCTCGTCCAATCACTGCATGCACGGCAAGGACGCGGTCGTCGAGGAGATCCTCGATTGGCGGCCGTACGACTACGTCACCGACCGAACAGTTCTCGACACGCCGGCCGGGCCGATCAAGTTCCTGCACACCATCGAGTTCGAGCCGGTCACGTCCGGTACCACGGTTCGGATGCGCTACGCGCTGCCGACCTCGCGCCGCAACCGAACCCTGGCCGCCCAGATCGCCGACGCCTACGGCGCGGCATTGGCGTCGAGCATGCCCGGCCTGTGCAACCAGCTGGACGCCGAGCTCGCGCTGCGCGAGCTCGATCGCGGACCGGAGGCGCAGGTCGCTGCGCCACGTCCGGATGGGCCCCTGTCGGGTCTGGCGCAGATCGAGATCAACGACTGACCCGTCGCCTGCGCCGCGGCCCGAAAACCGTACACTCATGGTCCCGCACGGCAGGCACTGTGATCTGCGGCGATGAGGATGGGAGTTCGTGACCTACACCGTCACCCTGATCCCCGGAGATGGCATCGGTCCTGAGCTGGCGCGGGCTACCGTGACCGTGCTCGAGGCAACCGGTCTGTCGTTCGAGTGGCGTCCGGTCGAAGCCGGCGAATCTCAGATCGCGATCCATGGCACGCCGCTGCCGGAGAACGTTCTCGAATCGATCCGTGAGACGCGCGTCGCTCTCAAGGGCCCGATCACGACGCCCGTCGGCGGGGGCTTCCGCTCGGTCAACGTGAGCCTCCGCCAGGCGCTCGACCTGTACGCCAATCTGCGCCCGGCGCGGTCGATGAAGGGCGTCGAGACGCGCTACGCGAACGTCGACCTGATCATCGTCCGTGAGAACACGGAGGACCTGTACGCGGGTATCGAGCACATGGTCGGGCCCGACGCCGCCGAGAGCATCAAGATCATCACCCGCGCCGCGTCGGAGCGTATCGCACGCTTCGCCTTCGACTACGCGGTCGCCAACGGCCGCAAGAAAGTCACGGCCGTGCACAAGGCGAACATCATGAAGCTGTCCGATGGCCTGTTCCTCGAGTCATGTCGGACGGTTGCCCAGGATTTCGCCGGCCGGATCGAGTTCGAAGATCGCATCGTCGACAACATGTGCATGCAGCTCGTCCAGAAGCCGGAGCTGTACGACGTGCTCGTGCTGCCGAACCTGTACGGCGACATCGTCAGCGACCTGGCCGCGGGCCTGGTCGGCGGCCTGGGCGTGGCGCCGGGCGCGAACATCGGCACGCGCGCAGCGGTTTTCGAGCCCGTCCACGGCTCGGCGCCCAAGTACGCGGGCAAGGACATCGCCAACCCGACGGCGCTGATCCTGTCCGGCGCGATGATGCTCCGCCATCTGGGCGAGCCGGCCGCGGCCGACCGGGTCGAGACGGCCGTGCGCGAGATCATCGCCGAGGGTCGGACCGTGCCGCGCGACCTGGGCGGAGAGACCGGGACGCAGGGCTTTGCCGCGGCCGTGGCCGAACGCGTTGCCCTGATCGGAGCGCGCGTGCAGTGATGCGCGTGCCGCTGACCCTGCGCTACCGCCCGCGCGCGGGCATGGTGGCCTGGGCCTTCCATCGCCTCAGCGGCGTCGGCATCTTCGCCTTCATCCTGCTTCACATCGTCGACATCTATCTCGTCGGCGCAAACCCAAACCTGTATAACGACGTGCTCGCCTTCTACGCGAGCTTTCCCGGCCGGATCCTTGAGACCGTGCTCGGCGCGGCGCTGCTCTACCACGCGCTGAACGGGCTGCGCATCGTGATCATCGACCTCTGGCCCGCGATGACCGTCTACCACCGCCAGCTGTGGTACGGGACATGGATCATCTTCATCGGGGTCGGGGTGCCGGGCGCCCTGATCATCCTGCGGCCGGTGTGGCTGCCACTGCTCCAGCAGCTGGGCCTCGCATGACCTCCGACGCACAGCCGGCTCCGACCCAGGGTGCACAGCCCACGCCAACTGTGGGTGACATCCAGGCGGGGCCGGTCACGGTCTCACGGCTGAGCCGCGCACGCGTCCGGCCGCGCGGTTCGCGCAAGGAGCTTGTCGTCTGGTACGTCATGCGCGTCACGGCCGTCGCCCTGTTCGTGCTCGCGCTGGCGCACTTCAGCATCGTCCATTTCATCTGGGATCCGGCAACGCAGAACGCGGCGTTCATCGCCGACGATCGCTGGAATCAGGTCTTCTGGCGCGGCTTCGACTGGCTGCTCCTGACGACCGTCATCGTCCACGCGTTCCTTGGCGTGCGGACGGTCATCCTCGACTACATCCATCCGCGGGCGTGGCGCAACGGCACGCTGTGGGTGCTCTATGTCATCGGCATCGTGCTCTTTGTCCTGGGCACTCAGGTGATCCTGACTCTTCCCACCCAGGCACTGACCACGGGAATGTAGGGCCAATGACTGGACAGTCGACCACGCCGGTGCACGATTACCAGGCGGTCATCGTCGGTGCCGGGGGCGCAGGTCTGTGGGCCGCGCTCGAGCTGGCCCGCAACGGCATCAAGAGCGCGGTGCTGACGAAGCTGTACCCGACCCGTTCGCACACCGGCGCCGCCCAGGGCGGCATCTGCGCCGCCCTCGGCAACCAGGAGGAAGACCACTGGGAATGGCATATGTTCGACACCGTCAAGGGTGGCGACTACCTGGTCGACCAGGACGCGGCCGAGATCCTGGCGCGCGAGGCGATCGAGACGGTCATCGAGCTCGAGCACATGGGTCTGCCCTTCAACAGGACGGCTGACGGCAAGATCGACCAGCGCCGCTTCGGCGGCCACACGCGCAATTTCGGCGAGGCCCCGGTCCGGCGCGCGTGCTTCGCCGCCGACCGAACCGGGCACATGATCCTGCAAACGCTGTACCAGCAGTGCATCAAGCACGGCGTCGAGTTCTACGACGAGTACCACGTCGTCGACGTGGTCGTCGAGGACGGCCTGACGCGCGGCGTCGTCGCCTACCGCATCGCCGATGGCGAGCTGCACCTGTTCCGCGCCGCGGCCGTGATGTTCGCCACGGGCGGATTCGGACGTATGTTCCGCGTCACCTCGAACGCCTACTCGCTGACCGGCGACGGCACCGCGCTTGCGTACCGGCGCGGCGTACCGCTCGAGGACATGGAGTTCTTCCAGTTCCACCCGACGGGCATCCCGGAGCTGGGCATCCTGCTGAGCGAGGCCGCGCGCGGCGAGGGCGCGTACCTCGTCAACGATTCCGGTGAGCGGTTCATGGAGCGCTACGCGCCGACGCTCATGGAGCTTGCGCCACGCGACATGGTCAGCCGCGCGATGGAGCGAGAGATCCGCGCCGGCCGCGGCATCGGCGGCAAGGACTTCGTCCACATGGACCTGCGCCACCTCGGCAAGAAGGTGATCAACGAGAAGCTGCCCGACATCACCGAGTTCTCGCGCGTCTACCAGGGCATCGAGCCGATCACCCAGCTCGTGCCCGTCAGGCCCACCGCGCATTACGCGATGGGCGGGATTCCGACCGATCTCGAGTCACGCGTCGTGATCGACGAGCACAACAACGTCCTGCCGGGCATGTATGCCGCAGGCGAGTGCGCGTGCGTGTCGGTCCACGGGGCGAATCGACTGGGCACCAACTCGCTCATCGACATCCTGGTCTTCGGGCGCCGCGCCGGCCGGTCGATGACCTCAGATGTGCGCGCTGCGGGCGAGATTCCGCAGATGCCCGCCGGCGCGGCAGAGCCCGTCCGTGGCGAGCTCGAAACGATGCGGACGCGCCAGCGCGGCGAGAGCGCGCAGCACATCCGCATCGAGCTCGGGGCGCACATGATGGACGACTGTGGTGTCTTTCGGACGCGCCAGACGCTCGAGTCGATGACCCACAAACTGCGCGAGCTGCGCACGCGCTACGCGAACGTCGCCGTCGACGACAAGGGCCGCGTCTTCAACACCGATCTGCTCGAGGCGCGCGAGGTCGGCTACCTGCTCGACTGCGCCGAGGCGACGGTCGCCGGTGCGCTCGCACGCGAGGAGAGCCGCGGAGCTCACTCACGCGAGGACTTCCCCGAGCGCAACGACACCGAATGGCTCAAGCACACGCTCGCGTATCGGGCCGAGGGCGGGCCGGACATCCGCTTCAAGCCGGTCACTATCACCAAGTTCCAGCCCAAGCCGCGGACGTACTAAAAGAGGACCCACGCTCTTGCAGATCGACATGCGCGTCCTGCGTTTCGACCCCGAGCGTGACGACGCGCCGCATTGGGAACGCTACTCGGTCGAGGCCGAGCCCATGGACCGCGTCCTCGACCTGCTGCACAAGGTGAAATGGGAGAATGACGGCTCATTGACCTTTCGCCGGTCGTGCGCGCATGGAGTCTGCGGATCGGACGCGATGATGATCAATGGCCGCAATCGCCTGGCGTGCAAGATCCGCGTCGACCAGCTCGGTCGGCACATCACGGTCGCGCCACTGCCGGGCTTCCCGGTGATCAAGGATCTCGTCGTCAGCATGGACGACTTCTTTGCCAAGTACCGCAGCGTGATGCCGTACCTGATCGCGTCGGACGAGCCGCCGGCCGACGCGGAACGGCTCCAGACGCAGGCCGACAGGGACCGCTACGACGACACGACCAAGTGCATCCTGTGCGCAGCGTGCACGAGCTCGTGCCCGTCGTTCTGGGCCCAGAAGTCGTACGTCGGCCCAGCCGCGATCGTCAACGCCCACCGCTTCATCTTCGACTCGCGCGACGACGCGGGCAATGAGCGGCTCGAGATCCTCGCCGACCAGGACGGCGTGTGGCGCTGCCGGACGATCTTCAACTGCGTCGACGCCTGCCCGCGCGGGATCAACATCACCAAGGCAATCCTCGAGGTCAGTAGCGCGGCCGTGGAGAACGGCGGCTGACTCAGCCAGCGGCAACGCCGCTCAAACGCGTGGTCATTCGCGCCGATGGGGCGGCACGCGGCAATCCCGGGCCGGCGGCCGCCGGCGCGGTGATCATTGACGCCGCGCGGCCCGATGCCTACAGCCCCGACGCCCCACCGGTCGCTGCCATCGCGCGGCCACTCGGCATCCAGACGAACAACTACGCCGAGTACCACGGCGTGATCCTGGCGCTCGAAAGGGCTGGTGCGCTGGGCGCGCGCGAGGTCGACCTCGTGCTCGACTCGATGCTCATCGTCGAACAGCTTTCCGGTCGCTGGAAGGTCAAGCACCCGGCGATCAAGCCGCTCGCCGCGCGCGCCCAGGCGCTGCTGGCTGGTTTCGAGCGCTGGTCGATCCGCCACGAGCGACGCGAAAACAACAAGCAGGCAGATGCGATGGCCAACCTGGCGCTCGACGATCCGCGCGCCGCGGCCGCGGCCGAACGGGGAGAGGCCTCTTGAGCGACCAGATCGGCCCGATCGGCAGCGCCAACATCGGCGCGGCATCGGCGATCTTCAACGGCCGCGGCCGCGTCCTTCTCGTGCGGCACACGTACGGCCGCTTCAACTGGGAGATGCCCGGCGGCGTGGCGCTGCCAGCCGAGGAGCCATCCCTTGCGGCCGCGCGCGAGCTGCGCGAGGAGACAGGCTTGGAACTGCCGCAGGGCACGTTGAGCGGCGTCTACTACGAGCCCGGACACGACTTCGGGCCGATGCTTCACTTCGTGTTCCGCCACGACGATCGCGATGGGCTCGCGCCCGTCGCCAACCCGCCCGAGATAGGTGACGTCGGCTGGTTTGCACTCGACGCACTGCCCGCGCCGATCAGCGACTTCACCGAACAGCGGATTCGCGACGCGCTCGCACGCGGCGTCGCCTATCGGGTCATCGCCGAGCGAACCTGGCGTCGGTGACCTTGCGCGGTCGGTCAGGCTGCCCGGGATAGAATCGGTGGGCCAGCGAGATGGTCGGACGGTCGCGTATCCCGCCGGGGAAACCCGAAAGTTGATACGAGGAAAGTCCGAGCTCCGCGACGCAGGGTAGCGGGTAACTCCCGTCCGCCGAGAGGCGAGGACCAGCGCCACAGAGACGAGCCGGCAGGTCGGGCAACCGACCGGGCCGGGTGAAACGGGCAAGCTCTACCCGGAGCAAGGCCAAATAGGAGAGCAGTCGGGCGCAAGTCCGGCGGGAGCGGCGTCGCTTCGCTCTCGGGTCGGCCGCTAGAGGCGTCGGGCAACCGCCGCCGTAGATGGATGACCGTCCCCGACCAACGCGGTTGGGACAGAACTCGGCTTACAGACCATCTCGCTGGCACTCCGCGCTGCTACGCGGTCCGCGCGTCAGTCCGAATCGGCCCTGAAGATGCCCTGGTAGGTGCACGTGGCGCAGATCGGCCGCGCCCTTTCGACATCGCCGAGTGGAATCGCGCGGCGCCGATCGGGGAACATGCACGCGACCTCGTAGCCGGCGGACTCGCCGCCACTCGCCGCCACGGCCGTGATCCGTCGATACGTGCAGCGCCGCAGGGGAGTGCCGCTGACGACGGGCAGCTGCTTTGGAGACGCGCCAAACGGACGCGGCACGAGTGCCATGCCCTGACGCTACAGGGCTCGCCCCTTCTCAACAATTCATCCGGCAGTACTAGACGCAGAGAGGACGCGGTGATGGATACCATCGCGCCGTGAGCGAGCCGGTACCGCGTCGCGGCTGGAGTTACGTCGACGTCGCGCTCTTCCTGCTCGGCATCTGCGGTCTCGCCGCGTCGCTCGCGATCCTGTGGCTGGGCATGCGTGCCGTGCTCGGAGTCGGTGGCTTTTGCGCCGAGGGCGGCCCCTATGTCATCGCCCAGCACTGTCCCGAGGGGACTGCCTGGCTGATCCCGCTCGCCGTCTTTGCCGGCCTGGGCAGTGCCGGCCTGACCGGCTGGGAGGGCTCGAAGCTTGGCGCGCCGTGGGGCGCAGTGGTCGGCCTCGCCTGGCCGGGCCTGTTCATCAGCCTGGGCTGGAACTTCCTCGAGTTCGCGTTCTTTCCGCCTGAAGGAATGCACGGCATTCAATTCGGCTGGCTCATCCCAGGCATCCTGTTCGTGATCATGGGCGCGGCCCCGCTGATCGGCTACCTGCCCGGCGGCAAGAGCTGGCGGAGCAATGGATCTGACGCCACGTTCGCGTTGGCCGACCAGCACGAGAACGCCGGTCTCGACGAGCGCCGCACTCAGCTGCTGAACGACCTCGTCGACCATGCCAACGCTCAGGCGACGGCGACCCATCCGACCCATCCGACCCATTCGACGGCAAAGGCCCCAGCGGACGACGACCTCGTCTCGAAGCTCGAGCGTCTTGACGCGCTGCACCGCTCGGGCTCACTGACCCATGACGAGTTCCAGAAGGCGAAGCAGGAGCTGATCGACCGAGGCGGCCGAGCATGAACAGCGGCGCGTCGTCTCCCGGCACATGGCTGGCTGTGCTCGTGCTCCTGGCGGTCCTGATCGGCGTCGCCATCGGCTTCCTGGTGTTCAACGCGTTCTGACCGCGCAGGCGAACCAACGCACTGACTACCTGACGGCTGCGGCTGTCGGCACCGCGCCTGTCTCGGGCGGCTATTTCCCACCAGCGCGCCGAATAGGGGCTTGACGTGGCGCCTGCGTGGCATATGATGCCGCGAAGTGGTCCAAAGTGGGGCCAAGTGGGGAGAGCGAGTGGACAAGGGCCGCGTCGGGGATGCGCAAGCACTCCCGGGTGGTGAACGCGTCCACGAGCGACGACCAGATCCAGAGGTGGCGCTGTGTTCTCCGGGGAGTACCGGCACTCGATCGACGCCAAAGGTCGCGTCGCAGTGCCTGCTCGCTTCCGAGCCGAGCTTGCGACCGGAGCGCACGTCTCGCGCTGGATGGACAACTGCCTGGCGATCTTCCCTAACCAGGCGTGGCAGCGGCTGGCCGATCGAGTCGGCGAGCAGCGCTACGCCGACGCTGGAGCCCGAGCCTTCTCGCGCTTCCTTTTTTCCGGCGCTTTCGAAGTCGAGCTCGACAGTCAGGGCCGCCTGGTCCTGCCCGCCGGCCTGCGCGACTTCGCCGGCTTGAAGGGCGACGCAGTGGTCGTCGGAGCGCTCGATCACATCGAGCTCTGGGAGCCCGCGCAGTGGGCCGCCACGAGCGCGGAGATGAACTCCGATGTGTTCGCCGAGCGCATCTCGAACCTCGGGATCTAGCACACCAAATGAGCCTCCAGGGTTCGTCGGGACCGCAGTCAACGGCATTGGAGATGGAGGATGGGCACCTGCCCGTGATGGTGGAAGAGGTGTTGGACTCCCTTTCACCCGCTCCGGGCGGCCTCCAGATAGATGCAACCGTTGGCGGCGGAGGGCACTCCCGGCGCATCCTGGAGGCCAATTCGCCTGATGGCCGCCTGCTCGGCCTCGATGCCGATCGGGCGGCCATCGCCAGAACGCGCGAACGCCTCGCCACGTACGGCGAGCGCGTGACGCTGCGCCAGGCGAACTTCGAGGACGTTTCGACCGTCGCCCGCGAAGCGGGCTTCGCGCCCGCCGACGGCATCCTCTTCGACCTCGGTTTGAGCTCGTACCAGCTCGCCGATCCCGAGCGCGCCTTCAGCTTTCGCGCCGAAGGGCCGCTCGACATGCGCTTCGACACCTCGCGCGGCGTTCCGGCGAGCACTCTGATCGCCGAACTCGACGAAAGGGAGCTGGGTGACCTTTTCCGTCGTTTCGGTGAGGAACCGCAGGCTCGCCGGATCGCCCGCGCAATCGTCCAGGAGCGCCAGCGTGGGCCGATCACGACCGGCGCCCAACTTGCCGAGATAGTCGCACGCGCGGCGCCCGTCCCTCCTCGCGGGCGCCGCCGCGTCCACCCGGCCACGCGCGTCTTCCAGGCACTCCGGATCGCCGTCAATAGAGAGCTCGAGACGCTGCCGGTGGCGCTCGAGGGCGCGGTCGAGACCTTGCGCGAAGGTGGCCGGCTGGCGGTCATCTCCTACCACTCGCTCGAGGACCGGATCGTGAAGCGCTTCATCCAGGCGGAGCGACGCGGCTGCGTCTGCCCTCCCGAGGTGCCGGTGTGCATCTGTGGCCGTTCGCCCCGGCTCGCGCCGCTGGGTCCGCAGCCGCGCCGGCCGAGCGAGCAGGAGATAGCCCATAACCCACGTGCCCGGAGCGCCCTGCTGCGTTCCGCGCGCCGTCTGGCGGCAGCATGAGCCGTCGCAGCCAGTCACGCCGCCGCCGAACCTACGGCCGCCGCCAGCACGAGGTGCGCGAGCGGCGCCCGGATTCGCGCACGACCGACGCCTGGCTGGCGGACCCGGAGCTCGACGCGGACAACGAATGGCACTCGTCGGATAGCTCTGACGAGCGCGCCGTCTACGGCGATCCATACGGCGGGTTCGCACAATGACCGTCCTTGGTGGGGTTCGGCTGCTGCCCGCGATCGGCACGGGCCGACCCGCGGCAGGCCGTCGAGCGGCTACGTCACGCTCGCGCTCGAAGGCCGTCGCCGTGGCGATGCCCCGTGGCGCGACCGTGCCACGCACCGCGGAGCTACCGCGTACCGGGGCCGTGCCGCGCACCGCGGCGCGACCAGTTGCCGCTGTGCCCCGTCGCCGGCTGTCACACGTTGAGCGCACCTTCGTCCGTTCGACCACAGTCCGTGCCCTGACCGGCGCGGTGCTCGTCGTCTTTCTGATCGGCCTGATCTACCTCGCCCAAACGGTCAACCTGCAGGCTACGAATTACCAGGTCGACCAGCTCGTCGCCCAGCGCGACGACCTGTATCGCCAGGCCCAGACGATCGAAACGAGCGTGCTTGGATGGGGCACGGAACCAACCGTCATCGGACGAGCCCAGCAGCTGGGCCTTGACCAGCTGCCGACCAGGACCCGCATCGCAGCCCGCTGAGCGATGCTCGGCCGAACCGACAGCCGCCTGCGGCTACTCGCGCTGCTGGCATCCTTCGCCGTCATCGCCGGCCTGCTTGGCGTTCGTCTCGCCTACTGGCAGCTGGGCCAGGGGCCCGACCTGCGCCGCGTCGCCGCGGCGCAGGTCCAGACGGCGCCAGACCAGGCCGAGGTGCGCCGCGGCGACATCACCGACCGCAACGGCGTTGTCCTCGCGACGACCGCCTACCGTGACCTGCTCGCGGCTTATCCGGACCTGATGACGGGCGACGGCCAGGTCAACGCCGCAGACCAGATGAAGTCTGTGGCGGCGAACCTGGCCCAGATCCTGGGCATGGACAGCCAGCAGCAGGCCAGCCTGTTCGCGTCGTTCACTTCCGACGGCAAGCCCGTTTCGTACGTTGTGGTCGACCGCGAGCTGACCGAGACGCAGTCGGACCAGGTGCGTGCCGGGCTCGCCAGTGGCAGCCTGGTGGCGCTCGATCTCGAACCTCACGCTGTGCGCGTCTACCCGACCCAGGGAGGGTCGCCGGACACCACGCTCGCCAGCCAGCTGCTGGGTTTCGTCACCGCCGACGGCCAGGGCCGCTACGGCATCGAGCAGGCCGGCCAGACCACGCTGGAGGGCACGGGCAGTCAGACCGCCGATGTGGGCGGGAATGCGCCACTGCCGCAGACCGGTGGCACGGTCCAGCTCACGATCGACTCCAGTCTCCAGCTGCGGCTCGAGAAGGAGCTCTACGCCGCGTGGGTCGCCGACCGGGCGCCGCGCGTATCGGGCGTTGTCATGGATGCCAAGACCGGCGCGATCCTGGCCTGGGGCTCCGTCCCCGGCTACGACGAGAACGACTATGCCGACGTTGCCCAGAGCGATCCCGACCTGTTCAACGATCCGATCGCCAGCGAGGTCTACGAGCCCGGCTCGGTGATGAAGATGTTCACCGCCGCAGCCGCGATCGACAAGGGCGTCGTCTCGCTGACCACACCGGTACAGGACCAGAAGGCTCTCGTCTTCGGCAACGCCATCGTCCAGAACTTCGACAAGAAGAGCATGGGCACGTTGTCTTTCCAGGACGCGATCGCCAATTCGCGCAATGTCGTCGCCGGCAAGGTTGCCCTCGAGCTGGGCAAGACCACGGACGACGCGTCGAGCGTCCTATATGACATGTGGCAGCGCCTGGGCATCGGCGAGAAGACGGGCGTCGAGGTCGGCAACGAATCAGCGGGACTCGTAACCGACCCGTCGACGCAGCCGTGGCAGCCGATCGACCTCGTCAATCATTCGTTCGGCCAGGGCGTGGCGGTGACTCCGCTCCAGCTCGTCCGGGCCTTCGCGGCGATGGCCAACGGCGGCCTGCTCGTCCAGCCCCACCTGTACACCGCGGATGACGCCGCGGCCCAGGCCAATATCCAGCAGGTCATCTCGCCGACACTGTCCGACACGCTGCGCCAGCTGATGGTCCACGTCGTCGACGCCGGACCGAGCTACGCGGTCGAGACCAAGATCCCGGGCTACGTCGTGGGTGGCAAGACGGGCACTGCCCAGATCTGGGATTCACAGTCGGGCGGCTGGCTGCCCGAAACCTACAACCACACGTTCGTCGGTTTCGTCGGCAACCCGATGCCCGAGGTGATCGTCCTCGTGCGCATCCACGACACGATCCCGCGCGTGCCGGTGCGCTGGGGAATGACGCTCGAGATGACCTCGAACGAGCTATTCCGCCGCGTTGCACTGGACGCGATCTCGGTACTCGACCTGGCGTCGCTGCCCGGCTACGACAACACCTCGATCGACCCGTCAGAGCCGCCCTATCCGACGACCGACTCCGCGCTTCCCAGCGAACCGCCGTCGAGCCCCAAACCGCGCAGCCAGACTGCTGCCGCTACTGCCTCGGGCAGGCCCTAGGCGATCGCGTGCGAGAATGGCCGGCCGTGGCTGACCGCGCGCTCTCGGCCGGTTCCCCATCCTTCGATTCGAAGTCGCTCGCAGCGGCCGTCGGGGGTAGCTTGCTGCGCCCGACGGCGCGCCCGATCCGCGGCGGTGCTGTTGATTCGCGACTCGTCGAGCCAGGCAACGCGTTCTTCGCCCTGCCCGGCGAACAGACCAACGGCCACCGCTTCGTGCTCGACGCGGCGCTGCGCGGCGCGACCGCGGTCGTCGTCAGCCAACGGCCGGACGGGGCGGAGATGGATGAGCTCCAGCGCGGCGGCGACGTGGCCGTCGTGCTCGTCGGAGACGGCCTGCTGGCCCTGCGCCGCGCCGCCGCCGCGTGGCGCAGCCGTTTCGCGCCATTCGTCGTCGGCATCACGGGCTCGCTGGCCAAGACTTCGACGAAGGAGCAGACCGCCGAGCTGCTCGCCGCCCGCTGGCGCGTGCTGCGCAACAGGGCCAACGAAAACAACGAGATCGGGCTGCCGCTGACCGTGCTGCGCCTGACGCCGGAGGATGAGGTGGCCGTGCTCGAGATGGGCATGTACCAGCCGGGCGACATTGCCATCCTGGCAAACGTGGCACGGCCAAGGATCGGCATCGTCACCGCTGTCCGTGGCACGCACCTCGAGCGTGCAGGCTCGATCGAAGCCATCGAACGTGGCAAGCGCGAGCTGGTCGAGACGCTGCCGGCCGGCGGAACCGCAGTCCTCAACGCGGATGACGTCCGCGTGGCGCGCATGGCCGACGACGCGCCGCCGGGCGTCGAAGTCGTTACCTACGGCTTCGACAGCGGCGCAGACATTCGCGGCGCCGATGTCGAGTCGCTCGGCGGCCAGGGCATGCGCTTTCACCTCGTTTCAGGCCGGGGCTCGCGCGACGTCGCCATCCCCGCCCTGGGCCGCCACTCCGTCCACAACGCGCTCGGCGCCGCCGCCGCGGCACTAGTTGCGGGCATGACACTCGACGAGGTCGCGGTGGCGCTCGCGCGGCCGTTCAGCGCGCCGCACCGCAGCACGCTCATAGAGGCGGGCGAGTGGCGCATCCTCGACGACACGTACAACGCCGCGCCGGACTCAATGGCCGCGGCGCTCGAGCTGCTCCACGGCCTGCCCGGCCGTCACGTGGCAGTGCTCGGCGAGATGCTCGAGCTGGGCGCCGATAGCGACGCGGCCCACCGACGGGTCGGTGCGCTTGCGGCGCACTCATCTGACGTGCTTGTCGCGGTCGGCCGGCCGGGCCAGATCTACGCCGAGGCGGCTGAGGCCGCGGGCATGGATCCCGGCGCGGTGCACATCGCCCGCGACCGCGGCGTGGCCCTGGCGGCGCTCCGGCACATCCTCAAGCCGGGTGACGTCGTCCTGCTCAAGGCCTCGAACGGCGAGCGCTTCTTCGATCTCGTCGACGAGCTGCGCGCGCTGGCCAGCGGACAGCCGGTCGCATGATCAACGCCGCCGCGATCGTGCAGGGCATCCTGCTCACGTTTGCCCTCGTCGTGATCCTCATGACTCCGTTCATCGCGCTGCTCCGGCGGCTGGGCTTCGGCAAGCGCATCCGCGTCGAGGGGCCGCAGACGCACTACGTCAAGGAAGGCACGCCGACGATGGGCGGGGTGCTGATGATCGCCGTCGTCGCCATCTCAGCGGTCGTGTTCCATTTCGTCGGCCGCAACGACTTCCTGGGACCGCAGACGATCGCGCCGATTCTGACCCTGCTGTTCATCGGCGGCCTGGGCGCGTTCGACGACTACCTCAACGCGACAACTGGCGAGGGCATCCGCATCCGCCAGAAGCTGCTGTGGCAGGTCGCGGCCAGCCTTTTCATCGCCTACCAGGTTCAGACGACTTACAACATCCGGACGCTGACGGTGCCCTTCCTGGGCGACGTCGGCATCGAGCCATGGGTCTGGGTCCTGTTCGCGGCATTCACGATCGTGGCCACGACCAACGGCGTGAACTTCACCGACGGCCTCGACGGCCTCGCCGGCGGCACGCTCATCTTCTCTTTCGTCGCCTACATGATCATCGCGCTGCTCAGCGGGCAGACCAACCTGGCCATCCTGTGCGCGTTGCTGATCGGTGCCCTGCTCGGCTTCCTGTGGTTCAACGTGCACCCGGCGCAGGTATTCATGGGCGATGCGGGCGCGCTGGCCATGGGCGCGACATTGGCCGTCGTGTCGCTCATAACCGGGCAGATCCTGCTGCTGCCGCTCATCGGGATCATCTTCGTCGTCGAGGTCGTGTCCGACGTCATCCAGATCGGTTACTACAAGATGACCCACAGGCGTGTCTTCAAGATGGCGCCGCTGCACAACCATTTCGAGCTCTCGGGCTGGGACGAAGAGAAGATCACGATGCGCTTCTGGATCGTCGGCGTCCTCGCGGCGATGCTCGGCGTGACGTTCTACTTCTCGACGCTGGTTGCGACTCCGTGAGCTCGCTGGGCGCCGCGGTGGCACCGATCGATCTCGAGCAGCTGACGCTCAACTCGTTTGGCGGCCGGCCAATCGCCGTTCTCGGCATCGCGCGCAGCGGCATTGCCCTGGCTCGTTTCCTGGCGCGGGTCGGCGCGCAGGTCACCGTCTACGACGCACGCGGCCGCGAGCAGCTTGGCCGCGAGTTGGCGCAGATCGAAGCGACGGGCGCCCGACTGATGCTTGGATCAGAGGTCGACCCGGATGCCGTGCTCGTCGGGCAGGCCATGATCTGTACTTCGCCCTCGATCAGCAGCCGCTTCCCGACGACGGAGCCGCGCCTGCGCGCGGCCCTGGCGGAGGTCGAGCGCGCCGGCGTCGTTCCAGTCGTGAGCGAGGTCGACCTCTTCCTGCGCCTGTGCCCGGCGACGACCGTCGGCGTTACGGGCACGAAGGGCAAGACGACCACCTCCGCGCTGACCGCCGCCGTCCTCGCCGCTGGTCCCGCGCCGGTCGTGCTGGGCGGCAACATCGGCATTCCGCTCGTCGAGCGGCTGCCCGAGCTGACGGCCGCCCATCGGGTCGTTGTCGAGCTGTCAGAGCTGCAGCTGCCGACACTATCGCGCGGCACGGACGTCGCCGTCTACACGCACGTGACAAGCGACCATCTCGACCGCCACGGCAGCGTCGAGGCGTACCGCGCCGTCAAGCGCAGACTCGCCGAGCTGCTGCCCGCCGACGGCCGCCTCGTGCTCAACGCCGAGGACCCGGTGACGGCCGAGTTCGCGCGGGCAACCGACGCACAGGTCGTGCGCTACCAGCGCAACGAGCCGATCGAAGGCGGCGTGGGCGTCGTCGTCGACTGGATCGTGGCCCGCGACGTGCAACTGCTCGGCGGTGGCACCGCGATGACCGGCCCGGGCGGACGAATCATGCCCATTGGCGAGATCCAGCTGCCGGGCTGGCACAACGTCAGCAATGTTCTCGCGGCGGTCTCGGTCGGACTTCTCTTCGGACTCTCGCCCGACGCCATTCGCGCGGCCACGGCCGAATTCACGGGCGTCGAGCACCGCCTGGAGCGCGTGGCACTCATCGACGGCGTGCTCTTCGTCAACGACTCGCAGGGCACGCAGCCCGACGCTGTCATCGCCGCGCTGCGCAGCTTCGACCCACCGATCGTGCTCATCGCTGGCGGGCGGACCAAGAACGTGCCAATCGACGCGCTGAGCGCTGAGGTCGCGCGGCGCGCGGCGGCGGTCATCGTCCTTGGTGAAACTGCGGCCCAGTTCGCCGCCGCCTTCACCGCCGCCGGGGCGGGGCGCGTCGAGCACGCCGCAACGCTCGAAGAGGCAGTCCGGGCGGCCGATGGCATCGCGCGCGAGCTCAACGGCGGCACGGTGCTGCTCAGCCCGGCCGCAACGAGCTTCGACATGTTCGTCGACTACGCCGCGCGCGGTGCGGCTTTCAAGGAGATCGTCGGCCGGCTCGCGGCGGAAAAGGGGAGGAGTTGATGGCCAGACTGGGCAAGACCGTCACGGCCAGGCTGCGCGACGGCGCGACGCCGCTCCCCGGCCAGCGCGGCCCAGGCGCAGCGCCGGTCCTGCGCGGGCCGCAGCGCGAGCGACACGACCCGGATTGGGTGCTGCTGTTCAGCGTCGTGGCCCTGGCCGCGTTGGGCATCCTGATGGTCTACTCGAGCACGGGCGTCTCGTCGTTGATCGATGACCAGCCGTTCGCCGTTGTCGGGCCGCAGGCCTTCTGGGGCGCGCTCGGTGTCGTGCTGATGCTCCTGATCATGCGCACCGACTACCGCTACCTGCGCGTGATCTCGGTGCCCATGTTCCTCGTCGCCGTTGCTCTTCTCGTCGTCATGCTCACCAACGGCATCGGGCCGCTCAAGCCGATAACCGCGGGCGGCTCGCAGCGCTGGCTCCAGATCGGCCCATTGCCGGCCATGCACCCGGCCGAGTTCGCCAAGCTCGCGATGGTCATTTACCTGGCCCATTGGCTGGCGCGCCGAGGTGGAAGGGTCGCCTCGTTCCGTGATGGGATCGTCCCTTTCATGGTCATCCTCGGCCTCATCGTCGCCCTCGTCCTGCCCGAGCCGGACCTGGGCACGACCGGCGTCCTGGCGCTGACCGGGCTGGCCATGTTCTTCGTTGCCGGCGGCCGGCTGAGCCATTTCGCCCTGCTCGTGCCCGCCGGCATCGCCGGCGTCGCGCTGGCCGTGAGCCAGAGCGCATACCAGATGGACCGGGTCAGGGCGTTCCTCGACCCGTGGGCCTCCGCCCAGGGCATCGGCCACCAGACGATCATGGGCCTGCTCGCGCTGGGCACGGGCGGCACGACCGGCATCGGACTCGGCCAGGGCCGCCAGCCCGGCGCGCTGTCCTTGCCCCAGTCGCAGAACGACTTCGTCTTCGCGCTGGTCGGCCAAGAGCTGGGCTTCATCGGCGCCATGGTCGTGATCGGGCTCTACCTGCTCCTTGCCTACCGCGGGCTGCGCATCGCGCTTGGCGCACCCGATACCTTCGGCGCGCTGCTGGCGACCGGCATCACGGCCTGGCTCGTGTTCCAGGCGTTCGTCAACATCGCCGTCGTCGTTGTCCTCCTGCCCGTCACCGGCATCACCCTGCCGTTCGTGTCGGCGGGTGGCTCGTCGCTCCTGGTCAGCTTCGCGGCGGTCGGTATCCTCCTGTCGATCTCGCGCGAGACCATTTCCCGAGGAGCCTGGAACGATGCGGATTCTCATCGCGGCCGGTGGCACCGGCGGCCACGTCTACCCGGCGTTGGCCGTCGCGAGGTCCCTGCGCGAGCGAGTGCCTGACGTCGAGTTCCGCTGGCTGGGCGGTCATCGCGGGCTCGAATCGAACATCGTTCCGGCAGAGGGCTTCCAGCTCGACCTGCTCCCGGCACGTTCGCTGCGAACGGTCGACATGAACCAGCACGTCGTGCTCGACCCGCTCCGACTCGGAGCGTCGTACCCGGCCGCGCTGGCTACGCTGACACGCTGGCGACCGAACGCCATCTTCACCACGGGCGGCTACATCGCGATCCCAGTCGTCAGCGCGGCGGCGACGCTGCGCATTCCGAGCGTGATGTGGGAGGGCAACCTCGTCGCCGGTCGGAGCGTGCGCGCCACGGCCCGCCTGGCGAGCGTCCTTGCGGTCAGCTTCGCGGAGACTGCCAAGCGGCTGCCCGGGACGTGCTACGTGACCGGCACGCCGATCCGCTCATTCGCCGGCCATGACCCGGCCGCCGCGCGTGTCGAGCTCAAGCTCGAGCCGGACACGCCCGTGCTGTTCGTCTTCGGCGGCTCGCAGGCGGTGCGTCGCCTGAACGAGGCCGTCGGCGAGGCACTGGCCGCGTTGGTGGAAACGATCTCGGTCATCCACATGACAGGCGAGCGCGACTACGGCGATGCGCTGAAGCGGCGCAGCGCGCTGCCGGCCGATAAGCGCGACAGGTACCGGCCGTTCCCGTTCCTGCGCGCAGAGATGACCGACGCGCTGGTCGCGTCGGACCTGCTCGTCGGCCGCGCCGGGTCGTCGACGCTCGCCGAGGCCAGCGCGCTCGGGCTGCCCATGGTCGTCGTCCCGTACCCGCATGCCAGTGCGCACCAGGTTGCCAATGCGCGCGCGCTGGCCGAGGCCGGAGCGGCGCGCATCGTCGCCGACGAGGACTTCACCGCCGAATCTTTGCGCGACGCAGCGCGACTGCTCAACGACGAGCAGGCGCTGGCGACGATGCGCGCCGCGGCACGCGGCTTCGGCCGCCCGGGAGCGGCGGCCGCGGTCGCAGAGCTCGTCTTCGCCCTGGCCGAGCGCAAGAAGCTGCCCGCGCAGGCCGCGATCGACAGCATCTCCCGGGCGGCCGCATGACGGCCGTGACACATCCCGCGACCGTGCTCAGCGAAGAGGACCTGGCGCGGCTGGGCACGGACATCCAGCGCCGTATCGGCGTCAAGACATCACGCCACGAGCCGCTCGCGCGCTTCACGACGATGCGCGTCGGTGGCCCGGCCGACCTCTTCGCCGAGGTCCACAACCTGTTCGAGCTGCGCGCCATCGTCCGCTTCGCGCGCTCGCGTGAGCTGCCCCACTTCATCCTCGGCCGCGGCTCGGACCTCGTCATCAGCGACAAGGGCATGCGCGGCCTGGTCATCTACAACCGTGCCCAGCAGCATCGTTTCGAGGGCAACATCCTGACCTGCGACTCGGGCCTGCCCATGGCCCGCGCGGCGACCCTGTGCCGTGCCGAGGGCCTTACCGGGCTCGAGTTCGGCCTGGCCATCCCGGGCACGATCGGTGGTGCGGTGTGGGCCAACGCCGGCGCGCATGACTCCGACGTCCGGGCCGTGCTACAGCAGGCAGGCGTGATGCGCGCCGACGGCAGCGAGCCCTCGCTCGGTGCCGACGGTCTCGAGCTGACCTACCGCGAGAGCATGCTCAAGCGCGCCCCTGTGGGCCGGCCGGAGGTCGTTACGTGGGCTTCGTTCGACCTCGGTCGCGCCGACCCGGACCAAATCGGTGAGCGGCTCGACGAGATCCGCCGCTGGCGCCAGCAGCACCAGCCGCTTGGCCTGCCGTCGGCAGGAAGCGCGTTCCGCAACCCACCGGGCCACTCGGCCGGGGGCCTGATCGACGGTCTCGGCATGAAGGGTCTGCGCGTCGGCGGGGCGACGGTCAGCGAGAAGCACGCCAACTTCATCGTCAACGACCGCAACGGGACCGCGAGCGACGTCCGCATTTTGAGCGAGACGGTTCGCGATCGAGTGCGCAGCGAAAAGGGCATCGAACTCGTCTTCGAGATCGTGTTCGCCGGCGATTGGTCCGGCTGGGGCGAGGCCGCAGACACGGACACGGAGGCCCAGAGCCCAAGTTGAAGAACCGCTTGTCGCCGACGTCCATCGCAGTCCTGCTCGGCGGAACGTCGGCCGAGCACGACGTGTCGCTCGTCTCCGGCCGTGCCATCGGCGCCAGCCTTGCGCAGCGTGGCCACCAGGTCAGCGGCTGGCTGATCGATCTCGATGGCGGATGGTGGCGCCTGCCCGACGTGGCGATGGAACGCTCACACCAGGTCACGGCCTATGACGACCCTCGGGCGCTGGGCGCGACCGGGCCGTTGAGCGCGGCGCACGCGGTCGAGGCACTCGCCGCGCAGGATCCACGGCCCGTCGTCTTCATTGCCTTGCACGGCCCGTTCGGCGAGGACGGCACGGTCCAGGCACTGCTCGAGTCGGAGGGTCTCGTGTACACCGGGGCCGGCGTGGCGGCGTCGGCAGTGGGCATGGACAAGGCGCTCTTCAAGCGTCTCGCGATCGGCCTGGGTATGCCCGTCGTGCCCTGGATCGAGGTCACCGCGGCCGAATGGACGGCCAATCCGCCGGCCGCCCAGCGACGCATCGAGCAGTTCGCGGCCGGCCTGGGCGACCCACGGGTGATCGTCAAGCCCACGCGCCTCGGCTCGTCGGTCGGCATCGCCATCGTCCACCACCCCGACGATCCCGAATACGCCGGTGGCGCGATCGTCAAGGCGCTGGGATATGACGACACGGTGCTCGTCGAGGCCTATCTCGACCACCCGCGCGAGCTCGAGATGAGCGTCGTCGGCAACTCCGCGGACGACCTCGAGACATTCGGGCCGGGCGAGATCTTCCCTGGCCGCGAGTTCTACGACTACGTGGCCAAGTACGCCGACGGCGTATCGCGCACGACCGACTCTCCCGACCTCCCGCCCGCGTTGCGCGAGGGCCTGCACGCCATCGCGCGCCAGGCCTTCCTGGCCATCGGTGGCCAGGGCTTCGCGCGCGTCGACTTCCTGCTCGAGCGAGCGTCGGGAGACGTCTACCTGAACGAGATCAACACGATCCCGGGCTTCACCCCGATCAGCCTCTTCCCGGTCCTGTGCCGCGCCGGCGGTTACGAGTTCGGCGACATCGCCGAGCACATCGTCGAGCTCGCGCTCGCGCGAGCCGCGGCACGGCCAAGGCGCGTGCTGACCCGCGCCGACCTGCCCTGAGCATCCGGCCGCGCTCGTCGGCGCGGGCATACGGCACGAACGCGGGCAACAGAAGCAGAGTTCTGCGCTTCATCACTATGGCGCGTGTCCTGGGCGCGCTGCTGATGGTCGCGACGGCCAGCGGCATGGCCTGGATGACGACGAGCAACGCCTTTCTCCTTAGCGCGGGCGTCGAGGGCGACGTGAACCTCAGTTACGCCGACGCGGCGCAGGTCCTGGCAGCGGCCGGTTTGACAGCCGGCGCGCATCCCAACGTGGTCCTGCTCCGGACAGATGTGATGCGCAGCCAGATGATGTCGTTTCCCGCGATCGCCGACGCCACAGTCCAGGTCGTCCTGCCCGACCGCGTGATCGTGTCGCTCCAGGAGCGCCAGCCCGCGTTTGCACTCCGCCGTCCGGATGCCACGTACCTGGTCAGTGAGGACGGACTGGTGCTCGCGACGGTCGACGCCGGCCGGCCACAGGCGCTTGGCGTGCCGTCGATCGAGGACGATCGCACGCAGTTCGCGCCCGACGTCAAGATCGGTGGCCAGCTCGACGCGATCGACCTTGAAGTGATCCTCGAGCTCGGCGCGCTCACGCCCGCGCTCGTCGATTCGAGCGCCGCTTCGCTGGCGCTGTCCGTCACCGACGACAACGGCTACGTCCTGGACGCGCAGCCCGAAGGCTGGCAGGCGATCTTCGGCGAGTACACACCGACGCTTCGACCCACCGATCTGATCCCGCGCCAGGTGCAGTGCCTGCGCTCGCTCGTGGGCGACTCCGAGAACGATCTGCGCACGATCTACCTCGCGCCGCTCGACGAACGCTGCGGCACGTACCTGCCGGTCGCGACGGCCGAGCCGGTCGTGAGCCCCGCTCCTAGTCCTGCTCGTTAGGCCAGAATGTAGGCGTGGAACGGGAGGCAGTTCTGGTTGCCCTTGACGTGGGCACCAACAAGGTCGTGGCGCTCATCGGCGAGGTATCGCGCGACGGCGCGGTGACGGTCATCGGCAAGGGCGCGCAGGCGTCGTCGGGACTGAAGAAGGGCGTCGTCATCAACATCGACCAGACGGTCAACTCGATCAAGCAGGCGCGCGAGGCCGCCGAGCGGCTGTCGGGCTACCGCATCGAGTCGGCCATCGTCGGCGTCGGCGGCAGCCACGTCGAGTCGCAGAACTCGCGTGGCGCGGTCGCCGTCAGTGGCGCACGGCGCGAGGTCACGCGCGAGGACATCGAGCGCGCGACCGAGGTCGCCCGGGCGGTCAACATCCCGTCGAACCGGGAAGTGCTGCACGTCCTGCCGCGCGGCTTCGTCGTCGATGGCCAGGAGGGCGTCAAGGATCCGCTGGGCATGAGCGCCGTGCGCCTGGAGGTCGAGACGCACATCGTCCACGCCTCCGCTACGGCGGTGCAGAACTTGTCCAAGTGCGTCCAGCGCGCCGACATCCGCATCGACGAGCTTGTCGCGGCCTCGCTGGCATCGGCGGACGCGGTGCTGACCGAGACCGAGAAGGAGCTCGGGGTGGCGATGGCCGACTTCGGTGCGGGCACGATCGACCTCGCGCTGTTCATCGACGGCTCGCCGTTCTACACCGGCGTCCTGCCGCTGGGCGGCAACAACGTGACCAACGACGTCGCCATCGGGCTCAAGACGTCGCTCATCGCGGCCGAAGACCTGAAGATCAAGCACGGCACGGCCAACCCGATCGACGTCGCCGACGACGAGATCGTCGACGTTGAGGGCATCGGCGAGGGCGACGCCACGACCGCCTCGCGCAAGGAGCTCGCCGAGGTCATCGAAGCGCGCATGCGCGAGGTGTTCGAGAAGATCGGCGACGAGATCGAGCGCGCCGGCTACAAGGGCATGCTCCCCGCCGGACTGGTACTGACCGGCGGCGCATCGCAGCTGGCGGGCACGGCCCGGCTCGGCAGGGAAGTGCTCCAGATGCCCGTCCGTGTAGCCGGGCCGTCGGGCGTCAGCGGCCTGACCGACCATCTCCTGACACCTGCCTATTCGACCTCGCTCGGCCTGCTCATCTGGGGCGCCCAGGCCGTCCACGGCTACGAGCCGCTGCGCTATGAGTCGGCGCCCGCGCCCGGCGTCCTGAACCGGATGCGCGACTGGGCGCGCGGCCTGCTGCCGTAGCCAGACTGGCGATGCGCACAGCGCTTCGGATACGGGCAATTCCTTGGGCAATCTTCGGCGCCATGCGCATCGTGGACCGAGTTCTAGCAAGGAATCAGGCAGACCTGATGCCACGCACGCATCGCGCGTGGAGCGACAACATGGTCATGGTCGCCCACGCATGAAGAGCACTGAGATCACCGTCCCCACGGGGCATGACCGCGGGCTGTTCGACCTGACCCGGGAATGTGCCGCGTTCGTCGCCGGCGAAGGCGACGGCCTGCTGAGCGTCTTCGTGCCGCACGCCACGGCCGGTCTCGTGATCATGGAGCTGGGTGCTGGCTCCGATACGGACCTGATGGCGACGCTCGACAGGCTCCTGCCGCGCGACGATCGCTGGCGCCACCGCCACGGTTCCGCGGGCCATGGCGCCGACCATGTGGTGCCACTGTTCGTGGCGCCATCACTGACCGTGCCGGTGGTCAACGGCGAGCTGCAGCTGGGCACCTGGCAGTCGATCGCGCTGCTCGACCCCAACGCGGACAACGCGACGCGGCACGTCCGGCTGAGCTTCATCGTGGGTTGACCGGGAACTATCCACATTTCGTCCACAAGGGCCGCGATCAACTCGAAATTGACGCACTCGCGGCCGCAAGTCGGCCGGCTGGAATGGAGGGTTCGCGGCTATACTCGGCCGCAATCGAGAGGGCCCCGCGTGAGCGCCCGCGCCGGGTCGGGAGAGCTGTCCAAAGCCTGATTCGTCGTCCTGTTGGGAGGGGTTTTTGAAATGCCGCTGAGGTCCGACTCGGAGAACTTCGCCCTTATCCGAGTCATCGGTGTCGGCGGCGGAGGCAGCAACGCGGTCAACCGCATGATCCGCGCCGAGCTGATGGGCGTCGAGTTCATCGCCGTCAACACCGACGCGCAGGCGCTTCTCCAGTCGGACGCTCCCCACAAGATCCGCATCGGCGACAAGATCACCCGCGGCCTTGGCGCTGGCGGTGATCCCGGCATCGGCCAGCGCGCCGCCGAGGAGGACGCCGAGAAGATCTACGAGGCGCTCAAGGACTCGGACATGGTCTTCATCACCGCCGGCATGGGTGGTGGCACCGGATCCGGCGCCGCGCCGGTAATCGCCGAGGTCGCCCGGGACCTGGGCGCGCTGACGATCGGCGTCGTCACCAAGCCCTTCTCGTTCGAAGGCGCTCGCCGTCGGCTGAACGCCGAGAAGGCGACCGAGGCGCTGCGCGACAAGGTCGACACGCTCATCACGATCCCCAACGACCGGCTCAAGGACGTCGTCAACAAGGAGACCTCGATCCTCGACGCCTTCCGCGTCGTCGACGACGTGCTCCGCCAGGGCGTCCAGGGGATCAGCGACCTGATCACCGTGCCCGGCCTGATCAACCTCGACTTCGCCGACGTGCGCGCCGTGATGAAGGACGCCGGCTCGGCGTTGATGGGCATCGGCCGCGCCAGTGGCGAGGGTCGTGCCGCGGCCGCCGCCCGGGAGGCCACGGCCAGCCCGCTGCTCGAGCTCAATATCGCCGGCGCGCAGGGCGTGCTGTTCAACATCACGGGCGGCCCGTCACTCGGCCTGTACGAGGTCGACGAGGCGGCCGAGATCATCAAGCAGACCGCTGACCCGGAAGCGAACATCATCTTCGGCACGGTCATCGACGAGCGCATGGGCGACGAGGTCGCGATCACGGTCATCGCGACCGGCTTCGACGCGTCGCGCAAGCGCGAGCTGGCGCGTACGCAGACCACGGCACCGGTCGAGGTAGCGAGCGCACTGCGCATGGCCCGCGATCGAGAGCAGTTCGCGAGCGATCGGACACCGACCGCGATCCCGGTCAACCCGATGCCGTCGATTAACGGCACGGGGCAGGGCAGCGGCCAGGAGCTCCAGCCGGCGGCCGCGGTCCAGCCGCGCAGCGGCCAGGAGATCAGGCGCGGACCGCAGCAGGAGGTCGAGGACCTCGACATCCCGGCGTTCCTGCGCCGCCATCGCTGACCGACCACAAGACAGCCACTGACGCGCAGGCGCCACTCGAGCGCCTGCGCTTCGCGTTCGCCGACGTAGACGCGCGGATCGCGCGAACGTGCGAGCGCGCGGCCCGTGATCCGGCTGAAGTCCGGGTGCTGCCGATCACCAAGACCGTGCCTCCGGAATGGCTCGGCAGCGCGATGAGGCTCGGCGCCGAGCGGTTCGGCGAGAACCGGGTGCAGGAGGCTTATGCGAAGGCACGCCTGCAGCCGGCGGCGCGCTGGGAGCTGGTCGGCCATCTTCAATCGAACAAGGCGCGTCAGGCCGTTCAGCTGTTCGACGAGATCCACTCGGTCGACTCGTTCGATCTCGCCGAGCGCCTGGCGCGCATCGCAGTCGACGTCGGCCGCGCCCCATATCCGGTCTACCTCCAGGTCAACGTCGACGCGGATCCGGCCAAGGCGGGCTTCGCGCCGCGCGAGCTGCTGAGCGACGCCGCGCGACTTGCCGCGCTGGATGGGCTGGAGGTGCGCGGACTCATGACGGTCGGCCGCTTGGTCGCCAGGGCCGAGGAGGCGCGGCCGACCTTCCGGGCGCTGCGCGAGCTGAGCGTTCGATTGCGGGCGACTGACGTACGCGTCGGCCCCGGCCTGTCGATGGGCATGAGCGACGATTTCGAGATTGCCGTCGAGGAAGGGGCCACGGTCGTGAGGCTGGGTCGCGTCCTTTTTGGCGAGCGTCGGCTGCCCTGAGCCAAACCTATACTCGGGGCGCAAGTGGGCCAGTTCGTCGTCGTCTTCATCCAGCTGTTCATCACGGCGCTCTGGCTTGTCGTCGTCGGCCGCGTCCTGCTCAGCTGGGTCAACCCGACGTTCAGCGGCCCCGTTGCCCGTTTCCTTTTCGAGACGACCGAGCCGCTGCTGGCGCCGATCCGGCGCTTCATGCCCTCCACGGGTACGGTCGACTGGTCGCCGCTGATCCTGATGCTGCTGCTGGGCGTGGTCATGCAGCTCGTCCTGTTCCGCTGACGACGCGCGTCATCTTTACGGCCCGCGTCACACCGCGCGCCGGTGTCGACACGATCGATGGGGCAGGGGAGAGTGGCGAGCTTCGACTGCGCGTGAGGGCCACGCCGGCGGACGGAGCTGCCAATGAAGCCGTGCGGCGCACGATCGCCGCGGCGCTCCACGTCGCCCCGTCACGCGTCGTCATCACCGCCGGCGCGACCAGCCGCACCAAGCGCATCGCGATCGACGATTGCGAGGCACAGACGCTCGAAGCGCGCTGGCCGGGTTTGCTGACAAGGACGGGGTGACGGCCGATAATGGCGCGGCCCCGCGACGGGGCGTCAACCCAGGGCGATTGGCTCAGTGGTTAGAGCACTCGGTTCACATCCGAGGGGTCACTGGTTCGAATCCAGTATCGCCCACCACAGTGACCTCACGCGGGAGCGGAGCTCCTCCTGATCAGGGGCTCCGCTCTGTTGTATTGGGACATCCCGAAGGCTTGCGTCCGGACCGAGTGGCTACACTTAACCATCATGTTAAGCGTTGTGCCGGAACGAACGAGCGAGGACCTCGACCTGCTCTTCGGTGCGCTAGCCGACGCCACCCGTCGCGGCATCGTCGAGCGACTCGCCGTCGGTGAGGCAACGGTCACGGAGCT
>DATCGV010000110.1:0-3458 GCA_036508755.1 Candidatus Limnocylindrales bacterium | reverse complement strand
GGCTGGCGGCCGGCCGTTCGATCCGCTACCTCGTGCCGCCAGCCGTCGAGAGCTATATCAGCGAACATTCCCTCTATGGAGCCAATGACCGACCAGAAGCCTGAGAACGTTCGCGGGCTGCCGACGCGCCGACGAACCGCGCGCGCCAAGGCAACGTCTGAGAAGCAGGCACCCGACGAGCAGGCGCTGGCGTTGGCACGCCGGATCGTCGACCTCGCCTCCGACAAGAAGGCCGCGGACATCGTCCTGCTCGAGATCTACGGCCTGACCACGCTCGCGGACTACTTCGTGATCTGCTCGGGCTCGTCCGAGCGGCAGGTGGGCGCGATCGCGGACGGCATCGTCGAGGGCCTGCGCGAGGAGGGCGTCCGGCCGATCGGACGCGAGGGCTCGTCGAGTGCGCACTGGGTGCTGCTCGACTTCGGCTCGGTGGTCGTCCACATCATGGCCCCGCCCGAGCGCGACTTCTACCAGCTCGAGCGCCTGTGGGCCGAGGCACCGCTACTGGTCCGGTTGCAGTAAGCAAGTAGGAAGGAAGGCAGCACGACCCGGTACCGCTGGGTCGTGTGGGAGTGCACCGCATCGTACCTAGCATCCCCGCATGGCTCGCTTGGGCAGCGGATGCCCGGTCTGTAATCGGAAGCTGTTCAACTCGCGCTTCGACGCGACGTTTCGACTCGAGGACGGCAACGAGAAGTTCTTCTTTGGGCTTCCGGCGAGCCTGTGCGAGGTCTGCCAGCAGCTCTACCTCGATCCGGACCTGATCGAGATGCTGGCCGTGCCCGAAGGGCGCTGCACCTTCGCGATCGAGACCGACGCGGTCCTGATGCGCGAGGCATCTTCTTCTCAGAACTTTTAAGCGACCCGCTGCGCGTCGCCGCGTGCGACGCTCGTCCCGATCCACGCGATCAGCGCCAGCTGCGACCGATCGTCTGAAACTGTTCTCGGCGATCCATCGGGCGCTATTCCCTTGCTCAGCATGTCCACATCGAGCAGCGCCGCCAGGGCGCCATCAAGCTCCGATTGCTGCCAGGCCCGCGCCTGCTCGGCCAGCTTCTGAGCGCGGAACGGCTGGAGCTTGAGCTCGCGCACGAGATCGGCCGGCTTCGTACCGGCGACGAGATGGTCGAGCACGAGGATGAGCTCGCGCAGCCGGCGATGGAGCTGCGTCGTCATGACCTGGATCGGCGTGCCCTCGGCGAAGAGCCGCTGCGCCAGACTGGCCGCCTCCCCGGTCCGGCGGTAGCCGATCGCGTCCAGGAAAGCCCAGGTCGATCCCGGCACGGCCTCCGCCACGAGCGCATCGATGTCCTCGCGGGCGATCGTCCCGTTCGGTCGGTACAGCGCCAGCTTCTCGAGCTCGCCATTCGCGAGCTCGCTCATCCGGCGCCGGTCGACGTCACCCTCGCGAACATACGCGCCGACGCGCTCGGCGAGCAGCCGCGCGGCGCCCGGCGCGAGCCCGATCCCGAGCTCGGCGGCGCGCGTGCCGACCCAGCCCTCCATCCGCTCACGCGACAGTGCCGGGAAGTCACGCACCGTGCCGCCCGCGGCGCCGATGGCGTCACGCAGCGCTCCCTGCTGTGCCGGGCCGCTCGCTCCGGCCGCGACCAGCTCGGTGAAGAGCAGCGCGTTGCCGGGCATCATCTCGCCGATGAGACGAATCAGCCTCTCGCGAGCGGCCGTCTCGCGAATGAGCGATCCGGGCTGGCGGACGATGACCAGCGTGCCGCCGCTGAACATCGGCGCCGTCGCGAGATGCTCGGCGACGGAGTCGATCACTCGGTCGCGCCGGCGTCCGCCGGCAGCCTCCACTCCGCCGGTCGCGCCTGCCGCGTCGTAGTCATCGCCGGTCGTGCGCCACACGTCGAGCTCGAGACCCGCGTCCTTCTCGAGGCTGGCCCGGAAGTCGCGCGCGGCGCGTTCGATCGACCAGGCGTCCTCGCCCCAGAAGTAAGCCAGCTCAGGCCGTGGCACTGAGCGCCTGACTGACCCAGGCGTTGAGCCTGACATCCTCCGGCCGTACTCCGGCGAGTTCACACATCTCGAGCTCAAGACGTCGCGCGCGCTCGTGGGCCGTGTCCAGGTCGGGGCTGTCCGGGTAGCGCTCGTGCCAGCGCGCGAACCTGTCGTCGAGCGTGATGAGGTCCTGTCGAGCGCGCTTGTCGGCATACGTCACGATCTGGCCGGCGAGGCCCGCGGCCGTGGCCCAATCCTCGTACGACGTGGCCGTGCCCAGAGCCATCACCGGATGGCTGGCGACGGCCGGCGCCAATTCGGCGTGGCCTCGTTGCCGGAGCCATTCGGCGCCGGCCGCCCCATGGCCGAGCGCCCTGAGCAGATCGTCCTCGGGCAGCATCTTGTCAACGTCGTGAAGGAAGGCCGCGGTCTCGACGAGTGTGGCGTCGACCGCGACGCCGCGGCGGATCATGGGCGCGACGAGGAACGACGCGATCTCCGCCACGGCCGTGGAATGCTGCAGCAGCCTCGCGTTCGGCCGCAAGGCGCGCACCAACGCGGCGGCGGCGACCCTCGACGGAACGGACATCCCGGCGATTGTAGGTTTGGAGCCGAGGTCGGCGGGCCAGGGCTATCTGTCGCCGCCGATCAACCACGGCGGGCAGTGCCAATGACAGCGTCGGCGCTGGCCGGTTTGGCTGCCGTTCAGGCCTGACTTTCAGGTCGCGCCCGTCGGTGGCCACCTCCACGGAGCCGTCGAGGTCGGTGCGGTACACGGCCGCGCCATGATTCTCGAGGCGCTGGATGGTCGCCGGCGCGGGATGACCGTAGGAGTTGCCGACGCCGACGCTGATGATCGCGGTGCGCGGCTGGATGGCGTCGAGCAGCGCGTTTGTCGTCGCCGTCCCGCTGCCATGATGTGCAACCTTCAGGACGTCCACGTGGCCGCCGACGTTCGCGGCGAGCCCGCGCGCAAGCAGCTGGGGGTCCACCTCCTCCTCGGCGTCGCCCGTGAAGAGCATCGTGCGCCTGCCGTAGTGCAACTCGAGCACAATCGATGTGTCATTGACCTTCTTGCCGTCGTCGGGCGCCAGCGGCAGGACCGAATCGGGCGGTGGCCAGTCGACGTCGAGCCGTGCGCCGTCGAGCGTCAATTGGTCGCCGGTGGCGACGATGGTGCTCGTGCGCTGCTCGCGCACCAGCTCGCGCCGGTAGGCGGCGTCGCCCGGACCGCGCCCGACCATGCCCGTCTCGAGCACCCTTCCGACTCGGTAGCGCTCGAGCAGCAGGGCCAGCCCACCGACATGATCTTCGTGCGGGTGGGTCAGCACGACGACATCGATGCGCCTGTCCCAGGACGGGATCCGCTCGTCGAGCCGAGTCATCAACAGGTCGGGATCTGGGCCCGTGTCGATCAGCATCCGGCCACCGTCGGCGCCCTGCAGGAGTATGGAGTCGCCCTGCCCGATATCGAGCACGGTGACGTGCAGCCGGCCGTC
>DATCGV010000109.1:0-16026 GCA_036508755.1 Candidatus Limnocylindrales bacterium | reverse complement strand
ATCCGCGCCGGGTGGCGACAGCCTCGAGATGGCGAGGTTCGATCACCGGGTTGTCCCGCGCGTCGTTGGGCACAGCATCGGCCAGCACCTCGGCCGCAGCCTGGCTAATCCAGTCTCGGATGTCGGCTCCTGATGCCTGGGTGCTAATCGCCACGAGACGGTCGATCTCGCCGTCGGTGACGCAATGGGGCAGGTCGCGCAGATACAGGCGGAACAGGTTTGCGCGCTGCTCTTCGCTGGGCAGCGCAAACTCAATTTGCACGCCCAGTCGACCGCTGCGCGTGATCGCGGCATCCAGGGTGGCGTCTGGAGTGGTGGCGGCGATCACCCACAGGCGTTGCCTCGTCGTGGAGCTGCTCAACCCGTCAAGGGCGGTCAACAGGGCCGTGAGCATTCGCCGTTCGTCGCGGTCGGCAAACCTGCGGGCGACGGCAATCATCCCAATCTCGTCGATGAACAGGATGGCGCGCTCGGGAGCGAGGCGCTCGAAAATGGCGTGGACAAGCTGCGGATCATCCTGAAACTCGTCAGCGCCCAGGTGATACAGCGGAACGTCGAGCACAGAGGCGGCGAGATAGCGCACGAGGTGCGTCTTGCCTGTGCCCGGCGGACCGATGAACAGACTCCCTGACGGGGCGATGCCAAACCTGTCGGCCAAGTCGGGACGGGCGAAGAGGGCGATCTGTCCGCCGAGCTGCCGAAGGCACGCGTCAACGCCCACGAGCTGATCGGCAGTAACGGTCGGTCCGCGATACCGAGCGCGCTCGAGCAATGATTCCAGGTCGAAATCCGCCTCCATGTATCCACTGTCCGGGGTCGACCGGGGTTAGCGCAAGGGGTTGGGCGGCGATTTCTCCGGCCGCGTTCACAGAACTGAGGCGGTCGCGGGCCTTAGTGCGGGCGATCTCCGCGTTCCGAAGGGTCTGACTCGACACCCAGGCCTTGAGCGATCGCCTCCCACATCTCGGAGAACCGATCCTGTCCATTTGCCGCAGCGGAGATCGTCATGTATGGCGAGTAACCCGACGGCGGGCCGAAGAAACGGATCATGGTTTCGGCGTCTTCAGCTTCGCGGTCTGTGTCGTTTGACAAGCTGCCTGGCATGATCCAGCGGAACGGCGCGAATGTCGGCTCTGCGCCTTCAACCTGGCGAACGAGTGTTTCGACCTTCACGGGAAGCGCGATCGTCTCGACACGCCGACCGAGCCGTGAGCTGGTGTGGACACGAACCCAACCCCGATTGCGCTTGCCCTTTGTCCGCCCCCATTCGACCTTCTCGACGAAGTAGCTGAACATCAGGTGCCAAAGGCGAGGGGAAAAGTAGCCCCACTGGAATTGGTGAATGAACTGCGTCAGCTCCGCTCGTTGCTGTTCGGGCACATTTAGCGGCCGCGCGCTCACAAGCTCTTCGATCTCACGCCTGAGTGCCTGGATCTCGCGCTCGCGCTCCTCGACGAGTTTGGCAAGCTGGGAGATCACTTTGTCAGCGTCGTCGACTGTCCACCCCGGCCGTCCGATCTTGGCGCGAACGGCCTCCTGCTGTTCACGAAGCTGCATTCGGTCCTTCGTAAGTGACTCGAGTCGGCGTAGCAGACGAGGGCGCGCATCGGTCTCGAATGCCTTGCGTTTTCGGGCGTATGACCCCAGCTCGTCGAGGGTTGCCGGGTCGGTAAGTTGAGTAGCGACCCACAGCCAGATGGCGTTCTCGATCTTGAAAGAGCTAACGAGGCTCTCGCACGACTGGCAGGCGTAATACCGATGCGGGTCGTAGTAGCCCCAGGGCTGTCGCTCGCCTTGTTCGGTGTCCACGGCAAGCGACTTCAGACGTTCGGTGCTATCGAACAGTGGGGTGATATCGCGCGGTCCACGCTGAATCCACGAGTCCGAATACGCCGCGCGGTCCCTCTGGCTCGCCTCTGGGTCACGCGGCGTATTCGGACTCGGAGGAGCGGCGATCCGTGAGTGACCCGTCCCCGCCCGGCCGCACTCGTGAAAGAGCAGGCCTCGCAGGACATACGGGTTGACCGATCTCACCTTTGCGCGCCTACGTAGTTGCAGGCTTTCTTGCGCTGCCAGCCATGTCGAACGGTCGAGGATCTCGTCGACTGCGCCTGGAACCTCGATCCACTCCTCTCGTGGCCTGACTTTGCGACTTGTCTTCAGCACACGTCGGTAAGGGTCCTGGGGCAGCAGCGGTATCTCGCCGTAGGTTCGGTTGAGGACGAGCCGACCCGTGTAGATCGGGTTGCTCAGGACGTAGCGAACGGCACGCGCCGACCAATGCCCGGCCTGTCTTTTCGCGCTGCCTGTGGGATACAGGTGCGGGTATTGGGCGTTGAGATGACGCGAGATGCTGGCAATGGGTGTCTCGTCGAGAAACATCCGGTAGATCAGACGCACGATCGGCGACTCGTCAAGATCCTCGACCAACCGTCCGTTGGCGACCTCTTTTCCGCGTCGAACCCCAGGCCCAAACTGATAGCCGAACGGTCGCCGGCCTCCCCAATGAAGCCCGTCCTCGCGCGCTCGAGCCTCGCGGCCCATCTTTGTCCGCGCGAGGATGAGCTGCCGTTCGTAGCCGGCGAACGCTGTCATGATGTCGTCGTTGAGGGTCCTGGTTGCGACGGAGCGAATGTCGGTCGCTGCAGAGTAGGGCCGGGAAATGTCGATGAACGAGAGGCCCGCCTCTCGAACCATGTGTCGGAAGAAGGCGCGATCAAGGTCGTCATCGAAACGCTCCACCCGATCCGATGCAGAGACGAGGATGAACCGATAGCGGCCCCTTGACCGTCGGGCCCTGAAAAGCAGGCGATCCATCTGCGGTCGATACACCCGTGCTCCCGAGAACTCCTCGACGAACACGTCCTCGAGATCGAGCACCAATCCGTATTTCTCAGCGTAGGCGCGGATTTTCTGCGCCTGGTCATCAAGGGAATACCCGTCGTCGCCCTGAGTTTCCGTCGAGACTCGGCAGTAGGCGAGAACTGGCTCGCCAGGATCGGCAGGGGTGGATCGATCAATCGGCACGACTTAGCGCCCTCCTGGTTCGGCTACCCTATGGCTCGAGCCGCCGAGAGTCCGTCCCCCGATCAACGAACAGGATTTTACGATCATACTCCCAGCTAACAACTCGTTCGTTCACCTCCACGTCCACTCGGAGTTCAGCCTGCTCGACGGCCTCGGCCGGATCACGGAGATGGTCGCGCAGGCGAAGACGCTCGGCTTCGACTCCCTCGCGGTCACGGACCATGGCGCGCTGTACGGCGCGGTGGGCTTCTACCAGGCCTGCCGGTCGGCGGGCATCAAGCCGATCATCGGCGTCGAGACGTACGTGGCGCGACGGTCGATGACCGACCGAGAAGGCAAGGTCGACGACAAGCCGTACCACCTCGTTCTCCTCGCGCGCGACTGGACGGGCTACCAGAACCTGTGCCGTCTGATGACCGGCGCGCATCTCGACGGCTACTACTACAAGCCGCGCATCGACCGCGAGTTCCTGGCCCAGCACTCAGAGGGCCTGGTCGGCCTCTCGGCATGTCTCGCCGGTGAGGTCGCTCGAACGCTCGAAACCGGCGACTGGGAAGCAGCGCGCCGAGTGGCTGGCGGCTACCGCGACATCCTCGGTGAAGGCAACTTCTTCCTTGAGCTCCAGGATCACGGCCTGCCCGAGCAGCGCAGGCTTAACGAGCAGCTGCTCAGGCTCGCGCCAGAGGTCGGTCTTCCGCTCGTCGCCACGAACGACCTGCACTACGTGCGTCGCGAGCAGGCCGAGGCGCACGACGTGCTCCTGTGCGTGGGCACGGCCTCCAATCTCGACACGCCCGGCCGGATGCGCTTCGAGACCCAGGAGTTCTACCTCAAGTCGGCGGCGGAGATGGCCGCGCTCTTCCCAGGCACGCCGCAGGCGATATCGAACACTCGCCTGATCGCCGAGATGACGGACCTGGAGCTGCCGTTGGGCAAGACCCGGCTGCCGGACTTCCCGGTGCCCGACGGCCACACCGTCGAGTCATGGCTGCGCAGCGAGTGTGAGAACGGGCTGCGCACGCGCTACGGGACGGTCACCGAACAGCTCCAGAAGCGGCTCGACTACGAGCTGGGCGTGATCAGCTCGATGGGCTACGCGGCGTACTTCCTGATCGTTGCCGACTTCGTCCGCTTCGCCCGCCAGGAGGGCATCGCCACGACGTGCCGCGGCAGCGCGCCGGGCTCGATCGTGACCTACACGCTGGGCATCACGCCTGTCGACCCGATCCTCTACGAGCTGCCCTTCGAGCGCTTCCTCAACCCCGACCGGGTGACGATGCCCGACATCGACGTCGACTTCGAGGACGCCCGGCGCGGCGAGGTGATCGACTACGTCGCACGCAAGTACGGCAGCGATCACGTCGCCCAGATCATCACCTTCGGCACGATGCTCGCCCGGGCCGCGATCCGCGACGTCGGCCGCGTCCTTGGCCTGGGCTACGGCGAGGTCGACCGCATCGCCAAGGCCGTGCCCAACCAGCTCGGAATCAAGCTCGAAGAGGCACTGACGATTTCACCGGCGCTGCGCGAGATGCGCGACGCGGATACGCGCGTGGCCAAGCTGCTCCAGCTGGCCGAGCAGCTCGAGGGCGTCGCGCGCAACGCGTCCACGCACGCTGCCGGAGTGGTCATCAGCCACGAGCCGCTGACCGAGCTGATGCCGCTCCAGCACGCCACGAACTCGGAAGGCTTGATGACGCAGTACGAGATGCACGGCGTCGAGGCGCTCGGCCTGCTCAAATTCGACTTCCTGGGCCTGTCGAACCTGACCATCCTGCGCCAGGCGGTCGAGCTGATCGAGCATGAGCGCGGCGAGCACATCGACCTCGACCATCTGCCGCTCGAGGACACCAAGACGTTCGAGCTGCTCGCCTCGGGCGAGACGACGGGCGTCTTCCAGCTTGAGTCGCCGGGCATGCGCCGCTACGTCAAGGAGCTCCGACCGACCTCCGTGCTCGACCTCGCCGCGATGGTCGCCCTTTTCCGCCCCGGACCCATGGACAACATCCCGGCTTACATCCGGCGCAAGCACGGCCAGGAGAAGGTCACCTACCTGCATCCGTTGCTAGAGCCGTACCTCAAGAAAACGTACGGCATCTTCGTCTACCAGGAAGACATCATGGCGGCGTCAATGGCCCTCGGCGGCTTCACAGGGCCCGAGGCGGACACGCTCGGCTACGCCATCCGCAAGAAGAAGTCGGACGTGCTCCGCGCGCAGAAGCAGAAGTTCGTCCAGCGCGCCGCGGAGAGGGGAGTGCCAGCCCAGACGATCGACGCGGTGTTCAAGGCGTTCGAGCCATTCGAGCGCTACGGCTTCAACAAGGCCCACGCCACGTGCTACGGGCTGATCGCCTACCAGACCGCGTATCTCAAGGCGAACTACACGGTCGAGTACATGACCAGCGTGCTGACGGCCTTCCGCGATTCGACCGAGAAGGTCGCCGCGGCCATCGCCGAATGTCGCCGCCTGGGAATCGAGGTCAGGACGCCCGACGTCCACTCTTCGGGGCTCGACTTCACGGTTGAGGGCGACGCCATCCGTTTCGGGCTGCTCGCGATCAAGAACGTCGGCCAGGGTGCAATCGAGTCGATCGTTGCCGCGCGCCAGGAAGACGGCCAGTTCAAAACACTGGCCGATTTCTGCAACCGTATCGACCTGCGCCTCGTCAATCGGCGGGTGCTCGAGTCGCTCATCCGCGTCGGCGCGCTCAACGCGCTGGGTCATCCGGCGCAGCTGCTCGTCGGGCTGGACGACGCCCTCGCCGCTGGGCAGGCGGCGCAGCGCGACCGGCTCACCGGCCAGGCCTCGTTGTTCGATTCCGGTGGAGACGCGGACGTTCTGGAACGTCCCCTGCCCCAGAACATCAGCGAGGCTCCGCCGCGCGAACGCCTGCGCTGGGAGAAGGAGCTGCTCGGGCTATACCTGTCCGATCACCCGCTCGGTGAGCTGGCGGGCGTTATCGGGGAATACGTGACCGCGTACAGCGGTGAGCTGGGAGAGGAGCTCGATCAGCAGCGCATCTGCGTTGGCGGCGTCGTCACCGAGGTGCGCAAGGTCATCACCAAGTCGCGCGCGACGATGGGTGTCGCGACGCTCGAGGACCTGCAGGGCACGATCGAGGTGATCGTTTTTCCCAAGGTCTACGAGCAGACCGAGCCGACGTGGGCCGAGGACGCCATCCTGCTCGTAGCCGGTCGCGTGGACCACAAGGGCGAAGAGACGGTGTTGCTCGCCGACGCGGTCTGGACGTGGGAAGAGGCGCAGCAGATGGGCTCGGCGGAGTTCACGCGAGCGCTCGGCCGGCTTGATCGCGGACGCCGTCCCGGCCGTGCCACGGCGTATGCCGGAAATGGCGGCGGGAACGGGTACTCGGCGTCCGTGCAGTCCGAGCAGCCACGGGGCGACGACCACGCGGCCGTCGCGGTCGTCCCGGACACGGCCGTCGTCAGGACGATTCCGCTGGTGTCGCCACTGCGCGGCGGCGAGGTGAGCGGCACGATCGAGGTCCGCATCGGCGCGCCGGCGCGCGCGGCGCTCGCCGACGCGCCCGTTTCCGCAGCGGACGACGAGCCGCCGTTTCCGGACGAGGTCATGGCCGCGGTGGTGGCGGCCCAGAACCAGCCGACAGCCCCGGTCGAGGCGGCCCCGGACCAGGCGTTGCACGTGCACTTCGCACGCGGGGCGCAGGATCAGGTTATCCAGGCCTTCGGTGCGCTGCGCGAGATCATCCACGGCCGCCCGGGGCCAACCCGGGTGGTGCTCCACGTGCCCACGTCGGACGGCCGGATGCAGCGCATGGACCTGCGCGTCGGCGTCGCCTACGACTCCGAGCTGCTGGCGATCATCGAGCGCCGGCTCGGGCCGCGCTCGGTAGAGCTCAGACTCGCCTCCGGAGGCTAGTTTTCGGTCAGTGGCTCCGTCGCCGTTTCAGCCTCGGCCGGCTGGACGACCCGGATCTGCTCCTCGCACGTCTTGCAGCGGAAGATCACGCCGCGTAGCCAGCCGCGCTCAGGGTCTTCGTGAGCGGACTCTGCCGACACCTGTTCCATCTCGTGCCATGTGCCGTCGCTGTGGCCATGTTGCATCGTGCCCATCTCGAACGCCCTGCCGGCTAACACGCTCACCTCCGTAAACCGCGCGCCGATCGGCTGACGCGGCGCAGGGCAAGCGTAACCGCTGGCCGGACCAGCCGGCCAGCGGCTCTCAGCTTCGCTCGGTTGTCACGCGGCGCTAACGGGCCGCGCGTCTCAGGCGGTTCTGCGCCCGACAAGCAGGTTGTAGAGGATGACGACGAGCGCGATCACCAGCAGCAGGTGGATTCCAAAACCGGCGATCCCCGCGACGAGGCCGATCAGCCACAGCACCACAAGGACCACGACGATCAACCAGAGCAAGCTAGCCACCGACAGTTCTCCTCTGCGCTTCTTGGGGGTTAACGCTTGCGACAGCGTACCGCCGGGTTGGCTGCCAGCACGCTTTGGTATGCCGCTTCGGAATAGCAGTCTGCTTGCAGGCAATACCGAACAGTCGTTCTATAATTCCACTGTCGGCACACGAGCTATATTCGAGGTGCGCGGCGGTGGCGGAACGGTTTACGCGATCGACTCAAAATCGATTGCCCGCAAGGGCATGTGGGTTCGAATCCCACCCGCCGCACCAACTCAGCGTTGTCCGGCCGCTCGAGTGTCACGCCTCTCCGCCAGGTCCGACGCAATGCGCCGACGTCCGCTTGGTCGAGGCAGCCTACGTGTACTTGCTCGGGCTGTATCTCGGCGACGGTGTCGTTTCCCGTCACCGAAGGAACGTCTGGCGCCTGCGCATCTTTCAGGACAGTCGCTACGTTGAACTCATCGCGGCATGTAAATCGGCGATTGAGTCGGTCATCGGACGTCCGGCCCGCGCTGCCCCACTTATTGGGTGTCACGAAATCTCGGCCTACTGGAAGCATTGGCCGTGTGTGTTTCCGCAGATCGGTCCCGGCGAGAAGCACAAGCGCCCGATCGAGCTCGCTGCGTGGCAAACAGAACTTGTCCGGACGTTCCCGCGTGCTTTCGTCAAGGGGCTGATCGAATCGGACGGCTGCCGCATCACGAACTTCGCACTCATTCGCGGCAAGCGATACGAGTACCCACGATATTTCTTCTCGAACCGGTCGATGGACATCCAGGGCTTGTTCAGGTGGGCGTGTGACCTGGTGGGAATCGAATACCGACAAGACGGTCCGTGGAACATCTCGGTCGCCCGGCGGACGAGCGTCGCGCTTCTCGACGAGTTCATCGGGCCGAAGCGGTGAGCTCCACTCGTTCGTCGTAAGCGGAGTGACTGCTAGACTCGCCGCGCGGCTGGCGAGGGCCGCCTGGCGCGTCGCGCCGCACCGTGGGGAGCCCTGATTCGTGGAGGAGATCGTCCGCACGTCTGTGGCGACCGACTCCGAGGGAGCCGACCAGACTCCGGGACAACGGAGCACCGAGGCTACGGCTGACGCGCGCAACGCTCGTGATCGGGTGCTTGTTGAGCGCGCAATCGCCGGCGATCTGGGTGCCTTCAATGAGCTCGTCGGCCTTTACCAGAACTACCTGTTCTCGCTCGTCGTCCGTGTCGTCAACGACCGCGACTCTGCCGCCGACGCCGTCCAGGAAGCGTTCTTCAGCTGCTACAAGAACATCGGCCGCTTCCGCGGCGACTCCTTCCGCAGCTGGCTGACGCGCATCGCGCTCAACGCGGCCACGGACATACTTCGCTACCGCAAGCGCCGGCCGGCCGATCCGTATCCGGAATGGGATGACGACGGCTGGCAGCCGCCGACCGGCGAGGAGACTTCTCCGGAAAGAGAGGCCATCCGGCGCAACACGGCGGAGATCCTATCGCGCGCCCTAGCCCAGATCACCGCCGACCAGCGCGCGGCGATCGTGCTGTACGACGTCGAGGGCTACGACTACCAGGAGATTGCGGACATGACCCACGTCTCGCTTGGTACGGTCAAGTCGCGCATCCACCGCGGTCGCCTGGCCTTGCGCGACGTGATGGGTGCCGACTTGGAACTGTTGCGCGACTAGGCGCGTCAGACGAGCGTGGAAAGCCGTGAACCCTTGAACCACGATCACGACCGGCACGACCGGCTGCTGGTGACGCGCTTCGCTGTAGGCGACGCGTATCCGGCTGAGGTTGAGCGCGCGAAGGAGCTCGTTGAACGCTGCGCCGAGTGCGCGGCGCTCGCAGCCGACATCCGCCTGATCGCGGCACGCACCGCCGATCTGCCTGTTGTGCGCAGGCCACGCGACTTCCGGATCACCGCCCCCCAGGCGGAGCAGCTCCGCGGATCCTGGCTCGCGCGCCTGCTTCGTCCGTTTTCAGCGCCCGGCTGGGGAGTCGCCCGGCCACTCGCAAGTGCCGCGCTTGTCGTCGGTTTGAGCTTGGCCGTCATCGGCGCGCTGCCGCTTGGCGCGGCCAGCAGCGGTGCCGCAGACACGCTCACGGTCCCTGCAACCGCGCAACTGGCAGGCGCCCCAGCCGTTGCGCCGAACCAGCAGCCATCGCAGGTCGGCAACCAGACCAAGGCATCGCCACCGGCGGACTTCGAAGCTACTGGTGGCGTGAGCCCGGCCTCGCCGGCCAGTGCTCCAGCGATCGGTCCGGAAACTGCCCCGAGCGGGCCGACTCGGCCGGCATCGAGCACGCCGGCCTCAGACAGTTCAGTCGAAAGCCCTGCCCACGTCAAGCAGGACACTGCGGCTCCGGCAACACCAGGGCCAATCGCTGCGGCCACGGTTCCTGCACCGCCGCTCCCGGCTCCTACGCAGGAGATCGGTGTCATCGCTCCGCCGGCCGCGCCGAGTGTCGCTCCCCAGCCGGCGCCGGCAACGAACCAGCAGACCGTTACTGCGGCAGCGGCACCGGCGTCGGACCGCACTCTGCTCGAAGAGATCGGCATCGGCCTGGCGCTCATCGCGCTGGCCGTTCTCCTGATCGCGTGGGTGGCGCGTCGGCGCTATTCGGATCCACTGATCCGCTGACCTAAACTCGGAGCCGTGCAGCGGCTCATGCTCCTCGACTCGAACAGCCTGATCTATCGCGCCTATTTCGCGCTCATCAACACGCCGCTGACGACGAGCAAGGGCTCCCTCGTCAACGCCGTCTTCGGCTTCTGGAGCATCGTCCTGCGCGGCTTCCAGGACGTGAAGCCGGACTACGTGATCGCCTGTTTCGACCTCCCCGCACCGACTTTCCGGCACGAGCAGTACACCGATTACAAGGCCACGCGGCGCGCGATGCCAGATGACCTGCGCGACCAGTTCCCGATCGTGCGCGAGATCATCACTGCCTTTGGCGTCCCGATCTACCAGCTCGAGGGCTTCGAGGCCGACGACCTGATCGCCACGCTCGTACACCAGGCGGAAGAGCGCGAGGTCGACACGACCATCGTCTCGGGCGATCTCGACCTGCTCCAGATCGTGAGCGACCAGACGACCTTGATGACGACGCGTGGCGGCGTGCAGCAGACAACGTTCTATGACCCGGCCAAGGTCATGGAGCGCTACGGCCTGCGCCCCGAGCAGATGGTCGACTTCAAGGCGCTCAAGGGCGACACGACGGACAACATCCCGGGCATTGCCGGAGTTGGCGAGAAGACGGCGGCCAAGCTCGTCCAGGATTTCGGCTCGGTCGACGGCATCTACGCCGCGCTCGACCGTGTCATGCCGGACAAGCTGCGCGTCAAGCTCGAGGAGAACCGCGACGACGTGTTCCGCTGGCGCTCGCTCGTAACCGTCCGCGCCGACGTCCCTGTCGAGCTCGATCTCGAGCCGGCCCGCCTCGGCAACTACGACCGCAACGAGGTCCTGCGCCTGTTCCGTGAGTACGAGTTCCGATCGCTCGTTGAGCGCCTGCCGGGCATGACCGGCGAGGAAGCACGGTCGCCGGGAGATCTGCTGCGCAGTGCAGACCTCAGCGCCCCGATCCCGGCCGTGCAGGTCGCCGGCCGGCCATCGGCCGCGGAGCGCGCTGCGGCCGGCGGCGCGGGCAGTGGCGGTATGCAGCTCAGCCTCGACCTTGCCGCCCCGGCACCGGCCCAGTCCCCGACCCCGGCACCGGCCAGCGCGCCTGAGGCCGACAGCCCGACCAACGGCCACCGGCCGGAGCCCGAGCTGGCGACGGCCGTCGACGTGACTCCGGCCGTGCCGACAGGCACTCGCGAACGGCTCGATGCGCTCCTGCGCGAACCATCTGGCGCGGTCCGTTTCGAGGACGCAACCGACATAGCGGCGTGGCTGGTACAGCAGCCCGACCTGACCGTCGGCGTCGCGCTGACCGATCACCGACCGCGGCGTGGCGAGCTGCTCGGCATCGCAGTGGCTGACGCGGCCGGCCGGGTGGTGACGGCAGGGCCTGAGGACGCGGCGCACTTCGCCGACCTGATCGTGTCCTCCGGCCGGCCACTCGTCGGCCACGAGGTCAAGCAGTTCCTAGTCTGGCAGCTCTGCCGCCTCGATCCGACGGCCACGGGCAATGTCTTCGTCGATGCCCGCGGATTGCCGTCAGTGGCGCTCGATACGCAGATCGCCGCTTACGTTCTCAACGCCGCCCTGCGCAGCCAGACGCTGGCCAGCATCTGCTCGGAACGACTCGAGGTCGAGCTGCCTGTGGACGGAATCCTTGGCGGCGCAGACCACGCCGCGCTCCAGGCCGTCGCCGTGGCCGCCGTGCGCGAGCCGATCGAGGCCGACCTGGCCAAGGACGAGCACATAACGCGCCTGCTGCGTGAGGTGGAGCTGCCACTGATCCCGGTCCTGGCAACGATGGAGTCAGTTGGCGTGGCGATCGACCGCGCGGCGCTCGCGGGCCTCTCGTCGGCCTTCTCGACGGAGATCTCGAGGCTGGAGCAGGAGATCTACGTCGATGTCGGTCACCAGTTCACGATCGGCAGCCCCAAGCAGCTCGAGCAGGTCCTGTTCTACGAGCTCAACCTGCCTCGCGGTCGGCGCACGAAGACGGGCTTTTCGACCGATGCCGCTGTACTCGAGGACCTGCGCCCGGCACACCCGGCGATCGACAAGATCCTCGAGTGGCGCACGTACACCAAGCTGCGCTCGACGTACGTCGACGCGCTGCCGTTGCTCCTTGATCCGAACACCGGTCGCCTGCACACGACGTTCCACCAGGCCATCGCATCCACGGGACGGCTGAGCTCGACCGATCCGAACCTCCAGAACATCCCGATCCGCTCGGAGCTCGGCCGGCGCATCAGACACACGTTCGTGGCGGGCGCCGAGGACGTCGTCCTGCTCGCCTCGGACTACAGCCAGATCGAGCTGCGCGTGATCGCACATGTGTCGGGCGACGTGCACCTCAAGGAGGCGTTCGCCCGGCGAGCGGACATCCACCGCGAGACGGCGGCGCGCGTACTGCATAAGGATCCGGCCGAGGTAACGTCCGACGAGCGCTCGATGGCCAAGATGGTCAACTTCGGCCTTGCCTACGGCATGAGCGACTTCGGCCTGTCGAGTCGGGCGGGTATATCGCGCCAGGCCGCGCAGGAGTTCATCAACTCGTACTTCGCGGCCTACTCGGGCATCAGCTACTACATGATGCACATCAAGGAGATTGCCCGGGAGCAAGGCTACGTATCGACGTTGTTCGGCCGGCGGCGCTGGATCCCGGAGCTGCAGGCCCGCAACTCGGCGCTGCGCGGTGCCGGCGAGCGGATGGCGATCAACATGCCCATCCAGGGCACGGCCGCCGACATCGTCAAGATCGCCATGATCCGGCTCTACGAACGGCTGATGGCGACCGGGTCCCGAGCACGGATTCTGCTCCAGGTGCACGACGAGCTGCTGCTCGAAGTGCCCCGCGACGAGCTGTCAACGATTGCCCAGATCGTGCGCGAGGAGATGGAGGGCGCCGTTACCCTCGACGTCCCGCTCACCGTTGATATCAAGACCGGCTCTGACTGGGAGTCGCTTAAGCCGCTTTAGCGGTCTCCGTCCGCAGCTGGCTCGCCGCGCGGAGTGCAACAAGCGTCGCCGCGGCCGCCGCAATGGCCAACAGCCCCCAGCTTAGCGCGGTGCTCGTTGCGAGCAGGCCGCTGAAACCGAAGAAGTCGTATGGGTCGCCGACGAAAACGGCGAAGCCCCACGCGATGAGCGCGACGGTCACACCTACCATTCCGGCGACGGCGAGGCGCGCAGGGTTAACCGCACGTCGATACATGCGCGCGTCGATTGTGCTGTTGCGCGCGGCAACGCCCAGGGCGATGCAGCTCACCGCCACGGCCAGGAATCCCGCGCCGAGCCAGACACCGAGCATGAGCGTTTTGGGCACGTCGTCAGCGGGCGAGAACGCGACGCCGGTAATGGCGGCCGTAACGCCGAACCACGCGAACACAGCCACGACAGGCGTTGCCAGCAAGGCGAGCTGACTCCAGCGCCGGCGGCGAAATGCGTCGATGGCGATGGCAGCGGCGATCGGGACGCCGGCGATCAGCAGTCCGACGACACTCACGAGCGCGCCGATGAACACGATGTCGTATGCAAGGCGCGGAATGATCTCCTCGAGGAACAGCGGGCTGAGCGGCGGATCCTCGGTCAGCTTCGCGAACCCCGACCCGGCCACGGCAACGATCACCCAGCAGACGAAGATCACCAATTCATGGTGGCGAAGTCGTTCGATCATCAGCGGCATCCTCATATTTGTCGACGGGTGCAAGCGAGCGTCCACGGCGCAAACCAGAACGTCGAAGGCCACGCCGGTCGATATGCCGGTTTGGCCGAGAAGCTCACGGAATTCGTCTCCATAGCGAGATCGCCACTCGGCGGGGAAGAGCCGCAACAGGAAGGCGGCCGAACGGTCCTCACTCATGGGCGACGGTGCGACGCGCGAGCCGAACGACGCGTTCGAGCGCTTCGACTTCCTTGTCCAGGACGAGCCCGCCGTTCGGCGTCAGACGGTATGGCCGCCGTCGATCCACCGACTCGACCGCCGCGATCAATCCGCGCTGCTCCAGGCGTCCAATCGCTCCATACAGCGTGCCCGGACCAAGCCGCACGCCAGCGACTCGCTCGATGTCTTCGATCATGGAGTAGCCGTGGCGCGGACCACCGGCGAGGCTGGCCAGGATCAGGAGGCCGGGATCGCGCGATCCCTCGCTCGTTAGGCGGTTCATGTACGCGGCACGTTATATCGCGCGACGTAATATGTCAATGCCAACCAAGTGCCCGGCGTCGGCGGCCATAAACTCGGTGAATGCCCGAGCTTCCCGAGGTCGAGACGATCGCGCGCGAGCTTCGCCCGCTTATCGAGGGGCGGACGGTTGAGGACGCGTGGTTCGACTGGCCACGCCAGATCAAGCATCCATCCCCCGACGAGTTCGTCCGCCAGTTACGCGGGCGGATGATCCTGTCTGTCGACCGGCGCGCGAAATGGATCGTCGTCTCACTCACCGGGCAGCAGGGCGCCGACTCGGTAGGCGACGAAGCCGTGCTCGCGATCCAGGTCAAGATGACCGGCTTCCTCCACGTCGTAGCGGCCGACGAGCCGGCCGACAAGCATGTCCATTTCCGGTTCCGGCTCGACAACGGCCAGGACCTGCGCATGCGCGATCCGCGCAAGTTCGGGCGCATGGGCCTCTATCGCCGGAACGAAACGGGCATGGTTCTCGGCGCGGGCGAACAGAGCGACCTCTTCGCGGCGTTCGGCCCTGAGCCTCTCGACGACACGTTCACGCTTGCCGACTTCCGGCGCCGACTGCGCAGGCGCAAGGCGCGCCTGAAGACTCTGCTCATGGACCAGGGCTTCGTCGCCGGTGTGGGCAACATCTACGCCGACGAGGCGCTCTGGCGCGCCCGCCTTCATCCGCTGCGCACCGGCGCCGGCCTCAATCCCGGACAGGAGCGCGAGCTCTACGACTCGTTGCGTGAGGTGCTGCGCGAAGGGATCGAGCGGCGCGGTTCGTCCGTCGACTCGTACCGTGCCCCGGCCGGTGCGGGCAACATGCAGCACTTCCTGAACGTCTACGGCCGAACCGGCCAGCCGTGTCCGCGCTGCGGCAGGCCCACGCGCAGGATCGTCGTCGGAGCGCGGAGCACGCATTTCTGCGCCTGGTGCCAGCGCCTGCCGCAGCGCGAGCGGACGCAATCGACGGGCACGCTCCTGGCCGGGATGCGCTGACAGATGGCGATCCTGCGGCTGTCCAACGTCCGGCGCGAGGTAGGCACGTTCGTCATCCTCGACTCGGTCAATGCGGCGATCGCGCACGACGAACGGATCGGTCTGGTCGGAGCGAACGGCGCAGGGAAAACGACGCTGCTGCGCATCGCCGCTGGGCTCGAGCCTGTCGACTCGGGCGAGATCCAGCGCAAGAACGGCCTGCGTGTCGGCCTGCTGACCCAGGAGGCGAACCTCGACCAGTCGTTCGTCAGCGCGCCTTCGTTGCGCGCCGCGGTTCGCAGTGGGGCAGGGGAGCTCGAGCAGATGGAGCGCCGTCTGTCGGAGCTCGAGAGCGCCGGCGCGGCGGCCGTCCAGTCGGCTGAGTACGCCCACCTGCGCGAAGCATTCGACCATCGCGGCGGTTACACGCTCGACCTGCGCGTGGAAGCCGCGCTTTCAGGGCTGGGTTTCGATCGGACCGACTGGGACCGCCCGCCGGCGCAGATGTCGGGCGGCCAGCAGACGCGCGCTGCGCTGGCCCGCCTGCTCGTTGCCGAGCTCGACCTGCTCATGCTCGACGAGCCGACCAACCACCTCGACCTCGCTGCGATCGAGTGGCTCGAGCAGGCGCTTGCCGCCCGGCCGGGGGCGCTGGTCGTCGCGTCGCACGACCGGGCGTTTCTCGACGGTTCGGTCGACCGCATCTGGGAGATCCGCGATCGCCGGTTGACGGTCTTTCGCGGTAATTACTCGGCCTACGCCGGGCAGCGCGAAGAGCGCGACGCCCGGGCGCGCAAGGACGTAGACACGCGCGCAGAGGCGATCGATCGCGAGCGCGAGCTCGTCCAGCGCTACCG
>DATCGV010000108.1:0-7185 GCA_036508755.1 Candidatus Limnocylindrales bacterium | reverse complement strand
CTCAGCGACCAGCGCACGTACCAGCTGGTCCGCCAATCCGGCCCGATCGCCGAGCGGACATTCGAGATCGAGTTCGATAACAGCGGCATAGAGGCCTACTGCTTCACCTTAGGCTGACAGTTAGGCTCGCACCATGAAGATCGCTTCCGGCCTCCACCGGCTGGGCAATGACTCGCGCGTGAACTCGTACCTGATCGACGATGGCGGACAGGTCACGATCATCGACGCGGCTATGCCCGGCTTCTACGGCGACATCCCGCGCGAGCTCGCTGCGATGGGCAGGAAGATCGACGACGTTCGCGCGGTCGTGCTGACCCACGGCCATACCGACCACATCGGCTTCGCCGAACGGCTGCGCACTGAGCGCCACGTGCCGGTCTGGATCCACGAGCTTGATGCCGCACTGGCACGCGGCGGGCCGGGTCCGCGGCAGAGCTTCGGCAAGATCAGCCTCGGCCCGCTGCTCGGCTTCCTGTGGCTCGGCCTGCGCAACGGAGGCCTGAAGCGCCCGATCGTCCACGAGGTCTCGACCTACGGCGACGGAGCCACGCTCGACGTTCCGGGCAGCCCCAAGGTCACGCTCGTACCCGGTCACACGCCCGGCAGCGCGGCGCTCGAGGTTGCCGAGCTTGGCGCGCTCTTCGTCGGCGATGCGCTGTGCACGTATTCGGTGACGAGCGGCAAGCACGGGCCGCGCCTCGCGCCCTTCAGCGCGGACCGAGCGCAGGCCAGGGAGTCGCTGGCAAGGCTCGGCGGCAGCTCCGCGGGGTTCGTACTGCCCGGGCACGGCGATCCGTGGACGAGCGGCATGGCCGAGGCCGTGAGGCTGGTCGAGGCGCAGGCGGACGAATAGGCTGCGCGCCATGCAAGCGATCCACCCCTACCTCGACGACTCGGCGCGCGCGGACCGCCTCTCCGGCGGCGTGCGCATGATCCCGATCAGCACGTCCAAGGGCACGTTCAACGTGTGGACCAAGCGCCACGGCAACAACCCGCGCATCAAGCTGCTGTTGCTGCACGGCGGCCCCGGCGCGACGCACGAGTTCTTCGAGCCGATGGACAGCTTCCTGCCGGCGGCCGGGATCGAGTACTACTACTACGACCAGCTCGGCTCGTGGTACAGCGACCAGCCAAAGGAAGACGAGCTGTGGAACCTGCCGCGCTTCGTCGACGAGGTTGAGCAGGTCCGCCAGGCGCTCGGGCTTGACGCTGGCAACTTCTATCTGCTCGGCCAATCGTGGGGCGGCATCCTGGCCATGGAATACGCGCTCCACCACCAGCAGCACATCAAGGGTCTGGTGATCTCGAACATGGTCTCGAGCTGCCCGGCTTACAACGATTACGCACACAACGTGCTCATGCCCCAGATGGATCAGCAGGCGCTCGCCGAGATCAAGGACATGGAAGCGCGCGGTGACATCGACAACCCGCGCTACATGGCCCTGCTCATGACGCAGCACTACGAGCATCACGTCCTGCGCATGCCGTACGTCGAGTGGCCCGATCCCGCCAAGCGCGGCATCGCCCACATCAACCCCGACATCTACGTCAAGATGCAGGGCCCGAGCGAGCTCGGCCTATCCGGCACGCTGGAGAACTGGGATCGCACCGACCGGCTGCACGAGATCGAGGTGCCGACGCTCGTCATGGGCGCGCGCCACGACACGATGGATCCCGCGTACATGAAGATGATGGCCGGTCTGCTGCCCAAGGGCCGTTATCACGAGTCCCCACAGGGCAGCCACCTCGCCATCTTCGACGACCAGGAGACCTATTTCGCGGGCCTGATCGACTTCCTGGTCGACGTCGACCAGCACGGTTGAGCGGCGCGATCCGCTCGGCTCTGGCGCTTACGCGCGCGCAGATCCTCGCCTTCCGGCGCCGCGCCAGCGGGCTCGACGCGCGGGCACCGATGAGCACCGATTCGCTCCGACTAGCTGCCTGGGCGGGCCTGCAGGACAGCATGCCGCGCGCCGCGCTGCTATCGATCCACGCGCGCGTCGCCGACACGCCACCCGACGTGCTCGACGACGTATCGCTCGCCCAGATCTGGGGCCCGCGCTACAGCATGTACGTCGTCGCTTCCGTGGACGTGGCCGTCTTCACGCTCGGCCGGATGCCCGACGACGTGCGCGGTCGTGAGCGCGCCGAAGCGATGGCACGCCTCGTGCGCGGGTACACCCATGGCGAGAAGATGCCCTACGACGACGTCGGCCTGGCTCTCGGTCTCCACAACGCGAACGCGCTGCGCTACGGAACCGCGACGGGAACGATCCTGATCCGCTGGGAGGGAGCGCGACGGCCGCTGATCTGGACGATCGCGCCATCCTCGATCAGCGTCGAAGAGGCACGGCTCGAGCTTGCCAGGCGCTACCTGCACGTCTTTGGGCCGGGGAACGCGGAGTCATTCGCTGGATGGGCAGGCGTGTCGTCGCGCTCTGCCGCCGGAACGTTTCGCGCGCTCGAGCCGGAGCTGACGCAGGTCAGGTCGCCGATCGGCGACAGCTGGCTGCTCACGGCCGACGAAGCATTCACTCGCGCCGAGCCACAGCCGCTGGCTCGCGTCCGGCTGCTGCCGAGTGGCGACACGTACTTCCTGCTCCAGGGCAGCGAGCGCGAGCTGCTCGTGCCCGACGCGCGCCGGCGTGCCGAGCTGTGGACGTCGCGCGTCTGGCCCGGCGCCCTGTTGGTCGATACAGAGATCACGGGCGTGTGGCGCCGGGCGCACGAGAAGATGACCATCGATCTGTGGCGGCCGCTGACCAGTGACGAGCGTGCGGCCGTCGAGGCGGAGGCTGCGTCGCTGCCGCTGCCGGGACTGGCCCTGCCTATCTCAGTGAGCTTCGCTCACGCGGCTTGAGAGGCGCTGTGCCGTGCCGGCGCAACTCGGTGATGCGTCCGGCAACGTGCCTCGTAGCGGTCCGGCTCGCGCCTGTCCTCGGTGCCGCCAATCACGATCAGTGGATCGTCGATGGCCGCGGGCTGGTTGCTGACCAGGCGCTGCGTCCGCGTCGCTTCCGCGCCGCAACCCGGGAACGTACAGATCGCGGTCAGCTTGGCCACCGAATCGGCCAAGGCAAGCATGGTCGGCATCGCACCGAACGGCCGCCCTGCAAAGTCCGTGTCGAGACCCGAGACGATCACCTCGTAGTCGTCCGTGGCAAGACGTGCGACCACGTCTGCGAGCGACTCATCGAACATCTCGGCCTCGTCGATGGCCACGACCTCGCACGGGCTGGCAGCAACCGCGGCGAGGACGTCCGCGGGTTTCGCGACCGTGGTGCAGGCGTAGCTCGTGCCGGATCGCGACTCGGCGATCTCGGACGCTGTACGCGTGTCAACCGCCGGCCGCACGAGCAGCACTGAGCGGCCGCCGACCGACGCACGACGCAGCAGGCGCAGCAGCTCCTCGGTCTTGCCCGAGAACATGCAGCCAGTGATCACGTGAATGGAACCCGCCCGCTTCATCCATGCCGAGAATACCCGGCGGCAGGGCTCGGCGTTAACCTCGATGACTGTGATCCGTCCCACATCGGCCGATCTCGCCGCCGCGCGCGAGCGAACACTTGAAGACGTGATCGCGCCTGACCTGCGCATCCTCTTTGTCGGCATCAATCCGGGGCTGTGGTCGGGCGCGACGGGTATGCATTTCGCGCGCCCGGGCAACCGCTTCTGGCGCGCGATCCACGATGCCGGCCTGACGCCACGGCTCCTCTCCCCTCTTGATCAGAGCGAGTTGCTCGACTACGGCATCGGTATCGTCAACATGGTCGCGCGCACGACCGCCACGGCAGCAGAGCTGAGCAACGACGAGATCCGCGCGGGCGGCCGCGTGCTGACGGACAAGGTCGTCCGTTTCCGCCCGCGCAAGGTCGCATTCCTGGGCGTGTCGACGTACCGGACCGCGTTCGATCGGCCCAAAGCGTCAGTCGGGCGCCTGGATGAGCGGATCGGAAGCTCCGAGGTGTGGGTGCTGCCCAACCCGAGCGGGCTCAACGCCCACTACCGGCTGCCACAGCTGGCCGAGGCCTACCGTCGGCTGCGGGACTGAGCCTGCTGGTCGGCCTCCGCGAGAAACGACTCGACGACCTGCGCGTACCGCTCGCCTTCTTCGAGGTGGGCGAGATGCGCGCTGTGCTCGAACACGACCATCCGGCTGTGACGAATGCGCTCACGCAGGGTCTCCGAGCATGCCGGCGTGATCTCGTCGTACCGACCGACGGTGATCAGCGTGGGCACGTGGATCGCGCCGAGGTCGGCCGTCCTGTCCCAGGTCGCGAGCCTGCCGATGACGTCAAACTCGGTCGGGCCGTTCATGACCAGGTAGACCCGATTCGTCGACGTCTTCTCGCCACGCAGGAGCACTTCCGGCCACGGATCCATGCGGCACAGGCACAGGTGGTAGAAGACGTCGGCCGCCTCCTTGTACGCAGGATCGTCATACTCGCCCCGCGCGCCGAGCTCGATGATCGTGGTCCGATACGGCTCCGGCATGACCTCGATCAACTTGCGCGCTTCGGCCATGAACTGCGGGATACTCGCCGACGTGCTGGCCAGCACGAGTCGCTGTATGCCTCTCGGGCGACGGCTCATGTAGTCGATCGCCAGCCAGCCGCCCCACGATTGACCCAGCAGGTGGCACCGATCCAGGCCAAGGGCCTGGCGCACTTGATCGACCTCCGCCACGGATCGGTCGACAGTCCACAACGAATCGTCGTCAGGATGGTCCGCGCGGCCGCAACCAAGCTGGTCGTAGACGATCGCCGGTCGATGCGCGGCGAGACGTTCCGCCAGCGGCTGCAGGTAGTCGCTCGCGGAACCCGGCCCGCCGTGGAGGATGAGCACGGGCATCTCATTCCCTTCGCCATAGCGCCGGTACCAGACGCGGCCGCCGGTGACGTCGACGTACCCCTCCTCGGTCACTCTTCAACTCCTTTCACCTTGCGTGCGACGTACGTGTCGACGTCATAGGGCACGACGACGTCGCCCTCGCCGAAGTGGGCACCAATCAGGGCGCGGATGTCGGCCTCGAGCCGCTCGCGCGCATCCGCAGCCACGAACAGGCGCGTCTGCGACGCGGTGAAGGCATAGCCGACGAACGCATCTGCGTCCATCAGCCGCTCGTGCCGAAGCTCGACGCGGTCGTCGACCTCGAAGTAGCCGCCCTCCGCCAGATCTGCCGGCGCCGTCGACTGACGGCCGGGCACGCGGCGATCGACGTGCTCCTCGGGCAGGTACTTCGCCATCAGGTCCGTGTAGGCCGCGAGGAACTCTGATCGGTCGTCGGCACGGCCGTTCCAGAAGACCGCCACGCCACCGCCCGGCCTGAGGATGCGGGCCATCTCCGGGACGGCACGCGCCTTGTCGAACCAGTGGAACGCCTGGCCTGCCGTGACGAGATCGACGCTCGCGTCTCGCAGGCCCGTCTCCTCCGCACCCGCCAGGCGCGCGTCGATGGTCAGACCCTCGTGCGCGGCCCGGGCACGCAGGACGTCGAGCATCCCCTCCCCCGGTTCGATGGCAATGACGTGCCAGCCGCGACGTGCCATCTGCCGCGCGGCCTTGCCCGTCCCGGCACCGAGATCCGCGATGCGCGCGTCCACAGGCAGCTCGAGGCACGCCGCGATGTGGTCGAAGAGCGCCGGCGGATAGGTCGGCCGGTATGTGTCGTAATCGAGCGCCCAGGCGTCGAAGGATCGCGCGCGCTGGCGCATCTGTGCTTCGAAATCGGCCGTCTCGGTCATAGCTCGCGAACGACGCGCGCAGGATTGCCGACCACGACCGTGTTCGCAGCCACGTCCTTTGTGACGACGGCGCCGGCACCGACGACTGCGTTCTCGCCGACCGACACGCCGGGCACGATGATCGCGCCACTGCCGATCCAGACGCCGTCGGCAATCGAGATGGGTTTGGCGAACTCCCACCAAGCGCGACGGCGCGGCGCGTCCAGCGGATGAGTCGCGGTCAGGATCTGGACGTTCGTCGCGATGAGCACCTCATCGCCGATCGTGATCCGTGCGACGTCGAGCAGGATGCCGCCGTAGTTGATGAATGAGCGGCGGCCGATGCGGATGTTGTAGCCATAGTCGCAGCGAAACGGCGACTGGATGAGTGTGTCATCGCCAACGCCGCCGAGCAGCTCGCGGAAGAGCGCCAGCCGAGTCGCCTCGTCCGCGGCTGAGGTCGCGTTGATGCGCTCGCACAGAACGGAACAGCGCTCGCGCTCCGCGGTCAGCTGTTCGTCGGTTGCCTGGTATTCCTCGCCGCGCAGCATGCGCTGCTTCATTTCGCTGTCGGGCACGACCAGAATGTAGCCCCAGACGCCTATCCTTGGCGCTGACAAGGAGGGCATCCAGAGTGCTGATCTCAACGGCTCCGTTCATCGCCGGCTGGCGCGTACAGGAGACCAAGGGCCAGGTATTCGGCCTCGTGGTTCGCAGCCGGGGCCTGGGCGGCAACATCATGGCTGGTCTCCGCTCGATCGGCGGCGGTGAGATTCACGAATACACCAGCCTGCTCGAAGACACGCGCCGCCAGGCGATCGACCGGATGGTCCAGAACGCGACGATGATGGGCGGTAACGCAGTCATCTCGATGCGCTTCGACAGCTCCGAGCTGGCCGGCACGATGTCGGAGATCGTCGCGTACGGCACGGCCGTGGTCGTCGTTCAGGACGCGCAGGCGCCGCAGGCTCCGCAGCCCAACATGGAGTAGCGCGGATGACGACCGGCTCGATCGTCGTGCGCTTCATCTTGGGCGTGGTCGGCGCGCTGATGCTGGCCGGCGGCCTGTTGATCGTCGTCCTCGTCGGCCCGGTTGCCGGGTTCGGCGCGGCGTGGCTGATCATCATTGGCGCCGTCCTGCTTATCGCCGTGGTCATCGAGGCCTCGCGCTACCGGTCGCAGGCGGCTGAGCAGGCCAAGCTCTCGCCTGGTCCGGGCGGCGGTGAGACGGGACCCGTCGATCCCCGCTTCCGGCCAACGGACGAGAAATTCGTCGACCCGACTTCGGGCCGGCGGATGCGCGTCTGGGTCGATGCGCGAACCGGTGAACGGAGGTACGTCGCCGAGTAGCGAGTGGTGCCGTGGCGACTTCCGTCGTGTCCTGGCCCCCCGCAGAACTAGTCGGCGCCGTCGATAGTTCCGCTTGCTTGGAACGACCGCGATCACCCGTGTAAGCGCACAG
>DATCGV010000107.1:0-11970 GCA_036508755.1 Candidatus Limnocylindrales bacterium | reverse complement strand
CGGCGGCGCGCCTCACGGCCGCACAGACGCTGTCGCGGGAGGTGACCCCGGCCTTGATCGAGCTCGGGTTTCCGTCCGCCGCGTACTCGGCGGCCGTGGCCAGCAGCGCGCTCGACGAATCAGGCGCGGATGCCGTCACGTTCCTGCTGGCGCCCAACCCCGGCGAGCCCGCGCGTCCTCTGGCGCGCATCGCTTCGGGCGGCGAGATGTCGCGCGTGGCGCTGGCCATCAAGACCGTTCTGGCGCGCGCCGACGAGACGCCAACGCTCATCTTCGACGAGGTCGATGCCGGCATCGGCGGGCGTTCGGCCGATCCGGTCGGTCGGATGCTGTGGCGCCTGGCGCGCGACCACCAGGTCGTGTGCGTCACGCACCTGCCGCAGATCGCCGCCTACGCCGACAGCCACCTGCGCATCGAGAAGCTCGAGCGTGACGGTCGGACCGTGACGCAGATCGAGCAGCTCGATCAGCCGGGGCGGCGGACTGAGCTCGCCCACATGCTCGGCGGGCCGAGTGGCGCCAGCGCCGCAATTGCCGCGGCCGACGCGCTGCTCGATGCCGCGGCCAGTGCGCGCGCGGCGGAAGGTGCAGCGGCATGAGCCGCGCGGCGCAGCCTGGCCTCCAGGAGGCAATCGACACCTACCTCGATTACCTGCGCGTCGAGCGCGGACTATCGCCGGCCACGATTGCGGCTTACGCCAACGATCTGCGCGGTTTCGTCCGCAGTGCGGGCAACGACGCGCGCGGCTGGCGCACCGACGCCAACGTCGCGATCGGCCATCTCGCAGCCCTGTCGAGGCCGCCGCGCGTCCTGCGCCCCGCCACGCATCGACGCAAGGCGGCCGCGGTACGCGCCTTCTACCGCTTCTGTTTCGCCGAGGGGCTGATCGAGCGCGACGTGGCCAGCCTGCTTGACCTGCCGCGCGCTGCGCGGGTGCTGCCGGACACCCTCGGCGTTGCCGACGTCGCGGCGCTGCTCGAGGCGCCGTCCGCCGAGACCGATGTCGGCGTCCGCGACCGCGCGCTGCTCGAGCTGCTCTACGCCTGCGGGCTGAGGGTCAGCGAAGCGCTGAACCTGGACCTGGAGGACCTGTCGCTCGACGACGCGACCGTGCGTGTCATCGGCAAGGGTGACCGCGAGCGCAGGCTGCCGGTGGGGGACGTTGCAGTGACCGCGCTCGGTCGGTATCTCGATAACGTCCGTCCGCGGCTGGTGGCCAAAGCCACAGCCGCGGATGGGAACCGACGCGGCGGCCCGGTCTTCGTCAACCAGCGTGGTCAGCGCCTGACGCGCATGGCCGCATGGCGCACGATTCGGAACGCGGCGCTGCTCGGTGGCGTGCACGGCCACGTCACCCCGCACACGCTGCGCCACAGCTTCGCCACGCACCTGCTCGAGGGTGGGGCCGACCTGCGCGTCGTGCAGGAATTGCTCGGACACGCGAGCATCACGACCACGCAGCTGTATACGCATCTGACGGGGGAGCGCATCAAACAGGTCTACGCACGGGCTCATCCCCGCGCCTAGGCAGAGGAGGAGGGAATGGCTCGCTACGCGGACAGCCTTCTGACCGAAGGCGAAGTCGTCGTCTATCGCAGTCGCCAGCACTGGCTGTCACTGCTCATCCGGGCGCGCAATGGCGTCGCCGTGTTCATCGTCGGGCTGCTCCTTCTGCTCGCGATCGCAGTTTTCAACGTCACCGACACGAACATCCGCAACCTGATCAGCCTCGTCGCCCTCGTGCTACTGGTGATCGGCGCGCTCGTTTTCATCTTCCGTTGGTGGGAGTGGTCCAACCAGGACTACGTGATCACCAATCGGCGCCTGCTCAAGGTCACCGGGGTCTTCAACAAGCACTCAGCGGACAGCTCGCTCGAGAAGATCAACGACGCGATCCTCGACCAGCCTGTGCTCGGACGAATGCTCAACTACGGCGACCTGTCCATCCTGACCGCGGCCGAGGAAGCGGTCGACCTGTACCACATGCTCAAGGGCCCCAAGGAGTTCAAGAAGATCATGCTTTCCCAGAAGCACGATCTCGAGACGGGCTTCATGTATCCCTCCGCGATGCCGCCGACGCCACCACTGCGCGCCGACGCTCCGATGCAGGCCGCGCCCGCGATGCAACCTGTCGCCCCGGCCCCAGTCGCGCAGCCAGCGCCACAGGCGCCGCCTGCCCCGCCCGCGGCGACGACGATGGCCGGCGCTGAGGGCTCGATGCCACTGCCCAGCGATCCGGCAGCGGCCGCATCAGAGGGTGCCGCACACATAGCCGCCCAGCAGATGTCCGGCCAGGACAAATCGCTCGAGGTCACCCAGACACTGTCGCGGTTGGCCGATCTGCGTGACAGCGGCGCGATCACGGCCGATGAGTACGAGCAGAAGAAGCAGGAGCTTCTCGGCCGGCTGTGAGCCAGCAAACCGTCTTCGCGCTCGTCGCGGTCGCGATCATCATTCTCGTTTCGTTTCCGGTCCACGAGTTCACGCACGCCTTCGCGGCTTTCAAGCTGGGTGACTCGACGGCGCGATGGCAAGGGCGATTGACGCTAAACCCAATCGTTCATTTCGATCCGTTGGGTGGAGCGATCTTGGTAGTGAGTGCGCTTCTCGGCGGTTTCTTCATCGGCTGGGCGAAACCGACTCCAGTCAATCCGTACAACCTGCGCTATGGCCGTCGAGGCGAGGCCATCGTTTCGGCAGCGGGGCCGTTGTCGAACCTTGTCCTCGCCGCGGCGATTGCGATCCCCGTTCGAGTCGCGTGGGGAACTGTCGATTCCGTCTCGACACCGCTCGCAACGCCGATCGCGGCGGCCATCTATGACGTCGCCTTCTACTTCGTGCTGGTTAATGGGTTCCTGTTTCTTTTCAACCTCCTGCCGATTCCTCCGCTCGACGGCTGGCGCGTCTTGCTTGGACTTGTCGACGCCAGAACCTCGTACAACCTGCGGCAGTTTGAGCAGTACGGCTTTGTGCTGCTGCTAGTCATCGTGTTGTTCGGCGCAAGTTTCCTTGCTCCACTTGCCGGTGAAATCAAGAACCTGCTGCTCGGAAATGCACTCCTCATCAGCGTCTGATGGCTGGCTGGTGGGCGGCGAAGGTTCGGCGCTTCGGGTGCTACTTCGTCGGTCGGGTCAGCGATCGCGAAACCCATGAGCTGACGAGCTGGCTGACGCCCGCGCAGCTGCGCCTGTTCGAGTCGATGCATCGTGCCGACCAGCGCCACGGGCTCGACGTCGTCGCTTCGCTGCGCGCCGACGGACAGACCGATCCCGACCTGCTCATGGCCGGCCTGCTGCACGATTGCGCCAAGGGCACCGCACTTCACGTCTGGCATCGCGTCGGTTGGTCGCTGGCCGAGCACTACGGCCGGCGAATGGAGCGGCTGCTGCTGCGCGTGGCGTCGTTCCGCGCCGCGTTCCAGACGCTCGCGGCGCACGCTGAACGCTCGGCAGAGATGGCGCTCGCTGCCGGCTGCACGCCGGAAACCGCGGACCTCATTCGTAGCCAGGCCGAGCCCGCCGACGACAAGCTGGGTCGCGCGTTGCTGCTCGCCGACGAGGCCAACTAAAGAGGTGATGACCAGCGGGGTGGAGATCCGCTTCGCCGACGCACGCCGGCCCGAGGATGCGACGCACGTCCATCTCGAGTCGTTCGACGGGCCGCTGGCGCTGCTCCTGACGCTGATCGAGCAGCGCCAGCTGGACGTGCTCACCGTCCGCCTCGGCGACCTTGCCAGTGCCTACCTGGACGCGCTGGCCCGCATCGAGCGCGGCCGCCTCGCGCTGCTCAGTTCATTCGTGACCGTCTGCTCGCAGCTCATCCTGATCAAGTCGCGCGCGTTGCTGCCGCGGCCCCCGGAGGCGGCCGCGGCGGACGAGGCCAGTCAAAGCGAAGGGGTCGATCCTGAAGAAGAGCTGCGTCGGCGGCTGATCGAGTACCGCATGTATCGCGATGCGGGCCGCGCGCTGGGTGCGCTGCTCAACGCGGGTGTGAGCCTCTTTCATCGCGAATCGGCAGTCGCCGTGGCTGCGGGCAGAGCGGGCGCGCGGCCCGACGACGGCCCACCGCTCGATGCGTTGCTGCTCGCGGCGGCGCTGTCGGCATCCGTGCGTCTCGTGCCCCCAGCGCCGCCGCCCGTGGAGATGGTCACGCGCGCGATCACGCTCGACGAGCGTGCCGCGGTCATCCGCGCGGCGCTGCGCAGCGCGCCGCAGATCGTCCTCCAGGAGCTGCTCCAGGACGTAACCGACCGGATCGTGGTCGCGGTCACATTCCTGGCGATGCTCGAGCTGGCCAAGGGCCGCGAGGTGGCCATCGAGCAGATTGAGCCGTGGGGGCCGATCCGAGTCACGCCGATTGCCGCCGGTCAACGCGGGGCGCTGCTCGATGGATGACGCCCTCGTCGCGATCCCGATCAGGCCGGAGACGCTGGAGCCGACCGAAACGCCGGAGCTCAGCGAGCCTGTCCACGAGCTCAACGCCGCCCAGCTCGAGGCCCTGCTGTTCGTCGCCGAGCGCCCCTTGAGCAGGCGCGAGATCGCGACGCTCGCCGGCGTGGATCGCGAAACCGTCGACGCGCTGCTCGGCGATCTCGAGGTCATCCTGCGCGAGCGCGGTCTGCGCCTGGTCGCCGCAGGCGACGCGGTGCAACTCGTCACGGCGCCCGATGCCGGAGCGCTGATCGCACGCTACGTCGGTGCCGACGCCACGCGACTTTCGCCCGCGGCGTTCGAGACGCTGGCCATCGTCGCCTACCGCCAGCCGGCGACGCGCGGCACGATCGAGCGCATCCGCGGCGTCGACTCGGACTACGTCCTGCGCACGCTGCTCCACCGCCGCCTCGTGGTCGAGCAGGGCAGGGCCGACACGCCGGGGCGACCCATCCTGTACGGCACCGGCTTCGACTTCCTGGAGCGTTTCGGCCTGACCTCGCTCGATGACCTGCCGCAGCTCGATCCGGAGGCGGCGGAGCGGCTCATTGAGTGACCGAGTCAGGATCCACAAGGCGCTGGCCGACGCCGGCGTCGCCTCACGTCGCCGAGCGGAGCTGCTCGTCGCGGAGGGGCGCGTCACGGTGAACGGGGCCCCCGCCGGCGTCGGCCAGCTCGTCGACCCGGCGCGCGACGTGCTCGCAGTCAACGGCACGGCCATCGCCACTGCCGATAGGCGCGTGTATCTCGTGCTGGCCAAGCCCGCCGGGGTCACCAGCACGGTCAGCGACAGCCACGCCACGCGGACGGTGCTCGATCTTGTCCCACCAGAGCTGCGTGCCCGCGCCGTCCGGCTCTACCCGGTCGGCCGCCTCGACCGCGACTCGGAGGGCCTGCTGCTACTGACCAACGACGGCGACTGGGCGCAGCGCATGCTCCATCCGAGTCACGGCGTCGAGCGCGAGTACGCAGTCGGGCTCGAGCACCCGCTCGGTGGTCGGCAGCGTGAGTTCCTCGAGCAGGGGGTTGAGCTCGAGGAAGGGACGGCCCGGCTGTCGGACCTGCGCGCGGCGTCCTCGGCCGACGTTCGTCTGCTGGGCGACCTGGTCGGCCGGCCGGCGCACGATCTGGCGTGGTACCGGGTCACGCTCCGGCAGGGCATGAAGCGCCAGATCCGGCGCATGTTCTCGGCTGCCGACGCGCCGGTTCGGCGCCTCGTCCGGGTCCGCTTCGGCACCCTGCGCATCACCGGGATGCAGCTGGGCGACGTGCGCGAGCTGTCGGCGGCCGAGCGTAGGGCGCTGGACAGTCTCTCGCCGGACCAGCGGCCGGAACGCGCCGCGCCGCGCCGCGAAGGCTTCATGGTCAGCCTCGACGGCCCCGGCGGCAGCGGCAAGAGCACGGTCGGCATGCGCGCCGCGAGCGAGCTTGGCTATCGCTTCTGCGACACGGGCGTGCTCTATCGCGGCCTGACCTGGCTGGCCATGAACCGCGCGGCCGATCTTGACGATCCCGACGCGCTCGTGCCGCTCGTGCGCGAGATCAGGCTCGAGCCGGATGAGCACGAGCGCTACGTGCGCGTGGTGGTTGGCGGTGACGAGATCACCGATCGGTTGCATACGGCCGAGGTCGACCGCGAGGTCAGCCGCGTCTCGCGCCACGCGCCTGTGCGCGCCGAGCTGCTCCAGGTCCAGCGCGGCCTCGCCGCGGCCGGCCGGATCATCATGGCCGGCCGTGACATCGGCACCGTCGTCCTGCCCGACGCTGATCTGAAGCTGTACCTGAACGTCTCGGTCGAGGAGCGCGCGCGGCGCAGGGCCGCTGAGCGCGGCGTGGCCGATGACGCGCGCGCCGTCACCCAGATCGAGGACGACCTGCGCCGCCGTGACGGCATCGACTCGACGCGCGACACTGCGCCGCTGCGCATCCCGGACGGTGCCGCGGTCATCGAGACTGACGGCAACACGATCGATCAGACCGTGGCGCAGGTCGTGGCGGCGGTTCGCGGCGCGTCTCGAGCCGCAGGCGGGCGATGAGAAGCCGCGTACCGATCGTCACCCGTATCGCCACGTTGCTGTGCCGCGTCGTGCTGCGCGCCATGACGCGGGTCACGACCGAGGGCCTCGACGACCTGCCCACGGCCGGGCCGCTGATCGTGGTCTCCAACCACATCTCGAACGCCGACCCGCCCCTCGTGGTCGGCTGGCTGACGCCCGCGCTGGGGCGGCAGCTCCACGTCCTGGCCAAGGATGCGCTGTTCGTCGGGCCTGTCGGCTGGTTCCTCAGGCGCAACGGCATCACACCGGTCAAGTCGGGCGGCAGCGACATCGAGGCGTATCGCGTCGCGCGCGCGATCCTCGATCGGGGCGAGATCCTGTGCGTCTTCCCCGAGGGCACGCGCAGCCTGACGGGCGTCATGCAGGAACCGAAACCGGGCGTGGCGATGCTCGCGACCCGCTCGGGCGTGCCAATCCTGCCCGTGGGAGTGTCGGGCAGCGACGTCTTCCTGGGCCGTGGCCAGCGCATGCCCAGGCTGGGGACGCGGATCACGGTCCGCGTCGGCAAGCCGTTCACGCTGGAGCTGGACCCGTCAAAGACGCGTCGCGAGGCGATGAACGCGGCGTCCGACGATCTGATGGGCCACATCGCGGAACTCGTCGACGGGCGTCACCAGGGCAGGTTCAGCCCGCCTGCCATGTGACACAATCCGCCGACGCGTTACGAGGGAGGAGCAATACCGGATGAGCATGCCCCCACCGAACACTGATTCAGGCGGCTTTCCGCCGGCTGGACCGCCGCCGGGACCGCCTGCTGGATACGGCGCACCGCCGCCAGGGCCGCCTTCATATGCGCTGCCGGCATCCACCCCGCCGCGCGCCCGGAGCCGACGCGGCTTGGTCATCTTCGGTGTCCTGGTCGTCTTGCTCGTGGTCATCGTCGGCGGCGTCTACCTCTTCCGCGATCGGATAACCGGCGACGTGAACGATCTCCAGGTGGGCGACTGCATCGATAGCCGACGGTCACGACGACTGTCACCGACGTCCAGCATCAGCCGTGTACCCAACCACACGACGGCGAGGTGTTCGCGCTCGTGACCTACAGCGCCGACTCGAGCGCGTCGTATCCCGGCGCCTCGGCGTTCGACGACCTGGTCACCAACCAGTGCCTGCCGGCAGTAAAGACCTATACGGCGCGAACGAGCGACGAGCTGACTGCGGCCGGTCTTTCGTTCGCCTACTTCTACCCGACGAGTGACAGCTGGTCGAGCGGCGACCGTGGCGTGACCTGCTACATCGTCAAGAATGACGGCAGCAAACTCCTAGGCTCGGTCAGGGGCGGCGGCGCGGCGAGCCCGTAACACCGTCCGCGCAACCGGCGGCAAGTGCCGCCGGTGCCATACTTGGGCAACATGGGTAGCGTCGAAGAGGTCCGCATCGCGCGCCGGACCGGGTTCTGTTACGGGGTGCGCGAGGCGATCGACTATGCCCGGCTGGCGACGGCCCAGGGCAAGCAGACGCATACCCTGGGCCAGGTCGTGCACAATGAGGGCGTCATTGCCCAGCTCCAGGGCCAGGGCATCAGGACGGTCGACACGCTTGACGATGTCGACAGTGGCGCGGCCGTGGTCATCCGCGCGCACGGCGTCACGCCGGAGGTGATGGCGCGCGCGGAGGAGCGCGGCCTCGAGGTCATCGACGGCACCTGCACGTGGGTCATCCAGGAGCAGCGCGAGCTCCAGAAGCTGGTCGACGACGGCTACACGATCGTGCTCCTGGGAACGCCGCGCCACCCCGAGGTCGTCGGCCTGCTCGGTTTCGCGCCCGACGCGATCGTCGTCGACGATGAGGAGGACTGGGAAAGCATCCCGCGCACCAAGCGCGTGGCACTCATCAGCCAAAGCACGCAGCCGCCCTGGAAGTTCGAGAAGCTTGCCGCCTACCTCGTCAGCCGCACCCATGAGCTGAAGATCGTCAACACGGTCTGCCCGGTCACGATCCGGCGCCAGCAGGACACCATGGATCTTGCCGCGCAGGTCGACATGATGGTCGTCGTGGGCGGCCGCAACAGCGCCAACACCAAGGAGCTGACCCGGCTGTGCGAGATCGCGGGCAAGCCCGTGATCCAGATCGAGAGCGAGCGCGATCTCGCCGACGCGGCCGCGTTCAACGGCGCGCGCGTCGTGGGTGTCACGGGCGGTACGAGCACGCCGATCGAGGACCTGGAGAAGGTTGCCGAGCGCGTCTACGCCGTGGGCGGCACGCCCGAGACGCACGAGCGCGCCGCCGAGTTGGCGCGAACGGCTCTCTCCGCGGTGGCCGCGCCGGCCTATCGGAGCACCTCGCTCGACGAGAACGGCCGGCACCGTCGCACCGTCGCCGCTGGCGCGGCGTAACCCATGGCGCGCCGCGTCCGCCGTCCGACGTCGGGTCGGGGCGAGGATCTGCCCACCGCTGGCCTGCCCGTCGTGGCTTTCGTCGGCCGGCCCAACGTCGGCAAGAGCACGCTCTTCAATCGCGTGGTCGGCGAGCGCATCGCGATCGTTGAGGACCGTGCGCGGACGACGCGCGACCGGCTGTACGACGTCGCAGAGTGGAACGGCCGGCGCTTCATCGTCATCGACACGGGCGGCCTCGAGCAGCGCGTGGATGACGCGATCGAAGAGGGCGTCCAGGAGCAGGCACGGCTCGCGATCGATGAGGCGGACGTCATCGTGCTCGTGGTCGACGCCGACGCCGGGCTGACTCCTGCAGACCAGGAGGCGGCCGAGATCCTGCGCCTGGCCAAGGCGCCCGTGATCGTCGCCGCCAACAAGGCCGACAACCCGAAACGCGAGCTGGAGGCGGCGGAGTTCCACCAGCTGGGCTGGCACGAGACGCACCCGATCAGCGCACTGCACGGCCGTGGCGTCGCCGACCTGCTCGACGTCATTGTCTGGGCGCTGCCGCCCGAGTCGGAATCGGAGCTCGAGCGCAAGCGCGTGGACAGGGAGCTCACGGAGGCAGGCGAGGGCGCCGACTCTGAGCTGGGAGCCGAAGAAGAGGCGGCGTTCGCCTTCGACGACCGACCGGCGCGCCTGGCGATCATCGGCCGGCCCAACGTCGGTAAGAGCTCGCTGCTCAACGCGTTGCTCGGCGAGCAGCGCGTCATCGTCAGCGACATCCCGGGCACGACGCGCGATGCGATCGACACGTCGTTCGAGTGGGCCGGACGGACGGTGCGCCTCGTCGACACAGCCGGCATCAAGCGCCGCGGCCGCGTCGCCTCCGGCCCCGCTGCCGAGCGCTTCGCAACCCTGCGCGCGCTCAAGGCAGTCTCGCGCGCTGACGTCGCGATCCTCGTGCTCGACGCACCTGACGGGCTGACGGCGCAGGACGCGCACGTGGCCGGTTACGCGCTCGAAGAGGGCATCGGTCTCGTCGTCGCGATCAACAAGTGGGACCTCGTCGAGGAAAAGACACAGAGCACCTTCGACGAGTACGTCGCACAGCTGCGCCGAGATGCGCCGTTTCTGTCCTTCGCGCCGATCGTCTCGATCAGCGCCAAGACCCACCAGCGTGTCGAGCGCGTGCTCGAAGCGGCACTCGAGATCGCCGCCGAGCGCCGGCGGCGCGTGCCAACGCCGGCACTCAACGCCTGGCTGCGCGAGACGACACAGCGCCGGCCACCGTCGAACGTGCGGGGCAAGCAGCCGCGCTTCTTCTACGCGACGCAGGTCCAGGCCGAGCCGCCGACATTCGTGCTCTTCGCCAACGGCGCAGCGCTCATCCACTTCAGCTATCGGCGCTACCTCGAGAACCGGCTGCGCGAGGCGTTCGGCTTTGGCGGCACGCCGCTGCGCCTCGTCATCCGTGAGCGCGCGCGCGAGGACAGCGAGCGCCGCCCGCGGCGCCGCTCAGCGGTGCGCGCGCGGTGACGGTCGAGCGCCACGCCCGGCGCGCGGTCGTCGGTGCCGGGATGTGGGGCACGACGCTGGCCCTCCAGCTCGCCCGACGCGGCCCGGTCGTACTCCTGGCACGCGACGAGGCACAGGCACGCGACCTGACCACGGAACGCCGCAATGCACGCTACCTGCCCGACAACAACATCCCGGTCGAGGTCGAGATCAGTGCCGATCCAGCCGCGTTAAGCGCCGCGGACGAGTTGGTCATCTTCGCCGTGCCTGCCGCGGCGATGCGCTCTACCGCGCGGCGCGTCGCGAGTGCGGTCAACGCCAACGCCGTCCTCCTCTCGGTCGCCAAGGGCATCGAGCACGACTCATTGGAGCGTATGACCCAGGTCATCGCGTCGGAGATTCCGTCAGCGTCGGGCCGCATCTGTGCCATGTCGGGCCCCAACCTCGCCCTCGAGATCGCGCGTGGCCTGCCCGCCAGTAGCGTCATCGCCGCCCAGGACGAGGAAGTCAGCCGCCGGGCCAGCGACATGCTCGGCGCACGCTCGTTTCGGCTCTACCGCAACCGCGATGTGATCGGCGTCGAGCTGTGCGGAGCGCTCAAGAACATCATCGCCATCGCTGCCGGTGCCGCCGAGCAGCTCGGCTTCGGCGACAACGGCAAGGCCGGCCTGATCACGCGCGGCCTGGCCGAGATCACCCGCCTGGGCATCGCCGCCGGCGCGAACCCGCTCACCTTCGCTGGCCTGGCGGGCCTCGGCGACGTCATCGCGACGTGCTATTCGAACCTGTCGCGCAACCACAGCCTGGGCGTCGAACTGGCCAAAGGCCGGCCCTGGGCCGACATCGAGGGCACGCTGCCTGGCGTAGCTGAAGGCGCGTACACGGTCACCTCCGCGCTCCAGCTCGCCACCAGGCTCGGTGTCGAGATGCCCATCGCCCAGGAGGTCTCCAACGCGCTGTTCGAGGGCAAGAGCGTCCAGCGTTGCCTGATCGACCTGCTGTCGCGCGAGCAGAAGGACGAGCTCGCGGGCTTCGGCGAATGGTCGGCGGCTGGCTCCGCCGCCCTGAAAGCGTTCTGAATCCCGGCCTGACCGCACCAGACCGGTCCGGACGGTACTTAGCGACATCCGGATCGGTACCCGTAGTCTGCGAAGGTTTAGAGCACGGTCCTCTGTTGCTCAGCCCGCCCATGTGCCATCGTTACGGGCATAAGCGGATGGGAAAGGCAATCGGATAAGCCAGGTGGGAACCCCCGGAATGCTGCGCCGTGACCCACAAGCCGTGGTGGGTGCCGCTTCCAAGTTCTGAAACTTCAGGGTTCCGGCTTCGCTCCGTTGGGACGCGTAGCTCGCATTGTCGAGCCGCCGGCGTCGAGGCAGGCTCCGATTGCCACCCACCCTCTTCTCATTTCTCCCTCCGACTCCCGGGTCCGCAGGTCGGACCCGGCCATGGCCGCTGCTAGACTCTGCCGGTCGGGGCGTAGCGCAGTCTGGTAGCGCACTTGAATGGGGTTCAAGAGGTCCCGCGTTCGAATCGCGGCGCCCCGACCATCTTTCCTTCAAGGTCCGGCACGGCCGTTAGCGACGCCGCTGCGCATATGACGCGCCGTCATGACGAACCACTCACGGGCTGACACAGTGGCCCTA
>DATCGV010000106.1:0-5765 GCA_036508755.1 Candidatus Limnocylindrales bacterium | reverse complement strand
GCTCGCGTGTGAGCCGTTCGAGTCGCAGCTGATCAGCGTCGAGGGCACGCTCGTGACGGCGCCCGGATCGACTGAGGACGGCCTCGTGACGGTCGTCGACGACGGAACCGCGCCGCTCCCCGTCCTCGCGCCGCCAGCGTCCGACATCGCAATCGGCGACCTGGCGCTTGGGGCGCGCGTCGGCCTCACCGGCGTGCTGACCCAGGTATCCGAGGACCCGCCCATCTATCGGCTCGTGCTCCGCTCGCCCGACGACCTTGTCGAGATAGCGCCGCCACCTTCTCCGTCGCCGACGGCAACGCCAATGCCAACGCCAACACCGACACCGACGCCAACGCCAACGCCAACGCCCACCGCGACACCGACGGCGATCCCGACCCTGGCGCCCGAGTCAATCGCGAGCGCACGGCTTCAGCCGATCGGCGCGTCCGTCAACGTCGTCGGCGTGATCACGGTCGCGCCGGGCATCCTCCTCGGCGACAACGTCATCGCCATCGAGGACGGCACCGGCGGGATCTATGTCCGGCTGCCGGATCCAACCCTGCCGGGGCTCGTCCCGGGGGCTGTGATCGAGGCGGCCGGCACGCTCGCCGCGCCATACGGCAACCTCGAACTGCGTCCGGCGGCGAGCGCGCTGCAAGTCATCAGCAGCGGACCGCTTCCGCCGCCCGTGACAGTCACGATGTCCCAGCTGGGTGAGGCCACGGAGGGCCTGCTGGTGCGCTCGAGTGGCACGGTCGAGTCGATCGAATCCGGCTCGGGCACGCTGACGCTCCTGATGACGGACTCGAGCGGCGAAGGGCGCGTCTTCTTCCACGCTCCGCTTGGCGTGGCGAAGACCGACTATCAAGTCGGCGAGCGGCTCCAGGTCACGGGCTTGGCCGGCGACCGCCTGTCGCTCTACCGGATCTGGCCGCGCTCGCGCGACGACGTCGTTGTGCTTGCCCCGCCGCCTACTCCAACGCCGCGACCAACCGCGACGCCCAGCCCAACACCACGGCCGACTGTATCGCCGTCACCTCGACCCACACCCAGTCCAACTCCGCGGCCGACGCCGCGGCCGACCGTTTCACCGACGCCCCGGCCGTCGCTCTCTGCAACGGCCGCTCCCGTGGTGACGATCGCCGAGGCGCTCAAGCGCCAGGGCCAGACAGTCACGGTCGAAGGGACGGTGACGACCAAGCCCGGCCTGCTCGACAGCGCCGGCGATCGGGTGACGATCCAGGATTCGAGCGCCGCAATACTGCTCCGGCTGCCCGCGAAGGCCAGCGCGTCTGTCGGTCAGCGCGTGCGCGTCACGGGTGCCGTGGCAACGTATTACGGGGCGCCGCAGGTAGCCGCGACGGTGTTCGTGTCCCTCGGCCAGGGCTCTGCCGGCGCAACGGCCGTGGGCTCGGCGCCCCTGGCCGGCGCGCTCGAGTGGCGGCTCGTGGTGGTCACCGGGACGGTGGCCTCGGTCACGCACGACGGGGACTCGTGGCATGCCGAGCTCACGGTCTCGGGCGGCACGATCCCCATCACCGGGCTGGCCAGCAGCGGCATTGGATCGACCACGCTGCAGACCGGTCGCCAGGCGACGGTCACCGGAGTAGTCAAGCGTGCCTACCCGACCTCGACCGACCAGCGTTTCAGCGTTGTGCCGCGCTCCGCGGCCGATATCAAGCTCGGTTCAAGCTCGCCAAGCCCGCGCCCGTCAGCGTCGTTCTCTCCGAAGCCGATCGGGTCGGGGCCAATCGCCACGGCCAAACCAAGCCCCGGTCTGGGGGGACCGGGGCCGGTGGACTCGGTGCTCGGCGGAGGCTCCGGCGCATCGAGTCAGACGGTCGGCCAGGTCATCGCCATTTCAGCATTGACGGAGCACATCGGACAGCAAGTTCGCATCGGTGGAACGGTGCGCGGCATCGTCGGCGATATCGTCACGGTCGACGACGGTACCGGGCAGGCCGCCGTTCGCCTGGACGGTGATGCGGCCGCGCTCGCCGGTCAGCTTCAGCCAAGCGAGCTGGTCAACGTCAGCGGAATAGTCGAGCGAACGGCGGCCGGTGGCATCGAAGTTGTCGCCACGGCTGCAACGGATGTGGCCAGCATGCCATTGCCGGGGAGCGCCGTCGCAACGGCAGTGGTCGAGGCGTCCAGCTTCGGCCAGCCGGTCGGCGCGAGCGACTCTTCGACTGATTTCGCCACGACGGGCAGTGATTCGCGCGCGCCGATCGTTGCCGCTGTCGTCCTCCTGGGCCTCGCGTCGATGGGCTTGCTCGCCTTCGCGTTTGCCGGCCGCGACCGGCGCGCGCGTGCCCGCAAGACCGCTAACGGGATCATCGCGGCCATTCGCCAACGACTCGCCCGTGCCAAGACAGCCCTCAACCACGGTTGACGCTAAGCGCGGCGTGACCCTATCGTCTCGGCGCGCCCATTCGGGCGCGCCGAGAAGGAGACCAAGTGCCCGACGCGGACCGTCGCGTTGCGATCCCGGCTACTGAGCGCCAGTACCACATCGATGCTGGCCCGGGCGACATAGCCGAGTACATCCTGTTGCCCGGCGACCAGGATCGGACGACGAAGGTCGCGGCACTCTTCGACAGCATCGAGTACGAGAACCGACACCGCGAGTTCGCGACGGCAACGGGCACCTACAAGGGCCGGCGTGTCTCATGTGTCTCGACCGGCATCGGCACGGACAACGTCGAGATCGTCGTCGCCGAGATTCTGGCCATCACGAAGCACCCCACCTTCATTCGCATCGGCTCGTGCGGCGTCCTTCGGGACGACATTCAAATCGGCGACCTGGTAATCAGCACCGGCTCCGTCCGGCTCGAGGGGACGACGAAGTTCTACGTCCACGACGGCTATCCCGCGGTCGCCGACTACGTCGCCGTAAGTGCCCTGGTCGAGGCGGCGCACCGGCTGAATCATCGGGCTCATGTCGGGCTCACGGCAACGTCGCCGAGCTTTTACGGTGGCCAAGGACGGCCCATTCCGCAGCTGCCGATCCGTTTTCCGGACCTGGCTGACGAGATGAAACGCCAGGGCGTCACCAACTTCGAGATGGAGGCATCGGCGCTGCTCGTGCTCGCGGCCCTTGCAGGATGCCGCGCAGGCGTCGTCTGTACCGCGTACGCTCAGCGCGTGCAAGGCGTGTTCGCCGACGAAGGTCAACGCCGAAGCGGCGAACAAGCGTGCATTGAGACTGGCCTGGAGGCGTTGCGCCTGCTGGCCGAGATGGATGATGCGGTCCAAAAGGATGGAACCTTGTACTGGCGGCCCTCACTGTGGCCTTCAGTCATGGCATCCTGAGCAGGGGACGCGCAGAGTCGGGCGAGTGTCCCGGCCGAACGTTGTGCAAATTGCAGATAAAGGAGGACAGGTGGCTGAAGCCTACTGCGTGCGGGACAAGATGAAGGTCGAGATCCAGAACCCGCAGAAGATCACGATGAAGAACGGCAAGCCCGCCATGAAGGGCACTTGCCCCAAGTGCGGGAACAGCGTCTTCCGCATCGGCGCCTGACCCGCTCCTGACCAGAGAGGGAGGCAAGGGGTCCCGGCACTGCCGGGGCCCCTTTTCCGATTCAGTGACGGTTCAGTGACGTCACCAGGTCCGGCCGACCGACCGGTCCTTGCCCTGGACCTCGGCGGCACGCAGCTGCGAACCGCCCTGGTGCTGCCCGACGGAAGGCTCGTCGCACGGCGCGCCGAGCGCACGCCGACCGACGGACCGGCAATGGTCGAGGCCGCCGGCCGCGCATTAGGCACGGCCAGCGCAGAGGCAGCGAGCGCAGGTGTCGGCGCGCCGCAGGCCCTGGGCATCTCTGCGCCGGGACCGCTCGATCCGGCCACGGGCGTGCTCATCGATCCACCCAATCTCGACCGCCGGCTGTGGGGTTTCCCACTCGCCACGACCCTTGGCCAGGCGCTCGCCGTCGACGCGTACCTGGAACGCGACACTCAGGTCGCGGCCCTGGCGGAGGGTCAGTTCGGCGCGGCGCGCGGCATTGCCGACTATGTCTACCTGACCGTCTCAACCGGCATTGGAGGCGGAGTCGTGATAGGGGGCCGCCTGATGCGCGGCCCGGACCTGCTCGCGGGTGAGCTGGGCCATCTCACGATCGACCTTGACGGTCCGCTTTGTGGCTGCGGCGCGCGCGGCCACCTCGAGGCGATCAGCAGCGGCACCGGGATCGCGCGCGCCGCCCGCGAACGCGGCCTCGGCGACATCTCCGCCGCGCGCGTCGCGGCCCTCGAGGACGCAGGCGACGAAACAGCCCACCAGATCATGGAATACGCGCGACGAGCGTTCGCGGCGGCCCTTGTCACCATCGTCGACCTGTTCAATCCGACACGCGTCGTCGTCGGCGGCGGGATCGCGATCGGCCAGGGCGAGCGGCTGCTGAGACCCGCGCGCGATGCCGTGGAGAGGCTGGCTTTTCGCCGCCAGGCCGCGCGCGTCGACATCGTTCCCGCGCTGCTAGGCGACGATGTAGGGCTGGTTGGTGCGCTGTCTCTGGTCCGACTTGCCCGCGTGGGCGAAGATAGAGACCGAAGAATGGCGTAGCGGTCGCGGGCCAAGTGGCACTTCCGAGCCGGGCGGCCGGACCGCACGATCGACTCGAAGCAATCAAAAGACGACATCGCCAACTCCCAAGTGGTCGAGTCGCGCCAACGCCCGCTGCGCGCGGGTAGATCGGAGGAACTCCGCAATGGCAGTCCGGGTGGGCATCAACGGCTTCGGGCGCATCGGGCGCCAGTCGCTGAAGGCCATCATCGAGCGCACCTCGAACCTCGAAGTGGTCGCGATCAACGACCTCGTCGACACCGAGATGAACGCGCTGCTGTTCCGCTACGACTCGACCTACGGCCGTTATCCCGGCACTGTCGAGCACACCGATGACTCGCTCATCGTCGATGGCCGCGAGATCAAGGTGCTCAAGGAGAAGGACCCCGCCGCGATCAAGTGGGGTGACCTGGGCGTCGACATCGTCATCGAGTCGACCGGCCTGTTCACAGACGCCGAAAAGGCGCGCGCCCATCTCGAGGGTGGCGCAAAGAAGGTCATCATCTCCGCCCCGGCCAAGCACGAGGATGTGACCGTCGTGCTCGGCGTCAACCAGGAGATGTACGACCCCGACAAGCACGCGATCATCAGCAACGCGAGCTGCACCACGAACTGCCTCGCCCCGGTGGCGAAGGTCGTGCAGGACAACTTCGGCATCGTGCGCGGCCTGATGAACACGATCCACTCGTACACCAACGACCAGCGTGTGCTTGATGTCGCGCACAAGGATCCGCGCCGCGCGCGGTCCGCGGGCCAGAACATCATCCCCACGACGACCGGCGCCGCGCGCGCCCTCGCCCTGGTCATTCCCGAGCTCAAGGGCAAGTTCGACGGCTTCAGCCTGCGCGTGCCAACGCCCACGGTCAGCGTCGTCGACCTCACCGCGCAGCTCGAGAAGGAAGTCACCGCCGAGCAGCTCAACGACGCGTTCCGCGCCGCCGCGAGCGGCCGGATGCAGGGCATCCTGGGCGTCACCGACGAGCCGCTCGTGTCGATGGACTTCAAGGGCGACAGCCGCTCGTCGATCGTCGACGGCAGGTCGACGATGGTCCTCGGCAACCTCGTCAAGATCATCGCCTGGTACGACAACGAGTGGGGCTACAGCTGCCGCATCGCCGATCTGACGGCGTACGTCGCCGACCGGCTGCCGTCACGCGCTCGCCAGATGGAGACCGCCAGCGCGGCCTGATCCTGGGTTCCTCAGAAGCGCGCTCCC
>DATCGV010000105.1:0-9226 GCA_036508755.1 Candidatus Limnocylindrales bacterium | reverse complement strand
GCTGCCACGATCAGCTGCGTGCCCGACGCGGGGCGCGAGCGATAGATGCCGAGGTAGCCCCACAGACCGGCGAGCAGGCCGATCACGCCCGCGGTGACCGCGAATGGGCCGATCGTTCCACCGCCGATCACCGGCGCGTATTGCCAGATCAGGTTCGAGAGGATGCCGGTCAGCGCGCCGGCGAGCGGGCCGGCCAGGACGCCGACCAGGATCGTGCCGATCGAGTCGAGGTAGATCGGCAGCTTCAGCACGGTTTGAACCGTGTAGCCCAGAACGATGTTGATGGCGATCGCGATCGGGATCAACACGATCACGCGCGTCGTGAACTGACTCGAAACCCAGCGCATCTGCTTCCTCTCCTCTTGCCTCTCCCTGCGGCGTCAGATTGCCACGTCTGAGTGGCGCTTGGCGAGGTTTCCGACACGGTCGACGAAACGCTCGAAGAAAACGTCGACTCGGGCGGCGACGGCGACATCCAGGTTGGGCGGCCGCCGCCACGATCGACGCCAGTCGGTGACCGTCTCGCCGGTGGTCCAGCGGCCGCCCAGCTCGACCTCGACCGTCAGCGATTCCGTGGTGATCAAATCGGGATCGAGCGCGGCCGCGACCGCCAGCGCGTCGTGGATGAACGCGCCGTAGAAGCCGTCGTATTGCGAGTGGAACTCCATGTAGAAGCGCAGCGCGTCGTCGACGAAGGTCAGGATCGGGTTCGCGGCAGGGTCGCCGGCCGTGGCGTGAAGTCGGGCGAGCAGCTCGGGTGTCATCTTCGCCCGCTCGGTGATGTCGAGCCCGAGCGCAACCGGCCGTCGAACGCCCTCGCACGCATCCCAGCCGGCAAGCACGAGCGCCATCGCTTCAGGGTCGACCGCGACGTTCCATTCGGACGTCGGCGCGGTATTGCCGGCCGAGCGGTACGAGCCGGCCATCATCACCAGGCCGCGCAGCAGTCGGGGCAGTTCCGGCTCGCGCACGAGCGCGACGGCCAGGTTCGTCAGTGGCGCCAGGGTGATCAGCGTCACCTCGCCGGGCGCGCGGCGCGCCTCCTCGATGATCAGGTCAGCTGAATGGCGTGGGCTGATCTGTGTCGTGGGCGGCGCAAGCTCGGCGTAGCCCACGCCGCGCGGGCCGTGGGTCTCGGGCGCGATCATCAGCGGCCGGACGAGCGGCGTCTGGCGCCCGAGAGCAACCTCGATCTCAGGCTTGCCACACAGCTCGAGCAGCGCGCGCGTGTTGGTCGCGACCTGCCTGGCCTCGATGTTGCCCGCCGTGCACGTGACGGCGAGAAGCTCCGCTTCGGGCGACGCGACCGCGTACAGCAGGGCGAGAGCGTCGTCGATGCCCGTGTCGCAATCGATGATCAGCTTCATCGGACGTCGTTGCTCACCCGCGGACGATACCGCTACATTTCGGCCATGGAGCCGTTCGTCGCCATCATCGTCGGCAGCCGGTCAGATCTCGAGGTCGTCCAGAAGGCCGCGGACCTGCTGTCCAAGCTCAACGTGCGCAACGAGCTGCGCGTCATCTCGGCCCATCGCGCTCCGGACCTGCTCGAGACATACGTCAGTGGCGCAATCGAGCGTGGCGCGCAGGTCTTCATCTGCGCCGCTGGCCTGGCGGCACACCTGCCCGGTGTCGTGGCGTCGAAGACGACGCTGCCGGTGATCGGCATCCCGATGCCCGGCCAGCTCGCCGGCGGCCTGGACGCGCTGCTGTCGATCGTGCAGATGCCCAAGGGTGTGCCCGTGGCGACGGTCGGCGTCGGACAGGCCGAGAACGCCGCGCTGCTGGCGGCCCAGATACTCGGGCTCGCGAACGATGCGGTTGCCCAGGCAGTCAAGGACCAGCGTGCCGACGCTCGACGGCAGATCGAGCAGGACCCGACCAACCAGCCCACCAGCTAGGCGCGCCTCCGACTTCTGGGCGGCGGTTTGGCGACGACGAGCGCATGGGAATCGGTGATCAGCCTCTCGAGCAACGCCCGTCTGACGTTCGCCAGTCGAACGAGGACGTCCGGCCAGCCGGCGAAATGCGGTTCGGTGAAGATCGACGGGTCGTCCATCTCGAGCAGAGTCTGCTTGTCGAGCTCGTTTCTGACGCGGATCACGACAACCTCGCGGCTCGGCACGCGCGCCCTCTTGGGATCGGTCCGTTCGAGCCACGCCCAGACGAATAGCCGCCCGTTGGCGCGAATGGCGAACTCACCCTCCGCCTCGACCGCTCCCGGCAGTGCCAGCGCGATCCGGCGCACGTCGTCCTGGGTGGGCATCGCCGCATCCTAATCACGCATCGCCGGCCGGCTTTGCAGGAGATGCAAAACTTTCGCGGCCGAGAGCGCGGAGTCGCCTAGATGGGCGTCGCGATGCGCCCCAGGAGCCTTCCTGGGCGTGTGATTGACATCGATAGGCTGTTTCCTGACCGAAATCTGGGCACGATTGGGTCCCGACTCCGGATTCCAGGCGCAGGGAACCATCCGCCGTTCAACGCGGGGGAGGTCCGGCAAAAGTTGTGGATCTGATGCAAACGGCGAGCGAATGCAGGTGGCGCGTGCCACTGTTCCGTAGGGCCGATGACGAGCGCTGCGTACACTCGGCCCCGTGGAGCTTCATCGTCAGGAACTGCCGCCTCCACGCCGTCCGGAGCCGCCGCAGCGCGTGCCTGAGGCCAACCCGCCGCTGCTCGGCGACTGGTTCATCTATCTCTCGGTCATCGTCCTGGCGTGCGGCTTCATCGCCATCACGGCGCTCGAATTCGGCAACGACGCCGGAACCCTGATCGTGCGCATCCCGGCCCTTATCGCCGCCGCGCTGCTCGTCCCGATCTCAGCCGACGCGGCGTTGCGCGTGTGGCGTTCTGCCTGGACCTGGCTGCCGGTCGACCGCAATCGCGGCATGTTTCGCTTCGTGTGGGCGGCCGTTCTGGTCGCGACGCTCGTCGTCAGTGGCGCGCTCGTGGTGGCGTTGCTCGTCCTGTGAGCGCACGCCGTCAGCATCTTCCCGGCGTGCCGGCGTGGCTCGCCGCCAACCTCAACTACTGCTCGCGCTGCAGCGAGCCGTTGACCTTGGGTCCGCTCGATACCGAGACGCGCGATCGGCTCGTCTGTCACAAGTGCGGCTTCATCGCATACGTCAACCCGCGCATCGTCGTGGGCACGCTGCCCGTCACGGAGGCAGGCGAACTGGTCCTGATCCGCCGCGCGATCGAGCCGGGGTATGGGGCATGGGCCCAGCCGGGCGGCTTCCTCGAGATCGACGAGACGGCGCAAGAGGGAGCGGTGCGCGAGACGCTCGAGGAGACCGGCCTGATCGTCGAGCCGACCGACATCGTCGGCGTCTACACCAGGCCGCAGGCTGCCGTCGTGGTCGTCTGTTGGGAAGCGCGGATTGTCGGTGGCAGGGCGCAGGCAACATCGGAAAGCCTGGAGGTGCGCAACTACGCTCCCCAGAGCATCCCGTGGCCGCAGGTGGCGTTCCAGACGACCGCATGGGCACTGCGCGACTGGCTCCGACTGCGCCACCCCGAGCTCGACACGCCCGGAGTGCGCCATCCGTTGGGCTGGCCGGCCGACTCAGCGTGAGACAGAGCAGGTTCGACCCGCTCGCGCTGCTCCACGTGGTGGTGGGCGCGGCAATGACGCTGTTGGTGGTGGTTTCCCGGCCGCCCGAGGGTGATCCGACAGTCTTCGGGACGATCGCCGGCGAGTCGGCCAGGGGACTCGTCGCGTACCGCGATTATCCGGTCGAATACCCGCCACTCGCGCTCGTGCAGATCGACCTGCCGCGTCTGCTGGGCGGACCTTCGCCCGAGGCGTACGTGCTGATCTTCACGCTCATCAGCGTGCTGGTCACGCTGGCTACCGGCGCAGCCGTCTACTGGCTTGCGCGCCGGCGATGGTCTACAGAATCACCCGCCAACGCGATGCTCCTGTTCACCGGCCTTGTCTTTGCCGGCGCGCCCCTCGTCTTCTGGCGCTTCGACATCCTGGCCGCGCTCCTGACCACGCTCGCTCTCGTGGCGTACGCGGCCCGTCAGCCGACGTGGTCGGGGCTCGCCCTCGGCTTCGGCGCCCTGACCAAGCTCTACCCCGGCGCGCTGGTTCCCCTTCTTGTCGTCGCTCAGCTCTTCGAGCGCAACATGCGGCGTGCCGCCTTGATCGTCGTCGGCGCCGCAATCGCCGTGGGTGCGGTCATGGCCCAGGTCTTCCTCGTGGCCGGCACTGGCGCCTTTTCGTTCCTGACCTACCAGCAGCAAAGAGGCGTCGAGATCGAGAGCGTCAGTGGCGGCATCGCGCTGCTGATGAGCGTCCTTGGCCAGGCCAACACGGCAATCTCCTTTGGCTTCGGCTCGTGGCAGGTCAGCTCACCGATCATCGACTCGCTCGCTATTCCGCAGCTGGTGCTGAACGCGGTCCTGCTTGCCGGCCTCCTCGCCGGGATGTGGATCAGCTTCAGCCGCGATGCCAGAAACGGTGGCAGGATCATGCCCGCGACGCTGCTGCGCTGCTCGCTGGCGGGGCTGATCGTCGTGATGTTGATCAACAAGGTCCTGTCGCCACAGTACCTGGTCTGGCTTGTGCCGTTCGCGGCGCTGCTGCCCAGCCGCCAGTCGGTCCTGCTGCTGGTCATCGTGGTGCTGACCGTGCTGCTCTATCCGCTGGGCTTCGGGTCGCTCTTGCGCATCGAACCTGCAGCCGTGCTTGCGCTCAACGTGCGCAATCTCCTGCTCGTCGTCTACTTCGCGTGGGTCTGTTGGCCTCAACGGGCACCAGCGCCGGAGCAGCCGGCGCAGCGATCAGAGCGAGGCTACGTTCGACAGCCCGCCCAGTAGTCCAGCCGCGACGCCGAATACGACGAGCGCCATGGCGAGCTTCGGGCGGCGCGGCAGGATGATCAGCATCAGTGAAGCCGCAAACGCGACGGTCCCCAACTTGGCGATGGTCAGACCAGGGATGCCGGCGGTCTGGGCGATCCGCACCACAATGGGGTTGGCCTCAGCGGCGAGGCCGTGGCGGCTGACCAGGACCAGAAACGACGTGTAGTCAAACAGGTGAGCGACGGCGAGGGCGGTCAGCGCGACTAGCTGGGGCACCGTAAGCGGTCCTCGTTGCGCGACGGGATAGGGCTCGCCATTGCTCAGCGCGTCCCCCGGGCGACCGTTGCTCATGACGCGCGTCGTTGCTTCCCGCGACGCCCGGATTGTCGACAGGTAGTACTTGTGTTGTCGAGTCACTTGGTACTTTCGGCGGTGACTGCTGTCAACGGCCCGGCCTCGCGCCGAGCCCAGATGCGCGCCACGTTGCGGCCGACGACGCCGCGGCCGACGAATGCGCTCTCGAGCAGGCGCGGCGTCGCGTGCCAGAAGCTTTCCTTGTAGCCGCCGACCCACAGGAAGTCGTAGTTCCTGCAGCCGCGCCTTACGGCCTCGGCGAGACCGGCATCGAACAGGTGCTTGCCGAGCGAGAACGGCCGGTAGACCGGGTCGGTCGTCATTGCGACCATTAAAGCCATCGCGTACCCGTTCTGCGCGAGTGACACGAGCACGCCCTGTATTCCGTTTTCGTCGCGAGCGGTCGTGACCCAGGCCTCGCCACGCTGCGCGAGCGCCGGGACAGCTTCATGGATCAAGCTCCGGAATCGGGACTCCCGGGCGAAATAGACCTCTTTGTCGCCCCAGCGCTCGCGCAGCAGCCGTTCCACGCTATCGAGCGCGTCCCCGATCTCCTCCGATGGAACCGACGCGACCAGCTGGCCGCCACGCTCGGCAAACTTGCGCAGCTCCCAGCGCATCACCTTGCGTGCCTTCGAGCCCAGGTAGGACTGCCAGCCATCGTCTGAATCGGGTAGGTCGACCTGGTACGTGGTCGAGCGCAGGTTGGCGTACCCGGCGTAGGCCCAGCCGCTGCGGCTCGACTCAGCGCGCAAGCGCGCGGGCGTGGGCGAGCCGAACTGCGGTCTGACGATGCGCAGCACGTCCCAGTCATGCTTGCGGCCCAGCCAAGCGCAGAGCGAGTCGAGGACATCGCCGCGCGCATCATCGCGAGCGACCACGTCGACCAGGCCGCGCATGCGCGGGCCGACGTTGCCCCACCAGGCAAGCTGGCGAATTGGCCGCAGGGGCGGCCGGTCGGCGATCAGCGTCAGTGGCGCGACCCCTACGAGGTCGGCGCCATCTCGCCAGGCCAGGAGATGTAGCTGCTGTCCTCCCAGGTAGAGGCGCGCGAGAGGCAAGAGCCAGTCCGGCGCGTCGAGCGCGGAGGTGGCGGACGCGGCGGAGAGCTCGCGCCAGGCCGGCAGGAGTCGCTCGACCGCGGCGAGGTCGGTCAGGACATCCGGAGCGCCGACTGCTCCCACGCGGGAACGGAGCTAGCTGAGGTCGACGAAGACGTTCTTCGTCTCTGTGTACTCGTCGAGGGCGTGCATACCCAGCTCGCGACCCAGACCGGACATCTTGTAGCCGCCAAAAGGCGCCTCGGTGTGGATCGTCTCGTTGCTGTTGATCGAGACCGTCCCCGAGCGGATGCCCTTGGCGACCCGGATGGCACGGCCGATATCGCGCGTCCAGACCGAGCCCGCGAGGCCGTACGGCGTCGCGTTGGCCAGCCGCAGGGCCTCTTCCTCCGTGTCGAACGGGATGATGCCCACGACGGGGCCGAAGATCTCCTCGCGGATGAAGCGCATGTCCGCGTTGGCGCCGTCGAAGATCGTCGGCATCAGGAACGCGCCGTTGGCCAGTGCCGCGTCGTCAGGCGCTCGGCCTCCGGCGACGAGCTGCGCGCCCTCCTCCTGGGCCGAGGCGACGAACTCCAGCACGCGCTCGCGCTGGCGGCTGTGCACGAGGCTGCCGACCTGTGTCTTGTCGTCCGTTGGGTCACCGACCACCAGCTTGGCGACCTGCGCTGCGAAGAGCTCGACCACGTGATCGTGGACCGAACGCTCGACGAGGATCCGGCTGCGCGCGGTGCAGTTCTGGCCAGCGTTGTCGAAGACGGACATGGGTGCGGTGGCTGCAAACTTCTCGAGGTCCGCGTCGGCGAAGACGATATTCGGGCTCTTGCCGCCCAGCTCGAGCGAGATCTTCTTCACGTTGTTGGCGGCCAGGCGCATGATCTCCTGCCCGGTCGTCGTCTCGCCCGTGAAGGCAATCTTGCCGACGCCCGGATGCGCCGCGAGCGCGGCTCCGGCAGTGCCACCCGGGCCTGTCACGACGTTCACCACGCCCGGCGGGAAGCCCGCCTCCAGCGCGAGCTCGGCCAGCCGGATGGCCGACAGCGGCGTCCATGAGGCTGGCTTGAGGATGCACGTGTTGCCCGTCGCGAGCGCCGGCCCGAGCTTCCATGCGGCCATGTTCTGCGGGAAGTTCCAGGGCACGATCATGCCGACGACACCGATTGGCTCGCGGAGCGTGAAGTCGAAGCCAGGGATCGAGGTCGGGATCGTCTCGCCGAAGTGCTTGTTCGCGGCGCCCGCGTAGTACTCGAACACGAGGCTGACCGCGAACGACTCGCCGCGCGACGCGCTGATGGGCTTGCCCACGTTCTCGCGGTCGATCTGGGCCAGCTCCTCGTTGTTCTTCTTGACGAGATCAGCCAGCTTCTGGAGCGTGCGACCGCGCTTCGCCGCCGACCACTTGCCGTAGCTGCCCTCGAACGCCTTCTGCGCTGCCGCGACGGCACGGTCGACGTCCGCTTTGCCGCCGAGCGGGACGCGGGCGATCGTCTTGCCAGTCGCCGGGTTGCTGACCTCGAAAGTCTGGCCGTCGAGCGCGTCGACCTGTTCGCCACCGATGAACATCCTGGCGTCGCGCGCGCGGGACTCCTCGGACGCGGGAGCTTGCGTGGGTTCGATCGTCATGGAGCGGCGATTCTAGCCGCGTCGACCTTGGGCCAGCGCCGATCGATCGTTTCGAGGATCAGGCCGAACGGGTCGGACGGCCAGCGGATGCGGCTGCGCGGCGGTCCGAGGGCGTCATCGATGTACCAGCACACGACGAGCGCGATCGGGATCATGTAGGCGGGGGTCGACCAGAAGCCCGCGTACAGGGTCACGAAGTAGATCGCGATGCCGGTGACGACCACGCCGCGATGCGTTCGCACGAACGGCGAGAGGACGATCGCTGTCGCGGCGCCGGCAATCAGTCGGAACGCGTCGAACGTGCTTTCCGCGACTTGCAGGCGGGTGCGCGACACGGCATCGGCGAGTGAGTAGTAGGGCGTCTTGTGAATCGTTTCGGCGGCCTGGTAGGCGCTCAGGATGGTCGACACTCCCCAGAGGATGGCCGCGGGCACCCACAGCAACGCGGCACCCGCAAGACCGGCCGCGAAAGCGCCGGCGCCCGCCCAGAAGAAGATCGGCGGCAACCAGGCGAGTGCATAGATCTTGAACGTGGCAGCGACGCCGACGAGCAGGGCGCCGGCGCGTGGCGCGCGCTCCAGGACGATCAGCGCGACGAGGAGCAGTAATGCCGCGGTGTGGTCGTTCGAGCCGTCACTGGCGAGGTTGACCGTCAATGGCGCCGTCGCCCAAAGGGCAAGGCCCAGTGGTTCGCCGCGGAACGCAAGCAGTGCCGTCAGAACGAGCGAGACGCAGAACTCCTGGAAGCGCGGGTCGTGCATCGGCATGTACCAGAGCAGTGCCAGTGGCCCGTACGGGAACGGCGCTCCGTCACTGGCCAGGGCCGTGTACGGGTTGCCGCCGTGAGCCAGCTGGTCGAGCGCGGCGCGGATCACGAGCGCGACGTCCGAGATGCCGACGCCGAATTGCGCGTAGCGCAGTTCGATGGCGACGACGAAGAGCACGATCAGCGCGATCCAGCTGAGGCGGAAGCGAAGCGAGAGCAGCGTGGTCCCGAACAGCACGAGGAACGCGAAGGTGCCATCGTGTGGCTGCGGCCAGGCGGCGAGCAGCGTCGCGACCAGAAGGCTGAGCGTCAGCCACGGATCTGGTGGGAAGCGACGGTTGCCCACGTCGCCGGCAGAGTGGCTCAGTAGATCGTACGGGTGTCCGACGACGTGTGGATCGTGAACGCCGAGTCGGGGATCGTCTCATCGAGACGGACGCTCGTCGCCTCCGCATGACGCGTGATCCGGTCGCCGACGTGCTCCGCGAGCAGCACGAGCATGCCCGTCTGTGTATCGACGCCAACCTCGAGCCAGTGATCCGGTCGATCGAGCAGCAGCTGACTTGAGCGCGGGTGATCGCAGCGCAGCAGCATCGTCTCGCGGCCGCCCGCA
>DATCGV010000104.1:0-2668 GCA_036508755.1 Candidatus Limnocylindrales bacterium | reverse complement strand
GAGATTCCGTTGACAGTTCTGCTCCCGTTCCGAATGAGTAGCCAGGTGAGGCTGAAATCGCCCGGTTCAGACTTCCGCTCGTCGTGGATGCAGGAGCCGGATGCCGGGTCGTCCGAGCTGCCGGAGCTGTCCGACTCGATCGTCTCAACGGCGGCCGTCCGGACGGCCGCTTTGCCACGGAAAAGCAGAAGCGTCGTGAGGGCCGACGTGTCGCGCGACCGAGATGCCGTCGCTCTTCCGTCCGGATCGCGAGGATCGGCCCGCAACGGGTGATCCGTGCGGTCAGTGGTTGCCTGGTCGCATTGGGGCGCTCAAGGCGAGCGGCGTTTTGGCCGATGTTCATGGACGGCCCCGACTAGGGCTCAACGACAAAGGCACCCCGGTCGCGAGGCGGGTCCGCAAAGCCAGGGGTCTCTCGCAGACCGCCCAGCTGCCGAAAAGGAAATGGCTTTGCCTGATCCCCGCCGCATACGGTCGGGCATATCTACCGTTGTCCGTCGCCGCGCACGCGGTAACCGGGTTGGCATCGCGCTACTCGTGCTGTCGGCGGTCACGCTGGTGGGCGTCATGGGCGAGTACGTGGCGTCTGGTGACACCCAGCTATTGCTTGCCAATGGCGGGTGGACCGCTAGCGCGCTGGCGGCGGTGATCGGCGTGACGGCCGCGACGCGCCGAAGCGCACGCCCGGATCGCGCGGGCTGGGCGCTGCTGTTGTGTGGGTGCGTCGCCTGGCTGGTGGGGAAACTGCTCTGGAACGCCTATAGCGCGACTTCGTTTCCGCCCTCGCCGAACCCGGCGGATATCTGCTGGCTCGCGTTCGCGGTGGCGGGTGCCGCGGGCGTGCACCGGTTGTGCCGCGGTGCCTCGCGCTCGCTGGGTATCTCGTTGCTCGAGGTGGCGCCGCTGATCGCGGCGGTCAGCGCGCTTCTGGTTGCGCTCCTGACTAATGATCTTCGAACATCACGGCTCTCCGGCGCCGGGCAGGTGACCTCGATCGCCTATCCCATCTTCTATGTCTCGGCCGCGTTGGTGATGTCGCAGGCCGTGATCGCCGGAGCGCTTGACCTGCGGCGCAACCACGGCATGGTCGCGATGCTCGCCGGCCTCGTGCTCACAGCAATCGGGTTCATTCTGTGGTCCCCGCAGTTGCTCACAGGCACCTACAAGGTGGGCGCGAACGCCGTCGATGCGCTGTGGAGCGTCAGCATGATCCTGATCGGAGTGGGTGCGTGGGCTTCTGGACCGGCGATCGCGCGCGCAGAAGCCGAGCCCGTCAGCCGGCGCCGGGACGGCGCGCTGCCAGCGCTCACGTTCGTGATCCTGGCCGGCGTCCAGATCGCTCTGAACGCCGGCGAAGGGGGCGCCGCCCTCGCGCTCAGCGTCGGCCTCTCGATCGTCGGGGTGACGCTGATCGCTCACGCCGCAGTCCTGCGCCGCCATCAGGCCGAACTGTTCGCGCAACTGCTCGCGCGCGAGCGCGAGCTACGTGACGTCAACAGCCTCCTAAGACAACAGTCCCGCACCGACGCCCTCACCGGCCTGGCCAACCGGCTGCGCTTGCGCGAGGACTTCGCCGACCTCGCCGCGCGGGCCAAGCGCTACGGCCATGGCTACTGCCTCGTCCTGATCGACCTCGACCACTTCAAGGACTACAACGACGACCACGGACATCAGGCCGGCGACCTTGTACTGGCTCAAATCGCCGACAGGCTCAACGAAACTATGCGCGAGAGCGACCGCGCCTACCGCTACGGCGGCGAGGAGCTGCTGCTCATACTGCGCGACCAAGGCCTCGATGCCGGCCGCGCGCTCGCCGAACGCCACCGCGCCCGAGCGCAGCGCGCCGCCCTGCCGCACTCTCTCAACACTCCCCACGGAGTCGTGACGCTCAGCGCAGGAGTCGCGGCCGCACAGCCCGGGGAAACGCCCGAACAGGTTCTGCGTCGCGCCGACGAGGCGCTCTACGAAGCCAAGGCCCTAGGACGAAACCGGATCGCAGTCGCAGACCCGGCCATGGCACCCAGCCACCCGGCTGCCAGCGCGCTCTCGGACACCTCAGAACAGGCCCCTTCACCCCCCGGCTGACCTACAACTTCATCCCGAGGACTTCGCGCAGATCAGGGCGACTCTTTCGGCCATACTCGTTGTCCCGGGCGTCAGCACCACCACCTACCCGTTCCCGTGATCGCAGCACAGCTCGGCTGACTGCCGCTTGTGCGGCACTCCTGCTTTCCGGCGAAGCGGGAGTCTCCGCCGACGTCGCCTTCAGTGCCGCTCAGGACGAGCTTCGAAAGCGCCGGTCGCCCGACCGCCCGCTCCTGGATTCCCCTGGCGATGCGGAAGAGGCGTCCGTCAGTGTCGCTTCTGAGCAAACTCAGAAGCCTGCGCGTCCGAGCCGGCCAGACTGCTGCTCGGGGACGATTGCGGAAGCGGCCGCGTCCTGGCGCTAGCCGGCCTGCGCCCGCTCGAGCGAGCACCTTGTGATAGACGCTCACCGCTAGCTCCAGGTCGACTCCGTGGGCACCCTGCAAGCGACCAATCGGCTCGCTGTCGACTGCTGCTATCGCGTGGAACCAGCGGCGCCGACCCGGCCGCCGGGGTTTGTGCGACAGCCTCGGACGATTGCGGAAGCGGCCGCGTCCTGGCGCTAGCCGGCCTGCGCCCGCTC
>DATCGV010000103.1:0-19196 GCA_036508755.1 Candidatus Limnocylindrales bacterium | reverse complement strand
CAACTGGCCCGACTCCGCCGGCATCGATCACCATCGCCGTCAGTATTGGCCAGCCCTCTGGTCCTGCCTATGACCTGTACCTGTACGCGGTCTACGCCTGCGCGCTCCCAAACTGCGCGGATCAGTAGTCGCGTCGAATCGGAGCGCCGTTAAGTCGGCGTTCAGTCGCTGGTAAGTCGGCCGTAGCACCCTGCGCGCCATGTACGCGCTGGCAGACCAGGCCCAGGCCCGCATCGACATCACCGTCTGGGCGTCCGACCCGCTCTCGCGCGCAGGCACCGTCGCGCAGCTGCGCAACGTGTCAGGCCTGCGCGTCCTCCAGGCCACCCAACCGGCCGAGGGCTCGGTTGCGCTGGTCGTCGCCGACGAGGTGGACGCCGACGTCCTCCAGGTCATCCGCGCCCTGCGGCTCGATGGCTGCTTGGGCACGGCGCTGCTTGTCACCCGGCTCGATGATCGCGGCCTGCTCCAGGCGGTCGAGGCTGGTGTCGGTGGCATCCTGCGGCGCAACCAGGCGACCGTCCAGAACATCGTCTCGACCGTCCGCTCGGTCGCGGCCGGGGAGGGGGCAGTGCCGCCTGACATGCTGGCGCGGCTGCTCAACCAGGTTGGCCACCTCCAGCGTCAGGTGCTCGCGCCGCGCGGCCTGACCTTCTCCGGATTGACCGAGCGCGAGCTGAGCGTGCTCCGCCTGCTGGCCGATGGCTACGACACCAACGAGGTCGGTGGCCAGCTCTTCTATTCCGAGCGAACAGTCAAGAACATCATCCACGACGTGACGAGCCGGCTTGAGCTGCGCAACCGCACGCACGCCGTCGCCTACGCGATCAAGCAGGGCCTGATCTGATTCACTGCGCCGCTTGACGCGGCGGCTATCGACCGAACGGGTTAGTCGCCCGAGGCTGCCACCTCTTCAGCCCACAATCGCGAGCCGCGCAGCGAGTGGGGAAGTGCGCGCACATACGCGGCCCCATCGGCCGCCACTAGCTCGCGACCGGCATCGTCGATCACGCCGGCCGCCGAAAGCAACTCCTCAACCCATCCGCGGTCTGCCGGATCGACGGGCTCGATGACCGCGGACCCGCCGGACTCGCTGGCCGAGATGCGCGCGAGCGTCTCGATGGCCGCATCCTCGGGTCGGCGCCGGCGAAGCTCCACGATGATCACGGGGTCCCTCGTGTAGGCGATGTTCGAAGCGCGAGTCCAGCCAGGTCGTCAAGGCGAGACAAGACGCCGTTCACGGCCTTGTCGCCGACGAGCGGTCGGATGGCCTCTGCGAAATCGTTACGTCCTGCGCTGAGATCGAGGATCTTCTTGGCCATCGGCTCGGTCAGCTTGATGTCGGTCAGCGACGACGTCTTCTTCGGGATAATGGCACGCTCGCCGGTCGATGTGAACGACAGCTCCGAATCGATCGGGCGCAGCGATTTGAAGTTGCCTTCAGGCGTCAGCTCGATCAGGTAGTTGCCGAAGTTCTGCAGGCGGTCGACGTTGTTGATGAGGTAGTCGAGGGCCTGGATGTCACTCCAGGCCGCGACGAATTCTGGATCCTGTTTGAGCTCGTTGAGCCGCTGCGTGGCCTCGATGTCGCTCGTCTCCTTCGTGGGCCGCAGGTAATCGGCCAGACTCATGACGTCAGGCTTGTCTTTGCTGGTCGGCTCGACCCACTCGGTCAGAGATCCCTTCCGACCGTTGATCTCGACGAGTTCGACCTTCGGCGTCTGCATACCGAGAGCCTCGGTGGTGATCTCGGCCGCTTTGGCACGCTCGGCATAGTGCCCGGCCACGACGCCGCGCTCATCAGCGTGTGGAACTGTCTTCTCGCCGCCGAGCGGCTTGAACAGGTACCTCTTGTTCGTTGTCGTATCCACGACGACTACTGACTCGGACACTCCAGCGCCCGGCTTACCGACTGCCTTGAACTGACCGCGCGGCTTTGCCGTATAGCTGACGTCACGCCCGATTGCGGCGCCGGCTCCGCCCACGGGGACGTCGACCGCGCCCCCCGCTTCAACGGCGGTGCGCGCGGTCGCGCTTCCGGCGCCCGTGCTCTCGCTATCACCGGCGCTGCGCGCGCCCGTCGCCGTTCCGGCGGTCTCGACTGAGGCCGCGGTCGTTGCAGTAGTTGCGGTAGTCGCGGTCGTCGCCGTGGTTGACGTTGCCCGGTTGGTCGTTGACGAGCCCGTGGGCGCGGAATCGGATTCGACGGTTGGAGTGGCCGCGCCGCCGCCGCGGGCCGAGGTCGTAGCGCTCGTCGGCTGGGTTGTTTCAGATGGCGGTGAACCGCCGACATCGGACAGATCGAACTTGCCCGCGATGCCGCCACCCGACGACGTCCGAGTTTGCGGGCCGGAGCCCTGGCCTTGGGATGTCGTCTGATCCGACAAGTCGAACTTGTTCTGAACTGGCTCCTTGGTAGTCGTCCCGCCGCCCTCGCCGCCCTCGCCGCCAGACCCGCCCTTTCGATATGCCTCGTTTGACTCGGCGAGGTGCGGAGCCAGGCCTCCGCCGGCTGTCCCGACGATGCCCGCCATAACGACGTCGCGCGTGTCTTTTCCAGCGGCCAGGGCACCGACCGTACCGGCCGTCCCGCCCACGCTTGCGCCGACGACCGTCTTGGCTACCTTGCCTCCCTGCGCGACCTTGGCCAGCGCCTGACCACCACCTCCGCTGATCGCGCTGCTCGTGATGGTCGAGATCGCCGCCTCTTTGACGTTCTCTCCTTGAACGAGGGCGCCCACGACGTTGACCGGCGTGTTGCCGAGCACCTCGGCGCCGGCGCCGCGAACGACATTGCCCAGGGTCGTCGCGGCCTTGCCGACTCCCAACATCTCTTTCGCTGACGCCACGGCACCGGGAGCGGCACCGATAGTGAGACCGGTCCCGCCTCCGACTCGACCTGCCTTGACAGCCTTCCCGGCACTGATGTCGCCACCTGTCAGGGCCTCGCTGGCGAGGTATCCACCTGTTCCGCCGGCCGCGCCGGCGACAGTCGTCGCGCCCGCAACTTCGGCCGTGGCGCGCACCGCGCTGATGCCGCGCGCTGCCTTGGCGCCCGCAATCAGCTCGCCTGCGCCGGCAGTGGCGAGCATCGTCAGGAATTCCTTGGCGAGCGTCAAGGCCAGCACCCAGCGCCCAGCCCGGCCCAGGAGGTCCGATTCCCACTTGCCCACCTGCTGGGCGAAGCCCTGCGAGAATCCCTCGAGCGCGAAGGCGACATTGAAGGCGCCGACCAGATCGCCGCTGTCTGCCAGCGAGCTGATCTGGTGAAGCATCGACTGGGCCTGCTGCTGCTTGCCGAACATCTCGAGCTCGCCCAGGTCGTCGATATCCCCGGACCAGCTGACCAGACCGTGGACGATCGGCTGTTCCTTGTTCTTCTTCCTGCGGTCCTCGAATGCTTCGTAGGTGTCGTCGGCGAGCTGAGCAGATAGCGATGCGTACTTCTTGACCACGCCCGGCGCTGCTGCGCGCATGCCCTGTACCTGATCGTCGCGTACCCGGATGACGGTCGCTCCACTCGTCACGATCCACTCGCCAGGATTGTCCGGAGAGGGTTTGATGTGGTTCTGGAGGATGTCCAGGGCGTGTCTCATGTCGTCGTAAGCGCGGGCCTCCTTGGCCTGCGCAATCTGTTGGTCCGAGCCCGTCCGTTCGAGCTTTCGGTCGGCCTCGGCCTGCGTCGCGGAGCGCTCCTGGGTCAGCGCAAAGGCGAGGTTGTCCTGGTGCACGGCGGCGTGGTGGGCCTCGAGCGCTACGCGCGTGCGCTCGATGAGTTGCGGGTCCTCGTGGGTGACCTGCACACCCAAGTGAAGACCCTGATCGCGGACGTGGCGCAGATCGGCCTCGATCGAGCGCCATGAGGTCAGCGCTCGGTAAGCCGAACCTGCCGTTTCGCTGCGGGCGGTCACAAGCGCCGTTCGCAACGTGTGCAGAACCTCGAGATGGCGGCCGACGACGTCCTTTCCGATTTGCGTCCCGTTTATCGCGTCGCGGCGTTGCTTGTTCGATCCGCGAATGCCGTCCGAGATGTAGGCATCCTTCCTGTTCGGAACCTCTTCGCGCAGCATGCCCGGGCCTGCCTCGCCCATCTGCAGGAATTCATAGAGCATGCCCTCCATCGCTCCGATGAACTCGCCTTCGTCGCCGTACAGCTCGGAGGCGATCTCGTCGGTCGTCTTGTGCGCGCCAACGAAGTCCCGACCCAACAGGTCGATGTCGTCGGCCACGGCCGACAGAGGTTCCGCGGAGATGCCTGACCGGCGCGCTTCGCTGACGGCCTTCTGCAGCTTTGCCGCCAGCGGCTGCCATTTCGCTGTCAGCCGGGTACGCGGCGCATTGCCCGCTGTCCGGGCCTGATCGAGCACATCCCGGACGCTTTCGAGCAGGGCGCGGTGCTCGGCTGTCAGATCGCGGCCGAACGCCACGTTGTCGAGGCCGGCACCGCCGTTGTTGATCGCCTTGGCCGTCATCCCTTGGAATGCGTCGAAGAGATCAGCATATGAGGCGCCGGCGATGGATTTCGCTTTGGCTGGCGGTCCGGCCTTTGGTGCGCGCTGGATGCCGGCCAGGAGTCGAGTCACGGCACCGTTGCCCGCGGTCCGCTGCAGGCTGTGGAGTTGGGCGGTGGTGGGTGCGTGAGCTGCCGAAACGAACGCCATCGCCGTGGCCCCTTCGGGGATCGCCACCTCCGTGGTCGCGTCCGCCGACTGAGCGACAGACGCCCGCTGCTCGGCGGCCTCGACTTGTTGGGCTTCGGGCGCGGTCACTGGCGGGTCATGGAAAGGTAAGGACCGAACTCCGACTCGACGGTGAGTCGGCCGAGTTTGCGGTACTCGCGTTCGGTCGCGCGGACCAGATCCTGCATCGACAGCTGCCGCTCGGCCTCGGCGGCGAAAAACGCAGCCGTCACGCAGATGTTCCGGATGTGGCCGCCGGTCAGGTGGAAGCGGTCGGCCATGAAGCGAAGGTCGAGGTCGGCTGCCTGCGGAATCGCGGCGGGCAGGTGGAGCCGCCACAGCGCCAGCCGGTCATCCTCCTCGGGCATCGGGAAGTCGACGATGACATCGATACGCCGCGTGAACGCATCATCCAGGTTCGCGCGCAGGTTCGTGGTCAGGACGGCCAGGCCGTCGAAGCGCTCCATGCGCTGGAGCAGGTAGGCGACCTCGACGTTCGCGTAGCGATCGCGAGCGTCGCGCACCTCGGAGCGCTTGCCGAAGATCGCATCCGCCTCGTCGAACAGCAGCACGCCGTTGACCCGATCCGCTTCGGCGAAGATGCGGTCGAGGTTCTTCTCCGTCTCGCCGATGTACTTGTCGACTACGGTCGCGAGGTCGATGACGTACAGGTCGAGGCCGAGCTCGGCCGCGATCACCTCTGCTGACAGCGTCTTGCCGGTGCCGGAGTCGCCGGCGAAGAGTGCCGTCATGCCTCGTCCGAGGAGGGCGCGGCTGCCTATTCCCCACTCGTCCAGGACCCGCTCGCGCTGGCGGGCGCGCGCCGACAGCTCGCGAAGCTGGCCACGAACTTCGTCGGGTAGGACCAACTGATCCCAGCTCGTGCGCGGCTCGATCCGATGGGCCAGCCGGTCGAGGCCGGCGGCGTTCTGGGCACGTGCCGCCGACTGCAGATCTGCCGGCGCGGCTTCGCGTCCGTTGGCCTGCGCCGCAAGTTGCGTCGCGATGGCAGCGCGTGCGACCTGCGCCGGAGTCAGCCTGAAGGCCAGCGTCGCCCGGAGCAGTTCAGGGTCGTTGCCGTGGCCGTTCAGGGCACTCGTCCATTGCGCCGCTCGCTCGGCGATTGACGGATGAGCCGTTTCGAGCACGAGTGGCACGCTGCGCGACCAGGCCGGATCCCATGGTCTCGTGCCGGCCAGGATCACCGGGATCGGTGCGTCGGCGAGAAGTGACAGCACGTCGAGCCGGTCGGCGATGGCATCGATGTTCGCCGCAATGAGAATGCCGCCGAGCAGGCGCGCCTCGCGCACGCTGGCGATGACGGCGTCGCGCGACTCGGCGGTCTTCGCGAGGCCCGCAAGGTCGATCACGAGGGGCTGTCTGCCTGCGCGGAGCGTGGCCGACGCTGCGATCCACACCGCCGACGTCCCGGCCCGCTCACGCAGGTAGACGGGCATCAGTGCCAGGTCGATCGCGTTGTCGAGCTGCGGCCACGGGCCTGCCGTTACCGGCGGAAGGTCGATCAGCAGCTCCGCGACGGTCAGCTCGGGAGCCGCGTCACCGAGCAGGTGCGCGGACACGCGGTCGGGCACACGCAGCACACGCGTCAGCACCGGGCGATCACGATCCTCGACGACGAGCAGCCCTCCAGAGATCAACGGTGCCGAGGGCCCGAGCCGATGCCTTCCGTCGGCGGATGCAGGGGCGATTCCACACAGCTCAAGGGCGAGTCCGATGCTCGCCCGCTGGCGTGTGACGTCGTCATGGAGGTACCCGTAGAGGCGCTCGAAGCGCTGGTCGAGATCGGGCGCGAGGGCCACGAGCAGGATGTCGATGTCGGTCAGGTCGAGCCCGAAATCGGAAGCCAGCCGGCGCAGGCGGAGCGCTTCGCCGCGCGCGCCCCCCGCGTCGGCCTTCAGCTCTACGCGTTCGGAAAGCTCGTCAAAAGCGTCGCTCCACACGGGCGGCCGCTCATCCCGGAGCAGCTCGTCGACGTGCGTCTCCGACAGATACAGGCCGCGGAATCGATCGTCCGGATCTGGATCCGCAGCGCGCCGCCGGGCAACGGCAGCCTCCACTCGCGCCCTGAGAACCTCGAGCCGGCCGGTCAGGTGTGCGAGCGAAGCGTCCGGCTGGCGCGGCTCGATCTCAGATGGGCTCCGGCGCGTCATCGGCGCTGCAGCGCGCGAACCCTGACGTGCCGGCCCCTTTGTTCGGCCGAGCCCGCGACGACTGTTTCGTCGGCCTCGCCTTCCAACGCGTCCGGATTGGGGGTCGCGGCCGGCAGCCGCTTGATGCCACTGTCCCCGGACTGCCGCTTGCGCTTGCCGGTTGCCTCGGCCGCGGGCTCGGCAGACACGACGCGCAGCCGCGGCTCCTCGAGCACCGGCGGGCCGGCGGCAAGCGAGCGGTCGATGTTCATCGGCGCCGTGACGACCACATCGAGCGACGGCTTCAGCTCGCCGCCCATCGCCGACCAGGTGTCGGCGATCGATCGGTCCTCGGTCGGCGGCAGCGCAACGGTGATCAGGACCGGCGTCTCCTCGCCCGACAACGAGCCCGCGAGCAGCTCCGCGGGCATGAACTCGTGGCGCACGAAACATGCGAGCAGCGCGGAGAGCAGGCGGTGCTCGTCCTCGGGCCTGCTTGTCCATGCCGTGACCAGGTACGAGAGTCGGTAGCGACGCGGCGGGAGGCGCCGGCCGGTGACGCGGCCGGACTCGTCGCGAACGTCCTCCCACGACGTCTGGCGTCGCGTTGTGTCCTCGCGGATGTCGTACAGGTACATGTCGACCACGGGCGCGTTGCGCTTGGCGACCCATTCGCGCGTCGGCGCGTCAAAGGCCACATCGACCCCGGAGCCGTTCAGCGCATCACGCTTGACCAGGGCGCGCAGGGACTCGTCGACGTCATGGATCATCGCCGTCTCAGGCTCTTACGCGCGCGAGTTCCCCGGCAACGCGGCGCCGGGCATCCGTTCGGGCTGGCTCGCGTGCCCGATCGGGCAACGTCGTCTTCCTCTTGTGCGGTCCGTCAATGCCTTGTAGGTGACCGCGCGCGCACTGAGGCTCGCCTCCAGTCCGCTATGCATACCGGAGGACGTCACTGAGATGCCGAACTACCTGTCGCCCGGCGTATACGTCGAAGAGGTCGAAGCCGGGTCCCGTCCGATCGAGGGCGTGGGAACCGCTACCGCCGCCTTCGTCGGCCTGGCCGCCGCGGGTCCGACCAACGCGCCGACCCTCGTCACCAACTGGGCGCAGTTCGTCACAACCTTCGGCGACTTCATGGAAGGGTCATACCTGGCCCACGCCGTGTACGGCTTCTTCTTGAACGGCGGCGGTTCGTGCTATGTCGTGCGTATCGGCGGCGATCAGCCAATGGCCACCGCGCGCGCCGAGATCGCAACGCAGAAAGACAGCAAGCTGTCCGGTTACCGGATCAGCGCGCTCGAGGCGGGTCCGATCGGCAACCAGATCAGCGTCGATATCACCGAGGCTACTGACGCCGCAGAAGATACCTTCAAGCTGACCGTCAGCGCGCCGGGGCGCGACACGGAGAATTACGACAACGTCTCGACCAAGCGCGGCAAAAACAACGTCGTCACGATGGTCAAGGAGCAGTCCAAGCTGATCCAGATCGAGGAGATCGGCAGCGCCGGCGCGCTCGAGCGCATCCCGCAGCGCGGTAAGGTCAGCCTCGCCGGTGCCGACGGCGCCAAGCCGATGCGCCTGACGCCGGACGACTACGTCGGCGACTCGGCCGATCGGACGGGCTTCGGCGGGCTCGAGGCGATCGACGAGGTGACGATGCTCGCGGTGCCCGACCTGATGGCCGTGTACCAGAAGGGCATGATCGATCTCGAGGGTGTCCAGGCCGTCCAGCAGGCGATGATCGCCCACTGCGAGCTGATGGGCGACCGCGTCGCGATCCTCGACGCTCCTCCGGGCCTCAATGCGCAGCAGGTCAAGGAGTGGCGCGTCGACAAGGTCGGCTACGACTCCAAGTACGCCACGCTGTACTGGCCGTGGATCAAGGTCCTCGACCCGATCAGCTCGCAGGGCATCTTCGTGCCGCCGAGCGGCCACATGGCCGGCATCTGGGCGCGCAGTGACGAGACGCGCGGCGTGCACAAGGCACCCGCCAACGAGACGGTCCGTGGCGCCCTGTCGCTGGAACTCCAGATCACCAAGGGCGAGCACGATCAGCTCAACCCAAACGGCATCAACTGCATCCGCGCATTTCCCGGCCGCGGCATCCGCGTGTGGGGCGCGCGAACTCTGTCAAGCGATCCGGCCTGGCGCTATCTGAACGTCCGCCGGCTCTTCAACTACATCGAGGAGTCGGTCCTCGAGGGCACGCAGTGGGTCGTTTTCGAGCCGAACGACATGAACCTCTGGCAGCGCGTCAAGCGCACGCTCAACGCATTCCTGGTTCGCACGTGGCGCGACGGTGCGCTGTTCGGGGCGACGCCGGGCGAAGCGTTCTACGTCAAGTGCGACGCCGAGACGAACCCCCAGGAGGTCATCGACGCCGGCCAGCTGGTCGTCGAGATCGGCATCGCGCCGGTCAAGCCCGCCGAGTTCGTGATCTTCCGCATCTCGCAGTACTCGGGCGGCACAGCCCTCACCGAATAGCCGATTACGACCAGGCACCGACAACAACCAGGAGGGTCCACCGATGGCCAAGGGCCTGCCCAATCTGCCCAGCGACGCGCTGGCGTCGTACACCTTTGCGATCGAGATCGATCGGACCGAGATCGCCCAGTTCTCCGAGGTAAGCGGCCTCGCGTCAGAGGTCGATGTGATCGAGCTGAAGGAGAACACGCCCGACGGCAAGCTGGTTCACCACAAGGCGCCCGGTGCGGTCAAACCAGCCACGCTGACGCTCAAGCGAGCCAAGAACTCGTCCAAGGCGCTTTGGGACTGGCACGAGGCCGCGATCCAGGGCAAGCTCAGCGACGCCCGGCGCAACGGCTCCGTCGTCATGAAGTCGTATGACGGCTCAGAGGTCGGCCGCTACAACTTCACCAACGCGTGGGTCTCCAAGATCAGCACCAGCACGCTCAAGGCGGGCGCGAATGAGGTGCTCATGGAAGAGGTCTCGATCGTCACCGAGTCGATCGAGCGGGTCTAGCGGGCGATGCTCAACTCGCCAAACCTCGCGGACGGCGCACAAGCGAGCACCGAGCTGCGAACGGAGTTTCCGTTTCTGCTGCCGCGCGGCTACGTCGACTCGAGCGGCACGGTCCATCGCGAAGGAGTGATGCGCCTGGCCACGGCCAAGGACGAGATCATCCCGTTGCGTGACCCGCGCGTTCGCGAGAACGAGGCGTACCTGACGGTTCTGCTCCTGTCGCGTGTTATCACCAGGCTGGGCCGAGTAGGCGAGGTCCACCCGGGAATCATCGAGAACATGTTCGCCAGCGACCTCGCCTTCCTCCAGGACCTGTACAAGCGGGTCAACCAGGAAGGAACGAGCCAGGCTGCAGTCACCTGCCCGGCGTGCAACCACGAGTTCACGGTCGAGATGGCAGGTGATCGCCTGGGGGGGTCCTGACGTACGCAGCCGACAGGCTGTACGAGGAGGTTGCGTACGTGGCTTACCACATGCACTGGTCGCTCGACGAGATCCTCGAACTCGAACATCCCGACCGCCAGCGGTTCGTCAGCGAGATCGCTTCGATCAATCAACGTCTGAGCGAAGAGGAGTAGCAGCCTCGTGGACCTGAGTGGCCTCAACCAGTTCGTCACATGGATTAACGAGCGGGTCGACGGCCTTGAAAAAATTCTCAAGATGATCGAGCCAACCCTCCATGCGATTCGAGGGGACGTGGCGATCGAGAGGGGCAGCCCGTACTCGATGATGCAGCGCGCCCCGATCGATCCGTCGCGAAGGCGCGCGTGGGCTCAGCTACCAACGATCCCACACACCGTCGGCGAGCCGCCGCTCATCGCGCCGACTCCGCCCTTCCGCGATAGCCTCGCCGGCGCCGCGCCAGCGCCGATCGCGCTCGCCCCACTTACCCACGGACACGGCCTGGATGCGCCGACGGGATTGGCGCGCGGGCTTGCCCGGCCGGTCGAGGTCGGTGCGGACCGTGTAGCGGCGGCTGCGCCGGCGTTGAGTCCCGCGCGCCACCGCCTGCAGCGCAAGTTGGCACGGGCGTCCGACGGCGGCATCAGCGAGGGCTCCACTCTTGCCGCAGAGTCGCTCGGCAACGTTCTTGGCTCGAGCGCGCCTGGGCCGAACGCGCCGGATCCGGTCATGGTTCGCCAGCGCGCCGCGGTCATAGACCAGCCAGGGCTCGCTCCGCGCTCCTTTGTGAGCGCGGCCGGCCAGTCGTCGCTGCCGTTGCCGCCCGGCGGGCGGATCGCTCCGCCGCACCCTGCCCGCGCCGCCGCGAGGACAGCCGCCCTTCCAGCTTCAGCACCGGGGCCGGCTGCTGCACTCATCCAGCGAGCACCGGCTTCCTCACCGATCGTGGCGTCGCTGACGACGCAACTGACGCGATCCGCCCCAACCAGCGACCGGCTGACGCTGGGCCAGTCGCGCCGCCTGGGGCTCGGCGCACCGATCGATCCAGTCGTGTTGCGCCAGGCACGCACATACCCCGTTTCAGACGGTGCGCCGTCTGCGAACGCCACGATCGAACCGTCAATGCCGCTCGCCGCGACACGACCTTCACCGCAAGCTGACGGCGAAGATCTGCCACAGCCCCCCGCGGCGCCGTCATTGCCTGCCAGGAAAGACGAGGCGCCTCAGTCGTCAGTCGCCAGTCACAGGCTCGACGTCTCTGTAGGCAGCGGCCCGGCTTCGCTCCCGTCCGCCCAGGGCGCTGGGCGCGCTCCGGCGCCATCCCGTAGCGCTCCACGGAGCAGTGCGGCCGCGATGGCATTGGTGCACTCGGAGCAAGATCCGTCACTGGCGCGACCTTCTGTGCAGCGCGCGCCGCGCGCCGAGGCCGCTGCATCAGTTGCTCCCCGGCCGCTCATCGGCGCGCGGCCTATCGGCCCCGCGATTCAGCGCGCTCCGTCGGCTGGCGCTGCGAGCCAGGTCCGCATCCGACGCGGCAGCGAGGCCAATGAGCTGGCCGGCGCGCTGGATGCCCGGGCCTTCACCCACGCTGGCGAGATCTACCTGCCCGATAGCCACGGGCCACTGAGCGGGCCGAAGGCGCAATCACTGCTTGCCCACGAGATGACGCACGTGGCTCAGCAGCGCAGGCTGGGCTCGGGCGTGCCCGCGGAGGATTCCGCCCACGGCCAGCAGCTTGAGGCGCAGGCCGTCGCCGCGGAGAGAGCCGGCCAGCTGCCGCTGGCGTCCCCGCCCGACCGAACCCCAGAGCCGCCGCTGCCCGCGAAGCAGAGCTCGCTCCCGGCGTCCTTCGAGCTCGCGTCGGGCACAACGCCCGCCGCGAGCAGCCCGCCTCCGGCGCAGCGCGCGTCAGAGGCGAAGTTCACCGACCCGGACGACGCGTTTCGGGCGCGCCTCGACAGCAACGAGGAATACCTTTTCGGCCGTCTCGAACGCCGCCTGCGTCGCCAGTTGATCAGCGAGCGCGAGCGCGGCGGCACCTTGATCGACGCCCTGTGAGCCGGGGAGGGAAGTGATGGCCGACCCTGGTCTGGGCCTGCGTTTCAAGGTCGCCATCGACGGCCACGAGCTCGGCAACTGGCAGAAATGCGACGGCCTGAACATCGAGTACGACATCCAGGAGTACCGCGAGGGCGGCCAGAATGGGTATGTGCACCGGCTTCCCGGCCGCGCCAAGTACGAGAACCTCAAGCTGACCCGACCCGTCGACTCGTCCACGAGCGACGTTGCCGGCTGGCTGGCCAGCGTCCAAGCCCGCGTCGTTCGCGGGACGGCCCAGATAACCGTCCTCGATCCCGGCGGAGAGTCGGTCGCCGAATGGGTACTGGTCGACGTGTTCCCGGCCAAGTGGAGCGGCCCGAGCCTGGACGTGAACGGTAACCAGGTCGCGCTGGAGACGCTCGAGCTCGTCCACAACGGCTTCCTGGGGCCGCGCTGAGATGACCCGCTGAGATGGACCTCATGAGCGCACTCGAGAAGGCGATGCTGATCGTCGTCGACGGCGTTGGCGTGCCGATGATGCTGCGCTTCAAGTACAACCCCGAGCAGTACACGGTCGAGAAATCGGCGGAGTGGAACCGACCGCAGGCTCCCGGCGCGGAGTCGACACCTGAGCCGGACTACACGTCGACAAACCCGACCACGGTTTCCATGGAAATCTTCTTCGACGCATTCGAGGAGCTCCAGGGCGACGTGTCAAAAGACGTCGAGACCCTATTCACGTGGACCAAACCGACGCCAGTCAGCAGGATCGGGGGCACGGCTCAGCCGCCTCTGCTCATGTTTCAGTGGGGTTCCAGCTCGACGCTGAGTGACTTCCGCGGCTTCCTGCGCAGCGTGAGCGCGCGGTACACCCTCTTCCGGGTGGATGGCACCCCGATCCGGGCAACGTGCACGATCCGGCTGGAGGAGGTGCCGCACGAGACGCCGCGCCAGAATCCAACGTCAGGTGCGCGGCCGGGAATGCGCGTGCATGTGCTGACCGAAGGCGAGACGCTCCACTCGGTCGCCTGGGCGGAATACCGGCAGGCGCGCTATTGGCGCGGCCTGGCGGCGTTCAACGACATCGACGATCCGATGCGTGTCGAGCCTGGTTCCACCCTACTGCTGCCATCTCCACGCGACGCGGCCAGGCTCTCGTAGGCACACGCTATGTCCGCGAACGGCAACTGGCCGGAGATCAAGATCAACGGCTATCCGGTCGACACCTCGAGCGACGGCTACATCGAGGAGGTTGTCGTCGACGACGACCTCAACCTGCCCACCACATTCGCGATAACCCTGCGCAGCGTCGATGACTCGCCATATCGCATCGGCCACTCGGTGGAGATCTCACCGCCGATAGGCATGATCGAAAAGTCGCTCGTCAAGGGCGAGATAACCACGATCACGGGCGACTACGACGAGCGTGGGCGGCGCATCCACATGCGCGGCTACGACGTATCCCACCGTCTGCACCGCGGCCGTCAGACGCGGACGTTTGCGAACGTGACCGACGCCGACATATGCCGTGGTGTAGCGAGCGACGCGGGCATCGAGATCGGCACGATTGATCCGACCGACACCACTCATGAGCACGTGTCACAAGCCAACCAGAGCGATTGGGAATTCCTCAAGACAATAGCCAAGGGAGTCGGCTTTCTGCTCGACGTCGACGAGGGCAAGCTCAACTTCAAGAAGCCGACCGATTCCGCGGACGCGCCCGACGAGGGCAGCCTGCTTGAGACGATGCAATACAAGCTCGTGTACGGCCAGGGGCTGCTCGAGTACCGGCCGCGCATCAGCTCTGCGGAGCAGGTGAGCCAGGTCGAGGTTCGCGGTTGGGACCGTGAGAACAAGCGGGAGCTGGTCGGCCAGGCTCTGGCCGGCACGACCGCAGCCCAGATTTCGAACATCACGCCGGGGAGTCTTGCCCAGCCGTTCGGCAGTCCTACCTTCGTTCGTGCCGATCACCCGGGCGAGACCTCCGACGAAATTGATGCGGCGGCCAAGTCCTTGATCGAGCATATCGGCGGCTCGTTCGCCGAGGCCGAGGGCATGGCCCGCGGCGATGGCGATTTGCGCGCGGGCACGGCCGTGAACATCTCGGGCGTCGCCGACGTTTTCTCCGGTCGTTTCGTCCTTTCCCACACGCGCCACGTCTTCAATTCCCAGAGCTATCGAACCCATTTCGAGATCAGCGGCCAGCAGCGCCGCTCGTTGCTCGGGCTGGTTACACAGCCGTCGTATGGCGGGGGCAATGGGAAGGTCGGATCGGGCCGGATCTACGGTGTCGTTACTGCTGTGGTGACGGGCAACGATGATCCGGGCCAGCAGGGCCGGGTCAAGGTCAAGATGCCGTGGTTGGCGGGGAACTACGAGTCATATTGGGCGCCCGTCGTCCACGCTGGCGCCGGACCTAACAGCGGCAGCGTCTATATCCCAGAGGTCGACGACGAGGTCCTTGTCGCCTTCGAAAATGGGGACGTCGGTCGGCCGTACGTCCTCGGTGGTCTGTACAACGGCAAGGACAAGCCGAAGCTGGGCGACGGCCTGTTCGACAACGGCAAGGTCAAGCGTCGCGGATTTATCTCGCGCAAGGGCCATCAGCTGGTCTTCTTCGACGCCGACGGCAAGTCCGGCATAGCCCTTCTCACGAGCGACAACAAGATCCGCGTCTCCCTCGACGAGAGCGGCCGCGAGCTGCACGTCTATGGCGATACGAAGGTCGTTGTCGAATCTGCGCAGGAGATCGACATCAAGTCGGAGGGCACGCTCAACCTTCAGTCAAAAGGCAAGATGACCATCAAGTCGGACTCTGTCGTCGACATCGACGGCAGCGTCATCCAGCTCAACTAGGCGCGGCCGAAGATGGGATCGCCTGCGCTGGCCATGGGTGACAAGATCACTGGCACCTGCAGCAACCATCTCATTCCGTCGGCGTCCGGCACCCAGCCGGCCGGCCCTCTGCCGTTCAGCGCGAGCCTGACGGACGGCATGGTCGCGAGCGTCCTGATCGGCGGCAAGGCCGCCGCGGTCATGGGCTCCTCGGGTTACAACTTTCCGCCGCACGTGGGCATCGTCGATGGTGCGTTTGCAACGCCGACGATGCAGGTCGGGCGGGTGATGAGCGGCAGCTCGTCGGTGTTGATCGGTGGCAAACCCGCTGCCAACACCCAGTCGAAGGGGCTCATGTGCGTGGCCAACGCCACGGCTGCCGGGCCTGGCGCTCCAAGTGTTCAGATCGGTTAGCGCCAGATGAGCAACGAGTTTGTCGGCGCCGGATGGGCCTTTCCGTTGCAGTTCGACCAGACGGGCGGCTTCGCGCTCGTCAGCGACGATCGCGAGATCGCCGAGGCCATCCGTCTGATCATCGGGACGGCATACGGCGAACGGCCCATGCGTCCGGATTTCGGCTGCGCGATCCATGACTTCGTCTTTGCCGATGCCAACGCCACCACCGCCGGCCGCATCGCTTACGAGGTTCGCCTTTCGCTTCGTCGCTGGGAGCCGCGCATTGAAGTCGATGACGTCCAGGTAACAGTCGATGAGTTCGACCGCAGCTTGATGTACGTGGACGTCCGCTACCGGATCAAGAACACGAACGACCCACGCAACCTCGTTTTCCCCTTCTACACCATCCCGCCAGAGCCGCAGGCGCCAGGAGCAGCACGATGAGCCTTCCTGCACCGAACCTAGACGACCGCCGCTTCCAGGACCTGGTCGACGATGCCAAGCGTCTCGTCCAGCAACGCACTCGGCTTTGGACGGATCACAACGTGTCCGATCCGGGTGTGACGCTGATCGAGGCGTTCGCGTGGATGACCGACCAGATGCTCTATCGCCTCAACCGGGTCCCGGAGCTGAACTACATCAAGTTCCTTGACCTGATCGGAGTGCGTCTCTTCCCGCCGACCGGCGCTCGGGCGCCGGTAACCTTCTGGTTGTCGGCACCGCAGCCGGCCACGGTCACCATTCCGGCCGGCACGGAGGTTGCGACGGTGCGCACCGGGGCCCAGCCGCCGGTGGTCTTCAGCACGACAGAGGAGCGGCCGATCATCTCCTGCTCGCTTCAGAATGCGGCGTCGATGATCGGACCGAGCGAGGTCCGCGACCACAGCGATGCATTGGCCATTCGAAGCGGCTTCTTCTGCTTCGACAGCCCGCCAAAGCCGGGCGACGTCCTGCTTGTCGGGCTCAGCGAACCGATTCCGGCTTGCGCTGTGACCCTGCGTTTCAACTGCCGCATCGAGGGCGTCGGGGTCGATCCAGACAATCCGCCACTCGTCTGGGAGGCATGGACGGGTGAGGATTGGACCGCGTGTGACCTGGACCGCGACACGACCGGCGGCCTGAACCGAGCGGGCGACGTCATCCTGCACGTTCCCCGTGACCACACAGCGTTCGCCATCAACCGCGTCCGTGCCGGCTGGCTGCGGGCAAGGATCGTGGAGGCAACAGAAGGACAGCCGCTGTACAGCGCGTCACCGGAGATCATGGAGCTCTCCGCGTTCACGATCGGCGGCACGGCTGAGGCGATCAACGCGGAGCTGATCCGCAACGAATTCGTGGGCTCCGCGGAGGGCGTGTCCGGTCAGCGGGTGCAGCTCAAGCACCGTCCGGTGGTCGCCGGTGAGACGCCGCTCGTGCTCGAGATCGACGAATCGGGTGACGACTGGTCCGAATGGACGGAACGACCGAACTTCGCGACGAGTGGCCCAGACGATCGCCACTTTGTCCTCGACGCCATGCGCGGCGAGATCGAGTTCGGGCCAGCCGTGCGTTTGGTCGACGGATCGATGCGCAACTACGGCGCGGTGCCACCCAAGGGGGCCAACATGCGCGTGCCCTCGTACCGCGCTGGCGGGGGAGCAGGCGGCAACATCGCGGCGCGCGCATTGACCATGCTCAAGGCATCAATCCCGTACGTCGGACGGGTCGAGAATCGGCGCGCTGGGCAGGGCGGTGTCGACGGCGAGGACGTCGAATCGGCCAAGGTGCGCGGCCCGATCCTGCTGCGTACGCGCGATCGCGCCGTCACAGCGGAGGACTTCGAGCACATCGCGCGCGAGGCCGCGCCGGAGGTGGCGCGCGTCCGAGCGCTGACCGGCGGCGATGGAGCCGACGCGGGCTTCATTCGATTGCTCGTGGTGCCGGCCGTGCCGACCGGCGACTTTCGGGTCAAGTTTGACCAGCTCGTGCCGGCTGAAAGCACGCTCGAGAAGATCACCCAACGACTGGACGAGACGAGGCTCATCGGCACACGCATCCTTGTCGAGCCGCCCGTCTATCGCGGCGTGACCGTGGTCGCACGCTTGCGCGCACGCACGCGAAGCGATCCCAGCCGGCTCCAGGAGCAGGCCCTCGCCACCCTCTTCCGCTACTTCCACCCGATCGTTGGCGGTCCGGACGGCACTGGCTGGCCGTTCGGCCGTGCCGTGTTGAGCGGCGAGGTCTTTGCCGCGCTGCAGGGACTGCGTGGGACGGAGATGGTCGAGGACGTGCGCATCTTCGGCGCCGATCCGTTGACCGGCGAGCGCGGCAAGACGACCGACCGGCTCGAGGTTGAGCCTCATGCCCTGGTGTTCTCGTACGACCACCAGGTAATGGTCGAGGGCGCCAAGTGAGCCCTGCGGCGGACGCACCCGGCCGCCACGGCCACGGCCGCGGCACGGTTGATGGCTACGCCTCACCGTGGCCGCTCATCGACAACCTGCCCGGGCTGTACCAGGAGGACGATCTTGCCCGCGAGCTGACGCGTGCCTTCGACGAGGTGCTCGCTCCGGCCATCGGCGCGATCGACAACTTCGCCACGTACCTCGACCCGGCGCTGACGCCCGAGGATTTCCTCGACTGGCTCTCCAGCTGGGTCGGCCTCATGCCTGATGAGAATTGGTCGCTCGAGCGCCGCCGGGCAATCGTCGCCCTCGCCGCGCAGCTGTACCGCAACCGTGGCACCGTCAACGGGCTGCTGATGCACGTCAAGCTGTTCGCCGCGGGCGAGGTACAGATCATCGACAACGGCGGCGCGGCGTGGTCGACCACTACCGACGCGGCGGTCCCGGGCAAGCCGCAGTTCGGTCTGACGGTGCGTATCAAGCCGGCCAAGAAGGGCAGCGTCGACCGCGACCGGCTCGACGCGCTCGTAAGCGCCGCGAAACCTGCCCACGTTCCGCACATGATCGAGATCGTCGAAAACTGACTGCTTGCGCGCAGCCCGCGCCGCTTACCATCGGCTTCGCCTGCATCGTCGTTAGCTGAGGGGTTGAGTTGATTCGCTGCACCAAGTGCGGAACGATCAACGCTGAGAGCGACATCTTCTGCTCGAAGTGCGCGAGCTTCCTCGAATGGACCGGCGTCAAGGTCGACCCGGCTGCTGTCCAGGCGACGCCGGCCGACAGCGAGCCGCCTGCCCCTGAATCGCCGCCGCCAACCGAGCCTCCGCCGGTGCTCGCTCCCGAACCGCCGCCGCCCGCACAACCGCCCGAACCCGTGCCGGCTCCAGAGCCGTCACCGCCAATTCCCGCGCCACCGGCCGCGCCGCCGCCCGCTCCGGCGCCGCCGCCCGCGGCGGCGCCGGCTCCCGACCTCGCGGCGTTCGGCGCCTCGAGTCCTTTCGGCGGATACGCGCCGCCGCCAACGGCCGCATCCAGGCCTGCACCGGAACCACCACCCGCGCCGCCCGCGCCGCCAACACCCGCGCCGGCCGCGCCGCCAGCGCCTGCGCCGCCGCCGCCCCCTGAACAGCCCCAGCCACCCAGCTTCCGCTTCCGGGCGGGTCGTGCCCCGGCCACAAGTGCTGCACCCGCGCCGCCAGCGGCCGTCACCCCGCCAATCGCCAGTGCCTCCATCGGCGGACCTGCCCGGACGGCCCAGCCCGACGAACCGGCGGCCGTCAAGCCCGGCGCAGTTCAGCCGCCAGCGCGACCGCCGCAGGCGGTC
>DATCGV010000102.1:0-12514 GCA_036508755.1 Candidatus Limnocylindrales bacterium | reverse complement strand
CAACCCCTGGCGCCAGCTCGGCGCCGGCCAGCCATGCGCCGGCAACTCCAGCGCCATCGCTGTCTTCCACGCCTGCCCCACCTGCCCCCCCGTCGGCCCCGGCTTCGGCTGCCGTGGTAGCGACTGTGCCGTCGGGTCAGCTGGAATTCGCCGGCAAGCTCGTTATCTGCTCGGACATCCCCTATCCGCCGCAGGAGTTCTTCGACGCCAGCGGCAATCCGATCGGCTCTGACATCGAGATCGCCCAGGGCATTGCTCAACGCCTGGGCCTGACTCCGGTCATCCAGAACTCGGTCTTCGACACGATCATCGCGGCCCTGCAGGGCGGCAAGTGCGACATGATCGCCAGCGCCCAGAACATCACCGCCGACCGCATCCTGCAGGTCGACATGATCCCGTACTTCCAGGCCGGCCAGTCGTTCGTCGTCGCCACCGGAAACCCGGCCGGCATCACGAGCCAGGACAGCCTGTGCGGCAAGAAGATCGCGGCCGAGACGGGCACGACGGAAGTTGATTATCTGAATGGCACAGGCAGCTACAAGGGCCAGGGCCTGTCTAAGGCGTGCACGGCGGCCGGTAAGCCCGCCATAACGGTGACGACCTTCGGCAAGGACAGCGATGCCCTACTGGCGCTCCAGACCGGCAAGGTCGACGCTTACTTTGCCGACTCACCGGTGGCCGGCTACTACACCGTCCAGCATCCCGATGCGTTCGCACTCTCGGGCGTCGTGCTCGGCGTCGCACTCGAAGGCATCAGCGTCCCGCAGGTGACTACGACCGACCCGAGCCATAAGGAGCTGGAGCAGGGCGTGCAGGCGGCCTTGGTCTCGATGATCAACGACGGCTCGTACATGGCGATTTTGACCAAGTACGGCGACCAGGACGGCGCTGTCACGGCAGCCGTCGCCGGCCAGATCAACAAGACCCAGTAAGCAGCCAGGGTGGCGTTTCTCGGCGCGCCCAGGTTCACGGGAACGCCCCGGTACAGGCTTGTCCTGGCCGGGGCGTTCATGTGTCTGCTGCTTGTCGCCGGCTGCTCGAGCGGCTCCATGAAGTTCAACACGGATGCCTTCGGCGACGCGATCTTCCAGCCCGATCAATTCATCATCAACGGGCTGCTGCTGACCGTCGTCATCTCCGTCATCAGCCAGATCATCGGCGTCGTGCTCGGCGTCCTCGGAGCGCTCGGCCGGCTCTCCCGCAAAGCCCCCTTGCGCTGGTTGTCAGCCCTGTACCTGTGGATATTCCGCGGTACGCCGCTGCTGGTCCAGTTGGTCTTCTTCTACTTCGGCCTGGGCGCGGCGCACATCTTCGGCTGGCCCGACCTGGTCCTCTTCGGTTTCACCATCACCGGCGCGATCCAGGCGGGGATCGTCGCGTTGGGCCTCAACGAAGGCGCGTACATGACCGAGATCATCCGCGCCGGAATCCTGTCGATCGACCCGGGCCAGATGGAGGCGGCCAAGAGCCTGGGCATGACCTACGGCCAGGCCATGCGCCGAATCGTGTTGCCTCAGGCTGCGCGGATCATCGTTCCGCCGCTCGGCAACGAGTTCAACAACATGCTCAAGACAACTGCCCTGCTTTTCGTCCTGGGCGTGCAGGAGCTGTACAACACGTTTGTCATCAAGCAGGGCAACAACTTTCTGCCCTTCGAGATGTACCTGGCCTGCGCTCTCTGGTTCCTGCTCCTGACGACGATCTGGGGCGTGATCCAGGGCTGGATGGAGCGCCGACTTGCGCGCGGGACGCCGGGCTCACAGGCCGGCGGTGGGCTGCTCGATCGGCTCTTCTCATTCCGTGGATCGGCCGCTGACACGGCGACGGCGGGCACGCACTGATGGTCGAGATCGGCGATCACCTGCTCGACGTCGTCGGCGCCCCGGACGCGGCGGACGACGTCGTGGTCGCGGCCAAGGACGTGCGCAAGAGCTTCGGCCGTCTCGAGGTGCTCAAGGGCGTCTCGCTCGAGGTCAAGCGGCGCGAGGTCGTCCTGATCATTGGACCGTCCGGATCGGGCAAGACCACGTTCCTGCGCTGCATCAACCATCTCGAGAAGATCAACGGCGGCACGATCGAGGTCAGCGGCCACCTGATGGGCTATCGCCGGGACAACGGCCGGTTGGTCGAGGAGAAGGAGAAGGAGATCGCCCGGCAGCGGCGCGATATCGGCTTCGTCTTCCAGCGCTTCAACCTGTTCCCGCACAAGACCGCGCTCGAGAACGTCATGGAGGCGCCGGTGCTTGTCCGCGGCCAGAAGCCGGAGGAGGCCAGGGAGATCGCGCGCAGCCTGCTCGACCGGGTCGGGCTGGCGCACAAGGTCGAGACCTATCCGGCCCAGCTGTCAGGTGGTCAGCAGCAGCGCGTCGCGATCGCCCGCGCGCTGGCCATGCGGCCGGCGTTGATGCTCTTCGACGAGCCGACCAGCGCGCTCGACCCGGAGATGATCGGCGAGGTGCTCGTGGTCATGGAGGAGCTCGCCCACGAGGGCATGACGATGATCGTCGTCAGCCACGAGATGGGCTTCGCGCGCGAGGCGGCCGACCGTGTGGTGATGATGGACGACGGCCAGATCATCGAGGAAGGCACGCCCGAGCACTTCTTCAGCGCCCCTGTCCAGGAGCGGACGAAGGCCTTCCTGTCGAAGATCCTCTAGGTGGTCTGGTAGAGCTCCGGGCGCAGCACGCCGATGAACGGCAGGTTGCGGTAGATCTCGCCGAAGTCGAGGCCGTAGCCAACCACGAATTCGTCCGGGATGGTGAAGCCGGTGTAGTCGATCGGGATCTCGACCAGGCGCCGGGCGGGCTTGTCGAGCAGCGCGCAGATGCGCAGCGAGGCAGGGTTCTTGCCGCGTAGGTAGCGCAGCAGGTAATTCAGGGTCAGCCCGGTGTCGATGATGTCCTCGACGATGAGCACATCGCGACCGGCGATGGATGAGCTGAGGTCCTTGAGGATGCGCACGAGGCCGCTGGTCTCGGTCGTCGCGCCGCCGTAAGACGAGACCTCCATCAGGTCGATCTGGACGGGCATCGTGATGGCGCGCATCAGGTCGGCCATGAATGGCAGTGAGCCCTTCAGAACGCTGACCAGCGTCACCGAGCTTGACGCGTAGTCGGCCGAGATCCGAGCGCCAAGCTCCTTCACCTTGGCCCGAATCTCGTCCTCGGTGATGAGCACCTCGCCGATGTCCGCGCGCAGATCCGGCGAGCGCGCCTCTTTATGTGCCTGAACCATCAATGAACCCCTCCTGTGGCCGATTCTCGCGCGTGGTCAGATGTCCAGTTACGCGCCGCCGCGCGCCGCCTGAAAGACTCGCCGGCCACGGCGCCGGCGCGAGCCGCGTGACAGACGAGTCCGCCCTCGAGCGACGGACCCGACGAGTTCCTCATCCGGCTCACCAGCTGCCGTCGCGAGTGCTGCGGGCTCGCTCCTGATCACGCCGGCCGGATCACCTGCCGCTGCTGCTGGGACGACGAGCGCCAGCTTGGGCTGGGCGTTGGCGCGATCGGCCGCAACCTGACCCTCAAGGCCGCTGAGCGACGCGGCGAGGTCGAAGCGGCCGTACTTGAGCATCAGCGCGCGGAAGTCCTTGCCGTAGAAGAGCTTCACCCGGATGTCGGGGTAGAGCTCGCGCAGCCGCCGCAGCTTGCGGTTCTTGCGCCGCACGAGGCTCTGCTTGAGCGTGGTCAGCTCGACGTAGACGTTCAGATCGGGCAGGTAGAAGTCCGGCGAGAAGCTTTCGACGACCTTTCCATCGAGGCTCCACATGATCGGGAAGGTCCGCGGCTCGTACTCCCAGCGAACCCCGTAGTAGTCGAGAATCCGGGCCAGCTCCGCCTCGCTGGCGTGGGCGAACCGGGCCTGGTCGGTCACCGGCGCCCGGTGTCGTCCAGACCGTCGACCCCGGCAGCCAGCAGTTCGCGGATATCCCCGTCGTAGCCGGAAAGTAACTCGTGCATATCGAGCACATCGTCGCCGGTCACAGGCGCCGCGCCGCTCGGCAGCTCCTCGCCCAGGTGCTCGGGCTCGAGGTCAACGGCAAGCTCGATGTCCGACGCGTCGAGGATCGACACTTCTGACTCGTCGACGTCGACAGTCACGATGGCGACGGTGTGGCTCCCGCACCGTGAGCAGTCGAGGTCGACGAAATAGAGACCATCACGCTCGGCCAGGAGCTGGATCCGCGCGCCGCGGTAGCGACGGCCGCAGGCGGGACACGTGAACGAGGTGAGTTGCGTACGCAGCCAGTCCGGGCTGTCCATCGAAGGCCAGTCTAGCCCGTCCGCGCCTCGGAGGCGTGCAGCACGCCGCTCGTCGACCGTCGGTCGCGATATACTCCCAGGCAGTATGACAACGCCATCCGATGCGCACACCGCCCAAGCGCCGTCACGCCACAGCTACACCAAGGATCGAGCCCAGCTGGCGCGCCGCCTGGCGCGCATGGAAGGCCAGGTGCGGGGCATCGCGCGGATGATCGAGCGCGAGGAGTACTGCATCGACATCCTGCAGCAAACAGCGGCGCTGCGTGCCGCGGTCGACGCGGTGTCGCTGCTGTTGATGGAGGACCACGTCGCCGGCTGCCTGGCCACGGCAGTCAGGACGGGCGAGGCCGGGGCGTACACCGAGGAGGTCATGGAGGTCGTGCGCCGCAGCATGGGCCGTCCCGTCCGGGCACGCACTGCCGACTGACCGCCCGCTTCATCCACAACACGCCCCGCGCGACGACGCGTTCTCCACATTCCGGCATGGCGTGCGTGAACTCGTGGAAAAGCGGGTTGACCATGCGCCCGGCGCTGGCGAGACTCGCGCCCTCCACACCACTGGCGCGCCCCAGCGGGGAGGCGTCCCAGACCGAGTACGGTAACCTCGCCGGCTTCGGCGACCGGGGAGACCTGGTCAGATCAGCCGGCCAGCGGGGGAAAACTGAAAGGCCGGTGGTGTCGGAAACGTCACGCCAATGGGAGCGAGGACAACGCAACGGTTCAGCGGCGTTCGGGCATGGACGTCACTGATCGGTCCTCGCTCCCAGGGCGACCTTCGCCGGCCGCGGAGCGCGAGGCTCTGCCGCGCGAGATTGCCGGACTGGCCCCACTCGAGCCTGGCTTCACGGCGTTATTGGACGCCGGCCTGCGCGAGATCGGCCTTGAGCTGAGCGAGGCACAGCGCGCCGCCGTCGAGGCCCATGTCAAGCTCCTCATCGCCTGGAACGTGCACATCAACCTGTCCGGCCTGCGCACGGCCAGCGACATTGCCCGCGGCCACGTTCTCGACGCGCTCGTCGCCGTGCCCGCACTCCGCCAGCTGACTCGCGGGCGCGCGGAAGTGACGCTGCTCGACATCGGCAGTGGCGGGGGTTTTCCGGGCCTGCCGCTCGCCATCGCGCTGCCGGCGCGGCGCGCCGCACTGGTCGACTCGATCGCCAAGAAGGCATCCTTCCTGGGGGCCGCCGCGGCCGTCGTCAGCGACGCGTTGCGCGCCGCGCCGGCCCCGCAGCCGGAGATCGTGGCGCTCGCCGAACGTGCCGAGGACCTGGCCGACGAGCCGGATCAGCGCGACGGCTGGGACCTGGTCGTGGCACGCGCCGTTGGCACGGTCGCCGAGGTTGCCGAACTGGGCCTTCCGCTCGCGCGCCGCGGTGGACACGTTGTCGCCTGGAAGCGCGCGAGCGACGCGGCAGCACGCACCGCGCTCAATGCAGAGATCGCCGATGCGCGGCGCATCGTCCAGGCCGCTGGCGGCGCGGGGACCCGTATCGTCGGTCTTGCCGGCGCAGCCAAGATCGGCCTCGACGGCGACTGCCTCGTCGTTATCCGTAAAGTGCGGCCAACTCCGGACCGGTATCCGCGCTCCGCAGGCGAGCGCCGACGCCGGCCGCTACCCTGACCGCCGATGCGGATAGCCGTGCTGTCTGACATTCACGGCAACCTGCCCGCGCTGGAAGCAGTGCTAGACGCGCTCAAGCCCTACGACGCGCTCTGGCAGCTGGGCGACGTCGTCGGCTATGGACCGCAGCCGAACGAGGTGGTCGCTCGCCTGGCGCAGGAGAACGCAACGGGTGTGCGCGGCAACCACGACGCCGCTGCGGTGGGGGACCTGGACACTGACAGTTTCAACGACGACGCGCGCAGCGCGGTTGAGTGGACCGCGAGCCACATCAGCCGTGCGACGCGTGACTGGCTCGCGGCGCTGCCCCAGCGCTCGATCCACCTGCCCTTCACGCTCGTCCACGGCAGCCCGCGCGACCCGACGTGGGAGTACATCTTCACCTCGAGCATCGCGCGCGCGAATCTGTCTTCATTCGAAACGACGCACTGCCTCGTCGGGCACACCCACATTCCGATCGCGTACCGCGAGCGCGACGGCAGGATGGAGGGGCTCCAGCCCGATGACGGCGCACAGCTGGAGCTGGGCGAGGAGCGCGTCATCGCCAACCCGGGCAGCGTCGGCCAGCCGCGCGACGGCGACCCACGGGCAAGCGCGATGCTCTTCGACAGCGAGGCGGGGACGCTCGAATGGCACCGCGTCGAGTACCCCATCGGGCGTGTCCAGAAGCTGATGACCGAACGCAAACTGCCCGTCCGCCTCGTGACCCGGCTGGCCTACGGGCTGTGAGTGGCAGATGACCGACCCTGACCGCACGGGCTCCATGAAGCCCTGGCTGCATGGCCGCAAGCCGGGCGATCGACGCATGCGCGTCGATCGCCCGCACGCCCAGTACTTCCGCTACTCGGGCCCGGGCACCCTCGTCGCGCGCGAGACGGCATCGATGCCGCGCACGCCGACGGGCCGGTTGATCGAGAGCATGCGCCACATCCTGTTCGGCCGGCGGCTCTCGATCCACGAGGAGATCGAGGAGCGTCTGTCGAAGAAGAAGGCCCTGGCCATATTCAGCTCCGACGCGATCAGCTCGTCGGCCTACGCGATAGATGAGATCCTGCGCGTCCTGGTCGTTGCCGGGGCCGGTGCACTGATCTTCAGCCTGCCGGTCGCAATCGCCATCGCCATCATGCTCGCCGTCGTCTCGACAAGCTATCGCCAGATCGGATATGTCTATCCGTCCGGCGGCGGGGCCTACGCGGTTGCGCGCGCCAATCTGACCACGCTGGCTGCCCTCGTCGCGGCCGGGGCCGCTGCTCGTCGACTACACCATGACCGTCGCCGTCTCGACCACCTCCGCAGTCGAGCAGCTGATCTCGGCCTTCCCCTTGTTCAACGACGCACGCGTCTGGATCGGCGTCATCGCCATCCTGCTGATCATGGTCGGCAACATGCGCGGCCTGCGCGAGTCGGGCAACATCTTCGCGCTACCGACCTACCTGTTCGTCTTCTCGGCCCTGCTGATGATCGTGATCGGCCTGGTCAAGATGTTCAACGGCGAAGGCGCCCCGCCGCCCGACCCGCTGCCCGGTGCACCGAACCCGCTCGAGCCGCTCGGCATCCTCCTGATCCTGCGCGCCTTCGCCGGCGGCTCGGTCGCCCTGACCGGCGTCGAGGCGATCGCCAACGGGGTACCGGCGTTCAAGCCGCCGGAGCCAAGGAACGCAGCGGCGACACTGACAGCGATGGCTGTCCTGCTCGCGATCCTCTTCGTCGGCATGACCGTCATCGCCGACGCATTCGGTGTGGTCCCGATCGACGAACCGGCGACCAAGACGGTCATCAGCCAGGTGGCCGCGATCGCGTACGGCAACAACTCGATCCTGTTCTACCTCTTCCAGATCTTCACGGCGCTGATCCTGTTTCTCGCCGCGAACACGAGCTACAACGCGTTCCCGCGCCTCGGCGCGATCCTTGCCCGTGACGGCTTCATGCCGCGCCAGTTCAGCTTCCGCGGCGACCGGCTTGCCTTCACCTCCGGCATCCTCGTCCTGAGCGCCGTCGCGATCGGCCTCGTGATCATTTTCGGCGGCGACACCCACGCGCTCATTCCGTTATACGCCGTCGGCGTCTTCGTATCGTTCTCGATCTCCCAGGCGGGCATGGTCGTGCACTGGTTGCGCGAGCGCGGCCCGCAGTGGCGCATGAAGCTGCTGCTCAACGGGTCGGGCATGGCACTGACCGCGACGGTGGCGGTCGTGGTCACTGTGGCCAAGTCGCCCACGTCGCTGCTCGTCGCGGTGATCATCCCGCTGCTCGTGCTGATGATGCTGTTCATCCATCGCCAGTACAAGGCCTCGGCGGCACACCTCAGCGTTCGCGAGGACGCCGTCATCGCGCCGCCGCACCGCGAGGAGCGCGTGATCGTGCCAGTGCCCGGTATAACGCGTGCCGTCGTGCAGGCGGTCAACGTCGGGCGCTCGATCGCACCCGACATCCGCGCGGTGCTGATCTCGGACGAGCCCGAGGAGGCAGCCCGCATTCGTGAGCGCTGGGAACGGCAGTTGCCGGACGTGCCGCTGGTCATCGTCGAGTCGCCCTACCGGGCGCTGGTCGGGCCAATGATCGCCTATCTCGACGTCCTCGAGCAGACCTGGCCAGACGACAAGGAGCAGCCGGTGACCTTCGTGGTCCTCCCCGAATATGTGGCCCGCAGCTGGTGGGAGCGACTGCTTTACAACCAGTCGACGAACCGACTGCGCCAGGCGCTGATCGGCCGTCCACATACCGTCGTCGTCAATGTCCCCTACCGCCGCGAGGACGACGACCGGATCACCGAGCCCGTGTCCTGACGGCCTGGCGGACGACAACCCCGGCCGAGGGGGAGGCCGGTGCTAACCTTCGGCGCGAATGGCTGATTCCCGCGGGCACCTTCCCTTTCGGAAGGCGGCGCTCGCTCTCAATGGCGGTCCGACAGATGAACTCGTGGTCACCCTCGGCTGCCAGCTGGCGAAGCTGACCTCGGCCGAGTTGGTGGCTATCCATGTGATCGAGGTCGACTGGAGCCACGAGTTGTCCGACGAGCTGACCGTGGAAAACGAGGCCGCATCGGCCGTGCTCGACCTGGCTGAGGGAATCGCCGAGCGCTACAAGATCAAGCTGACGGGCGACCTGCTCCAGGCGCGCGAGGTAGCGGCGGCGCTCGTCGACGAGGCGATCGAGATCGGCGCCGATGTGATCATCCTGGGCCTGCCCTATCGCAAGCGCTTCGGTGGCGACTTCGCCATCGGTGGCACGATCCCATACGTCTTCCAGAACGCACCCTGCGAGGTGATCGTGGCTCGCGAACCAATTCCCACGACGAACATCGCGACAATCCCGCCCGCCGAGAAGATTCTGGCGCCCGCGGCGCCCGGCGCGCTGCGCGGCCGGAGCTTACGCGATCGGGTACGCGGCAACGGCCGTTGACGACGGAGGTTTGATAACAAAGTGCGCGCAGTGATCATTGGCTGCGGCCGCGTCGGGGCCGGCCTGGCCGAGCGGCTGGCTCGTGCCGGGCACGAGGTAACCATCGTCGACATCAGCACCGACGCCTTCAACCGCCTTGAACCGGACTTCCCCGGCCAGGCGATTCGTGCCGACGGCACTGACGAAGATGTGCTGCGGCGTGTCGGCACGGAGACCGCCGACTACTTCTTCGCACTGACCGAGGGCGACAACCGCAACGCGTTCGCCGCCCAGCTGGCGGCCGAGACGTTCGGCGTCAAGAACGTCCTGGCCAAGATCAACGACCCGGTGCGTGCGGAGGCATACACGATGCTCGGGCTGTCCACGATCTGCCGGACGCGCGTGCTCGTCGACGCCATTGCGCGCTATACCGGGCTGTCGGGCGATCCCGGCGCCGATGGGGTGCGCGAGGCCGAGCAGCACCACGAACACCACAACGGCGCGGCGCCGACGCTCGCCGCGGAGAGGTAGTCATGTACATCGTCGTCGTCGGAGGCGGGAAGGTCGGCTACTACCTCGCCAAGGAGCTCCTCGATGCCGGCCACGAGCTGGTCGTCCTCGAGAAGAACGGCACTCGCGCGCGCCAGATCGCCGATGAGCTGGGCAGCATCGTCCTCAACCGCGATGGCTGCGAAGGCAAGCATCTCGCCGAGGCAGGCGCCAACCGTGCGTCGATCGTGGCCGCAGTGACCGGCGACGACGAGGACAACCTTGTCGTGTGCCAGATGGCCAAGCACCACTTCGACGTCCCGCGCACGATCGCGCGCGTGAACAACCCCCAGAACGAGGGGCTGTTCCGGCACCTGGGTGTCGACGAGATCATCAGCCCAACGCGCATGGTCCTTTCCGCGATAGAGCAGGACATCCCCGTCCACGAGCTGCTCCACATCGCCCAGCTAAAGGGCGGCCAGCTCGACCTGGACGAGGCCCAGATCAGCGAGGGATCCCCGGCGGTCGGCAAACGGCCGAGTGAGCTCGCGCTGCCTGAGGGCTGCTCGCTCTTCCTGCTTTTGAGGGGCAACAGCGTCCTCCAGGTCCGGCCCGAGACGGTCCTCCAGGCAGGCGACAAGGTGCTCGCGGTTTCGCGCACGGGAGAAGAGGGTCAGCGTTCGCTGCGCCGCGAGCTGATCGGCGAAGGGGAGCAGATAGGCGACCCGGCACTGACGCGCTGATCGCGGCGCGCGAGTGGAATCGAAGGCCGGGCCGGCCGCGCAGGCCGCGCAGGCCGCGCCGGCGAACGAGGCTCAGCCGGTCTGGCACGTACCGTCGGCCGGGAGCGTCCTGCGTGCGGCCATCGTCGGCTGGGGGCTGGGCCACGTCATGCTCGGCGACCGGCGCGGCTGGTTGCTGCTGATTCTCCAGCCGGTGGCCGTCGCCGCCGTCGTGCTTCTGGCCATGGGCCTGATCGACGGCACGCGCTGGCTGATCGTGTTTCCGCCGCTTGTCGCGCTGATCGTCGTATGGATCGCGCAGGCGGTCGACGCGCATCAGCGGGCGATCCGAATGGGCGGCCGGGCCGGCGGCGAGTTGGCCATCGTCGGCCTGCTGCCCATCGCGCTGACCGTGCTCACTCTCTTCTGGCTGCTCGGCGGCCGCCATGGATCGCCGAGCGCCACGCTCCAGGAGTACATCGGGGCGTGGATGGACAACCGGCCGGAGGCCGCCGCGCCGCTCTTTGCGGCGGCACGGACGCCCGACTCCGTCAGTGCCGAGTGGAACGCCGAAGGCCAGATGCTCAGCCAGCGCGTCGCGGCGGCCGCGGCGACGTACGGCGAGGACTCGGGCCTTGATGCCGATCATCCTTTTGACAGCCTGCGCTTTGGCGAGCCCGAGGTGAGCGGCGACGGCCGCGTCGCGATAACGGTCGAGATCGTGCGCGACGAACGCGTTCAAACGACGGTGCTCGGCTTCATTCCGACTGCCGGCCAGCAGACCGTCGTTGTCGAGCGCGAGATGACGATCTGGCTCGAGCAGGATGACCAGCCGCAGCTCACCTGGCTGCCCTTTGGTGGCTTCGACTCCTACAGCTGGAGGATCAGCGCGATCGACACCTCGCCGACGAGCTAGGGGCCTCCGCAGCTCGGCCTGGCGAGTGCGCGCGTGTCGCTCGCTGACAACAGACTTTGCGCGTCGACGTTAAGTGTCTTGACAACGTCATTGTCAAGGTTTAGGTTAGCGCCCCGTCCCGCCCAAGCACGCGGGCACGCTGCAGACTCGAGCACCAGACGGGCACGGAGGTATGTGGCAATGACACTCATTCGCAGAACCAATCCGCTCGGTGAGCTGATCTCGCTGCGCCGGGCGATGGATCGCAAGCTCGCTGAGCCCTTCGTACGTTCGCGCCAAACCGCGCTGAGCGGCGACGATGAGCTCACGCTCGAGGTCCATCAGACCGCCGATGCGCTTCACGTGGACGCGGACTCCGCGGCCAAACCCGAAACGAGCACGGAGCGGAGCGCCTGATCTATGGCCGATCAAACGACGGATGAGCGCCTGGGACGCGACCCAGAGCGGCCGGTATACGTCATCAGCGTCGCCGCCGAGCTGGTTCGCGTCCATCCCAGGACGCTGCGCATCTACGAGCTGGAGGGGTTGATCTGTCCAGCGCGAACGCGCAGCAACATCCGTCTCTATTCCGAGAAGGACATCAGGCGGGTCCTGTGGATCCGCCACCTGACGCACAACCTTGGGGTCAACCTGGCAGGAGTGCGCGTCCTGTTCGCGCTCGAGGAGCGCCTCGGTATGCGCATCCTCGAGACGCTCTACGAGAACCGTGCGAACGACAACAACAGCAAGGAATTCAAAGGCAAGGTCACATCAGACGTCGACGAGCTCGGCACAGATGAGCTCGGCGACGAGCTCGACAACGAAATCAGCACACTCACCAACGAACGTGCGGCCACCACCGCTGACAGATAAGGACCCCCCAAGGAGCACCATGACTGAAACCACCAATCCCGACGAGCGGGCCGTGCAGGCTGAGCAGCCAGAGCAATCGCACCCCCAGTCGCGGGTACGCGAGCTGCCGCTCGTCGCACTGCGCGAGACGGTGATCTTCCCCGAGATGATCGTCCCGCTCCAGGTCGGCCGCGACAAGTCGGTCCAGGCGCTCAACAAGGCCGTCGCCGACAGCTCGCCGATCGCCCTGGTCACCCAGCGCCAGGCCGATGTCGAGGACATCAACGACCCG
>DATCGV010000101.1:0-25726 GCA_036508755.1 Candidatus Limnocylindrales bacterium | reverse complement strand
GTCACCGACCGAATGCTCCAGATGTTCCGACGGCGCGAGCCGGCGAAGGCAGCACCTGCTGCCGAGGCGGCGAGCGCTCCGGTCGGTACTCCCGGCACGGGCACCGGCGCGGCCGGCGCCGCGGAGGGCAAGTAGTCATGTCGGACGCCTGGATCTACACACTCGTTTTCTTCAGCTGGCTGGCCGGCGCGGCCGCATTCGTGCTCGGCCTGCACCAGATGAACAGCCCTGCCACGGCCCGGCGGGGCAACCAGCTCAGCGCGGCGGGCATGGCGCTCGCCGTCATCGTCACCTTCCTGTGGCTGCTGACGCCAGGTAACGCCATCCACTCCGGTGGCATGGGCGTGACCGCGATCGCGATCATCTTGGTCGGCTTCGTTATTGGCGGTGGGATCGGCCTGTACATGGCGCGCAAGGTCGCCATGACGGCGATGCCGCAGCTCGTCTCGCTCTTCAACGCGGTCGGCGGCGGCGCGGCTGCCCTGGTGGCAATCGACGACTTCGTCCGCATCGCAGGTACGCCTGAGCTCTCCGTTTCCACCGCGGTCTTCGTCGTCCTCGGCGCTGCCATCGGCAGCGTCACGTTCTCGGGCTCCCTGATCGCCTCCGGCAAGCTCCAGGGTCTCGTCCCGGGCCAGCCGATCACATTCCCCGGCTCACGTCTGGTCACCGCGCTTACCGCGCTGATCGTCGCCGCCGGACTCGTGGTGCTCGTTCTCGCCTCGGCGGGCACGGTCGTCCTCACCTCGGACGTTCAACTCATCGTCCTGGGTCTGGTGGTCGTGTCAGCGCTGACCTTCGGCATCACCCTGGTGCTGCCCATCGGCGGCGCGGACATGCCTGTCGTGATCTCGCTCTTGAACTCGTTCACCGGCACTGCCGCGGCCATGGCCGGCTTCGTCATCGGCAACCCAGTGCTGATCATCGCCGGCGCGCTTGTCGGCGCCTCGGGCGCGATCCTGACAAAGCTCATGGCCGATGCCATGAACCGATCGATCGCGAACATCATGGTCGGTGGCTTCGGGACCGGTGATGCCGCGGCTGGCGCAGGGCCGGGCGCGGGCACGTTCGGCACCGTGCGTGAGGTGAGTCTCGACGACGCAGCCATCCAGCTCGCTTACGCGCAGAAGGTGATCATCGTCCCCGGCTACGGCCTGGCCGTGGCCCAGGCGCAGCATGCCTGCCGCGAGCTCGGCGACCTGCTCGAGCAGCGTGGTGTCGAGGTCTCGTACGCGATCCATCCCGTGGCCGGGCGTATGCCGGGCCACATGAACGTGCTGCTGGCCGAGGCCAACGTGCCGTACCCGCAGCTCAAGGAGATGGAGGAGATCAACCCGGAGTTCGATCGGACCGACGTTGCGCTCGTAGTGGGTGCCAACGACGTCACCAACCCGGCGGCGCGATCGAACCCGCAGAGCCCGATCTACGGCATGCCCATCCTCGATGTCGACCATGCGCGATCGATCATCGTCATGAAGCGCTCGATGCGGCCCGGCTACGCGGGCATCGACAACGAGCTGTACGCCAACCCCAAGACGGGCATGCTCTTCGCCGACGCGAAGGACGGCCTGACCCAGCTGGTCGCCGCGGTCAAGGAGCTCTAGCCGAGCGACCGCTCAACCCGACCCCGCCGCGAGAAGCCGGCCCGAAACGGGCCGGTTTCTTCGTTCCCGCGGGGACCTATCCTTTCGCCTGATGCTGAGCGGAATGCGCATCGTTCGTGTGCTGCTTGTTGTCGGCCTGCTCTGCGGACAGCTTTTTCTGTTCGCGGCTGCTGCCGCGGCCGCGGACATCAGCTCGGCCGGCCCGCTGTCGCACGTCCTGATCACGCCCGACCTGAACTGCCAGATTGCCCACGTCGAGGACCGGTCGTACGAGTTCTACGCGCCAGAGGACCCGACCGGCTCGTGTGGCACTTTCCTGTTCGTCGGCGGCAGCCTGTACGGACCGGCCGCCATCTCGTCGGGCGCGTTCCCGGTCGATATCACGCCGTGGACGGGTGCCGGCCAATCGGCCGTGGCCGGCAGCGGGTCTGCCGCTGACCCGTTGCGCGTGGTCACGACGGTTGATGCCTCCGGGACCGGCCTGCGCATCGAGCAGACCGACAGCTATGTGCTGGGAACCCAGCAATATCGCACTGACATCAAGGTCACCAACGGCGGCCCGGTGGCCCAGACGGGATCGCTCTATCACGCCGGCGATTGCTACCTCCAGGAATCCGACACGGGCTTCGGGCGTGTCGACGACGGCGCGCCGTCATGCGTCGTGACCAAGGATCCAGGGTCGCGCGTCGAGCAGTTCAAGCCGCTGACGGCGGGCAGCAGCTACATGGAGGGCGTCTATTCGGACGTCTACTCGGCAATCAACGGTCAGCTGTTCCCGAACACGTGCGCATGTGATTTCGCGCTCGACAACGGCGCCGGGCTGTCGTGGCCGGTCAGCCTCGCGCCAGGCCAGTCGCAGACCTACTCGCTTCAGACTCTCCTGTCGCCAACGGGCCTTGCGCCGGTCGTGCAGAGCTTCGCCTCGTCCGTGCCCGACCCGACCCAGATCACCCTTGACCCCGTCGTCGTTGCCGAGTCAGTGGCCATCACGGCCGGCGTCGTCCTGCTCGTGCCCTTCCCGTCCGCGCTGTTCAACAGCACGTTGGAGGACAACTACGACGCGGTCATGGCCGGCGTCGGCACGCTCCGCCGAAAGCTGCGCGATTGGTGGCTGCGCTTTATCGCCCGGCTGCGCGCCGAGATCGCCCGCCGGCGCCAGCCCGCGACGATGACGGGAACACCGACACCTATTGCTCCGTCGGCGTCGGTAAGCCTCGATCAGACGCACCCGCTCGGCGGCCCGCTGCCGCCAACGATTCAGCCCGCTCCGCCGACGCAGGCGAAGGTCACCGACAGGCAGCCCGGGCAGCCCGCCCGCGATGTCTGGCGTACCCCGCTCGGGATCCTCGCCTTCGTGGGCATCTCCGCGCTGCTCTACTCGTTTCTTGATCCGACCTTCGGCATCAGCCTCACGTCGCTTGCCTCCCTCGCCGGGCTCGCCGTCGGGCTGCTGCTCATCCTCGTTGCGTATGGGTTGTCGCTCTTCTACTTCTCGCGCAACCAACGCATCCCGCTGACCGCCCGCGCCCTGCCAGCGTCGCTGATCATCGCTCTGGTGTGCGTGCTGGTAAGTCGGATCGCGAACTTCCAGCCCGGCTATCTGTACGGGCTGGTCATCGGCTTCTTCTTCGCGCGCGAGCTGACGCCCGAGATCGAGGGTAAAGCCGAGGCGTGGGCCGCCGGCACGTCGCTGGGCGCGGCGTTCGTGGCGTGGGTGCTGCTCGCTTTCATTCGCGGCGGAGCCGCCGGAGGCGACCCGGTCACCAACGCTTTGCTCCAGTCGGCCACGGTGACCGTCGTCGTGGCCGGCATCGAGAACGCGGTGTTCGCGATGCTGCCGATGCGTTTCCTGCCTGGCGCCGCGGTCTACAAGTGGAACCGGATCGTGTGGATCGCGCTTCTCGGGCTGGGCATCTTCGCTTTCGCCCACGTGCTGCTCAACCCGGCGGCCGGAGCCGGCTACCTCTCAGATACCACGCGCACGCCGTTCGTCACGCTGATCGCCCTTCTCGTGCTGTACGGCCTGGCATCGGTCGCGTTCTGGGCCTATTTCAGGTTGCGGCCGTCGACGCACCACACGGAAGCGCTGTGAACGACCGAGTCGAGCTCCAGGCCGAGGTCGCGGCGTCGCGGGATCTTGTGTTTCCTTTGGTGGCGACGGCCGACGGGCTGCGCCGCTGGCTCGACGCGGCATCGTTGGACGCGCGGGTCGGCGGGGAGCTGCGGGCGACGTTGAGGGATGCGCAGGCCGTCGGCCGGGTCCTGGCCCTCGATCCGCCGCAGCACATCAGCTTCACCTGGGACTGGCTCGATCGGCCGCTCGGTGCGGCCAGCGTCGTTGCCTTCGATGCCATCGACCACGGCGCTCGGACGTGGGTGACGCTGCGCCACGTCGGCCTACGGCCGGATCAGGTTGATCTCCACGACCAGATGTGGCGCTACTGGCTGGGCCGCTTCGTGGAAGCATGCCGGGCGCTACCCGACACGGTCTAGCTCAGCCGGCATACAGCGCCGCAGCGCGGGCTAGCTCTGAGGCGACGTCGTCGCGCAGAGCCGTCGGTTCGAGCACCTCGGCGTCCGCGCCCCAGCCCATGATCCAGATCCTGATCTCGCGCATGCCGGCCACTTCGCCGCGCCAGATAAGCGATCCGTCGGCCTGCTCCTCCAGCTCTTGGCTCGGGTGCCAGCGTGTCTCGGCGGCGCGTTTGGCCACCGCCGGAGAGAAGCGGATCACGACCTTGAGCGGTTCGTCGTCGGCGATCACGTCCCAGGCGCCCGCCAGCTCGGCGGCCGGCGAGTAGTCCTCCGGCGCCTCGAATGTCTCGGGCGTCAGCGTGGCAGACAAGATCCGTTCGACCTTGAACGTCCGTCGTGCGGCGCGGCCCTCGTCATACGCGAGCAGGTACAGAGCGTGCGTCAGTGCCGAGGGCTCGATTGCCAGCGGGCGGACGCGTGTCCTGCGCACAGGCTTGTCGGGGTCGTAGACGCCGGCGTCGTACTCGATCTCGACGACGCGCTGGTGCGCCCAACCCTCGGCGAGGACGCGGAAGACCTTCGTGAAGCGCGGGTTGGGCGGCGTGCTCGAGAAGACGTCGACGGTCGTCTCGATGTGCGCGGCGAGGACAGGCGGCAGGATCTGGGCGAGCTTGACGAACGCGCCGATCAGCTCGGTGTCGTGCTCGTCGCTGACCTTGGCCAGCAGCCGCGCGGCAAGAAACAGCGTCGTCGCCTCGTGCAGCGTCAGCGCCAACGGCGGCAGGAACGCACCGCGCTCGAGTCCAAACTTGCCCTCGTCGGCCCAGATGGGCAGACCCGCGTCGGAGTCCATCGACTCGATGTCGCGGTAGATCGTGCGTTTCGAAACGCCGATCCGGTCGGCCAGATCCTGGGCTGACAGCCCGTCGGGATGGTCGTTGAGCAGCATTGCGATGCGCAGGTAACGCGCGGCCTTGTCCCACTTCGCTCCGCCGCGGTCGGCGATCGTGTTCATGTGCGCGCCTCACTCATCTCGCGCTCACGTTAGCGCCAAACGGAATAGCGCTTACCATCGCCGGGCAATGAGCCGGCGAATGACGTGGGTCGTGACCACTCCCGCCGCCGCGCGCATCCCGCGCAGCCAGAACCGGCCGTTCGTGAGCATGCTCACCGATTGGGGTGCGCGGGATCCGTCGGCCGCGATCTGCCACGGCGTCGTGCTCTCGATCGTGCCCGAGGCGCTGATCGTCGACATATCCCACGAGATCGAGAAGTACAACATCCGCCACGGGGCGCTGATGCTGTGGTGCGCGCTGCCGTTCCTGCCCATCGGTGCGCACATGGCCGTCGTCGACCCGGGCGTGGGCACTACCCGCCGTCCGATCGCGATCGAGGTCGCCCGGGGCGACATCCTCGTTGGCCCCGACAACGGCCTGCTGCTGCCGGGCGCCGACCGCTTGGGCGGGATCATGCGCGTCCACGTTATCGACAACATCCAGTACCGGCTGCCGGTGCTCACCTCCACGTTCCACGGACGCGACCTCTTCGCACCCGCCGCCGCGCACCTCGCGCTCGGTGTGCCGCTCGACGCGCTGGGGCCAGAGCTGGACCCGAGTGACCTCGTGACGATCGATTGGCCGCCAGTCGTCGTCCGCCAGGACGAGCTCGAGACGACGGTCATCTACCGCGACACGTTCGGCAACCTCAAGCTCGCCGGCCTCACCGCGGACCTGCTCGACGCGCTGCCGGGGATCGAGCACGGCGGCCGGGTCGAGGTGCACATCGGCGGACGAAAGCGGCCGCTGACGATGCCCTGGGCGCCGACGTTCGGCGGCGTGGAGACCGGCGGCTACCTGATCTTCGAGGACTCGTACGGCCGGCTGTGCATTGCCCAGAACCAGGGCAATGCCGCTCAGACGCTGAATGTCGACGAGGGCGCGACGATCACGGTGCGCCGTGCTCCCGAGCATCTGTCAGCGGGCGCCGACGACCACGGACAGCCCGCCCAGATCGAGGCTCAGGCGGCGGAGTAGGTCTCCACCATCTCGAGCGGAGTCGGCTCGAGCGCCGTCGGCTCGCGCGGCGTGGGCTCGGTCGGTCGGAACTCGGCCGCCAGGGCGAGACCCTCGGAGGCCGTCGCGATCCGGTTGCGTCCGGCGCGCTTCGCTGCGTAGCACGCGCGGTCGGCGGCGAGGATGACGCTCGTGCCATCGTGGCCGTCCTTCGGATAGACGGCGACGCCGACCGAGCAGGTGACTTCGACCCGCGCGTCTCCGTCGTGGTTGAGCGTTCCGATCGCGGAGTGGATCTTGTCGGCCACGGTGCGACCGCCGGCTAGACCGGTCGCCGGCAGGAGGACCGCGAACTCGTCACCGCCGAAGCGGAAGACGAGGTCGGACTCGCGACACGATTCGCGCAGCACACCGGCGACACGCTTGAGCATGGCATTGCCAGCCTGGTGGCCGAGGTGATCGTTGTAGTGCTTGAAGAAGTCCAGGTCGACCATGAGCATCGAGAAGCGCGTGCGCTGGTCGACGAGGCGGTCGATCTGCTGGGTCAGCGCGCCGTGGTTCCACAGCCCGGTCAAGTGGTCGGTCTCGGCGCGCAGCTCCACGGCGCGGTGCGCGGCGGCATTGCGCAGGGCGATCGAGACGTGCGCGGCGAAGAGCTTGACGAGGTCGAACTCTTCGCTTGAGAACGTCGCGTTGCCGAGCCGCTCGATCGTCAGTGCTCCCTGCGCTCCCTCGCCACTGCGCAGCGGCGCAACGATCAACGCGCCGGCGTGTGGGCCGAGCTCAGCAAAGGTCAGGACGCGCGGGTCCTTGAGCTCATCCTGGACGAGCTGCGCCTCGCCTGTTCGGAGTGCATCGCCGCTGACGCCCGCGTCGTCCGGAGCGTCGATGGCCATGAACTGGGCCGCGTAGACGCCGCGGGCAAAGATCGTGCGCAGCCGGCGCATGGCGGCGTCGTGAATGCTGACGACGATATTGTCGACGTGGATCAATGCCTCAAGCCGTTCGGCGATCTCCTCGAGCAGTGTCTGGGCATCGAGCGTGGTCAGGATCGACTCGGTCACCTTCAGAAGCTCGCGCTGGCTGTTGAGCTGGCGCGTCAGGGCTTCCGACTGCGCGCGGAGGCGCTCGGTTGCGTCGGCGTTGGCGACCGCCTGGGCGGCGATCGAGGCGTAGATCTCGAGTACCCGCAGGTCGTCGGGGCCGAACCGGTTCAGCCCCAGCTTGGCCAGGACGATAACGCCGATCACCTCGTCGTCGAAGAGCATCGGCGCGAGCAGGAGCGACTCGTCGGTGTCCTCGGTCGTGCCCGGTATGGTCTGCGTGCGCCGGTCGCCGGCGGCATCGCCCAGCATCTGGGCGATGCCATGTCGTGCAACCCAGCCGGTGATGCCTTGGCCGACCTTTAGCCGAAGCTGTTCGCCGTTCTCGCTCTCGTACTCGCCAACCTCGCCGCGCCACGCGACCGGCACGCAGTCCTCGCCCTCGACGCGATAGACGCGGATGTTGTGCGAGGCGATGAGCTGGTTGAGCTCGGTGCAGATCGTCTGACCGATTTCGTTCACGGTGCGCAGGCGAGTAAGCCGCGTGCCGAGCTGCTGAATCGAGTGCAGCTGCGCGGCCCAGGTCGCCATCCGGTTGTAGTTCTCGGCGTTGCGCACGATCGTCGCGCCCTGCTGGGCGATGCGCTCGAGCAGGGTGATGTCCTCGGGTGCCCACTCGTAGCGCTTTGCGTGATAGAGCGACAGGGCGCCCATCGGCTCGCCGTCGAAGCTGAGTGGCGCGACGGTGACGGTGTTGATCCCTTCGCGCAGGAAGGCGCGACGCAGCTCGAATGCGCGCGGATCGTCGGCCACGTCTTGCACTGACACGACACGCCGCTCCTGGAAGGCGATGGCCGCAATCGGCCGCGTCGTCGAATGTTCGATCGCCTGGCAGTAGTCGTCGGACAAATTCACCCTCGCCTTGGCACGGAAAGTGCCGGCCAGGGTGCGCGTGAATATCGCCGCTCGATCCGCCCCGAACAGCTCAGCCGTTCGCTCGACGAGCTGGTGGAGCACGATGTTCGGATCCTGCTGGCGGCCCAGTTCGGTGCTAATCGCGAGCAGCAAGTCGGCGTGGCGCAGGCGCTGCGCGGCCAGGGCATCGATTGCGCCCCGTGGAGCAGGCTGGCCCTGGGTACGCGCGACGCGCCGGTTGGGCCTCGCCTGCGCTGACTTCATGAAGTGCACGAGGTCGCTGCGCCGGAAGCGTCGATCGCCACGGCGACTGATGCGCAGACACTTCAGCACGCCCTGCTCGGTCCAGACACGCACCGTGTTGGGGTGCACGCCAAGCATCCGGGCAGCCTCACTGACTGTCAGGAACTCTGTAGGACGGGGAGCGTTCGTGGTCGTCTCCAGGAGTTAGGAATTGGTAAGTGACGTCTGCCTGTGATCGATGCCCCGAGGTTACGTCGGGCCCCTGCCGCCACCAGTGGCACAAAGGTCCCAACCCCCCTCAACCCTCCGGCTGCAACCTGACTCCGGTCACTCGCTGGCCCGGGCGGGCCTAATGGTTGTGCGGGTCGGCGGCCATCAGCGATTGGTAGGGATTGAACGCGTCCACCTGGCGGTCTTCGCCGATCGCGGACCAGTCGATCAGGAACGGCGCGCGCAGCTCGAAGTGGAGCTGCGGCCGGACTTCCTCGGCATTGCCCGTCTTGCCCAGGACGCCAACAACCTGGCCGCGCGTGACGTGCTGGCCAATGTCGACCCAGTCGGCGTCGAGATGGACGAGGACGGCCATGTAACCGGCAGTGCCGGGCTCGTCACTTTCGACGACCACCGTCAGGCCGTACCGGTCGGGCTCCCAGGGCGTCCAACGAGTGGCAGGATCGATGATCGTGCCGTCGAACGGTGCGAGCACCGGCACGCCCTCAGGGGCGTAGATGTCGATCCCGTCGTGGAGTCGGACCAGCTCGCCTTTGGCGTCGACCTTGGCATGGTTGTAGGTGTTAGGCGCGCCTGCGCGTGGCTCGAGCCAGTTGTCGCGGTAGTGGTACGTCGAGTTGGCGCGCAGTGGAAAGGCGATGTCAATGACTTGTCCCTGGAGGTCGAAATCAGCGGCGCTCGTCGGCGCGGACCTGGCAGGTGGTGTCGGGCTTGGGCTGGGCGCTGTTGTAGGCGGTGTCGTCGTGGCGGGTAGCGGAGAAGCCGGCCCATGTGGTGTGGCTGACGGCACCGGCCCCGGCGTGTCGCTCGCGGATCTCTGCGAGGGTGTCGGCGCGACGGACGCACGGACAGATGGCGCGGGCGATGTCGACGGGTTCGAGCCGGCCGATGGACGGGATTGGACGGCGACCATGACCAGGGCGCCGACCAGGCCGACGACGATGATCAGACCGACGATCACGATACCGAGACTGCCTGCTCGCGGGCGCCGGTCATCGATGCGGCGAGCCATCTGGCGCCGCGGCCGCTCGAAGCTCACGCCCGGCGTGTCATCCGTACGTACATCAGCGTGCCGGCGGCGGTGACGACGCCTGTACCGACCACGATGAAAATGGCGAAGAACGGCGCGCCGACCTCGCTTGCCCCAGCGCCGGCGCGTGGATCGAGCGGGTCGATCAGCAATGGGGATGCGCCGGGCGTCGACCCGGGGGTCGGGTCGACAGCCAGCGCCGGCGCGACGAGCGTCAGAGACAGCGCCACGACCAGCAGAACGGCAAGCAAGAGGCCACGGAACACCGCTGCCGAGCCTACACCGGAATGATCAGAGCCCGACTACCGCGCTGACCATGGAGCCGGCGACGAGCGCGCCGGCGGCGACGAACAGTACCGCGGCCACGACCACGCGGCCGCGATTTCCGGTTGCCAGGAGCCGCATCGCTGCCGGCGCTTCGAGCGTCGTGACGATCAGCGGCCGACCGGCGCCGGCGGTGAGCATCGGGTGGCCGTCGCGCAACACCGGCGTGCCGCACGCCGTCGCGTGCTCGACGGCCGACAGCTGCTCGATGAGCAGGCGGGCGGGTGCGTCGGTTTCCGGCGGCTGGTCGACACCGAGGGTCAGCTCGGCGGGCAGGTCGCTGAACCTGCCCAGCGATTCGCGCGGGATGGCGACAAGGCCTTCAGCGATCGCGTCGACGTCAAGCGCGAGGTAAGCCGAGCGCGTCTCGAGGCCGAAGGGAACCGCCTCGCGCTCGTCGGCGATTGTCCGCCAACCGCCTCGACCGCTGCCCAGCTGGATGCGCTTGCGCCGAAACACGAGCGGGCGGTCGTTCTCGTCGGGAAACTCCTCGTCGCTGCTGATTCGGCCCGTGATCCGGACATAGTCAGCGGCGCCGGTGGCCATCGCGCGGGCTTCCTCGATACCGACGGCAGGCGCCGCGGCCAGCAGGCGGCCGACGCGGTAGCGCGCGCCTAGCGAGCGCAGCAGGACCACGGCCGCAGCCGCGCAGACGAGACCCGCGATCAACAGCGCCACGGGCATCAGGGCAAAGAAGAACCCGAAGGAACCTTCACGAGGCGTGGACCTTGATGTGATCGCGGTCGCTAGCGTCGCTTCTGGCCCCTCCGGGCTGACATGAACGGTAGCGGCGGTCTCGACGTGCAGTCAATCGCCCTTGTCCACCAAATAGGCCGATGCGCTGAAAGCTATCCACCGTTTCTCCACACAACGCTCAACCGGCCTCGCCACTGCGCGCGTCGAGATAGAGGTGCTGACCGGAGTAGGTCGTCAGGTCGAGCCGGCCGGCGACGAGCTGTGCGCCGACGATGACGTCGGCGTGCGCTGCGCGCCACGCGGCGCTGCCATCCGTGCGCAGGGCGATCGTCTCGATCTCTGTCTGCAGCACGACGTGGTCGAGTCGCGCCGACGCCAGGATGGCTACCGTGGGCGTGCCGCTCGCGTACATCCAGGCCAGCTCACCCGTGCGCGCCACGAGGGCATAGACACGGAATCCGTAGCGCACCACGAGCAGCCCGGGCTCGTCGAGCAGTACCGCATCGGGAGCATCGAAGATCAGCGAGGCGAAACGCGCCGTCCAGCGCGCGGTGGGTCCCTCGACATGCAGCTCGGCTCGGCACTGCGCGTCAGGATTGGCATCGACGAGCGTGCCGAAGTCGAGGAGCGTGCCCTCGGCCTCTGAGACTCCGAATACCGCGGATGCCTGGCCGCTGCCCGCCCACCGGTATCGAGCGGCGAAGCCGCCCGGGTATTGAACGGCCAGGCGCTGGACCTGGGCCGCGGCAGGATCCCTGTCGGTCACGCTCCGCTTGGAGCGCCCGCCGGCTGCTGCGACGGCTCGGCCGCGGCATTGGCGATTGGTGCGACGTTGGCGTTCGCAAGGACGCGCAGGGTCGCCGGGGTAACTGAGAAGACTGTGTTCGAGGTTCCGGCGGCAGCCCAGATCGTCGCGAAACGGCCCAGGTCCGGGTCCATCACGGTCCGGATTGGCCGGGTGTGGCCGAACGGCGGAATGCCGCCGATGGAGTAGCCGGTGATCTCGCGTGCCTCATCGGCCGTCGCACGGCGCATGCGCGGCTCGGTCAGCACTGCGGCAAGGAGCGAGACGTCAACCATGTTGGCGCCACTGACGAGGACCAGGCACGGCTCGGGCCCATCGTCGCGATCGGCGATGAAGACGAGGCTCTTGACGATCTGGCCGACCTCGGCGCCCACGGCACGCGCGGCGTCCTCGGCGGTACGGGTCGACTCGTCGAAGACAATGACATCGAGCGTCACGCCCTTGCGCAAGGCAGCATCGATGACACGTTGGGACGCCGAGGGGACTTCGGGCACGGCCCGAGTCTAGCGCAATGAATCTGGGATTCGACTCGGCCGACGTAGAATTGACCGAGCTCGAATACCGGGACAGGGGAGCGCCACCGGGCGCTGAGAGTGCGGACAGCCGCAGACCCTAGGAACCTGATCTGGTTCGTACCAGCGAAGGGAGTCACCTTTCTTGAACGCTCTGATCGTCGCCGATGGCGACATCCCCGCGCGGGCGGACGTCGATCGACTCATGGCGCCACATGGCGCGGACCTCGTGGTCGCCGCCGATGGCGGAGCGTTGAAGGCGCAGGCGCTTGGCTTTCGGCCCGACGTGGTCGTCGGTGACTCCGATTCCCTGTCCCAGGCCGCGCTCGATGAGCTGCGCGCCGACGGCGTTACGGTCATCGTCCACCCCGCGGCCAAGGACGAGAGCGACACGGAGCTTGCCGTGCGCGAGGCGCTCGCGCGCGGTGCCACGACAGTGACCGTGATCGGCGCTTTCGGTGGCGCGCGCCTCGAGCACACCATCGCAAATCTGCTGTTGCTGACACTGCCTGAGCTCGCCGGCCGCGACGCGCGCCTGGCGGACGGCGCGAGCGTGGTCCGCCTGCTCGAACCCGGACCCGCACTCATGATCCACGGCCGGCGCGGCGACTTCGTCTCGCTCCTGCCGCTCGCGCCGCGCGTCGAGGGAGTTACCACTGACGGGCTCGACTTCCCGCTGCGGGACGAGGCACTGACCCAGGGGCCGGCGCGCGGCCTGTCCAATGTCATGAGCAGTGACGCCGCGTCGGTCAGCCTGCGCTCCGGCCGGTTGCTCGTCGTCCACACCGTGGCCGACCGATGAAACGTTTCGCTTATCTCATGTCCATGTTGCTCATCGCGACGGCATGTGCAGGCCCGGTGAACACGCCGCTCCCGACCGCCAGCTCGTCTCCTGCAGCGACGCCCACCGAAACACCCGAAGCGACGCCCAGTCTCACGCCAGCTCCAACGCTGACCGCCCCGCCGCCAACACCCGGACCGACCTTGGTGGCCGGCGGCCAAGTGACGCTGGTGACGCACGACTCGTTCGCCGCCAGCGATCCGGTCATCCACGATTTCGAGACGCAGTCCGGCCAGACGCTGAAGGTGCTCAAGGGCGGCGACGCGGGGGCGATGGTCAACCAGGCCATCCTGACAAAGAACGACCCGCTTGGTGACGCTCTCTACGGAGTCGACAACACGTTCCTTTCGCGTGCCCTCGACGCCGGGATCTTCGTCCCCTATGTCTCGCCAGCCTCGGCTTCAGTGGCGCAGGAATTCAAGCTCGACCCGCAGAACAGGGTCACGCCGATAGATTTCGGCGACGTGTGCGTCGTCTACGACGTAAAGGCGGTCGGCGGATCCGCCGGCGACCAGCCACCGCCAACGATCGACGAGCTCACGAGCGCGACATACAAGAGCACGCTCGTGGTCGAGAACCCGGCTACGTCGTCACCAGGCCTGGCATTCATGCTCGCCACCATCATTCGCTTCGGCGAATCGGGTGACTACACCTGGCTCGACTACTGGCGCGACCTGCGCGCCAACGACGTGCTCGTCGTTTCGGACTGGAACGACGCGTACTACAACGAGTTCTCCGGCGGCGGAAGCGGCGGCAACCGACCTTTCGTCGTCTCCTACGCCACCGATCCCGCCGCTGACGTCTACTTCGCGGGTGGCGCATCCACCACGCCGGGTGTCCAGAAGGTCGACGACGGGTGCTTCCGCCAGATCGAGTTCGCGGGCGTCCTCGCCGGCGCCCAGAATCCAGCCGGCGCGCAGGCGTGGGTCGATTACATGGCGTCGCCCGAGTTTCAGTCGGACATCCCGTTCAACATGTTCGTTTTCCCCGTCAATCCGGATGCGCGAGTGCCCAGTCTGTTCGCGAAGTACGCAGCCCAGGCGACCAATCCGTTGACCATGGATCCACAGACGATCTCGGCCAACCGTGATCGTTGGATCCAGCAGTGGACGGACACGGTCATCCACTAGTGGCCCGCGCCAACAGGCTGGCGACGCCGGCGCTCGCCGCGCTGCCGCTCGCCTTTCTGGGCGTCTTCTTCGTCTATCCGGTCGTCTCGATCCTGTCGCTTGGGCTCGCGCCGGGAGGCGCCGTCGACGTTGGCGCCGCCCTCAACGTCCTCAGCCAGCCATTTGTCGCCCAGGTCGCCTGGTTCACGCTCTGGCAGGCTGTCCTGTCGACTGTCCTGACCGTGGCCCTGGCACTGCCCGGCGCGTACGTGTTCGCGCGCTTCGACTTTCCCGGCCGCCGGTTCATCGGCGCGCTCGCGATCGTGCCCTTCGTGCTACCCACCGTGGTCGTGGCGGCGGCCTTCCTGGCCCTGCTCGGTCCGCGCAGCCCGTTCGGCCTGCGCCTCGATCACTCGATCGTCGCCATCATCATCGCCAACGTCTTCTACAACTACGCCGTCGTGCTGCGCATCGTCGGCGGCGTCTGGTCGCAGATCGACCCGCGCTCGGAGGAGGCCGCGCGAGTTCTGGGCGCGTCGCGCTGGCGCGCCTTCCGGACCGTGACCCTGCCGCTGTTGCGGCCCGCGATAGCGTCGGCGGCGTCGATCGTGTTCCTGTTCACGTTCACCTCGTTCGGGGTGATCCTGCTGCTCGGCGGCGCGCAGTTCTCGACGCTCGAGGTCGAGATCTACCGCCAGACGGCAGAGCTGCTCAATCTGCGCACGGCCGCAGTCCTGTCGCTGCTCCAGATGTCGGCGCTTGTCGTCCTGCTCTTCGTTTACTCGCGCTATCAGCAGCGCAACGCAGTCCAGCAGCGCCAGCTGTCACGGCCGATGGTCGCGCGCGCTCCGCGCACGGCCGCGGAGCGCGCGCTCGTCGGCGCCAACCTTGTGCTCATGGCACTGCTGCTCGGCGTGCCGTTGCTCGTGCTCGTCGAGCGCTCGCTGGCCATCCCGGGCGGCTACGGCGTCGCGAACTTCCAGGCCCTCTTCGCGACGACGCAGCTCTCCGCGCTGTTCGTGCCGCCCATCGAGGCGATACAGAATTCGCTTGCATTCGCAGTCGTTGCGACGCTGATCTGCGCGCCGCTCGGCCTCGCGGCCGCGTTCGTCATCGCTCGCGGCCGCGGCCGGCTGGCGAGCGGCTTCGACGCCCTGCTGATGCTTCCGCTGGGGACCAGTGCCGTGATCGTCGGCTTCGGTTTCCTCGTCGCCCTGGGCAACCTGCCCATCGACCTGCGCGTATCTCCAATTCTGATCCCCATCGCCCACGCGATCGTCGCGCTGCCGTTCCTCGTCCGTGCCACGGTGCCGGTCCTGCGCTCAGTCGATCAACGGTTGCGCGACGCGGCGGCCGTGCTCGGTGCCTCGCCCACCCGCGTGTGGCGCGAAATCGACATGCCCATCGTCAGTCGCGCCGCGCTCGTCGGCGCGGGCTTCGCCTTTGCCGTCTCGCTGGGCGAGTTCGGGGCAACGCTGTTCATCGTTCGGCCCGACACGCCGACGATGCCCGTGGCGATCTTCCGCCTCCTCAGTCAGCCCGGCGTGCTCGCCTTCGGCCAGGCGATGGCCATGGCCGCGCTGCTCATGTTCGTCACCGGCGCGAGCGTGCTGGCCTTCGATCGGCTGCGGGCCGACGCGTGATCTTCGGTCGGAACGCCTGATGCTCGAGCTGGTCGACATCCGCATCACCTATGGCGAGACCGTCGCAGTCGACGGCGTCTCCCTCACCGTCGGCGACCACGAGACTGTCGCCCTGCTCGGCCCGAGCGGCTCGGGCAAATCGACGCTGCTGCGCGCGATCTGTGGACTCGAGCCGCTCTCCGGCGGCAGGATCGTGCTCGACGGCCGCGACCTGGCCGGCGTCCCGGTGCACGAGCGCGGCTTCGGGCTGATGTTCCAGGATTACGTGCTGTTTCCTCAGCGCGATGTGCGCGGCAACGTCGCGTTCGGGCTGGAGATGCGCGGCGACGCGCGCGACCAGATCGACGCTCGAGTGAACGAGGTCCTCGCTCTCGTCGGACTGAGCGGCTACGCGACGCGGCGGATCACCGAGCTGTCCGGGGGCGAGCAGCAACGAGTCGCCCTTGCCCGTGCGATCGCGCCGACGCCGCGCCTGGTAATGCTCGACGAGCCACTCGGGGCGCTCGATCGGGCGCTGCGGACGCGGCTCATCGATGAGCTCGCCACGATATTCAGGGAGCTGCGCCTGCCCATCGTCTACGTCACGCACGACCAGGAGGAGGCGTTCGAGGTGGCCGATCGCATCGTCATCATGCGCGACGGGCGGGCGTCGGCGACCAACACCCCGGCCGCGCTGTGGTCACGGCCACCGGACGCATGGACGGCGAAGTTCCTGGGTTTCCCCAACGTTGCCGACGCGGACGTAGAGGCAGGCATCGCGCACAGTCCCTGGGGTGACATCAAGCTGGGTTCTGCCCACACAGGCAGGGTCACGCTCGTGCTTCGAGCCGAGGCGCTGAGCATCGATCCGGGCGGCTCCATTCACGGCTCGGTATCCGCCCGGACGTTTCGGGGCGATCACGTTCGCGTCGTCGTCGCCACCGACGCCGGATCGCCGCTCGAGCTCGAGGTGCGCGGTGGCGAACCCGTCGAGGCAGGTCAGAGCGTATCGGTCGCGGTCGATCCCGACCGCGTCAACATCCTCAGCGCCAACCCAGCTCGGGCGCCACGTACTTGAGGATGCTCTCGACGGCGTGGGCGTTGTAGTCGACGCCGAGCTGGTTGGGCACGGTCAGCAGGAGCGTGTCCGCGGCGGCGATTGCCTCATCCTGGGCGAGCTCCTTGACGAGCTCATCCGGCTCCGCCGCGTAGCTGCGGCCGAAGACCGCGCGAGTGTTCTCGTCCAGCCAGCCGATCTTGTCTGAATCGTTGCGCTCATGGCCGAAGTAGGCACGGTCACGATCGTCGACGAGGGCGAAGATGCTTCGGCTGACCGAGACCCTCGGTTCGCGGGTGTGGCCCGCTTCCTTCCACGCCGCCGCGTAGGCCTCGATCTGCTTGCGCTGCTGGACGTGGAGTGGCTCACCGGTTTCGTCGAACTTGAGCGTCGAGCTCTGCAGGTTCATGCCCAGCTGTGCCGCCCAGATGGCCGTAGCGTCGGTCGCCGCGCCCCACCAGATGCGTTCGCGCAAGCCATCCGACAAGGGCTCGAGCCGTAGCAGGCCGGGTGGATTCGGGAACATTGGCCGCGGGTTCGGCTTGGCAAAGCCCTCGCCTTTGAGCAGGTCGAGGAACACCGTGGCATGGCGCCTCGCCATGTCGGCATCGGTCTCACCATCGGCAGGCTCGTAGCCAAAGTGTCGGAAGCCGTCGATGACCTGCTCGGGCGAGCCGCGGCTGATGCCGAGCTGAAGCCGTCCGCCGGCGATCAGGTCGGCCGCGCCGGCGTCCTCGGCCATGTAGAACGGGTTCTCGTAGCGCATGTCGATGACAGCAGTGCCGATCTCGATGCGCTTCGTTCGCGCGCCCACTGCAGCGAGCAGCGGGAACGGCGACGCGAGCTGGCGCGCGAAGTGGTGGACGCGGTAGTAGGCACCGTCGGCCCCCAGCTCCTCGACGGCCACGGCGAGCTCGATGGACTGGACCAGAGCGTCGGATGCGGTGCGCACCTGTGAGTAGGGCGCAGCCGACCAATGCCCGAAGGAAAGGAACCCGATGTGCTTCACTCGGGAATGGTAGTTAGGCTTTGCACATGACCGATTCCACGTCGGCCGCGATGCCGGCCGAAGGCGCGACTGCGCCTGATTTCACCCTGTACGACGACACAGGCACGGAGCGCCACCTGTCCGACCGCCGCGGGCATTGGACCGTGCTCTACTTCTATCCCAAGGACGACACCTCGGGCTGCACGATCGAGGCTTGCGAGTTTCGCGATGCCAACGTGGACTACGGCAACCGCGATGCCGAGGTGTGGGGCGTGAGCATTCTGGGCACGGGCAGCAAGGCACGTTTCAAGGCAAAGTTCGGGCTGCCGTTCGTGCTCCTCGCCGACGAGGACCATGTCGTCGCACAGGAGTACGGGACATGGGTCGAGAAGATGAACTACGGCAAGCCGTTCATGGGCGTCCAGCGGGCCACGCTGCTGGTCGATCCCGAGGGGAAAGTGGCTCGTCTGTGGCCGAAGGTCAAGCCGGAAGGCCATGCGGCGCAGGTGCTCACGGCGATCGACGAGGAGCAGTCGCGACGCGCCGCCCGGCAGGCATGACGAGGCATCGCCCGTGGGGGGAGACGAGCGATGCCTCGGCGCGAAGCATACACAGTGGTAAGTGCCGCGCAACCTTCCAGCCGGCCGTGTTTATGTGTGCCGAAAGCCTGAATTACAAATGGATATAAAGAGCCAGGCGACCGCTCACGAGGACCGTCCGGAACGCGCCCTGGTCATCGTCGCGCACCCTGACGACGCGGACTTCGGGGTGGCCGGCACGTTGGCCAAATGGATCCGTGCAGGAACGGTCGCGCGCATGGTCTGCTGCACGAGCGGCGACGCCGGCGCGGACGACGCGCGCGCCGATCCTCTGCTGCTCGCGCGCACGCGCGAGGCTGAGCAGCGCGCGGCGGCGGCCGTTGTCGGCTACGAGTCCGTTGACTTCCTGCACCGTCCGGACGGAGCGCTTGAGAACGATCTGGCGTTGCGCGAACAGCTTGTCAGGATCATCCGCGAATTTCGTCCCGATGCCGTCGTTTGCATGGATCCGCGCGTCGTGATCGGCCGCGGCGGCCACATCCAACACGTCGATCACCGCAACGCCGCGATAGCTGCCGTGGACGCGGTCTACCCGGCGGCGCGCAACGCGCTGGCCTTCCCGCACCTGGTCATCGACGAGGGGCTCGAGCCGGTCAATGTCGATCTCGTCTACCTCTTCTTCACCGACCAGCCCGACACGTTCGTCGACATCTCGGACACGATCGACGTCAAGATCGCCGCGTTGCGCGAGCACGCCAGCCAGCTGCGCGAGCCAGAAAAGCTCGAGGAGATGCTGCGCATGTGGGCCAAGGACGATGGTCAACGCATCGGCACCGGCGGCGCGGAGGCGTTCTGCCTCGTGAACCTGGCGCGCTAGCCCGGGGTCAGCAGCAGCGGCCGAAGCCGGCCCCACATGTCCCACAGCTGCGAGAGGCGGGCGCCACGCGGGCCGAGAAAGGCCATCACGTGCTCGAGGTCGAGATTGGGCGTCCGACTGGCGAGGTACTCCTCGACCGCGACAGTCGTGCCCTGCCACAGCGAATCGATCGCTTCCTGGGTCGCCGGCCGACGGAGCGAGCGCGGGTTGAGGCCGACGTGGGACACGGCGTTGGCGAGCTCGCGCATCGTCGGCACCCGCTCGTCTGCCCATCCCTGGCGGCCGTCGAAGCGGTAGCCCATGGAGGCAAGGCTGGCGACGACGCGGCGCGCGCCGTCGCCGGGGAACTGGCTCCAGAACGGGTGATCGGCAGGTAAGCGCAACGCGTTGTCTTCCAGGGTGCGCGCCGCCAACTGCTCACGCAACTCGAGCAGCAGGAGCTGGAGGCGGCCGGCCTCGACGCCCGTCTCCTCGGACAGACGCAGGCCAAGCGACAGCAGCGTGTCGCGGTCACCGCGCAGGACGAGCGTGATCGGGCGCATGCGGCGCGATCCCCGCTGAGCGGGAGCGGTCTGATCTGCCGTGCCCTCGGCGTCGGGCACTGTCGTCTGGGCGGGGTCATCCGGTCGGTCGATGCGTCGTTGCGCCTGTTCCTCGCACGCGGCCAGCGAGCGGCGCGCCTCCAGACAGGCCACCTGCGCCGCCTCGGCCGAGATGCGTGCGGCATCGGCGGCAAGCTCGATGCCCGGCATTGCCCGCTCCAGCTCCGTGGCCTGGCGGACGACGTCCTCGGCGCGCCGGTCGGCGACCTCGACCTGGCGGTTCAAGCGATCTATGTCGCGCAGCCAGCCGTGCGCCGCTTCCTGGACTTGGATGGTGCTGTCTGCCGCCATCAATGCCGCGCGGTATGCCTGGCGGGCCGCATGCTTGGCCGCGTCAAGCTGGCGGCGGTCGCGCACCGTCGCGTCGGCTTCCCTGAGCGTGCTCACCTCGTGCAGCTGCCTTCTCGCCCCGCGCAGGCGTTGCTGGTGCGCGACCGCCGCCAGCTCCAGCCGTTCGGCCTCGGCACAGCGCGAGTCGACCGCGGCACGTGCCTGGGCGCACGGCCCGCTGAGCGGCTCGGCGGATGCGGATGATGACGTCGACATCGGTGGCAGCGTAGGTTTCCCGCCCCCGTCGCGTCTATGGGACCGTTGGCGCCGCATGCCAGCGAACGCGGGCGATGCTACGATCGGCGGCGGTGGCAACCGAGCACAGACTGCCCCACGAGGTTTGACCCTTTTTGGCCATCGATCCCAACCAGGAATTCCTGGTTCAGCCTGTCGACGCCTCCTGGCTTCAGTGCAACATTGAGTGCCAGGAAGCGTGCCCTGTCGGCACGAACTGTCGCGGTTACCTGAACCTCGCCGCTGAGGGCCGCTTCGAGGAGGGCTACATCCTCGCGCGCGAGCCCAATCCGGTCGCGGCGATGTGCGCCTACGTCTGCTCGGCCCCGTGCGAGCGCGCCTGCCGGCGCGGCGATATCGACCGGCCACTTTCGATCCGGGCCATGAAGCGCTTCCTGACAGAGTGGCACCAGGCGAGCGGCATCCCGGATGACATGCCCCAGATCACGCCGCGCGACACGAAGGTCGCCGTTGTCGGCGCCGGGCCGGCCGGCATCTCTGTCGCCCGCGAGCTCGCCACCGCCGGCCACCAGGTCACGGTCTTCGACGAGCTGCCCTACGGCGGCGGCACGATGCTCATCGGCGTACCCGCCTTCCGCCTGCCGCGCGAGGCCATCGAGATGGACCTCAAGCTCGTCGAGCGGCTCGGCGTCCGCTTCCGCTACGGCGTTCGCATCGGGCGCGAGATCACCTTCGAGGAGCTCCAGCAGCAGTACGACGCGATCGGCATCTGTGCCGGGGCGATGAACGCCGTCCCGCTCGACGTGCCCGGCGGCGATCTCGAAGGCATCCAGTACGGCGTCGATTACATGAAGAAGGCCAACCTGGGCGAGCCGCTCGAGGTCGGTGACAATGTCGTCATCATCGGCGGTGGCTACACCGCGATGGACTGCTCGCGCACTTCGCTGCGCTACGGCGCGAGCAACGTGACGATCGCCTACCGACGCACGCGCTCAGAGCTCGTCGTCGACGAGGAGGAGCTGGGCGAGACCGAGCGCGAGGGCGTCAGGATGGAGTTCCTGGTCAGCCCCGTCGAGGTCCTCGGCGACGAGAAGGGCCACGTCCGCGCCGTCAAGTTCGTCCGCAACCGGCTGGGCGAGCCGGACGCGACCGGCCGCCGCGCGCCGGTGCCCATCGAGGGCAGCGAGTTCGAGATCGTCGCCGACACGGTCATTCCGGCCGTCAGCCAGGCCGCGGACAACACCTTCCTGCCCGTCGAGTCGAGCTTCGAGATCAACCGCGGCCGCGTCCGCGTCGATCCGGGCACATACGCGACCAACGTCCGTGGCGTGTTCGCCTGCGGCGACTTCGTGACCGGGCCGACGACGCTGATCGAGGCCGCCGGCCATGGCAAGAAGTGCGCCTACGCCATCGACCGCTACCTGTCGGGCCGGCGCGAGGTCGACGTCGACGCCAACGTCCGGATCATCAGCTCGTGGCGCCACGAAATGCCCGAGTACTACGACGTCCTTGCCCGCGTCCATGTCCCGATGGCGCCCGTCGCCGCGCGCATGCCGTCAACTGATCCGACCGTCAACTTCACGACGCCTGTCGAGCTCGGCTACAGCGCCGCACAGGCCGTGACCGAAGGCACGCGCTGCCTGATGTGCAACTACAACATCTGGTTCGATCCGTACCGCTGCGTGCTGTGCGGAGCGTGCGCGGACGTCTGCCCGGAAGGCGTCATCCACATGATCGACATCAACCAGATGAAGTCGGAGGGGCCGCTGCCAGAGCTGGTCGACGCCTACGGCTGGTCCGACGGAGCAGCGATGGTGCTCGACGAGGAGCGCTGCATCCGTTGCGCATTGTGTGTCAAGCGATGCCCGTATGACGCCATTACCATGGAGCGGTTCGAGCTCCAGGAGATCAGCTCCGACGGTCGCCTCTACAAAGAGAGCTACCGGGATACCCAGCTGGGGCTTGCTGGCATCGGTAACCGCGCCGAGGCGGGAGGATACGTTCGTTGAGCTTTCTCGAGCGTGTAGACGTGGCTGTCAGGCGCAGCGCGGCCTTCCGTTCGCTGTTCCGCCAGCCCTACCCGACCGACGAGCGATCGCGTGCCTACGCGGTCATGAACAACGTCTTCCTGCACCTTCATCCGGTGCGGGTCCGGCAGCACGCGGTCAAGTTCGCATACACGTTCTGCCTCGGCGGGCTGTCGTTCTTCTTCTTCCTCGTACTCGTCGTGACCGGCGTATTCCTGATGTTCTTCTACATCCCGTCGTCGACGTCGGCGTACACGGACATCCTGAACATCCAGGCGCAGGTGCCTTTCGGGCTGTTGACGCGCAACATCCACCGCTGGGCCGCGCACCTGATGGTCTTCTTCGTCTTCCTGCACATGATGCGGGTCTTCTACCACGGCGCGTACAAGCCGCCGCGTGAGTTCAACTGGGTCATCGGCGTCCTGCTGCTCTTCTTCACCGTGGCACTCTCGTTCACCGGCTACCTGCTGCCGTGGGACCAGATCGCGTTCTGGGCCGTCACCATCGGCAACAGCATTGCCGGCTACGTGCCGCTCCTGTCGCGGCCGTCGCAGCTGCTGATCTTCGGCGGCATCGAGGTCAGCCAGAACACGCTCCTACGCTTCTATGTGCTGCATGTGATCCTGTTGCCGCTGACCGCGGCTATCTTCCTGGCCGTTCACTTCTGGCGCATCCGGAAGGACGGCGGAATCTCCGGGCCGCTGTAGGCCAGCCATGAACCCACGCTCGAACGGACTGAGATGACCGAAGACAAGTCGCGACTACCCGCTCCGACTACACCGGCCGAGCCGAGCGCCCCACGGCGCAGCACGCTGCCCGCCGCGCCGCCCGAGCGACGCACGACGGAGATCGACAAGCAGCGCGTGCCCATGGCGGCGAAGCCGTACCGACTTCTGGCACTGGTCAAGCAGGACGCCGTCGTCCGCGTCCAGAAGGAACCGGACGACACGGTCATGACCTGGCCGCACCTGCTCGCGATCGAGTTCTTCGCGGCCGCGATGATGAGCGTCTTCCTGCTGCTCATGGGCGTCTTCGTCAACGCGCCACTCGAGGATCTGGCCAACCCGAACACGACTCCGGTCGTGGCCAAGGCGCCGTGGTACCTGGTCGGCATCCAGGAGCTGCTCGCGTACTTCCACCCGGTCGTCGCCGGCGTGATGTCGATCGCCTACATCATCGTCGGCGCACTGGTCATCCCATACATCGACCGCGGCCCGCGCGGCGACGGCGGCTCGTCGCGACCCAGCGACCGCAAGCTGGGCATCATGCTGTTCACGATGTTTGCGGCCAGCGGCCTGGTCATCACCTTCCTGGGCGCCTTCTTCCGCGGCCCGGGCTACAACTACATCGTGCCGTGGACCGACGGCCTGTTTTTCGCTCTCTAGGGGAAACCTGGCAAACGCACATGGGTAACTGGAAGCTGGCCCGTTGGCAGGAACCGCAGACGCTGACGCGCGACGTGCTGCGCGAAATGCGTCGCGGCCGGCCCGCGGGCATGTCGCGTCGCACGCTCATCCGACGCTCGATTGGCGCCGGCGTCGCGTTGTGGCTGCTCGAGGTAACCGGCGGGCTTCTCGGCTTCCTGTGGCCCAACCTGTCCAAGGGCTTCGGCGGGCAGCTGACGCTGGGCGATCAGGCGACCGTTTCGGCCAGCCCGGCCGTGCAGGGCGTGACCCTGTCTGATGGGGCGCCTGCATATTTCGCACCGGCGCGCACGTACGTCCAGCTGCTCGACTACACGCGCGGCTTCAACGATGGCACCAGCACCGACGGCACGGGCGACACGACCAATGTCCGAACGCTCTACCAGCGCTGCCCGCACCTGGGCTGCAAGCCCAATTTCTGCACGACCAACTATTGGTTCGAGTGCCCGTGCCACGGCTCGCGCTATGACCGGATCGGGCAGAAGATCAAGGAGCTTGGCCCTGCGCCACGGAGCCTGGACCGCTTCGCGCACACGATCAAAGGCGGCGTGCTGACCGTCGACACATCGAAGATCAACCTCGGTCCGCTGCCGATCTCGCTCGGTCAGCCCGGGCTCATCCCGGCCCGCTCTCCGCAAGGCTGCATATGAGCGACGATCGGACCGGCCGCGACCTGGTGCCGCGGCCCGACGAGCCTGGCTCAGCCGTCACTCCCCGCGAAGCGGACCTTCCAGCGAACGCTCCGACCGACGAGCGCTTTTCCGCCGGCGCCCAGGCACACACGGTCGGGCTGAGCGAGGAGCGCGTTGCCAAAATCGTCAAGCAGAGCGGCAACGCGCGCATGTACGCATTCCTCGCCGCGCTGTTCCTTGTGCTGTTCATACCCGTCTACTGGCTGTACGACATCGGCCTGCCCGTGATCGGCGTCAACGGCCGCCTCGGGAACGAGGCGGCCGTGCAGCAGGTAACTGACGTTTCCAAGGGCTATGCCCTATTCCTGGCCAACTGCGCGCGCTGCCACGACGCTCCCGCTCCCGCGGCCCCCGGAAACGGGCTAGGCAACATCGGTCCTGCGCTGAACGACCAGGCCAAGCTCTACAACGCGCTGACGCCGCAGGGTGATCCGGGCAACGGCCACCTCAACCCGAACTACATCCTGAACGTGCTGACTGTCGGTGGCCGCTACGTGTGCGGCGACCCGAACAGCGTCATGCCCATCTGGGCACAGCCCAACGGCCCGCTCAACTACCTTCAGATCCAGCAGATCATCGACTGGATCACGGCCAGCAGCAGCACGTCCTTCGTCTACCAACCGGCCGTGCCGGAGGGGCAGGCTGGAGCTACGGTGCCGCCGGCGGTCACCGTGCATGGCTGGCGCGATCCGAGCTACACGCCTGCGCCTGACGCCACGGCCGTGCCAGCGTGCTGGCGTGGCACTTCGGCCGCGGGCGCTGGCAGCAGCTCGGCGCCATCGCTTGCGCCTGTGACCAGTCCGGGCACGGCCCAGAACCCGCGCATCATCCAGGTTGAAGGCACGGCCAGCGCGCAGTGGGTCGACGCGGCAACCGGTCAGCCGCTCAGCCAGATCGCTGTCGTGCCCGGTGAGACGATCGAGTTCCAGGTCAAGACCGACACCCTCGCGCACAACTTCCACATCGGGTCCGCCTCTGACCTCTCGGCGGCGCCTGAGCACAACGACCTGCCCGGCCTCGACACCTTCTCGGGCAACACGCAGAACTTCATCTACACCGTGCCGGGTGATCCGTCCGGCCTCCAGTTCGCATGCACGGTGCCGGGGCACTACCCGACGATGCACGTCGACCTGGTCGCCCTCGGCAGCGTCTCCGCGTCGCCGGCTGCATCCGCGTCGCCGGCTGCATCCGGGGCGCCGGAGTCCGCCGCGCCGTCTGGGTCGGCTGCACCCGCTCCATCGGCCGCCCCGTCCGCGGCTCCGTCGGCAGCTCCCAGCACGGCGCCGGCGTCCTAGATGGCTCAGCAAGCGCTCCCGCCGGGCGCCGTGCGCCGCCGCGCGGCCTTCGGGCTGCTCGACGCCGACGGCTGGACGTGGGCCTCCCTCAAGGCCACCTTCTGGTTCCTGTTCATCATCTTCGTGCTGGGCTACGTCCCCGACCGTGCCATCTATTTCACTATCTCGCCGACGCTCGACCTGGGCTTCAACGCGATTTCTCCGGTCAACCTCTGCCCGCCCGACAACAAGTCACTGC
>DATCGV010000100.1:0-22517 GCA_036508755.1 Candidatus Limnocylindrales bacterium | reverse complement strand
ATCAGTCCAGTCGGCCAGGACATCCCGACCGCGTGGGACAACCTGGTCAACGGCCGCTCCGGCCTGCACGAGATCACGCGCTGGGATCCAACGCCTTACGAGGCCAAGGTGAGCGGCGAGATCAACGACTTCGACGGCACCAAGTGGATGGACTTCAAGGCCATCCGGCGGACCGATCGCAACGTGGTCATGGGTGTCGCGGCCGCCAAGCAGGCACTCACGGACAGCGGCCTCGAGATCACCGACGACAACCGTGACGACATCGGCGTGATCTTCGGCTCGGGCGGCGGCGGGCCGTACCTGCTCATGGAGAACGTCGAAAAGTGGAACAACAGCGGCGCCCGGACGGTGTCGCCGTTCTTCATCGCCAACATGCTGCCCGACACGGCATCCGGCCAGATCGCGATCGAGACGGGCATTCGCGGCTCGAACATGTGCATCGTCACTGCCTGCTCGACCGGCACGCACAACATCGGCGAGGCGGCCGAGGGCATCCGCCGCGGCGATTACGTCGCGGCGCTGACCGGCTCGACCGAAAACCCTCTCCATGAGCTGGTCCACATCGGCTTCTCGAACATGCGCGGCATGGGCCTGCCACGGCCGGGCGAGTCGCTCGAGACCGTGAGCCGACCCTTCGACAAGACACGCAACGGCTTCGTCCTGGGCGAGGGCGCGGGCTCGATGATGCTCGAGGACCTTGAATTCGCCAAGGCGCGCGGCGCGAAGATCTACGCCGAAGTCGTCGGCTACGGATCCGCCGCGGACGCCTGGGACCTGATCCAGCCGATCGAGAAGGGCGACGGCGTGCGCCGGGCGCTGATCCAGGCGCTCGACCGCCACGGCGTGCCGGCGGACGAGGTCGACCTGATCAACCCGCACGGCACGTCGACGCCGCTGGGCGATCTGCGCGAGGCGCAGGCGTTCTGGGCGGTATTCGGTGACCACACGCCCGATGTCGCGATCAGCGCGACCAAGTCGATGACCGGTCACCTGATGGGCGCGACGGGAGCGGTCGAGGGCATCTTCACCGTGCTCTCGGTCTACAACCAGTGCGCCCCGGTCACGCTCAACTACCGCGACGCGGACCCTGAGATCAACCTCAACGTGGTGGAGGGCTCGTCGCGCTCGATGAACATCCGCTACGCGATCAGCGACAACGTCGGCCTGGGCGGCCACAACGGCGCGGTCATCTTCAAGCACTACGAAGGCGACTGAGTTGCCCGAACATCCCGTCACGGTCCAGTACTTCTACAAGGTCCGCTGGGGCTTCCTCGACGAATGGCTCGAGCTGTTCCGGCGCAACCACTGGCCGCTCTTGCGTGAGCAGATGCGCGAGGGTCGGATGCTCGACGTTCGCCTCTACCAGCCGCGCTTCCACGGCGACGGCCGATCGGACTGGAACGTGCTGGTCACGATCACGTATCGCGACTGGCAGGCGATGGAGGCGCACAGCGAGGCCGAGCTCGTCCATCGGTTGTTCCCCGACCGTGCTCGTCATCTGGCAGAGGAGCAGCACCGTTTCGAGCTGCTCGAGGCACACTGGGATATGCCGCTCGAGGAGCTGGACCTTCCGCAGTAGTGGCGGATCCGGTAGCTCTCAGCGCGGAGGCCGCTCGGCGCATTGCCGTTGCAGCGAGCCAGCTCGCCGCGGACTGGGAACGGCCGGCTGACGATGGCGACGCGATCCTCAAGGTCGTCCGCCATTTCGGCACGCTTCAACTCGACCCGACCCGGACCGTGGAGCGAACGCACCTACTCGTCCTGTGGAGCCGCCTCGGCAACTACGACCGCGCTGCGCTGGACAGGCTCCTCTGGCGCGAGCGCCGGCTGCTCGAGCACAACGCGCACTACGTGCCCATCGAGCGACTGCCGGAGTTGCGCTACGAGGCGGGGCCGTGGATCAGCCGCTGGGCCGGCGTCAGTGGCTGGCTCAAGACGAACCAGGCCTTCCACGATTCGATCCTGGCCCAGCTGCGCGACCGCGGTCCGCTCCAGTCGCGCGACATCGACGACTCGATGCTGGTCAAAGGCTGGGAATCGACCGGCTGGACGCACGGCAGGAACACGACGCGCATGCTCGAGTTCATGGCCAAGGCGCTCGAGGTGCTCGTCTCGGGCCGCGAAGGCCAGGAGCGGCTGTGGGACCTGCCGGAGCGCGTCATACCTGCCGACTCACCCGCCACAATCGTTGAAGACGAGGTGTACGCCGAGCGCCGCGTGAACGAGGCGATGCTCCGCTTCGGCGTCGCCGACCTGGCACAGATCAAGACGCGCACCTACTGGGTGCCAAAAGCCGTTCTGCCGCGGACGATCGAGCGCTTCGTCGAAGAGGGCCGACTGATCCCGGTCAGCCTGCCCAGGAACCCCAAGAAACGCCCAGCGTGGGCGACGCCCGAAGCGCTCGCGCGCGCCGACTCGCCGCGGACGTCACGGACGACCTTCCTGTCGCCGTTCGATCCACTGATCTACGACCGGGAGCGGACGCTCAACGTGTTCGACTTCGAGTACAAGCTCGAGATGTACGTGCCCAAGCAGGAGCGCCGGTTCGGCCACTTCACGCTCCCCATGCTGCACGACAACGAGCTCATCGGGCGGCTCGATTCAGAGGTGGACCGCAAGGCAAACGGCTTGGTCGTCAATGGAACGCACTGGGAGGGCGAGCCGACGGCGCGAGTCCGCCGTGAGGTGGATCGCGCCGTCGAGGAACTGGCCGACTTTGTCGGGGCGACGAAGGTCAGGCGGCCTGAGCCACCCACTTCCGAGGATCGCCGTTCCCGAGGTCGGTGACCCCGGCCGACGCGAGCGCACCGAATTCATCAAACGCGAGCGGTTCGAGTCCTCAGGATCGGCTGGCGCTCCAGGTGCCGTTGTCGGTTCCGCAGCCCTTGCCGGTGTGATAGGTGCCGCCCATGGTGTCACCGTTCACGGTTCCGTCGAACGTGACGAGCTCGTTTCCCTGTACCGCGCCGAACTTGATCTTGTTGCCGACGACGCTGCCGCTGACCGTTCCCTGGCTCACGCACTGCGTCGAAACCGAGACCGTCCCCGAGAAGCTCGAGCCGTTCACCTGGAACGTGACGTGGAACGTTCCTGATGTCGAGGCGAACTTCGCACTCCGCCACGTCCCCCGCCATGGCCCGGCAACCTTTGCCACCGGCGGCGAACTACTCGGAGAGGGCTGAGCGGTTGGTGTCGGAGAAGCGGACGGAGCCCTCGTAGGAGAAGCGGAGGGCTGCGCGGTTGGCGTAGCGGACGGGGACGCGGACGCGGACGCGGACAGGGACGCGGACGCGGACGCGACCGGCGTACCTGGCTCGGGCGAGGGCGTGCCGCTCGGAATTGTGATCGTGGCGGCAGGCGTGCTGGTCGCGAGCGGCGTGGGCGACAAAGGTGCGAATGTCAACGAGCTGGCCGTCGGTGTCGGCAAGGGTGCGTTACACGAGCAGGCGGAGAGTGTTGCCGCGGTCAACGCCAGGACGATGATCCTCAAGCAAGTACGCACGCTTCCTCCCGTTGATTCGTCCGTTGCCGGACGCTACCAAGAATCGCTGTGGGTGCGCTGTGGGTCGCCGCCGACCCTCCGGCCCGTACCCGGCAGCGCGAGCAGCTCACCGTCGCGCATCACGATCTGGCCGCGGACGATCGTGGCCACGGCCGCGCCGCGCGTGGCCCAGCCCTCGAACGGAGACAGGTTGTTCAGGCCGTGCAGCGCGGCCTCGGCGATGACGCCGGCACGATCGAGATCAACGATCGTCAGGTCCGCGTCGCTGCCGACCTCGAGGCCGGCCTTGCGCGGCCACAGCCCCCACGTACGTGCCGGCGCTTCCGATGTCGCGTGGACGAGGCGCTCGAGCGTCAGCCAGCCCTCGTGGACGCCGCGCGTCAGGAGCAGTGGCAGAGCGGTTTCCACGCCGGCGAAGCCGGCTGGCACGTCCCAGATCGACGGCCGTCGCTTGTCGGCCACGATGTGCGGCGCGTGGTCCGAGGCGACGATGTCGATCCGGCCGTCGGCCAGCGCCTCGCGCAGTGCCGCGGCGTCAGAGCCGCCACGGATGGGCGGGTTGACGCTGGCCACGCCACCAGCGGCGCCGTAGACGTCGCGCCCCAACAGCAGATGGTGCGGCGTGACTTCGCACGTCAGGTCGACGCCTTCCGCGCGCCAGCGCTCGACCGCGGCGAGGCCGGCGGCGCTCGACAGATGCAGGATGTGACCGCGTGCGCCCGTATCGTAGAGGAGCCTCCCCACGCGTTCGATGGCCACGACCTCGGCCGATGCCGGCCGCGCGTTGAGGTGCGCGAGCGCATCCGTCCGGCCGGTCGAGCGCACCTGCGCCTCGGATCGCCCGATGACCGCGCGTTCCTCGGCGTGAAACGCGACACGCAGCCCCACCTCGCGCGCGATCTTCAGCGCTCGGCGCATGCCCTCGTCGTCCGGTGCGCGCAGGCCGCCAGTACTCGGGCCCATGAACACCTTCAGCCCGACCAGAAGCCCGCTGCTGGCGATCTCTGCCACCGATTCCGCCGATTCGCCGAGCAGCCCAAATACTCCGAAGTCGACGTACGACGAGCGCGCGGCGCGGGCGAGCTTGTCGCGCACGCGCTCGATGGTGTCCGTCGGCGGGATCGTGTTGGGCATGTCGAGCACGGTCGTCACGCCGCCCATCGCGGCGGACAGGCTGCCCGTCAGCCAGGTTTCCTCGTGCTCGAGGCCGGGCTCACGGAAATGGACGTGCCCGTCGATGAGGCCGGGCAGGATAAAGAGGCCGCGCACATCGATCGCGTCCGTGCCCGGACCAACGTCGTCGCCGATCGCCACGACCAACCCGTCAGCCATCGCGACGTCGGCGCGGCGTTGACCGCCGGACGTGATCAGGGTGCCGTTGCGGATAACGAGTTCGGACGCCACGATGACAGTGTGATGGAACGCACGCGCGCCGATGCGCTGTTTGGCTTCTACGGCCCCGATTCAATGATGTGGCGCATCAACCGCGAGGCCGTGCTCCTTGGCGCCGGGCCGGCTGCGCTCCTGCTCCAGGTCGCACACCCACTTGTCGCCGCTGGCGTCGCCGAGCACTCGACGTTCGAACACGACCCGTTCGCCAGGCTGCGCGGCACGCTGATCACCACGATGGACCTGGTCTTTGGTGATGGCCGCAGGGCAGAGGCTGCCGTCCGGCGGCTGAACTCCGTCCACGCCAGCGTCCGTGGCGAAGGCTACCGGGCACTCGACCCGCAGCTCCTTCTGTGGGTCCAGGTGACGTTGATCAAGACCAGTGTCGACGCCTACTCGCGCTGGGTCAGGCCGCTCAGCGCCGGCCAGCGCGAGCAGTTCTGGCAGGAGGCGCGGCGGGTCGGCGTCCGGTTGGGCATCCCGCTGGCGCAGAGCCCGGCCGATTGGCCGGCACTGACCGGCTACTGGGCGCGGATGATCGCCGACGACGGACCGATCCACGCCACGCCGACCGCGCGCAGGTTGTCGCCGATGATCCTGCGTCCGCCGCTGCCGCTCCTGCCGAATTCGGTCGTCGGCCTGCTCGGCCTGCCGGGCATGGCGTTGCTCCCGCCCCGCCTGCGCGATGAGTTCGGTATCAAATGGACCGGACGGGACGAGGCGTTGGCGCGGGCTTTGAGCGCTGGAGTCAGAGGCTGGACATCGGCCGTGCCTGGGCCGCTGCGCTGGATGCCCCAGGCGCGCGCCGCCTACCGCCGGATCGCGGCCGCGGCCGAGAAGATTGATCGTCCGCCGTCGACGCTGAACACCGCACGGTGGACGTGGCAAGGCTTCGTGGCCGCCTTTGTTAACACGCTCGGCGATGACCGGCCGTAGCTCCGTGGCCTGACGGTCTAGGCGCGGGCGAGCATCCCGGCAAGGATCTCGTCGAGTCGTTCGTACGACTCGCGCACACCGCCTTCCATGCCGTCCGCGACCATCTGGTCGCGGTCCTCGACTGACTGGAACACCGACGCGGAGATCATCAATGTCCGACCGTCGTGCTCCACGAACGTGGCGGAATCGAGCGATACGTGCCCGGGGAACGGCTCGAACTCGAAGGTCTGGACGAGGCTCTCCGGCGCATTGACGGTGTGGAACACCCCACGGAATGCGAACTCCTTGCCATCCGCGTCGCGGTTCAGGAAACGCCACGACCCACCGGCCCTGGGTTCCATGTGATCCACGATCGTCGAGTAGCGCCGCGGACCCCACCAGTTCGGGATCAGCGCGGGATCCATGAACGCGGCGAAGACCACGTCGCGTGGCGCATCGAACTCGCGCCGGATGACGATGTCCTGACGACCGGGTTCGATGATCAATTCAAACTTGCCCATCTTGGTTCTCCATCGTTCTTGACTGCAGCTTCTTGATTTCGGTGTCCAGCCGATCCAGCCGATCGGCGGCCAGCTCGCGGTATTGCTGGATCCACGAAGACGCAGCGTTCAATGGCGCCGGATCCAGCCGGCTTGGCCGCCACTGCGCTTCCCTGCCCCGCTTGATCAGGCCGGCACGCTCGAGCACCTTGAGGTGTTTCGAGACCGCCTGGACGCTCATCGCGAATGGCCGCGCGATCTCGTTGACCGTCAGCTCGCCAGACGCCAGTCGGGCGAGAATCGCTCGTCGTGTCGGGTTGGCGAGGGCCGCGAAGGTGAGGCTGAGCTGATCCGCCTCCTCCCTGCCGTCGCCCGCGCCCGCGTTCATTTCTGTTGGACTGCCCAGTTGTTGCCGTCGGGGTCCTGGAAAAAGAAGAACGTGTTGAAGGGGCCACCACGTCCCGGTTTCTGGTCTGACCCCTCGAAGTGGACGATCTCGCCCACATCGACGCCGCGGCCGACGAGCTCGGCACGGGCCGCGACGGCATCGTCGACGACCAGCTGGAGCCCATGGCCGAAGCCCCTGCCCATCGCCAGTGAGCAAGCGGAGCCTGGCGGCGCGAGCTGGATATTTCTCCAGTCCCCCGCCTCGTTGTCGACATCGACGTTGAAGCCGAGTTTCTCGGCGTAGAACTGCTTTGCGCGGTCCAGGTCAGTGACCGGGATCGTCACGGCCTCCAACTTCCAATCCATGAACGAGTCTCCAACCATACGGTTTATCAACTGGTTGGTTGAGCATTGCCGGAGAGCGGGCCGCCGTCAAGCCCCTCGATACAATTCGAGGACACCCCAGGAGTTCGCCAACGTGCCCCAACAGGACCTAGCGCGTCGTGCCGTCGTCACCGGCCTCGGCGCTGTCACTCCCATCGGCAACGACCAGCCCACGTTCTGGCGCAATCTCGTCGCCGGCGTGAGTGGCGTCGGGCCGATCACGCGCTTCGACGCGACCGGGTTCGACGTGCGTATCGCGGCCGAGGTGAAGGACTTCGACCCCGAAACGGTCATGGACCGCAAGATGGCGCGCCGGATGAGCCGCTTCATCCACCTCGCGATGGGCGCGGGCAGGGAAGCTGTCACCGACTCCGGGCTCGACTTCAGCGATTGGTCGCCCGAGCGTCGCGACCGCGTCTCGGTGGCCCTGAACACCGGCGGCGGCGGCATCGAGCAGGTCACGATGGGCCAGCAAACGCTCGAGACCAAGGGCCCGGGCTTCGTTTCGCCCTTCGCGTTTCCGGCACTGTCGGCGTCGATGGCCGCCTGCCAGCTGTCGATGGAATACGGCGCGACCGGCCCGGTCATAACTCAATCCGCGGCATGCGCGACGTCGATCATCTGTTTCCTGGACGCGCTGCGCATGATCCAGCGCGGCGAGGTGGACGTGGTCCTTGCCGGCGGATCTGAGGCACCGCTGCTGCCCATGGGCTTCGCGGCGCTGGGCAACATGCACGCCCTGTCGCGCCGCAACGACGACCCCGAGCACGCGTCGCGGCCGTTCGACAAGAACCGCGACGGCTTCGTCTACGGCGAGGGCGCCGGCGTGGTCATCGTCGAGAGCGCGGAGCACGCGCTCGCGCGCGGCGCGACGATCCAGGCCGAGTTGATCGGCGCTGCGCTGACCGCCGACGCATTCCACATCTCGGCGCCCGAGCCGACGGGCCGCGGCGCATGCATGGCGATGACGAAGGCTATGCGCGACGCCGGCGTCGCGCCGGACGAGATCGACTACATCGCCGCGCACGGCACGAGCACGCCACTCAACGACGTGACCGAGACACGCGCGATCAAGGGTGCGTTCGGGGCGCATGCGCACAAGGTTGCGATCAGCTCGACCAAGTCGATGGTCGGCCACACGATCGGTGCTGCGGGCGTGATCAACGCGCTGGCCGCGATCGGCGCGATCCGCGAGGGCATCATCCCGCCCACGGCCAACTACGAGGAGCCCGACCTGCCCGAGCTGGACCTCGACTACGTGCCCAAGCACGCACGCAAGGCGAAGGTCGATACGGCGATCATCAACGGCTTCGGCTTTGGCGGCCAGAATGCTGTCGCCGTCTTCCGCCGTTTCGAGGTCTGACGGCCAGGCAGCGCGAACCTAGCGGCGCGGGATCGGGTGGCCCTCGAAGTGCTCGAACATCTCGACCAGGTCGGCACGGACGCGAGTAACGCGGTTGCGCTGCCCGTCGAACATGACCTGGACCGTCTCGCCATCAGCAATGACGCGCGCCGGCGCGACCATCGACTGCTCAGCACGGACGCGGTACTCGAGCCCGAACGACGTCCCGCTCGCCCATGTGAAGCGGCAGCCAACCAGCAGCGTCTCGCCGAAGAAGGCCGGCGCGCGATAGCTGATGCGGGCGTCGGCAATGACGAACATGTCGGCCGCCCCGTGCGCGCCGGTCATGAATGGTTGCCCGGCAACCTTGGCGTAGTAACCGGCGCGCGCCGCCTCGAAGTACGAGAGATAGGTCGCGTTGTTGACGTGGCCGAATGCGTCGGTGTCGACAAAGCGGACCTCAACTGGATGCTCGTAGGTGAAGTCGCCCGCGATCGCCTCTGCTCGCCTGCTCACGAACGGATCATGACAGGCGAGCCCGCCCGACTCAGGACGGCGCAGGGCCCAGCCAGAACATCGTGCTTTTGAGGGCGGCGCCAGAGAGGCGCTGCGTGTTGTAGATCACCTTGAAGACCTGACCCGCGACATTCACCGTCCGCGCCGAGCCGACGACCGTCACCCGGTAGATGCGGCCCGAGACGCCCCGCTGGTACTGGAGGTCGAGCAGGGTGCCCACGTTGGTGCGCGAGTCGCGGTCGAGCATCTGCTGGAGCTGCGTCCAAGTGAAGGTCGCCGACTGCCACGAGTAGTTGGGCGCGTTGGCGTCGTAGGCGACGCCATTCGCGTTCAAGTCAGGCTCGCCGCGCAGGTACGGGATCGGTGCGGCGATGACCTTGCCGTTGTTGCCTACCCAGGCGTACTCGTTGTCTTCGGTGTAGCCGCCCCCGACGGTGAAGAAGAATGCGTTGGCGACCTGGCCGTCGTACATCTCGACCTGGTTGGCCGTGGCGTCGACCGCGGCGTTCGAGCGCGGAAACTCGATCTTCTCGCCGCCGTAGACCTGGTTGTTGGCGTTGGGGACGACATCGTAGATACCGTCGGACCGCAAGCGGACGTAGGCATAGCTGCGCGACGCGACGACCTGGGCCTTGACTGCCTCGACCGGCCAGCGAGGAGGCATCTCCGCCGGCACGACGCCCTTCAGGTAGTCGTCCATGCCGACCGCGTTGATGCACTGGACGCCGTCGCCGTTGACCAGCAGGCGCATCGAACCGCGATACAGGTTGTATTTGGGCAGTGAGTCGCGCCAGTCCATCTCGAGCAGGGTCGCTGGGTCGTTGGGCTGCAGCGTGACATCCGTCGTCTGCGTCGACGCGAGCGGCGCACCGGCTGAGTCGTAGACATCGGCCTCCCAGCCGCTCGCGCCCTGCGCCAGCTCGACGTAGCTGTCGGCCGGAAAGACGATCGGCTTGCCGGTGCTGTTCAGGAAGGAGTGGCTCGACCAGGTTCCGTCGCGGCCGATGATCCGCGCCGGGGCCTGGCTCGTGGGCACATGCGACGCGGCGAGCTCGACCCTGACGATCGTGTCAGGGCTGATCGTGCCCAGGATCGTGTCCGCGTAGTAGTGGGCCAGGATCTGGTCATACGTCTGACCGGCCTGGGCGCGGCCCAGGGCGCCGTACTGCGACATGCCGACTCCGTGGTCCGTGCCGTGGCCGCTGAAGTAGAGCAGGCCCGACGGGGTAGGCGTGGGCGTAGCGGACGGCGTCGGCGTCGGCGTCGGAGTCGGTGTGCGCGTGGGCGTCGGTGTGGGGGTGGGCGTGGGCGTGGGTGACGGTGTCCGGGTGGGCGTCGGAGTCGGAGTCGGTGTGCGCGTGGGCGTGGGTGACGGTGTCCGGGTGGGCGTCGGAGTCGGAGTCGGTGTGCGCGTGGGCGTCGGAGTCGGAGTCGGTGTTGTCGAGGAGCTCCCGCCGGTGAGCGTGAGGTCGAGCACGGGCGGCGTGGGGCCTTCGCGCGACGAGAACATCACGCCGTCGCTGTTCGACGTCGCGACTCGAATATCGAGCCGGCTGGTATCGATCTTTCCGCTCGGAAATGCGGCACTGACGTCGATTGCGAGCTGGCCCGCCGGCGTCGATCCGGCGACGGTCGTGATCAGAGTGCCGGGACCGGGTCGCGTGGTCCAGGTCACGGACGATTCCGTGAACGGATCGCTCAGCCGGTAGAAGCTGAGCCCGCCGCCGGCGATGTCCTTGGTCTGGATCGAGAGCACGACGTGATCGATGCGTCGGCCGACCCAGGCAGAGGTGTCAAACGACAGATACGCCTCGGCGACTGGCGCCGCGTCGGCCGCGAGCCACTTGACGGTGCCGTAGTTGGCGGTCGGTCTCACCGGAGTGACGTAGGCGTCGGCAGCGCTGGTCGCCTGCACATCGACGGTTTGTGCGCGCTTCGATTTCGTGGTCGTGGCGGGGGCATGGGGACGAGGAGCTGCCGCCTGCGATGCCGACACGAGCGCCGGCGCGAGACCGGCGACCGAGATGACCGCGACTGCAAGCAGAACACGGCCCAAGAGCTTGAACGCCAACTGATCCCTCCATGGAAGCGTGCCTGCGACGGCTTGCAGTCACGCGCCGGCTTTAGGGATCGAAGGTATTGACTGCAGACACCGCGAGCCACGCAACGTAGGTCATGGTTCGTGGGTACGAGGGTCCGCTGCGCGGGTGAGGTCAGGTGCGGTTACGTCAGGGAGGCGTGACCGGGGTCAGGTAGAACATGTTGCTCTTGAGATTGCCGCCCGGCGGCCCGTAGGTGTTGAAGACGGACTGGAATCGGCCGCCCGACATGTACTTCGTGCCCTCCGTTCCCTGGAGCACGATCTGGTAGGCACGGCCGGATACGCCACGGTTGAAGGTGATGTTGGTGATCACGCCGACGTCCGTGAGCGAGCTCATGGCCATGATTGCCGACAGCTGGGTCATGGTGAACTGGCCGGTGTGCCAGTCGTAGTTGGGCGTGTTGATGTCGTAGGGCACGCCGTTGGGGTCGACGTCGGGCTTGCCGCGCAGGTACGGGACCTTTGAGCCCGGATCGCCTCTGCCATTGGTGAAGGCGTATTCGCTGTTCTCCGTGTAACCGCCGGCGTCGGAATGAAAAACGGCGCTGATGACTGAGTTGTTGTAGGTCAGGACCTGGTTGGCGGTCGAGCTGACCGCGAGGTCACTGCTGGCCTGCTCGTGCTGGAAGCCCAGGTAAACCTGGTTCGCGGCAGTCGGAACGAGGTCCCAGGTCTTCTTGGGCGACATGCGTGACCAGGCATATGTGCGGGCGGCGACGGCCTGTGCCTTCAGGCCTTCGAGCCGCCAGCTCGCGGGCATCTCGGACGGGACGACACCGCGCAGGTAGCTTTCCAGGGGCAGGATGTTGATCGCTTGCAGCCCCGTCGACGTTACGAGCAAGCGCATCGACCCACGATAGATCCGGTAGCTCTTGCTGCCTTCGTTTCGGAACGGCAGGTACAGCAGTCCGTTGACCGGGTCGACCGGTTGCATGGTCAGGTCCGACGTTTGGGTCGTCGCGAGCAGGTTGCCGTTCACGTCGTAGACGTTTGCGATCCAGGTGGTCGGAAGCGGTGACGGGGTGGGCGTCGGGCTCGGTGTCGGTGTCGGTGTCGGGGTCGGGATTGGCGTCGGCGTTGGACAAGCGCTCGACGTTGGCATCGGCGAGCCCGTCGGCGGGGGCGTGGGTGAGTCGGTCGGCGCGGGCGTCGGCGAGTCAGTCGGGGTCGGCGTAGGGGCCGCCGTGGGAGAGTCGGTCGGGGTCGGAGTGGGCTGAGCTGACGGCAGCGTGAACTCGAGATAGCTGCCCTGATCGAAGGCCATGCCCGGGAAGGCGTCGCTCTGCCAGCTGCCGCTGTATCCGGTGACGCGCGCCGGGTTTGCGGCGCTGGGCACGAAGGAATCGCTCAGCAGGACCTTGATCAGGGTCGAGCCGTCGATGGTCGAGAAAGTCACGTTGGTGTAGTAGAAGTTCAGTATCTGGTCGTAGGTCTGGCCGGCCTGGGCGCGGCCCTTGGCGCCGTACTGCGACAAACCGACGCCGTGATCCGTGCCGTGGCCGACGAAGTAGTACGCCTGTTCTGTCGGGCACTGGTCGGGTGGATTGGTGGTCGGCGCGGGGGTTGGATCGGGCGGTTTGGTCGGCGTGGGCGTGGGCGCGACGGTCGGCGTAGGCGACGGTGTCGGCGAAGGTGTCGGCGACGGTGTCGGGGCGGGAGCAGCCCCGACGAACTCGAGCGTCGCCGGCGATGTCCCCTCTCGGGAGCCAAGCTCGATCCCATCCGTATTGGTCGAGACGATGCGCAGGGCAAGCCGCGGCGCGTCGACGGTGCGCTTCGCGAACGCGGCCGAAATATCAATGGCCAGGCTGCCGGTTTTGATCGAGCCCTTGACCGACCCGACAAGTGGACCGGTCGTCGGCCGGTTCGACCACTTCAGCCCGGCCTCCGTCCACGTCGTCGCAACCTTGTAGACGCTGATCGGCCCGCCCGCCTCGCGCACCGTCAGGTGGAGCACGAGCGAGTCGTACGTCGTCTCACCCGACACGTCGAACATCACGAACGTCTCCGCCTTCGGCTTGCCATCGACGCGCAGCAGTGTTGCCTGGGAATGAGTCTTCGACGGCGCAGAGGAGTCGGCCCAGGTGTCCGCAACGGGCGACAGACCGCTTGGCGGTGAGCCGACAGACGCAGAGGTCAGGCTGAGGACGGGCTTCGCGGACGCCTCGCGCGATGAGAACGTCACCCGACTTGCGGAGCTGTTGGTCACGGCAAGCGTGAGCTGAGACCGATCGACGAACCCGGTTGGAAACGCGCTGGTGACGTCGACGATCAGGCCGTCGCCGCTTGCGCTCAGATCGCCGCCCGTCGCCAATGAACGGATCGTCGCGGGCTTGTTGGACCAGGTCGCCGCCGTCTCCGACCAGTTGTTCTTGTCCAGCTTGACGGTAAGGCCGCTCGTGTCGCCGGTGACGTTGAACAGGGTGAGCGTCAGATGCCCGACCGACGACCCCTTCCAGCCGCTGACGTCAAAGCGGATCAGCGCCTGCGCATTGGATGCGCTCACGAGCGAAGTCGACCGGCCGTAGTTGTGTTTGGCGTTGGCCTGGTTCAGCCACGTGTCCGCCTGGGGGCTGCGAGACCGCACCGTGCTGGCGCTCGACTCGCCATGCGGTACTACCGCTATGGCGACCAGCGCTACCAACAGAGCAGTGAGCGCTCGTTTGCCGAGCGACAAGGGCGACCCCCGGAACCAAGTGCGACGCGGCCCGCGATGACGAGCCCGCGATCATCCTAGAGGCTTTCCTGGTGCGCGAACACCCGACGTTCGTCACGAACCTGGGGTACACGAGGCCGGAAGCGGCGCAAACGCAGCGAGTTCGAGACCACGGTCACCGAGCTCAGAGCCATGGCCGCCGCGGCGAGGATCGGATCGAGCAGGACGCCCGTGAACGGGTACAACGCGCCCATGGCGACCGGTATGAGTACGACGTTGTAGGCAAACGCCCAGAACAGGTTCTCGCGAATGATGCGCATGGTGCGCGCCGAAAGCTCGATCGCGACCGGCACGAGGGCCGGGTTGCCGCCGACGAGGGTCACGTCCGACGCCTCGATCGCGACGTCCGTGCCGGTGCCGATGGCCACGCCAACATCCGCCTGGGCAAGTGCCGGAGCGTCGTTGATGCCGTCGCCGACCATCGCCACGCGGCGGCCGGCGGCCTGCAGTGCCGCGATCTGCGATTGCTTGTCGGCCGGCAGTACCTCGGCAATCACGTGGTCCGGGGCGATGCCGACGGCCGCTGCGACACTCAGCGCGACACGGCGCTGATCGCCGGTCAGCAGCCACGCGTCGACGTGCCTGGCGCGCAGCGCGGCGATGGCGGCCGCGGCCTCGACACGGATCGGGTCGGCGATCGTTATCGCTCCGAGCAGGGCGTCCGCACGCCCGACGTAGACGGACGTGCGCCCGGCCGCGGCCGCCTCCGCGATCGCGGCCGCGAGCTGCGCGACGTCCACTCCGTGATCGGCCATCAGCCGCTCGTTGCCCACGACCACGTGCGCTCCGTCGACCTGCGCATGTGCGCCGTGACCGGCCGTCGCCTCGAACTCCGTCCCGGGCTCGATCTTGACGGCGCGCTGCTTGGCGGCCTCGACGATCGCGCTCGCCAGCGGGTGCTCGGAGTTCGCTTCGACCGCGGCCGCGATACGCAGCACGTCTGCTTCGCTTACGCCGGATCGCGCGACGAGAACGTCGACGACCTCTGGCCGGCCGCGGGTCAGCGTCCCGGTCTTGTCGAAAACGACGGCGTCGACCTTCTCCGCGTTCTCGAGCGCTTCGCCACCGCGAATCAGGATCCCCTCCTCCGCGCCGCGGCCGGTGGCAACCATGATCGCCGTCGGCGTGGCCAGGCCCATGGCGCACGGGCAGGCAATGATCAGCACGCTGATGGCGCTGACCAATGCGAAGGTCAGCCTGGGCTCGGGCCCGAACGCCATCCAGGCGACGAAAGTGGCCGCCGCGAGCGCCAGGACGAGGGGCACGAACCAGCCCGTGACGGAGTCCGCGAGGCGCTGGATGGGTGCCTTCGAACCCTGTGCCTGCTCGACCAGGCGCACGATCTGGGCGAGGACGGTGTCGCGCCCGATGCGGGTTGCGCGGAACAGGAAGGATCCGGTCGTGTTGATCGTGGCACCGATCACCTCATCGCCGACACCGCGGGCGACCGGCAATGCCTCGCCGGTCAGCATCGACTGGTCCAGCGCGGAGCTGCCCTCCACGATGCGCCCGTCCACGGGCACCTTCTCGCCAGGGCGAACTCGGATGACATCTCCGGCGGCTACCTGCGCGAGCGGCACATCGATCTCGAGGCCATCGCGGACGACGCGCGCCGTGCGTGGCTGAAGCCCGGCGAGCTGGCGCACGGCGCCCGCCGTCTGGGCCTTGGCGCGCGCCTCCAGCCAGCGGCCGGCGAGCACGAGGCCGATGATCATCGTGGCGCTGTCGAAGTAAGTCATCGGCTCGAGCGACGCAGCGGCGACCAGTCCCGGCGCGAACGTGACGACCGTCGAGTAGATCCAGGCCGCGCTCGTGCCCAGGACAACGAGCGTGCTCATGTTTGCCGAGCCGTGGCGCGCAGCGCTCCACGCGGCCGAGTAGAAGCGACGGCCCAGCAGGAACTGGACGATGCTCGCCGGCACGAACAGGATCGGGTTGAGCTGGGTGATGCCTATCAGCGGCGTCAGCCAAAGGGTCGCGGCCATCATCAGCGCGCCGGTCACGATCGCTGCCGCTGCTTCCACGCCCAGGCGACGTGTCTCGCGCGCACGACGTTCGGCGTCGGCCAGTGCCGCCTCGCCAAGCGCCGCCGTTTCATCCGGCTCGGCAACCTGGCGTACGCCGTAGCCCGCGGCCTCGACGGCATGGGTCAGCTCGTCGCGACCAACGCTGCGCGGGTCGAAGCGGATGCGCGCCTGCTCGGTGGCCAGGTTGACGGTTGCATCGAGCACGCCGTCGGTCTTGCGCAGGAAGCGCTCGACACGATTGCTGCACGCGGCGCAGGTCATGCCCTCGATGGGCAGCTCGAGCTCGATCGGCTGAACCTCGTGCTCAGGAAGAGTGATGTTCGTCATACTCCCCCCTAGTATACGGCGGCCCCACCGCTGAACACGCACGTGCCATTCGGCGCGCCGCGCGGGACGTTAGGCCTGATTATTCGAGCTGGCCCGCGGCGCGCTCGCGTCAGTTGCGCGTCACGGGCCGCATCGCGAACACGCCGACGACGATCGGCACGGCCGGATCGTGGCTCAGCTCGAGGCCGACCTCGCCATCGCGCACGAGTGTCGCGAGGAACTCCGCCTCGCGCCGCGGCAGTCCGACGAAGATCTGTCCCTCGGGCACCTCCACGGGCGTCACGTCGTCGAGCTCGCCGTTCAGCTCGAAGCGGCGCCGGAGCTCATGGAGCGGCACGTATGGCCGTGACTTGATGAAGCGCCGCAGCTGCGCGGCGGTCGGGCCCTGCTGCGTCTCGACCTTTTCCTCGGCCGGCGCGCCTGCTTCGTCTTGCGTCATAACCTCGATCCGTTTCAGCCGCGGACGACGTACAGGTCGCGCGAGGCCTCGTTGAGCGTGTCCGGGCCGTCCGCGGTGCACACGACGATGTCCTCGATGCGCGCGCCGTAGCGGCCGTCGATATAGATGCCGGGCTCGATGCTGAACGCGTTGCCCGGCTCGAGTGGATCGGCATTGCCGGCCACGATGTAGGGATCCTCGTGGCCCTCGAGCCCAATGCCATGGCCCGTGCGATGGATGAACCGGTCGCCCATGCCGGCGTCGGCGATGATCGAGCGCGAAGCCTGATCGACGTCCTCACACGGCACGCCCGCCTTGGCGGCGGCTCGACCCGCGTCCTGGGCGCGCTGCAACACCTCGTACAGGCGCGCGAACTCGTCCGTCGGCCGAACGTCGGCGTCGCCGGTCACCCACAGCATGCGCGTGATATCCGAGCAGTAACCCGCCAGTGAGCCACCGATGTCGAGCACGATCGGCTCGCCGGCGTTGATGACCCGTTCAGCCGGCTCATGGTGCGGCGATGCTGAGTTCGGACCGCTGGCCACGATCCAGAAATCGGCACCATCGTGGCCTTCGGCGACGAGCCGTTCTCGCACCTCGCGCGCCACCTCGGCCTCCGTGCGACCGACCAGCCGCCCGCCCGCGATCTGCGCGACCACGCGATCTGCGGCGTGGGCCGCGGCGCGCAGCAGCTCGATCTCCTCGGCGTCCTTGACCGCGCGTAGCGGACCGAGTACCGCGGAGGCGAGGCCGAACGCGGCGTCGGGGACAGCCGACTGGAGGCGCAGGAGGAAGGTCGCCCACAGCCGATCAGACACGAGCAGCCCGCCCAGGCGGCCCCATGCCCCACCCAGCGCACCGAGCTGGATCTCCGGGCGGCTATTGCTTGCCGATAGCCGCTCGGCGACAAGCGCGAACGGATCCTCGGTCTCCTCCCAGGTCACTATGTCGACCAGGCGCGCCTCGACAGCAGTTGCGACCTGGGCGGCGGCGCGCTCGAGGCGCGGCACGACGAGCATGGCACGGCCGACGCTGGGCACGATCAGCAGCGTCAGCCGCTCGAGATCCTTGGCTGCGTATCCGGTCAGCCATTGGAGGTCGGCACCGACGCCGATGAGCAACGCGGCGGCATCCTCGTCCGGCAGCTGCCCCTGGGCCGCGGCGAGGCGAGCGGCGTAGCGCTCGGCGGAGATCGTGGACGTGATGCGGGCCGCGCTCACAGGGTGCCGTCCATCAGCCGCTCCATGACCGCTGGACCGTCGCTGAACATCTTGTTGTACGACAGCACCCGTCTGGCACCGGCGGCGAGCGCGGCCTTGCGCACGTCGACGTCGTCGTGCTGGGCAACCGCGAGCACAGTGGCACCCGCGCTCGCCGCCGCGCGGACCGCGCCAATGCCGTCGTAAGTACGGCCGCCGAGATCGATCACGACGAGCTCACCGCTGATCTGGCCAGCGCCCTTGACCGCGACCGGCCGCCCGCCGGCATGCTCGACCGCGGCATGCAGGCGCCAGGCCCAGATCAGGTCGTCAGCGAGAACGACAACGGTGACGCGGGTCGTCGCATCGGCAGCGGCTTGTCCCATCGAGCCAGTCTACCGACCATCGCGGCTGGCTCCTCGGGACGTGTCGGCGCGCGCCTGTAGCATCGCCTCCGATGGTTCGCGTGAGACGCCGCTGATGGACCGCCAGCGTGCGCTGGGCATCGCGCTCATCGTCATCTCTGCGTGCGGCTACGGCAGCGGCCCTTTGTTCGCCAAACCCGTCTATGCCACCGGCGTCGACTGGCTGACGCTGCTCGCATGGCGCTTCCTGATCGGCGCCGTCCTGTCGTGGGCGTGGCTGCTGCTGTGGCCAAGCCAGCGTCGCGCGCTGCGCTCGCTGCCCCGTCGCCGGGTATTGGTCATGGTCCTGCTCGGGCTCTTCTTCGTGGGCAACAGCGGGACCTACTTCGCCGCGCTCGAGACGGTCAGTGCCTCGCTCTCGGCGCTGATCGTATACATGTACCCGGCCCTCGTCGCGGTCATCACCATCCGCTTCGGTCGCCGCCTCCAGGGCCGGCGTGCGTGGGCCGCGCTCGGCCTGGCAATGGTGGGTGTCGCGCTCGCGGTAGGCGGCATCGACCAGAACCACGCGCCGCCGTTGATCGGCCTCGTCCTGATCGTTTCCTCGCCGATCATCTACGCCGTGTGGATCGTGCTCGCGGCGCGTCTCGGTGGCGAGCGCGGCGAGGCCGACACGATCCCGCCGTATGACTCGGAAACGGCCGCTGACGCAAGCTCGAGCAGGGCCGGTGATCAGGCACAGGCCGGGCCGGCAGCGGCGATCATGATCACGACCACGGCCGTCGCCTGGTGGGTCGCAGCGCTCGCCGTCGGCCGGCCCGTGCTGCCCGCACAGATCCCGCTCGACGCATGGCCCGGCCTGGTCGGTGTCGGCGTCCTTTCGACAGCCGTGGCAATGCAGACCTTCTATGCCGGCGCGCGACGCATCGGCGCCGCGCAGGCGTCGCTCGTCTCGACGGTCGAGCCTGTTTACACGATCGTGCTCGCGACGTGGCTCCTGGGTGAGACGCTGACGCCGATCCAGCTGCTGGGTGGCGCACTGGTCATCATTGGCGTAGTGCTCGCCCAGACCGGCAATGCGCGTCCGGCCGATGCCCAGGAGCCGGAGCGCCGCGGCGCCCGCGTGGAGGTACAGCCCGAATGAGACTCGTCTCGTTTCGCTCACGTGCAGCGTTCGGCGCTGAGCCCGGGCGCGCCGATCGGCTCGGCATCGTCGAAGGCGAGACGCTGCTTGCTGCCGGATCCCTGAGCCGCGGCGTCCCGGGCACGATGGCCGAGCTCCTCAGGAATTGGCCTGACAGCCTGCTCGTGCTGCAGGCGGCACTGCGCGCCGACGACGCGCCTGAGGCCATGCCGCTGTCCACCGTCGAGCTGCTCGCGCCGGTGCCACGGCCGGGCAAGATCGTCGCCGCCGGCGTCAATTACCGCAGCCACGCCGCTGAAGGCGGCCGCGAGCCGCCGGATCACCCGGTCTTCTTCGCCAAGTTCAGCACGAGCGTCGTCGGCGACGGTGCCCAGATTCGGTGGTCGCCGCGGCTGACGCAGGCGGTCGACTACGAGGCGGAGCTCGCGGTGGTCATCGGTGCCGTGTGTCGGCGCGTCGACGAGGCGCGCGCGCTCAACTACGTCGCCGGCTACACGTGCCTGAACGATGTCAGCGCGCGCGATCTCCAGTTCCCTGACCGCCAGTTCACGCGGGGCAAGTCGCTCGACACCTTCGGCCCGATGGGGCCGTGGCTGGTGACCGCGGACGAGATCGCCGACCCCCAGTCGCTGCCCATTCGCAGCCTGGTCAACGGCGAGCTGCGCCAGGACTCGACCACGGCGGAGATGATCTTCAGCGTCGCTCACCTCATCTCGTTCGCATCCCAAGCGTTCACCCTGGAGCCGGGCGACATCATCGCCACCGGCACGCCCGCGGGGGTTGGCTGGTACAGCGAGCCCAAGCGCCTGCTCAAAGACGGCGACGAGGTCGTGGTCGAGATCGAGGGCATCGGCCGGCTGGTCAACCACTGCCGCGAGGAAAAGGTGTGAAGTCACCGATTGGTAACGACGCGGCCGACGCGGCCGACGCGGCCGAGAAGAACAGGCGGCTGACGCTGCTCGTCGTCGACGACGAGCCGGCGTGGGTAGGTGCGCTGGGGGCCGTGCTGGGCAAGGCCGGGCATCGCATCGTTGCCGCCTACGACGGCGAGGAGGCGCTGCGCCGTTTCCGGGCCGATCACGTCGATGCCGTGCTGCTCGACCTCGCGCTGCCCGGCCTCGACGGCGCCGAGGTGTGCCGCCAGATCCGCGCCGAATCGGACACGCCGATCATCGTCGTGTCCGGCGAGCGGGATCGATCCTCGCCCGCGGAGCTGCTCGACCTGGGCGCGGACGACTACGTGCACAAAGGTGTGCCGTCGACCGAGCTGCTCGCGCGCATCCGCGCCGTTGTTCGCCGCCGCCAGCGGGCGATCTCGAAAGACGCGGCAACGGCGCCGGCCGCATCAACGAGCGGCTGGGATCTCGATCTCCGGCGCCACGAGATCCGCTGGCAGCAGTCGCTCATACCCGCGACGGCGATCGAGTTTCGCCTGCTTTCCGCGCTGATCGAGCGCCTGGGCGAGCTCGTCGCGCATCCCGATCTGCTATCGGCGGGCTGGCCGGACGTCCCCGACCCGGATCCGCTGTGGCTCAAGCCTCACCTGGCACGCCTGCGCGACAAGCTCCACGCGGTTGGGGCGCCCGTACCCGTGGCCTTGCGCGGCGTCGGCTACCGGCTCGACGGCTGACATCAGTCCTGACCAACGACGACGCGTGCTCGGCGCCGCGCGGGTATGGACATCAGCAGGTAGCCGAAGGCAACGATGACGCCGATGACGAACGTCGTCAGCCACAACGTGTCGGAGCCAAGGTGTTCGAAGACGAAGCCGCCCAGCGCTGGCCCGAGGAAGAACGCGAGCCCCCACGACGAGCCCCAGATGCCCTGGTATAGGCCGCGCAGCGCTGGCGGCGATATCTCGCTCACGATCGTCGGCGCGATCGACGCGCTGATCACCTCGCCCAACGTCCAGACGGCCACCGAGAACGCGTAGAACGCGAGCGTCGCCGCCAGCCCGGTAAGGCCGAAGCCCACGCCGAGCAACAGCGCTGCGGTGGCCATCACCGCGTAACGCGGGAGCCGTTCGGTGCGCCGGCTGACCCACAGCGTGACGAGCACTATCAGCGCGCCGTTGACGGCGATCGCGAGGCCATAGTCGCTGGGCGGGAGACCATTCGCGGCCATGTCGAGCGGCAGTGTGACCTGACCCTGCGAATAGATCATGCCGACGAGCACCGAGAGCAGGACGAAGAAGAGCAGCATCGGGTCCCCGAGCGCCTGCCCGACGCGAGCGCGGGTGGGCGTGCGCGCAGCGGCCGCGATTTCGGCCGCCTGGGTTTCGGGCACGCGGGTAAGCACGATCAGGCCGAATACTGCCGTCGTCAGTGCATCACCCAGGAACAGCAGGAAGTAGTCGTAGTTGGCGAGCAGGCCGGCGATCACCGGCGCTAGCGCCGCGCCGAGGTTGACCGCCCAATAGATGTAGCCGTAGGCGCGCGTGCGCCGCTCGGCGGGCACGAGATCGGCGATCGCGGCGTTGACCGCCGGGCGGTACAGGTCCGTGAAGAAGCCAAGCACGAACATGGCGATGACGAGCAGGACCGTCTCATGGGTCAAGCCGAGCGCGACCATTGCGATGGGCGCGATGAAGAAGCTGAGCATCATCACCGGGCGCCGGCCGAGGCGGTCCGCGAGCTCGCCGCCGGTCAGCTGGGCGACAAACGACCCAGCGCCGAGCACCGATACGAGCAGCGCCGCCGACGCCGGCGCCATGCTCAGCCTGGCGGTCAGGTAGAGCATCAGGAAGGGCACGGCGAAGCCGCCGAGCCGATTGATGACTGTGCCCACCCAGAGATACCAGAACGACGCGGGCAGCTCGCTGTTGCGCACTGAGAAGCGTGCGGGGACCCTCATCCGGCCGACGATTATCAGGGCATGTGGCGCAACCTGTTCGCCACCAAACGGACACCGGCGCGGCGCTGACCCAGCCGATGGGTGTCTCTAACGTGCTTGCATGAGCGAGTATTCGATTGGGCGATTTCTTCCAGCGCGTGACGCGGCCGGACCCGTCACGTGCGCGGTGTGCGGCTGCCGTCTTGTGGCCGCGACGGGCCACGAAGATGGCGCGTGGCGTCACTTTTCGTCAATGATGTCGGGCCAGGATGCGCGCGGCTGCCGGCCGCATTGCGTCGACGCCCTGCACGACAGGGATGGACGCGTGCTCATGGCTGTCGAGTCGGGGCGCGGCTCGGCGGCGAATGATGCAGCTGCGGCCTAGTCGCGGCTAGCCTCCCTGTCGCCCGGCGAGGTCCCGCGCGACCGCGC
>DATCGV010000099.1:0-15743 GCA_036508755.1 Candidatus Limnocylindrales bacterium | reverse complement strand
GCAGGCCGATGACGAACGTGGCTAGCAAGGGAGCCTCCGCAGCGAAATCCGAGTGATCAGGTCGGTGATGGCAGCGTAGCGAAGCCCCATCCTTCAGTCAAGGCACCCTGATGACGTCCGTAAGGGCACCCGTGTCGGGATGCCAAGGATGCTTGGTTTCCGGCCACCGCGCATGCCGTTTCGGGACCTTTGTCCCTGTGGCTCGCCCGCGGCCAAGGTCACCTTTTGTACGAGATGACGCTTCTGGAGGCTGCGATCGGTGTCCCGCTCGTGCTCGAGCGCGTGCCTGAGCAGGAAGTTGTCCGTCTCGGCGTACACGGGCTGTGCGCCGGGCGCGCGCTTACCGTTGAACAGGACGCTCCGCTTCGCGGGCCGCGTCTCGTCCGCGTCGGATCGCGCCGGCTGTCCGTGCCGCGCAGCATTGCCGCGCTGCTCATCGTGCGGCCTGCCGGTGACGTCAGATGACTGTCCTCGCCGACAGGGCCGCATGGGAATCGACGAAGAGCCTCGGACGGCAGGCAGTGGCGCTCGACCGGCCGCCGGTCATCGCGCTGGTCGGCCGGCCGAACGTGGGCAAGTCGACGTTCTTCGCCGACGTCAGCGGCCAGTTCGCGGAGACATCGAACGCACCGGGCACGACCGTGTCCGGCCATCGCCGCGAGGTCGTGGTCAAAGGCCGGCGCGCCGTGCTGGTCGATCTGCCCGGCACGCTCTCGATGACCGACCAGAACGAGTCCCTCGCGCCGTTCTGGCAGCTCCTCCTCGCGGCCAAGCCGGATGCCATTCTGTCCGTCGTCGACGCCGGTGACCTTGCCCGCCACCTGCCTCTCGTGCTCGCCTGCCGCGACCTGGGCCTGCCGCTCGTCGTCGGCGCGAACCTCGCCGACGAGGCCGCCGCCCACGGTGTCGAGCTCGACCTGGGCCGGCTGTCGCAGCTCCTCGTCGCGCCCGTCGTACGCTGCGTCGGGAGACGCGGCGAGGGCACGAAACAGGCCGTCGCGGCCGCGATCGACCGTGCCACGGCCTTTCGTGAGAGTGGCGGAACCCGGCGCACCGCGCCGGCGACGCCGTACCCGCCCTTGATCGTGGCTCGCGTCAATTCGCTGGCGCGCTCATTCGCCGGCGCGGACGCGGCCGCCGACACCGACACGATCCTGCGCGGCGCGGTTGCGGCCCACGTCCTACCGCCAGTCGGCGCAGCCTCGATTGCCGCTTCGACCGCGCTCGAGCCTGAGCGCTGGGACGTCGCCGCGCGCTGGGCACACCAGGTCGAACGTCGCGAGAGTGTGCGCGAGCCCGCCGCCGACCGGCTGGCGCGCGTCGTGACCTCGCCCTGGCCGGGGCTGCTGCTGTTCGCGGTGATCACGGTCGCGGCCCTGCTCATCACGGCCACGCTCGGAACCTGGCTGGCGTCGTTGATGGCGGCCGCGTGGTCGACCTACGTCTCGCCACCCATGACCAGCATCGTCCAGACGCTGATTCCAGTTCCCGCGCTGAGTGGCCCGGCGCTGTGGGCGCTCGACAGCGGGCTGCTGGCCATGCTCTCGGTCGGTATCCCGTTCGTCCTCGTCTTCTACGTCGTCCTCGCTGTGCTCGAGGACTCGGGCTACCTCGCGACCGCGGCTGTGCTCACCGATCGGATCTTCAACGCCGTCGGGCTCCCCGGCCGCGCCGTCATTCCCGTCTTTGCCGCGACCGGCTGCAACGTGCCGGCGATCTACGCCACACGCGTCTTCGACACACGCCGCGAGCGGCTCCTGGCGTCCTTCCTGATCGTGCTCACGCCGTGCTCAGCGCGCTCGGCCGTCGTCGTCGCCGCGCTTGCGCCTTTCGCCGGCCCGGTAGCGACGCTGGCCGCATTCGGCGTCGTCCTGGGCGTCACCGTCGTCGCCGGCACGGCCGCCAACGCGCTCGTCCCCGGCCGCCAGTCACCGTCCGTGCTCGAGCTGCCGCCGCTGCGCATGCCCATCTGTCGCGAGGTAGCGGCGAAGTCATGGTTCCGCTTCCGCTCGTTCGTGCGCACCGCCGCGCCGCTGATGCTGGCGGGCTCGTTCTTGCTCGGACTGGCGTACGAATCGGGCGCCATCACGCCAATCGAGCGGCTCCTGTCGCCGGTCACCGCCGGCCTGCTCGGCCTGCCGCCGGTGACCGGCGTCGCGATCGTGCTCGCCTTCCTGCGCAAGGAGCTCGCGCTCCAGCTGCTGCTCGTGCTGGCCGTGGGCGAGCTTGGCCCGGCCGCGGCCAGCCTTGGCACGTTCATGACGCACGGTCAGCTCTTCGTTTACGCGGTGATCACGGCGCTGTCCATCCCGTGCATCGCCAGCGTCGCCAGCCTGGTCGACGAGTTCGGCTGGAAGCCAACGCTCGCCATCGCGGGCTCCGTGCTCGGGCTCGCGCTGGCGGTCGGTACGGTGCTCGCTCACATCGTCGGTTGACGGACCGCGCCACACCAGGAAGGAGGTACGCGCGCGCCGCCGCCGCGGCGCGCGCCTTCAGGCGGCCGGGAGGCGGTGGAAGAGCGCCGCGTCCGCTTTGCCCGGCACGACCAGGATCAGTGACGCCGGCCGCAACCCGAGCGTGGCCGATCCACGCGGCCCGGTCAGCGTGATTGCGTCGAGCGATTCGCTGCTCGCCTGAACGACGATCTCGGCGCCCGGGCGCAGCCCTCGCGCTTCCAGGTACGACAGCAGGCCGGCGTCTTCCTCGGCTTCTTCCGTAATCCGGTAGATCGTGGCCCGGTCGCCCGACTGAAGGCTGCTGAGCGCAACGCCCGACGGCCGGCGGCGCGCGCTCGCGGCATCGATCGGGTTGCCGTGCGGGCAGATCTCGGGATGGCCCAGGAACTCGTCGAGGCGCGACTCGACGTTCTCAGAGATCGCCGACTGAAGGCGATGCGCCTCGTGGTCCGACTCGGCCCAGCCCATGCCCACGACGTCGGTCAGCAGCCACTCGACCAGCGCGTGGCGGCGGAAGATGGCATCGGCCATTGTTCGGCCGCTCGTGCTCAGGCTCAGCTCGCGGCTGTCGCCCTTGACGAGCCCCTCGCTGCGCAACCGCCCGACCATCTCCGACGCCGCCTGCGGGCTGACCCCCAAGCGGCGAGCAACGGTCGCGACTGTCGCCCGCTGGCCGCTGGCGATCAGGTTGCGCAGTGTGATCAGGTATTCCTGAGTCGCCTGTGTCGTGTGCGCCGGCCGTGGTGTGGACATGAAACGAGGATAGTCCGCGGGGCGCATCGCAAGCACGCTGCCGCACGTGCGCCGGGCTCGCGCCGATTGTGGCTGCCCGGATACGCGTGGTAACATCCCTCGGCCCTACGGGGAGCATCAGGAAGAGCCCGCGCGTGCCTGCGGTACGGAGGAGTCTGAAGAGCCCACTAACGGACACCGAAGACATCCAGCTGGACGGAGGCCCGGGCGTGCTGCTCGGGTCTTGTTGTTTGCCCGGGGAGCTTCGGATCGGAGGAAATCGTCAATTTGACCGTAGAGCGCATGCAGGGGACCGACGAGGCGGGCGCCGCCGAGGCGGACGCCGCGACAGCTGAGGCTGAGCAGACCTCAGAAACCGCGAGCGACGAAGCCCAGGTTCCGCAGACGCAGGCCGGCGAGGCGACCGCGCAGACAGATGCGGTTGACACGGCCGACACAACTGCACCCAATGCCACCGAGGTCGCCAACGCCGACGACGCCGCGCAGGCCAGCCTGAGCACTGCCGAGGTGACCGACGCGCCACCTGCCGACGAAACGCCATCGGACGAAGCTGAGGCTGAGTCCGACATGCCCGAGGTCGCCAGTGATTCGACCGAGGAGGCCGACGGGCGACCGCTCGGAGCGGCCGACGAGGTCGCCGAACAGGTCGAGGAAGCGGTCGAGCGCATGGAAGAGGCCGCGGCCGAGGCCGAGGCCGGATCCGCTGATGGAGCTGCCGCGGACGTCGCCGAGGAGGCTGCGGCGCCCGTCGCGCCGGCACGTCCGGCGCCGCGCGTCTACGAGGGGCCTGAGCCGACGACGATGGAGGAGCTGCTCAACGAGCAGGCCACCGAGATCCGATCGCTCAAGCATGGCGACGTCGTCGAGGGCGCGATCGTGCGCATCGACAAGGACGAGATCCTCGTCGACATCGGCGCCAAGTCCGAGGGCGTCATCAGCAACCGTGAGCTGTACGGCCGCAACGCCGAGGCGCAGCCGCAGCTGAGCATCGGTGACGTTGTCCTCGTCTACGTCCTGCAGCCCGAGTCACCAGAGGGCCACGCAGTGCTCTCGCTCCGGCGCGCCGGGCTCGAACGCAAGTGGCGCTCGATGCAGGAGCAGCTCGACGCCGGCGCGATCATCGAGGCGCCGGTCATCGACCACAACAAGGGCGGCCTGATCGTCGACTGCGGCATCCGCGGCTTCGTGCCCATCAGCCAGATCGTCGACTTCCCCCGTCGGCCGCAGAACGAGCAGCCTCGTGACGCGGCACAGGAGATCGCCGAGAAGCTCCAGCCGTACGTCGGTCGCAAGCTGCGGCTCAAGATCCTCGAGGTCAACCGCAAGGCCAACCGCCTGATCCTGTCGGAGAAGGTGGCGCTGTACGAGGAGCGTCGCGAGAAGCGCGACGAGCTGTTCAGCAGCCTCCAGGTGGGCCAGAAGGTCACCGGCACCGTCCGCTCGATCGCGCCGTTCGGCGTGTTCATCGACCTTGGCGGCATCGACGGCCTGGTCCACAAGAGCGAGCTGTCGTGGAACAAGGTCAACAACCCAGAGGCCGGCTACCGCGTCGGCGAAGAGGTTGAGGCCGAGGTCATCGACATCAACCACGAGCGCGGCAGGATCAGCCTGTCGATCCGCCGTCTCCAGCCGGATCCGTGGAGCTCGACCGTCGCGGACCTCAAGATCGGTGACATCATCGATGGCACGGTCACCAAGATCGTCAACTTCGGCGCCTTTGTCCGCGTCCGCGACGGTCTCGAGGGCCTGATCCACATCAGCGAGCTGTCGCACGCCCGCGTTGCCCACCCGGGCGACGTCGTACACGAAGGTCAGACGATCAAGCTCAAGATCATCTCGCTCGAGCAGGAGCGCCACCGCCTCGGCCTCAGCCTCAAGCAGGCTGAAGAAGCCCCGGCACGGCCGGAGCGCCCGGCGGCGCCGCGCGAACGGCGCGGACGCAGCCAGGAACGTGGCTACGACATGAGCCAGGCGGTCCAGGAGCCGGAGGGCGGCATCGACAACACCCTCGCCGCTGCATTCGCCCAGGTTCGAGCGCAGATGGCCGAGACAGAGGCCGCTCGCTCCTCGACAGATGCCGACGATGAAGCGGAAGCGGCGCCCGAGGCCGCAGCAGAAGCTGAGCCGGTCGCCAAGGCGTCGAAGGCGGCTAAGCCCGACGCGGAGAGCGCGCCGGAGACAGGCGCCGCCGATGCGGTCGAGCCCGCCGTGGCGAACGCCGAGGATGCCAAGCCGGCGGCCCGTCGCGCGACGAAGGCCAAGGCAGAAACCGCAGCCGTGGCTGAGCCCGAGCCGGAAGCGTCGCCTGAGCCCGAGCCGGTAGCAAAGCCCGAGCCGGAGGCAGAGCCTGAGCCCGAGCCTGAGGCTGCGGCCGTCGCGGCCGACGACGAGGCACTGCCGGAGTCTGCGGCGGATCCCGCTGAAGGCGCCGCCGAGCCAACCGGCGCGGCACTGCCAGAGTCGGGCAGCGAGCCCGCAGAAGGTGCTCCGGACGCGGCGCCCGCGGCCGGCGCGGACACGGACGCGACGGCCGAATAGGCGCGGCGTGCGCGGCTGCCCAAGTCGCGCGACAATAGGCGGACCCACGAACCGAAACGTCAGCGGCGGCGCGCAGCGACGCCGTGGATTGGCGTTTCTTTAGCCATTAGCTGCATCAAGCGCGGCCTCAGAAACGGCCGCAAACGATGATCATTGGAGTGCACTGGTGCACCAACCGGCGCCGGAGTTGAACGGTACCGGAGGGGGGGTCGGCGGCCCAGTAGCCGGTGTTAGCATTCGAAAAAGGGCGCGTCCAGCGCCCTCTGGGGACGCGGGATGGATCGCTTCGACAAGTTCACGGACCGCGCGCGCAAGGTCCTGACACTTGCTCAGGACGAAGCGCAGCGGTTCAACCACAACTACATAGGCACGGAGCACCTCCTGCTGGGCCTGGTCCGCGAGGGCGAAGGCGTCGCCGCGCGGGTGCTCGAGAACATGAACGTCGAGCTGCCCAAGGTGCGCACGGCGGTCGAGTTCATCATTGGTCGTGGCGATCGCCCGGTCGTCGGCGAGGTCGGCCTGACCCCGCGCGCCAAGCGCGTTATCGAGCTCGCCATCGACGAAGCGCGCCGCCTGGGTCACAACTACATCGGCACTGAGCATCTGCTGCTCGGTCTCGTGCGCGAGGGTGAGGGCATCGCCGCCGGCGTGCTCGAGAGCCTGGGTGTCAACCTCGACAAGGTTCGCCACGAGGTTATCCGCGTCCTGTCGCAGTCGTCCAGCGCCGGTCCAACGACCGAGACCAAGCGCGCGAGCAAGACACCCACGGTCGATCAGCTGGGCATCAACCTGACCGACGCCGTGCGCGCCGGCAAGATCGACCCGGTCATCGGCCGCGAGAAGGAGATCGAACGCGTCATCCAGATCCTGTCGCGGCGGACGAAGAACAACCCGGCGTTGATCGGCGAGCCCGGCGTGGGCAAGACGGCGATCGCAGAGGGCCTCGCCCAGCGCATCGTCGCGGGAGACGTTCCCGAGACGCTGCTCAACAAGCGCGTGCTGACACTCGACATCGGCTCGCTCGTCGCCGGCACCAAGTACCGCGGCGAGTTCGAGGAGCGCCTCAAGAAGATCATCGAGGAGCTGCGCTCGACGAACGACACGGTGCTGTTCATCGACGAGCTGCACACGCTCGTCGGTGCCGGCGCGGCAGAGGGCGCGATCGACGCCGCGAACATCCTCAAGCCGCCGCTCGCGCGTGGCGAGCTGCAATGCATCGGCGCCACGACCCTCGACGAATACCGCAAGTACATCGAGCGCGACGCGGCGCTCGAGCGACGCTTCCAGCCGGTGATGGTCGAGGAGCCTACGCTCGAGCAGACGGTCGAAATCCTGTTCGGCATCCGCTCGCGCTACGAGGACCACCACAAGGTCAAGATCACCGACGAGGCGCTGCGCGCCGCGGCCGAGCTTTCGACTCGCTACATCACGGACCGCCATCTGCCCGACAAGGCGATCGACCTGATTGATGAGGCCGCCAGCCGCGTCCGTCTGCGCACAGCCAGCGCGCCGCCCGAGCTCAAGGCCGCCCAGCGCGAGCTGGAACGCGTGACCAAGGAGAAGGAAGCGGCGATCAACGACCAGGACTACGAGGTCGCCGCGAACCTGCGCGATGCCGAGTCACAGGCCAAGGAGAACATCGACACACTGCGCACGGCGTGGCACGCGTCGCGCCAGCAGGACGCGGCAGAGGTCGGCGAGGAGGACATCGCCCAGGTCGTGGCGATGTGGACGGGTATCCCGGTCACGCGCATCGCGCAGGAGGAATCCGAGCGGCTGATGCACATGGAGGATGCGCTGCGCGAGAAGGTCATCGGCCAGGACGAGGCGGTCGACATCATCTCCAAGGCGGTCCGCCGGGCACGCGCCGGGCTCAAGGACCCCAAGCGGCCGATCGGCTCATTCATCTTCCTGGGGCCGACGGGCGTGGGCAAGACCTGGCTGGCCAAGGCGCTCGCCGAGTTCATGTTCGGCTCCGAGGACGCGCTCATCAAGATCGATATGAGCGAGTTCATGGAGCGCCATAACGTCTCCCGTTTGGTCGGTGCCCCTCCGGGCTACGTCGGTTTCGACGAAGGCGGCCAGCTGACGGAGGCTGTGCGGCGCAAGAGCTACAGCGTCGTGCTCCTCGACGAGATCGAAAAGGCGCATCCGGAGGTGTTCAACATCCTGCTCCAGATCCTGGAGGACGGACACCTCACCGACGCCAAGGGCCGGCGCGTCGACTTCCGCAACACGGTCATCATCATGACCAGCAACGTCGGCGCGAAGTCGCTGCTCAAGGACACGACCCTCGGCTTCCGACCGGTCGCGGTCGACGAGGCGCGGGCAGAGCAACAGCAATACGACCGGATGCGCGAGAAGGTTCTCGAGCAGCTCAAGACCCAGTTCCGGCCGGAGTTCCTGAACCGCGTCGACTCCGTCGTCGTCTTCCGCTCGCTGCAGATCGAGCAGATTCGGACGATCGTCGACCTGCTCCTCGACCGCGTAAGAGATCAGCTCAAGGCTCAGCAGATCGACATCCAGATCACCCAGGAAGCCAAGGACCACATCATCAAGCTCGGCTACGACATCGACTACGGCGCGCGCCCACTGCGGCGGGTGATCCAGAACATGGTCGAGGATCAGCTCGCCGAGGCGCTCCTGACGGGCACCTTCCAGGCGGGCATGACCGTCGTCGTCGACAAGGGCGAGGACACCGGCCTGTCGATCAAGCCTCTCGAGGAGAAGATCCCGGTCGAGGCAAGCGCCTAGTTCCGTGGCGCGGCTCGAAACCCGCTACGTGTGCGGCACGTGCGGCGCGACGAGCCTGCGCTGGGAAGGCCAGTGCCGCTCGTGCGGTAACTGGAACACGATGGTCGAGAGCGCCGTCGAGCGGCCGCTGCCCCGGGCGCGGGCGACTCGCGCCGCCGCCACGGCCGTTCCGCATGTCACGCCACTGACCCGACTCGCTGCCACCGAGACCGACCGGATCCCGGTCGGTATGCGCGAGGTGGACCGCGTGCTGGGTGGCGGCCTCGTGCCCGGATCGCTCGTCCTGCTCGGGGGTGAACCGGGCATCGGTAAGTCGACGCTCGTCCTTGCGCTGTGCGGCGCGATTGCGGCCGGCTCGGACGGGGATGGGCGCGTGTTGTACGCCAGCGGTGAGGAATCTGCGGCGCAGCTGCGCATGCGCGCCAACCGACTTGGCCTGAGCGATGGAGCGCGCGGCGGCGAACAGATCGACGTGCTGCCCGAGACTTCGGTCGAACGCATCGTCGCCGCTGCCGAAGCCACAGCGCCATCACTTCTCGTGGTCGACTCGATCCAGACTCTGACCACGGATGAGCTGGAAGGACCAGCCGGATCGGTCGGCCAGGTGCGCGCGGCCACGGCCCGGCTCCAGGCGTATGCCAAGGAGAACGGAGTGCCGACGATCCTCGTCGGGCACGTGACCAAGGACGGCACGCTTGCCGGGCCAAAGACACTCGAGCACATTGTCGATGTGGTCCTGACCCTCGAAGGCGAGCGCTTCTCGGGCCTGCGCCTGCTGCGCTCGAGCAAGAATCGCTTCGGCTCGACCGAGGAGGTCGGCGTCTTCGAGATGGCGGCCGACGGCTTGCGCGAGGTCGCCGACCCAGCGGCCGCGTTCATCGAAACTGACTCGTTGGGTGCGCCGGGCGTCGCCATCGCGGCCACGCTCGAGGGCAGCCGGCCGTTGCTGGTCGAGGTTCAGGCGCTCGTCGCGCCCCAGGTCCACGGCTCGCCGCGCCGGACCGCGGCCGGCCTCGACGTCCAGCGCCTGGCGCTACTGATCGCCGTGCTCGGCCGTCGCGCGGGCATGAATCTCGCCAGCCACGACGTCTACGCAAACATTGTTGGCGGCCTTGCCGTCGAGGAGCCGGCGATCGACCTGCCGCTCGCGCTGGCGCTCGTCTCTGCGTTGCGCGACAGGCCGCTCACGTCAGGCACCGTGCTGTGCGGCGAGATCGGACTGACCGGTGAGCTCCGGCCGGTGCATGGCCTGTCGCGCCGGCTGCGCGAGGCGTATCGGCTCGGCTTCACGCGCGCCGTGGTGCCGTCGCGCTCCGGCCGTGGCGAAGACGTGGACAATGGCGCCATCGAGATCGTTCGCGTCGCCACGCTGCGCGACGCGATCGCCGCGGCACTGACCGAGCGCGCGCCGCAGCTGGCCATCCCGATAGGGGAGACGACGCGGTGAACGACGTACGCATCAACACCGTTGTCCGCCTCTTCGGCGGCGGGGTCGTGGCGCTCATCGCGATCGCGATCACGACCGCGGCGGGCGTGCCCAACCTCGACGCGTCGTCGCTCGGTGGTGCAGTCCTGCTCGCCGGCTGGATCGGTGCCTGGTTCGTGATCGGCTTCTCGATCCTGCCCTACGTGACCTTGGTGCCGGCGCACTGGCTTATCCGCCACGTGACTGAACTGTCTACCGACGAGTTCGTCAGTGGCGTGGTCGGGCTCGTGCTTGGCCTGGTCATCGGCATCCTGCTGGGCCTGCCGCTCACGAACCTGCCCGACCCCTACAACTGGCTGCTGCCCGTTGGCACGGTCCTCGTCACCGGGCTCGGGATGATGGGCCTGACCGTTGCCAAGCGCGCCGATCTCGCCGATAGCCTTCGTTCAGCCGGATTGATCCGACCGCCTACGGTTGACCGCCCGCCCGCCCAGGCGGAAACCGGGCCGACCACCTACGTCGATACCAGCGTGCTGATCGACGGCCGCATCACCGACGTCGTCGCCTCGGGCTTCATCTTCGGAACGCTCGTCGTGCCGCGCTTCGTCGTCGGCGAGTTGCAGCACATCGCCGACAACCGCGACCAGACGCGGCGAGTGCGCGGCCGGCGCGGGCTGGAGGTCCTGGCCGTGCTCCAGAAGGACCACCGCGTTGCGGTCGAACTGAGCGACGAGGATCCCAAGGAGATCGACGCGGTCGACGCCAAGCTGGTCGAGCTCGCCCGAAGGCGCGGCGCCGGCATCCTGACCAACGACTACAACTTGAACCGCGTCGCGCAGCTCGACGACGTGCGCGTCCTGAACCTGAACCAGCTTGCGAATGCGCTCAAGCCGGCGTTCCTGCCCGGCGACCAGATCCAGGTCAAGGTCATCCAGCAGGGCCGCGAGCCCGGACAGGGATTGGCATACCTCGACGACGGAACGATGATCGTCGTCGAGGGCGGTGGCGAGCTGCTCGACAAGGAGATCGAGGTCACGGTCGTGCGCGTGCTCCAGACGGTCGCCGGCCGGATGGTCTTCGCCCAGCCCAAATCCTGATTCGATGGGCAAGCTCGAATTTGACTTCTGGTTCGCGGACGCCGTCATCGTCGCCGCCGGATCGAGCGTGCGCATGGGTGGCATAGACAAGCTCCTGGAGCCGCTGAACGGCCAACCATTGCTTCAATGGTCGGTCGAGGCGTTGTCCCGAGCTGAGTCCGTGTCCGGCGTGTTCGTCGTCGTCCGTCCGGATCGAGTCGATGAATTCAGGCGATTTCCGTGGCTGGATGGTATTCAGGTAATTCCCGGCGGCAAGGAACGCTCGGACTCGGTGCGTGCGGGCCTCGCAAAGACGACGGCGCGCGTCGTGCTGGTGCACGATGGCGCGCGTCCGCTTGTCTCCATTCCGCTCATCGACGCGGTCGCGAAGGCCGCGTCGGAGCATGGTGCGGCCATCCCAGCCCTTCCGCTCAGCGATGCACTGAAGCGAACGGCTGGCTCGCAAGTGGTGTCGGCGCTCGACCGCACCGGGCTCGTTCGCGCGCAGACGCCGCAGGCGGCGCGAAGGGACCTGCTCGCAGCTGCGTTCGAGAAAGCAGGCGACAAGTCATTTCCCGATGAGGCCGAGCTGCTTGAGGCTGTCGGCGTGCCGGTCGTGACCGTGCCTGGGGATCCCTCCAACGTAAAGGTCACTGACCAAGCCGACCTCGAAATGGTTCGAGCGCTCGCACGCGGTCGCTCTGGCGAACGGATTGGTTTCGGCGAAGACATACATTCCTTCGGGCCGGCCGACGGGTTGATGCTCGGCGGAATCGAGATTGCTGGGGCGCCACGCCTCTACGGCCACTCTGACGGCGACGTCGTCATGCACGCCGTGGCGACGGCGGTTCTTTCGGCGTGTGGTCTCGGCGACATCGGACGCCTTTTTCCGGCCAATGATCCAGACACGACGGGCATCTCCGGAATGAAGCTGCTGGGTATGGCGGTCGGCGCGGCTCAGGCAGCCGGGTGGTCAGTCGATCGCGCTCACGTTTCGATCGTCGGAGCGCGGCCAAGACTTGGGGCTCGAAGGCTCGATGCGATGCGCAGACCGATCGCGACGATACTCGGGCTCACTCGCGACGATTCGGTTGCAGTTGTGGCGTCGACGGGAAACCTTTCCGGGCCAGAGGGAGAAGGGCGCGCCATCAGGGCAACGGCACTGGTTACTGTGGTTCGGCGATGATTGGCGCTGTATGAGTCTCAGATTCACGAATACGCTCGGGGGGAAGATCGAGGATTTCCAGCCACTGGAAGCCGGACACGTCCGGATGTACAGCTGCGGTCCGACGGTTTACGGACCTGCCCACGTTGGCAACTTCCGCGCCTTCCTGCTCGGCGACATGGTCCGCCGCTACCTCGAATGGTCGGGCTATCGCGTGACGTGGGTGATGAACATTACCGACGTCGACGACCGCATCATCCGCGACCTCGGCCAGAAGGGCGGCACGCTCGACGAGCTGACCGCGCCGCACATCGCGCGCTTCAAGGAGGACCTTGCCGCGCTGCGCATCGGGCCGCCGACGGTCCTGTCCCGCGCGACCGAGCACATCCCTGAGATGGCCACCTTGGTGCGCAAGCTGATCGACGACGGCCACGCCTATAGCGCCGACGACGGCTCGGTCTTCTTCCGCATCTCGACCTGGCCGGCATATGGCACGCTGGCCAAGCTCGATCCGGAGCAGGCACGCTCGACGGAGCGTGTCGCGGCCGACGACTACGGCAAGGACGACGTCCGTGACTTTGCGCTGTGGAAGGGCACCAAGGCGGACGAGCCGTCATGGACGACAGTCGTGGGCGAGGGCCGTCCGGGCTGGCACATCGAATGCTCGGCGATGAGCATGAAGTACCTGGGCGAGTCGTTCGACATCCACACCGGCGGGGTGGACCTGATCTTCCCCCACCACGAGAACGAGATCGCCCAGTCCGAGGCGGCCACTGGCAAGCGCTTCGTCAAGGTGTGGCTGCACAACGCCCACCTCCAGCTCGGCGGCGAGAAGATGGCGCGCAGCGTGGGCAACATCGAGAAGCCGGCTGAGGTCTACGCTGCGGGCTACTCGCCGTCCGAGCTGCGCTACGCGTTGATCGCCACTCGCTACCGTGCCCCGCTCGAATGGGGCGATGGCACGCTCGATAACGCTCGCGCCGCCGTGGAGCGGCTTTCGACTGCGATCGCTGCTCTCGACGCGTACAAGCAGGAGCAGAACAACGATGCGACATTGGATGGCGTGCTAGCCACGGCGCAGAAGTCATTCAAGGCGGGAATGGACGACGACCTGAACGTTTCAGGCGCTCTTGCCGCGGTCTTCGACCTGGTCCGCGAGCTGAACCGGCGTGTCGACGCACGAACCCTGTCGACGGCCGATGCGGGCCGCGGCGCGGCCACGCTGCGTAACTTCGACAGCGTGCTCGGGGTGCTCGATGTACCCGATGCGCTGCCTGAAGGCGCGCACGAGCTTCTCGATCAGCGGGCCGCGGCTCGCGCGGCACGCGAGTGGACCACGTCCGATCGCTTGCGCGACGAGCTGGCCGGGATTGGAGTCATGGTCGAGGACACGCGTGACGGGCAACGCTGGCGCGTGACGGCGCGGCACGACAGTGCCTGAGCGCGATCGGCCGGGCGGAGATCGTCCGCGGGGCGACCGCCCGCGCGGTGATCGGCCGCACGGCGACCGTCCAGGTGGTGGCCAGCCGCGCGGCCTAAGGCCGGGCGGCAGTCGACCCGGCGCGGGCGGCAAGGGCGGCGGCTTCCGACGCGACGACTTTCGTCCCAACACTCGCGAAGAGCGGCCTCGGCGCGAGTTCTCCGATCAGCCCCGACGCGACTTCCCCGACCGCCCACGCCGGGATCCGGCCGACGGCCCGCGGCGGGAGCTTCCAGATCGACCCGGGCGGGAGTTCTCCGACCGACCACGAGGTGATTCCTCCGACCGCCCGCGCCGAGATTCGCCCGCGGGCCCCCGGCGGGAGTTCTCGGACCGGCCGGGACGCGAATTCCCAGAGCGGCCCCGACGCGAATTCTCCGGGCCGCCTCAGCGCGATTTCACCGATCGCCCGCGACGAGACTTTGGTGATCGGCCGCGCACAGGTGATCGTGACGGGGTTCAGCCTCCGAGCCCCGATCGGCCGCGCACTGATCGCCCATACCCCGGCCGAGGGCGGCCACCCTTCGACGCGCGCCGGCCATACACGGCACGGCCGTCGCAGCAGATGCGGCCGCATCGAGAGCCGACCGTCGACCGCGATAGCTACGTCGACGAAGGGGAGGAGCTCATCTGCGGCCGACGGCCGGTCGAGGAGGCGTTTGCCGCGCGCCGCGATGCCGTTCGATTGCTGATCGTTCCCGAGCGGCGCGCGGCGCTCGACGCCCTCGCGATCCATGCCACGACGCTGCGCATCCCGGTCGTCGAGGTGGAAGGCGGGACGCTGACGGCGCTCGCGGGCTTCGACGGTCATCAGGGAGTGGCACTCGTCTGTCGGCCGCGACCCGTCGGCGATGTCGACATGATCCTTGTTCGCGCCCGCGAGCGCGGCGAGCCGCCGTTCGTGCTCGTGCTCGATTCGCTCGAGGATCCTCAGAACTTTGGCACGCTCCTGCGCAGCGCGGAGGCCGCCGGCGTGCACGGCGTGATCTACCCGACGCGCCGCTCGGCGCCGCTCAGCCCGGCCGCGATCAAGGCCTCGGCCGGAGCAACGGAGCATCTCGTTCTTGCTGCCGTGGACGACCTGGCCGGCACGCTCGCTGATCTGCACGGCGACGGGTTGCGCATCGTCGGCGCCGATGAAGAGGCATCCCTCGCCTTCACCGACGCGGACCTGCGCGGTCCGCTGGCGATCGTCGTCGGCTCGGAGGGCCGTGGCATATCCGGCCCCGTCCGGCGGCGGCTCGATTTGGTGCTCCGAATTCCAATGCGCGGCAAGATCCAGTCGCTCAATGCCGGTGTCGCCGGTTCGATCCTCCTCTTCGCCGCCGCCGGCCAGCGTCCTGGCCCTGTGCCGGAAGCCCGCGCTTCGGTGCCGACTGAAGAGCCGGAGGCTGAGGCCGCGGAACCAGAGGTCGCGGAGCCAGACATCGCCGAAGCAGCCATCGCGGAAGAGGAGCTCCTGCCCGGCGATCAGTAGGCCGTGCCTACTTCGGGCGCTCACCGTCGCGCCAGTTCCCGGACGGGAGAGCCGATCCGACGGTTACTGTATCCTTAGCAGTCGCGCCGCCGTAGCTCAATTGGTAGAGCAGCGGTTTTGTAAACCGCCGGTTCCGGGTTCGAGTCCCGTCGGCGGCTCCACAAGTGAATATCCGTCCGCGGCTGCCGGCCTCGTCACCAGGGGAGGAGCTCCCAAGGTCGCAGGACGAAACTGTGGGTAGGTTGAGCAGGTGGTGAGCTCCGCTGACTGTAGATCAGCCGTCTTCGACTGTGGGGGTTCGATTCCCTCCCTGCCCACCATCAACCTGATCGAATAACCTTCCGGCAGCGACCGGGCCCACATAGCTCAGCTGGCAGAGCACTTCCTTGGTAAGGAAGAGGTCTTGGGTTCAAGTCCCAATGTGGGCTCCACCTCTGCCGCGCCCCACCCTCGAGAGGAATAGGAACCAGCACAAGCATGGCCAAGAAGAAGTTCGAGCGCACCAAGCCGCACGTCAATATCGGCACCATCGGCCACATCGACCACGGCAAGACAACGCTCACGGCTGCCATCACCAAGTACCTGAGCTTGAAGGGCGGAGCAGAGTTCCGCGCCTTC
>DATCGV010000098.1:0-5375 GCA_036508755.1 Candidatus Limnocylindrales bacterium | reverse complement strand
TTCGCCGCCCCCGGCGCGCCGGCCGTGCCGCTGACGTCGCTCACCGTCCACGGCTCGACGGCGTCCGCAGCCACCCTGCGTGCCGAGGCCCTGGTGGCCTTTCTCGTCCTCGCCGTCGTGTATGTCGTGATCATTCGCGCGCGGGACGCCGCGCTGATCGTCGGTGCCCTCGCGCTGGGCGCCGCGGTGGGCACGCTGGCCGTGGCGGCGCTCGGCTGGGCGCCGACGAACGAGGACGCTGTCCCGCTGATCGTCCAGATGGTGATGCTGGCCGCGATCACCGGCGGCTCGCTGGCCGCGGTCGTGCTCGGCCACTGGTATCTGGTCACGCCGGGCATCTCAGAGCGCCCGCTTGTCCTCCAGGCACGTCTGCTGTTGGCCATCCTCCTGCTCCAGGCACTTCTCTTCGTCACCTGGACAACGCTTGCCGGCGGCCCCGGCCAGACGCCGTTCTCGTCGTTCACGACCGGACCCGTGCTGCTCGTCGTGCTGCGCCTGCTGGTCACGATCCTGTTCCCGATCGTGCTCGCGGCGATGGCATGGCGGACGGCCCTGACGCGTTCGATGGAATCGGCGACCGGGCTGCTGTACATCAATCTCGCGGCCGTGATGGCCGGCACGATCGGCGCCGCGGCGCTGTACATCTCGAGTGGCATCCTCGTCTAGGTCATGACCATGCGCGTCAAGGTCCGCCTCTTCGCGATGCTCCGCCAGCAGGCCGGCTGGCGTGAGCGCGAGGTCGAGCTGCCCGACGGCGCGACGATCGACGACGCGTGGCGCGCGATTGAGAAGGAGGTGCCCGCCATCAGCGCGCAGCGTGAGATCGTCCGCTTCGCGCGCAACCGCGAGTACGCCACGGCCGACCAACAGCTGCGCGACGGCGACGAGCTCGCGCTCATTCCACCCGTCGCCGGAGGCTCCGATTCGTTCGTGCGACTGGAGATCACGCCCTACGCAATCGGCGACGAGCTGCTCGCGCAACTGAGACGCGAGGTGCCCTCAACGGCCGATGGCGCCTACGTCTGTTTCCTGGGCCAGACGCGCGAGACGGCCGGCACGGCGTCGCCCGGTGAGGAGCACGAGGCCGCCAGGCACGCCGGCAAGCCCGTGGTCGCCCTCGAGTACGAGGTCTTCGAGGAGATGGCCCTCGACGTGTTGCGCACGATCGCGTCCGAGATCGAGCAGCGCTTCGGGGTGACCCGACTCGCGATCGTCCACCGGTCGGGCGAGGTGCCCCTGGGCGAGGCCAGCGTCGTCGTCTGTGCCGCGGCCGCGCATCGCAGCGCCGGGTTCGATGCCGCGCGCTACGGCATCGAGGAGCTCAAGGCGCGCGCACCGATCTGGAAGAGCGAGCAGTACGCCGACGGATCGGTCTGGATCGGCGCTCCGCCGCGCGACGCGCCCCTCGAAAACCCGCCAACATGAGCACGGGCCGCTAGCCCCGCGGCCCGTGTGATATGCGTCCAGTACCTCTGTCTGACGCGGCGGCACTGTCGTCCCATTTCTATCGATCCCAGAGCCGAATACGTTGCCGACATCGGTTCGCACTCATTGAACATCGGAGGGTTTTCGGAAACATGATTCAGTACCTCGTGAGCCTCATTGACCGCGATGATCGTGGTCAGGGCCTGGCCGAGTATGCGTTGATCCTGGCCCTGATCGCCGTCCTGGCGATCGCGGCGGTCACGTTCCTTGGCGGTCAGATCAACGGCATCCTGTCGAGCGTCGGCAACAGCATCTAGGGTTCGCCCCAAGATCTCTGCTCTCTAAGAGACAGAACGAACGCCGGTCGGGCAACCGACCGGCGTTTTTGTTTGCCGATAATCTCGGCGACATGACGCGCGTCTACATCTCGGTCGACATGGAGGGCATCGCCGGCATCAGCCATGCGAATCCCACGCGTCGTGGCGATGTCGGCTATCCCGAGGCCGTGGCGCTCATGGTCGGCGAGGCGAACGCGGCGATCGAGGGCGCCTTCGAGGGCGGCGCGACCGCGGTCACCGTCAATGACAGTCACGGCGGCATGTACACCTGACGCCAGAAGCCCTCGATCGCCGCGCGCGGCTGGTCACGGGCAAGAAGCCGCTATCGATGGTCGAGGCAGCCGGGGACTCTGACTTCGACGTGGCGCTGTTCGTGGGCTACCACGCGCGCGCGGGGCATCCGACCGGGGTGATAGCTCACACGTACAACCCGCGCGCCGTTCTCGTCGAGATCGGCGACAGGCCGGCGACCGAAGCCGCGCTCAACGGCCTCTACCTGGGCGCGCTGGGCGTGCCCGTGGCAATGGTCACCGGTGACGACGCGCTGGCGGCCGAGCTCGATGACTGGATGCCGTGGGCGGAGACGGTCGTGGTCAAGCACGCCATCTCGTACCAGGCGGCGGACTCCGTCCACCCGTCCCTGGCGCGCGACCTCATCCGCGACGCCGCGCGCCGCTCTGTCGAGCGGGCGCGCGGCGATGGCAACACCCTTCAGCTGCTCGTGCTGGACCCGCCGCTAGACCTGCGCATCGAGTTCACCACGCCATCACAGGCCGACTTCGTGGCCACGATCCCCGGCTTCGACCGCATCGGCGACCGCTCGGTGACGTACTCCACGGACGACGCGATCACGCTCTTCCGCGCCTTCATCAGCGCCATCCGCATCGCCCCGGCCGCGGACGACTGAGCGGACTGCCGTGACCAGGCAGTCCGTCGGCCTCGACAAGGGCGGGCCCTCAACGATTGACCGGCGGCGCGCCGGTCGGGCGACCGAACGCGTCGTCGCCGCGACCGCGATCGGCTTCGCCGGTGTCTTCGTCGCGCTGAGCCTCATCGCGGTCGCGACGCCCGGCGAAGCCGGACTCGGAGCATGGCTGCCGGTGCACCTGTTGCTTGCCGGCGCAGCCACGACTGCGATTGCCGGGGTCATGCCCTTCTTCAGCGCCGCCATCGCCAATGCCCCGCCGGCGCCTGGTTGGCTCAGGTTCGCGGCCGTCCTCGGCGTGGCGTTCGGTGCCCTTCTCGTGGTCGGTGGCCGGATCGCCTCGCCGGCGCTTGTGGGTGGTAACGCGTGGTTCGCAGGCGCAGGTGGCGTCTTCTTCATAGCCGGCCTGGCGCTCGTGGGCGCCGCAACACTGCTGCCGCTCCGTTTCGCGCTCGGCGGCCGGCGCGTGGTGATGGGCTTCATCTACGGCATGGCCGTGCTCAACGTCGTGTGCGGCGCGATGCTGGCCAGCCTGCTCCTACTCGGCTGGCTGCCGGCGCTTCAGGATTGGCCGGCGCTCAAACCGGCGCATGCATGGCTCAACGTCTTCGGCTTCGTCTCACTGGTCATAGCCGGGTCGCTGCTCCATCTGCTGCCGACAGTTGTGGGCACGCGCATCGGCGACTCGAGAGCCTCGGTCGTCGCTTATCTGGGCGTTGCCACGGGCCCGCCTATAGCCGCGCTCGGTTTCATCCTCGGCGTCGGGTGGATCGCCCTGGCCGGCGCGCTCGTGATGGTCATCGGCGCGCTCGCGCTCAGCTTCTACGCGCTCGATGTCATCCGCCACGCTGCGCATTGGACGACTGATCCAACCTGGCACCGGTTCACCGCCTGGTCGCTCATGGCGGCTATCGGGTGGTTCGTCGTCGGCAGCGCCATTGCCGCATGGATCGTGTTTGTCGGCGGAGCCAGCCCGGCGGGCTGGCAGCTGACACCGCTGATCGCACCCGTCTTCGTTGGCTGGGTGGCGCAGGTGCTGGTAGGCGCCTGGTCGCATCTCGTGCCCGCGGTGGGGCCGGGCCTGCCGCCGCGCCATGCCGTGCAGCGTCGGATCCTGGGTCAGCTCGGAACGGCCCGACTGACACTGCTCAACGTGGGCGTGCTGCTGATGCTCGTCGGCGTTCTGCCCAACCTGTCGCTGCTGTTTGGGATTGGAGTGGCGGCGGTCGCCGTGTCGGGCATCGCCGCGGTTGCGCTCCTCGCTGCGTCGCTGGCCGTTCGTGAGCCACCACAGGGCGCTGGTACGCTGAGCGCATGACCGAGCCGATCAACGTGACGCCGGGCCTCGACCAGAGCCAGCAACCTGCGCCGGAGAGCTTCCCACGCAGCGGTTTTGGCTCCGACCACGACAGCGCCACGCCGCCTGAATGGCTGGCCTGGGCGTGGGCATCCGACCGCAATCGCAGCTTTCCGTGGCTCGGGCTGCTGCTGGTCATGGTCGGCGTCGTCCTGCTTATCAACTACTTCCTGCCCACGGTCAGCATCGGCACGCTCATCCTGCTCGCGCTGGCATTGGTGTTCTTCAGCGGCTGGATCTTCGGCGGCTCGAGGTTCATCCTGGTTCCCGGCCTGATCGTGCTCGCCCTGGCGGTCGCGCGACTGATCGATGAGCTGAACATCTATACCGGTCCGGGCACGACCCCGCTCTGCCTCGCGGCGGCCTTCGGCGTCATGTGGCTGATCTTCGCCGCGCGCGGCCGCCGGGCCACGTGGCCGTTGTGGGGCGTGGCCATCTTCGGCCTGATTGGCCTGGTCGAGGTGTCAAGCCACCTCGCGTCAATCCCCGACTACGGCGGGCTCTGGCCGGCGCTGATCATCGTCATCGGCCTGATCCTCGTCGTGAACTCACGCGGCGGCCAGACGCGGCGCCGCGCGCGTCGCTAACGCCGGCACTGCCCGGGCGTTTCCGCTAATTCGTGTAGATGCCGGCCGGGTCGAGCTCCTCGCGAATCAGGCGGAGCTCGCTGTCAGTCGGCATCGGCGTCTCCGCCACAGACGGAGCGACGCGCGGCTCCCAGCCCATCGCGGAACGCACCCGCGCAAGGTCGGCGCCGGAATGCAGAGCGTCGAGGCGCAGCTCGCCGTCCGCGTCGGGATGGAATATCCCGAGGTCGGTGACGACCACGCGCACGCGCGTGCCGACTGAGGTTCGGAAGTCGAGCCGCTCGACGAACGAGCGCGGTGACTGGCGCATGATCACGAAGATCGACTTCGCGTTCTGGGCTATCTCGCACGCGCCGCCAGAACCCGGCAGGCGCGTCCTGGGGGCCTCGTACGGCCCGATCACCGTGGTGTTGATGTCTCCATGCCGATCGATCTGCGCCGCGCCCAGGAAGCCCACGTCGATCAGCCCACCCTGGAGGTAGAAGCCGAAAAGCTCGAACATGCTCGTCACTGCCGTGGCGCCGGTGACGATGGTGGGGTCACCGATTGACAGTGGAAGCCTGCGCGGGCGGGCACCGAACACGCCGGCCTCGTAGACCAGCTCGAGATCCGGCGCGACCGTGCGCTTGGCGAGGTTGACCGCGATGTTGGGCAGGCCCACGCCGACGAAGCAGACGCGCGTGCCGGCGAGCTCGCGCGCCGCCGCCACGATCATCATCTCGGACGCGCTGAAGCTCGTCATG
>DATCGV010000097.1:0-60587 GCA_036508755.1 Candidatus Limnocylindrales bacterium | reverse complement strand
CCGCCCGCCGAGGTACTTGCTGAGCTCGACACGCTCAAAGATGGCGAGCTGGCGACCGACACATACGGCGAAGGCGGCACGGTCGGGATTTTGGAGGCGGAAGTCGGGAAGCTGCTGAAGAAGCCGGCGGCGGTTTTCATGCCCAGTGGCACGATGATCCAGCAGGCCGCATTGCGCATCCATGCCGATGCGCGCGTCAGTCATGTAGTCGCGTTCCACCCAACGTGCCACCTGGAGCTGCATGAGGACAAGGCGTACCAGCGGCTCCATGGGCTGGTCGGCCTCAAGATTGGCAGCCGTCAGCAGCTGATCACGATTGCCGACCTGGAGAAGATCCACGAGCCGATTGCCGCGCTGCTGATCGAGCTCCCCCAGCGCGAGATCGGTGGCCAGCTGCCGCGGTGGGCCGAGCTCGTCGCGCAAACCACCTGGGCCAGGGAGCATGGCGCGGCCGTGCACATGGACGGCGCCCGGCTGTGGGAGTGCGGCCCGTTCTACGACCGGCCGCTGGCGGAGATCGCGGCGCTGTTCGACACGGTCTATGTCTCGTTCTACAAGGGCCTTGGCGGGACTGCCGGCGGGATGCTGCTGGGCGAAAAGGAGGTCATCGCCGAGGCGCGCGAGTGGCGCCATCGACATGGCGGCACGCTCTACAACCTGTGGCCGTACGCCGCATCTGACCTCGCGGGCCTGCGCCTGAGGCTGCCGCGCATGGGCAAGTACGTGAGGCACGCGCGCAAGGTCGGCGCCGCGCTTTCGGCGATCGACGGCTTCGAGATAAAGCCCGACCCACCGCAGACGCCGATGATGCACGTCTACCTGCGCACGACCGAGGTGGCCTTCAACGCCGGCGTGCGCAGGCTCGCGACCGACCAGCACCTGTGGGCATTCGGCGCGTCGCAGGCCGCCGACGTCCCCGGCTACCGCAAGGTCGAGCTCTACTGCGGCGACGCCGCGCTCGAGCTCTCCCCGGCCGAGTTTGCCGACGCGTTCAGCGCACTCGTCGGTGGGTCGATGTAGCCCATGTACTCGACCACGGTCCGGTAGCCGAGGCGCTCGTAGACGGGGAAGCCCATCCGGCTCGCCTGCAGGGCAGCGACGTCGCAGCCCTCCTCGCGTCCGTCGTCGGCTACACGCCGGGTCACCGCGGCCCCGTATCCCCGGCCGCGCGCCTCGGGCACGGTCGAGATGTCGTACAGGCCCATCGTCTGTCCCGTACGCACCCCGACCCCGGTCGACACGGGCTGGCCGTTCGTGTAGCCGGTATATAGGGAAACGCCGCGGCGCTGCAACAAGGCCGGGGTCACGATGTCGCGCACCATCGACGCCGACATTTCGAAGCCCGCCACTGTCGCCTGGATGTGATCCTCGAGCTGCTCTTCCCGCGTGACCCGCACGATCTCGTGGCCGGGCAGCGACGGCGCCTCAGCGTCGTGGATCGGGTAGAGCGCCATGCCCGGCATCCACGGCGTATCGGAGATGGGCACCAATCCCAGGTCCGCCATCAAAGGTGCGAATCGGTCGTCCGCGCCGACGCGCAGGTTGACGACGAACCTGTCGCCTCTGCCGCGGGTGATCGCAACTGCCTCTTCGACGGTCGCGCGCTCCGCATCGTCGCTCTCGATCAGAATCTGGTTGAAGATCCGCGCCGGGAGGCCGCTGACGATCAGGGCCACGCCGCCCGCGTGGCGCACCAACGAGCGTTCGGCGCTGGCCGTGGCGACCGCTATGGCCTCGATTAGGTTTTCGTGCTCGAGCTTTGCTAGCCCACCTTGGTCCACGCGCGGAATGTAGCGATTCCACTCATCGCGTCGCTCGATCACGCGCGAAAGCGAGCGCCTCTCGACCGCGGGCCTTCGATAACCAGTCTCGTGCCACGCCAGCGCCACTTCGATTGTCGGCGCTCCCTCGAGGGCGACCTGCTTGACCGACGGCGCGACGGGTGGGCAGATGGAATTCGGTCCCGTCTGTTCCATCTGCAGGCGCCTCGTGCCGTCTGTCAGCGACTATCTCTGAGCCGATAGCTCGGCCCGGACACTGCTATCCAGCGCCCTTAACCTCGCTTCGAGAGGGACGCGAGCCACGCGTCGCGCTCGAGCGGGCTGGGTCGCGAGCGTGTGCGCCTGGGCGGATTGTCGGCGATGGGCTGATAGCCGCCCGGCCGTGACTCGAGCAGACCCTCCCCCATGGACAGCCCGGGCAGCTGGTGCTGAAGCGACCGGACGCGTGCCACCGGCATTACCGCGCTGGCCTTCGTCACTCCGCTCGCCGTGAACTGGCCACGAACCCGACCGCCCAGCCGGCCGAGCGCTGCGAGCACTTTCTGGGCGGTTGGCGCGGGCATCTCCAGGGACAGGTCGGCCAGCGGCTCGCACACCCACGTCCCCGCGCGTTCGAGCGCGGTCGCGAGGACGAGCTGGGTCAACAGCCGAAAGTCGGACGCGCCGGTGATGGGTGCTCCGTAACCGCAGTCGGTCATCGTCACCCAGCAGTCCGTCACCTGCCAGCCCGACAGACCTTCCGCGAGAGCGTCGCGAACGTGCGACTCCATCTGCGTCGTGAACACCTCCGCCGTGTGGAAGATGTAAAGGGGTACCAGTCGGGGTTCCACGACAGCGACGAACTTAACCCCGGAGCCGGGCGGGAGGGGCTCGATGCGCAGGGCCAGCGTCGCCCGGAACGGGTTCGTGCTCAGCGGCGAGCTGCGGCCGGTGATGTTGGTGTGCGTCTTGGCGTGCAGGATCTCCTCGGCCTCTGCGGCCCGCGCGGGCCGCTCGATGCATACCGTCGTCGTCTCGCTGAAGTCGACGGCGATGCCGTATTCGCGCTCGAGGGTCGCGCCGATGACCTCCTTGTGGACCTCGCCGTAGAGCGAGACAGAGATCTCGTGGCGCTGGTCGTCCTGGCGCACGTCGATCAGCGGATCCTGCCCCGGCGAGCTGGTTGAGCGCGGCGCGCAGCGAGCCCTGCTGCGCAGGATCGCGGGCGACAACGACCGCTTCCAGCGCCGGCCGCGCGAAGCGTGCGGAGACCTCCTCACCCGGTGGCGGCTCGCCGATCGCGTCGCCGACGCGGACCGTGCCGAGACCGCGGATGACGGCCATCTCACCCGGCATCAACGTGTCGCGGCGCGGCGAGCCGGCCGGCGCGAAGACGCGGACCGAGGTCGGCTTCTGCTCTTCGCCACCGCCCACGCGCACGCGCTGGCGCGGCCGGAGCGTGCCCGCGAACAGGCGAACGTATGCGACGCGCTCGCCCGAGCTGTTGCGCTCGATCTTGAAGACGCGTCCGGACACCGGTGCGTCCGGATCGCCGCGCTGTGCGAACAGAAACTCGTCAATTCCAGCGAGCAGCTCCGCGATCCCGAGGCCACGACTGGCGGACCCGACGAACACCGGGTAGACGAGCGCCCGGCGCGTCTGAACGCCAAGCTCCTTGCGCAGTCGGGCGTCCGAGAGCGACCCGTCGTCGGCGACGAACGCGCGCAGGATCGCCTCGTTGTTCTCGGCCAGGATCTCAGGAAGCTTGGCAGCGTCTTGCGCAACCGCAGCAGGCGAGAGGCGCCGGCGCATCGCATCGAGCACCCGCTCGAAGTCGGCGCCGGCGCGGTCGGTCTTGTTGACGAAGATCAGCGTCGGGACGCGGAGGCGCTGGAGGGCGCGAAAGAGCAGTGGCGTCTGGGGCTGGATGCCCTCGACCGCGGAGACGACCAGGACCGCGCCGTCGAGCACGCCCAGGACGCGCTCGACCTCGGCGATGAAGTCGGGGTGGCCGGGCGTGTCGACGAGATTGACGGCGAGATCACCGACCTGGAACGTGGCGACGGCAGAGCGGATGGTGATTCCGCGCTCGCGTTCGAGATCCAGGGAGTCGGTCTGGGTTGTGCCGGCGTCGACGCTGCCGACGTGGTCGATGGCGCCTGTCGTGAAGACGAGGCGCTCGGTAAGGGTTGTTTTACCGGCGTCTACGTGAGCCAGGATGCCGAGATTGAGCGTGCGCATGGAGCCTCATGTCGTGCAGGGAGGTGGTCACCTTCTGGCTGGACATGGGTGCTCGCATCTGGCTCCTTTCTCGCGGTCGCGGCTGACGAGGTCAAGGGTCTCACGTCGTGCAACCCGGCGCGCCCCGCGGTTCGCGATGCGGGTCAGGCCATGAGCGACTGTCGTACGATTTGCCGTCCATCAAACGGGTCATCGTCGAGGGGTTGCGGCCGTTTCCCTGGAGGTAGCGATGCTCAGCGAGCAACAGACGTTCCCGATCCTGCTATCGAAGGATCTCGACGCGACCAGAGCCTTCTATCACGGGGTGCTCGGGCTCGACGTCCTGGGCGAGACTCCTGGCGAACGGATCGTCTTCCGAAGCGCAGACACGCGCCTCGTGGTCACGCTGAGCACGATCGGCACGAAGGACAGCCAAACCCAGATGGCCTGGCTCGTGCAGGACATTCACGCCGCCGTGGCCGACCTGCGCGCCCGTGGCGTGCGCATCGAGGAGTACACCGCGCCGGACCCGGTGACGACCAACGGCATTGCCGACATGGGCCACTCATGGGCGGCCTGGTTCATCGACCCGAGCGGCAACTGTCTGGCAGTGGTCCAGCCCAAGGGCTGACGGCGCAGGGTGGGAAGGTCAGGCTGCCGGTCCGAGGAGACGCCTGGCTTCGGCTGCCACCACGTCCGCGAAAGCCGTCTCGCCTCCAGCCGCGTCGATTGCGACGGCCACGGCCGCGGCCAGCCGGACGGCATCGCGCGGCGTCCGCAGCAGCGGCAGGACAACTTCCGTCCGGGCGGTGCGCCAGCGGTCCCAATTCACGCCGCGTTGGCCCGCCACCGGTGCGAGCGTGACGAGCGCCTGATCGAGGACCTTGCCGAGCGCCTCGGATTGATACTCAGGAAGGTCGTGAAGCGACTGGACGACCTTGGCCAAGTAGTCGCTGCCCCACGCTGGTCCGCGTCCGCTGCCCAGCGCCGACTCCACGCGCTCGCGCTCGAATGCGAGCAGGTAGCTGATGCGCGGAAGGTGTCCGACCAGGCGCACGAGTCGAGCGACCTCCGCGATCTCCGGGTCGGTCAGACGATCGATGTCGTCTACGACCACGACGATGCGCACGTCGAACTGATGCAGGGCGGCATGAAGCTCCTGGCGCTGCAGGTAGATGCCCTTTTCCTTGAAGCGCTTCGAGTACTCAGCGCTTGCCGCGCCCAGGCCGATCGCCTGCTGGCCGGCCTTGGCGATTCCGCCCACGAACGGCAGCAGCGCTAGCGGCTCGACCATCATGCTGTAGCTGCGCAGGTGGTCTGATGCCGATTGCAGGCGCTTGTCGTTGTCGGACGACATTTCGGACGCGAGCTCGCGCAGGAAATGGCCGGTCAGGTCACCGGACCCGGAGAAATACCACGGATTGAAGTCGATGACCTTGAACGACTGCGTGAGCTGTGCGGAAATCATGCGCAGGACCGAACTCCTGCCAGAGCCCTGCGCTCCGACGATCGCGTAGGCGACTCCGCCCTCGGGCCGCCTCTCGATCGCGGCTGCGATCGAGCGCGCGAAGCGTGCCCTGTCCAGGAAATCCGCGTCGGCAGACGAGATTGGCTCGTCGATGCCGAGACCCACGCTGGATTCGCTCGGCGGCATCGTGGCGCCCGGTGCGTCAGCGGGTTTGGCAGGAGCGCGGCTGAAAGGACGCCGTCGGCGCGTGGTCATGCGTCGAGGAAAGGGATGACGGCCGCGGCCAGGCTGGGCGCAAACTGCAGCCAGTCATCGACGTTCGGCGCGCGCTGCTGGTAGCTCGCGTACATCGGCGACATCTTCATCGGCTCTGCGAACTCCGGGCCCATATGGTCCATCGCGCCCGACATCTCCGGATGCCAGCCGTAATGCTTGAAGACCGTTGACACGAGGATGACCCGGTCGACCACGTCGGGGTGCTGGATCGCGGTGCGAAGCGCCACACCGCCGCCCAGCGAGAAGCCCATGACCGCGGCTCTCGGCAACCCCAGGTCGCGAATGAGGCTGGCGATGTCGTCGGCCATCGTCTCGAAGCGCATTGGCCGATCAGCCGCGGGCGACCGACCATGAGACCGGAGATCGACGCCGATGACCTCGCGTCCTGCGGCGAGCGCGTCGCGATTCGCGCCGAACATGTCGTAGTCGCCGTAGCCGCCGTGGAGCAGGACAAGCGGCGTGCCCGAGCCACCCTCAAACCGCTCGTATGCAAGCTTGATTCCGTTGACACTCGCGATCTGGGGGCCGTGGCCCTTCGAATCAGTCATGCGCACATGATCGCGACTACGATCAGAACATGACAGACAACGATCAGATCGCCTGGCGGGCCGTCGTCTACGGCACACCAGTGGTTGCTTCCGACGGAACGCGCGTCGGCACGGTCCACGAGGTCCTGGGCTCCGACGAGGAAGACATCTTCCACGGCATCCGCGTCACGCGCCCGGACCATCACGACGTGATGATTCCCGCGTCAGACATCAGCACTCTCACCTCGGCTTCCGTTACGGCCGATCTCACGGCCGCGGACGTTGACGCGCTGCCGGCCTACAACGAAGAGGCGACCTACCATCTGGCGTCGGTCGGCTGGTTGCGCAAGCACCTGGGCTGGAAGCAGGACTCCAAGAGCGACGAAGAGCCGGGCTAGTCCGCCTTCAGCATCTCGACAACTGGTCCGAGCGCGTCGAAAGCCGCGACTGACCCGGGAGCGACCATCAGGTCGACCTGCGTGAAGCCTGCGTCGCGGAACGCCCTCAGCGCGTCTGCGATTTGAGTCGCTGATCCACAGATGACGCCGTCGCGCTTGCCAGCTTCCTCCAGCGGTTCAACCTCCAGTCCGGCAGCACGGCCGAAGCCGTCGTAGGCGCGGCCCAGCTCATCGCACACGGCCTTGAACGCGTCGATGCGCGGAGCCATCTCATCCAGGCTCGAGCTCGCCTCGGCGTAGGTGCTCCAGATGTCCGCATTCATGGCTGCCAGGCGCATGCCCTTTTGCTTCTGGGCCCCGATGAGCAGCGGGATGCCGTTCGGGCGCGGCCCAACCGGTAGTTGCACGAGGTCGTGGGCGGAATGAAACGTGCCCTCGAAGTTGGCCCTGCCACCACGCATCAGCGGCACGATTACCTGGAGCGCTTCCTCAAAGCGAGCGAAGACCTGGTCCTCAGGCAAGCCGAACGCATGCGCCTGCCCCGGGCCGGTGTGGCCCGCACCCAGCCCGAACACGAACCGGCCAGCGCTGATTTCGTCGAGCGTCTCGACCGTCTTGGCGATGATGCCCGGGTTTCGGTGCAGCGCCGACAGCACCCAGCTGCCGATCTTGATTCGCGACGTGACGGCGGCCGCTGCCGCTGCCATGGAGATGCCGTCCCAGAAGCCCCGTGCAGGGTTGTCCTCGCTGCGCCACAGCAGCTCATCAGGGATCCGGAGTGTGTCCACGCCCATCTGTTCGGCGTGAATCGCGATCTGCCGAATGTCGGTCCAGCGCGGCGTGATGCGCTCTGGCCCGTACTGGTTAACCGGCAGGCACACGCCGATCTCGAAGGCTTTCACGTGCTGTGACGGTACACGTCGGGTAACTTCGCCGCGTGCAGATCCTGACGGCCGCCCTGGCCACGCTGGTCGCGATCGCCGTGCGAGGTCGAGCTCGAGCTGGACCTCGAAGGACTGCGTCTGGAGGGCTAGGCCGGTCTGGATTCGGAGTGGGCGATTTGGCCGAACTGGCGCCACAGGAGCACGACGAGGAGCGCCGAGCCGGCAAACGCGAACCAGAACGGTGCCGTGATGCCGTAGCCCGACGCGAGCAGACCGCCGATGGGTATCCCGATCACGAGTCCGCCGACGATCGCAAGGCGATAGACGCCGCCGACGCGGCCCATCAGGTCGTTGGGCACGGCGCGCTGGCGAATCGTTGTCGCCGTCGTGCCCCAGACGAAGGCGTGGGCACCGAAGACGGACATGATCACCAGCGCCACCGGTGGCGAGGTCGTCAGCGCAAGCGAGAGATGCGTGAATGTCTCGATCACGAGCCCGACGCGCATGATGTCGCCCAATGCGAAACGGCGCTCGAGCGCGCCGTAGGACGCGATGCCAAGAATGCCGCCTAGCGCGCTCGCCGTGGTCAGCAGTCCGAAGCCCACTGCGTCCATGTGCAGCCTCTGGCCGGCGTAAAGGACGAGCACCGACCACGCGGCGCCGTAGGTAATGTTGAACGCGAAGATCGTCAATGCCAGCGTGCGCATCGCCGGGTGATGCGTCAGCCAGCGCACTCCATCGGCCATCTCCTGCCAGAAGCCGCTGCCCTCCCCTGGCTCACGCCGGATGAGTGCCGCCTGGCTGAGCGTGACGCGCGTGATGAGCACGGCGCCCAGCGCGAAGGCGGCCGCGTTGGCGGCGAACGGCAAGGCCATGCCGGCGGCGAAAAGGAAGGCGCCGATCGGCGGGCCGACGAGCTGGTTGAGCAGGATGAACGCGCCCTGCATGCGCGAGTTGGCGATGCCAAGGTCCTTCTTTGCGACAACGCCGGGGAGCAGCGCGCTCGACGCGGAATCGGCGAAGTTCTCGGCCGTGCCCAGGACGAAGATCGTGGTCAGGACGAGGACGATGCTGACTTGGCCGCTGACGATCGTTGCGACCAGCACGGCCAGGATCAGCGCGCGCAGGACGTTGGCAATGGCGACCATCCGGCGCCGCTCGACGCGGTCGGCCACGACCCCGGTGAAGACGCTGAAGACGAGCGCGGGCAGGTAATCGAAGAGCAGCGCCAGCGAGACCAGGAACGGATCGTGTGTCTGCGACGCGACGAGCAATGGCCCGGCCGCAACGACGACGCCGTCGCCGGCGTTGTTGACGAGCGTCGACGACAGTAGCCAGCGGAAGCTTCGACCCAGGCGCGGCGGAAGGGCGGTGTCGACCACACCGCGGAGACTTGGGCGCACGCGCGGCAGGTTAACCGCCCACCGTCAACCTCGCGCCGAGGTCTCTCGCCCGGGCCTGCCTGCCCGGCAGACGATTACGCCGACTTGGCGACCTCGACCTTCCGAGGCACCTTGCCCATCCACGTTCCGAACATCTTGAGCATGCGGTGGCCGCCGTCCGAAACGTCGCCGAACATCAGCGGACAGCCGCCGTCGATGACGGTCATGCCCTGGGCTCGGCCGACGTCCGCGGCTTCGGCCGAGCACGACCCGGCGCCGAACATGCGGTGCGTCCAGATGCGCGTGATGCCCAATTCGCCTGCCTCGCGGACCGTTGCCTCGGCGTGCTCGGGTCGCGTGGCGATGACGACCACATCGACTCCGCCCGGGATCGACTTAAGGTCGTGGTACGAGGTGTCGCCCTCGACCTTGTCGGCGTTGGGGTTGACCGCGAAGACCTGGTAGCCGCGGTCGCGCAAGCGGGTGTAGATGACGTTGCCGCCGTGCGACTTTGGCGTGCGTGATACGCCTGTAACGGCGAACCGTTTGTGCGACAGGAACTCGTCGGCGACCTCGCTGACTGACGGCATGGCGAAACCTCCCTCTGATCTCGCTCGAAATGATTGGACTGAGCGTCGAATCCTCGGCCGTCACCGACGCCGACACGAGTGCCGAATCTCCCTTTGTCGGCACGCGCTCTGGAATGCGTCCACGCGGAGGCCATAAGTTCAGGGCCGTCATTCCGACAGTACGGCTAGGCTTATCGGGCACCGCTGGCGAACATCTCAGTCGTGCGCTCGGTATCACCGCGGGGGATTTGAATGCTTCGTCTATCTGTCGGTCGCCTGCTCTTTGCAGCGCCACTGGCCGCCGTCCTGCTGGCAGTCGGGATGCCGTCGCTCGCGCTGGCCCACAGCGCGACAGGCTTCACGGCCTCGTTCCCGGGCACGCTCGTGCCAACCTACGCGAGCCACACTGCCCAGCACCTCAAGCCGATCCTGGCGGCGAATGACCGCGCGAACGCGAACGTGCGCGGCGCCGCGGTCACGCCCTCGGCGACGATCCAGGTGTCCTACCACAACTTCCCAGCCAAGGACAAGGCGGCATTCCAGGCGGCCGTTGACGAGTGGCAGACGCAGATCGTGTCGACCAAGGTCATCCACATCAACGCGAGCTGGACACCGCTTGGATCGACGAGCGGCATCCTGGGCGAGGCCGGGCCGACGTCGTTCTACCTTGGCACTGACAATTTCCTGTACCCGGCCGCGCTGGCTGAGGCGCGCTGCAGCTGCAACCTGAAGCGCGGCGCGGAGATCCAGGCCGAGTTCAACAGCCAGTTCCCGTACTGGTACACGGGAACCGACGGCAACGTGCCCACCAGTCGCTGGGACCTGGAGACGGTCGTGCTCCATGAGCTGGGCCACGGCCTGGGCTTCATGAGCAGCTTCGACGTCGTCGGCAAGAAGGGCTTTTGGGGCTTCAGCCAGGGCAACAACAATTACCCGCTGCGCTTCGATGTGCTGGAGTACACGACCAAGACGGGCGACACGACGATGACGAGCTTCGCCAGTGGCACGACCGCGCTACGCAATCAGCTCGTCGACGGCGGCGTCTTTGTGGGCGGCGACAACGTCACGGCCGTTCTTGGCCAGCGCGCCAAGCTCTATTCGCCGCATCTCTGGCAGGAAGGCTCGAGTAACTCCCACTTCGACGAGAAGACTTACCCCGCCGGCACACTCAACGCGCTGATGACGCCTGTGCTTGACAACGGCGAAGCGATCCATGATCCGGGTCCGGCGGTGCTTGCCCTCTTCCGCGATATTGGCTGGACGACGACAGAGACACCACCGCCGCTCACGAATTAGGCGACTGCCGCCTCAGATTCCGCCTCAGATCACTCGGACGGTGCCAATTCCGCCACTGACGGTGATGTCGACACGGTTGGTGGCCGACTCGTAGTCGCTCGAGGCCCAGCCTCCCATCGAGCGCGGGAAGCGTGACTCGTCGACCCGTGTGCTGCCGATCGCCATCTGCGATGCGATACGTGCCGCGACCCCGGCCGGGACGATGACCGTCACTGACGCCAGGCCGGCCTCGACGCGCGCTGAGACCGCACCGCTGGCTGGCAGCCGCAGGGTCGTCTCGCTCGCTCCTGTGTGAAGCTCGAGGCGCCTGATGCGCAGCGCGGATAGGTCGACGTTGGATCGGTTGGCTCCCGTGTCAAGTCGGAGGTCGACCGGGATGTCCGCCGCCAGCCCGACGTCCCAGCGCAGCGTGCCGCCGCTCCAGAAAGCGGTAGCCGAGTCGTGCGGCCGCAGCTCGAGATGGCCCGGGCCAATCGAGCGCTGCACGACGCCGCCCTCGAAGCTGCCACTCATGAGCATGCCCGGGTCGGCGGGCCCGACACGCAGCTCTCCGCCGCCAAAGCGCAGCCTGATCTCGGCCGCGGTCAGCGCTCCAAGCGGAATGCTCAGCGTCTCCGTGGCCGGCGCGCGCTCGCGGACGACCACGGCGCCGAGCAGGAACCAGACCCCGAGTCCGATCAGGGCAGCGGGCCACCATCGAACGAGGTCGTCTGTGCTCAGCCCATTGAGCTCGCCGGTGGTGGCCGCGAGCATCACGACGCCCAGCACGGTCACGGCCAGCGGTCCCCACAGGACGCCGAGGCCGGCATGCGACCAACGTGGACCGAAGTAGCCGGACAACGCGCTGCATACGCCGGCCATGACCACGAACAGAGGCCAGGCCTGGACCCAGGTCCACCCGCTCGCCTGCTGGGTGAGAAGCACGCAACCAATCCCGACGAGCCAGATGCCGGGTACCACGGCCGCGTTTCGCGCTGATGTCATAGGCCACAGCCTCGTGCACGGATCCGGCGGGCGCCAAAGCCGTTGGTAACCAATTGCACCTGTCCAACGGGAGTATTGCCCTTATCTGCCCGGTTGTACCGCTTCGAGGTGACGTTCGGCAGTTTCTCGACGCCGTTCCCATTCCTACATTCGCGCCTGACAACCCATCAGCAGCCGGACTGCTTTGGCCTGCTCGTAAGCCCGGCGGAGGAGGCATGTTGAGCGCCGTCGATCTCGCGCGACTGCAGTTTGCGTTCACGGCGGCGTTCCATTTCATATTCCCGGCCGTGACGATCGGCCTGGGCTTCGTGGTCGCGCTCGCCGAGACGTTCCGCTGGCGCACTCGGTCGGAGGTCTGGGACCGCCTGGCGAAGTTCTGGACCAAGGTCTTTGCCCTGACCTTCGCGGTTGGCGTTGCCACAGGCATCGTCATGGAGTTCCAGTTCGGCACGAACTGGTCGCGTTACGCCACGTTCGTGGGCGACATCTTCGGCTCGCCGCTGGCCGCTGAAGCGATCCTGGCTTTCTTCCTTGAGTCGACCTTCCTGGGCGTGCTGCTGTGGGGCGGCGCGCGGGTCGGCTCAACGCTGCGCTGGTTCAGCGCGGTGATGGTCTCGTTCGGCGCCGCGCTCTCCGGCCTGTGGATCATCATCGCCAACTCGTGGATGCAGACGCCGGCCGGCTACGAGGTGCAAGGCGACCGCGCCGTGCTGACCGACTTCTGGGCGGCAGCCTTCAACCCGTCCACGCTGCCACGCTACCTGCACACCATCTCCTCCGCGCTGGCCGTGGGCTCGTTTCTCGTCGTGGGCGTTGCTGCCTGGTACCTGCTCAAGGGCCGCCACTACGACGTCGCGCGGCGCAGCCTGAAGCTGGGTCTGATCGTGGCCATCGTCGCCTCCATCGGCATGTTTCTGACCGGCGACACGAGCTCGCGCCAGGTGGCCAACACGCAGCCGGTCAAGTTCGCGGCCATGAACGGCCTTTTCGAGACGGGCGAAGGCGTACCCATGATCATCTTCGCCTTTCCGCCCGGCGACGAGGGTCCCTCCGACCTGCCCAGCCTGGCGGTTCCCAACCTGCTCAGTCTTCTGACCACGTTCGACGTCAACGGCGAGATCGAAGGCCTCGACGCGTTCCCGACCGACGTCTGGCCGCCGGTCGCATCGACGTTCTCGACCTACCACCTGATGGTCGGGCTGGGCGCGCTGATGCTGCTGGTGATGGTCGTCGGCGTGTTCGGGTGGATGCGCGGTCGGCTCGAGCGCTGGCGATGGTGGCTGGCCGCGGCCGTCGTCGTCACCCCGGCACCGTTGCTGGCCGTGCAGTTGGGCTGGGCGACGGCCGAGATCGGGCGACAGCCGTGGATCGTCTATGGCGTGATGAGGACCGCAGATGGCGTGTCGCCCATCGTCAGCTCCTTTGACGTGGCGGTATCGCTGCTCATGTTTGGCGTGATCTATGTCGCGCTCGCGGCGTTATGGCTCTTCCTGCTGCGACGCGTGCTGATGGCTGGACCTGCGCCTGGGGCAGACGGCGAGACGCCCGTGGCGCTACCGCCGGCCGCACCGGCAATTCGTGAGCCGAAGCCCGTGGAGGTGGCGCTGCCGTGATCGATCTGCCACAGATCTGGTTCGTGCTCATCGGCGTCCTGCTGGTTGGCTACGCCGTTCTCGATGGTTTCGACCTGGGCGTCGGGATGCTGTCGCCCATCCTCGGTCGAACAAGCGCCCAGCGCGGCCTGCTCATGGAAACGATCGGCCCGGTCTGGGACGGGAACGAAGTGTGGCTGCTGACGCTGGGCGGGGCGCTCTTCGCCGCCTTCCCGATCGTCTACGCCACCGTCTTCTCCGGCTTCTACCTGGCCGTGATGCTGCTGCTGTTCGCGCTGATCCTGCGCGCGGTGGCAATCGAGTTCCGGCACCACATCGAGGACGCGCGCTGGCTGCTCTTCTGGGATGGCGCATTCTGGCTGGGGTCGTTCCTGCCGGCGCTGCTGCTCGGCGTGGCCATCGGCAATATCGCGCGCGGCCTGCCGCTGACCGGCGGCCTATACACGCAGGGCCTGCTCGGGTTGCTCAACCCGTTCAGCCTGTGTGTCGGGCTGCTCGCCGTGGCGATGTTCGCGATGCAGGGCGCTTCTTGGCTCGTACTCCGTACTGACGGCGAGCTCGCAGCGTCCGCCCGCCGCGTCGGGCGCGTTGCCTGGGTGTGTTTCGTCGTGCTATGGCTTATCGTGACCGCGGTCGCGGTGATCGATGCGCCCGACCTGTGGGCCAACTACGGCAGCCCCCTGGCGTGGATGGCGCCGCTCGTCTTCGTGGCCGCGATCGCTGTCACGGGTTACGCCCTCTGGGGCCGCCACGAACGACTACCGATTCTCGGCTCTTCGTTCTCGATCGCGGCGCTCGTCGCCATCCTGGGCCAGGCGCTCTATCCGGCGCTCGTGCCTGATCGCACTGCCGGAGCCGACCTCACCATCAGCAATGCCGCCTCGTCCAACCTGACGCTGACGGTGATGTTGGTCATCGCCCTGATCGGCGTCCCCATCGTCCTCGTCTACACAGGTTTCGTATACAGCCGCTTCACGCACAAGGTCAGCTCACCGACCGCTTGACGCGCCAGCGCTCGGCGATGCGAGGTCCCGTCTAGCATCGGCCCGTGGAGGAGAAGACCAGCCGCTTCTGGGACACGTTCTGGGTTGTCGCCCCGCTCGTGGTCGGTGCTGGGGTCGGGATCGTCATCGCCAGCCAGTTCCCATCGACGCCTGCCGCGGAGTGTGGTCAGGCGCTTACGCCGCCGTCGACAGCGGCCAACTTCACACTCGCCGTGATCCTTGTCGCTCTCGTGGTCGGGCGGCTGGTGGCTCGCTCGGCGATCGGGCCGGTGGCCTCGCGCGCCTTCACGATGGCCGCGTTCGGGCTCGTGGTTGCAGCGTGCGGTTCATTCTTCGTCACCGCCGGTAATAGGTCCTGTCCGCCGTTGGGGTTAGCATCCGGCCATGAAGCCATGGTTCGGATTCCACATGCCCAACTACACCTTTCCGGATAGCCCGCCGGAGGAACTTTTCGAACGGATCGTCGAGCAGGCGCAGGCCGCCGAGGCGTGCGGCTTCAGCCTGGTCACGGTCATGGACCACCTCTACCAGATCACTGGCGTCGGCCCGGAAGATCATCCGATGCTCGAGGCCTACGCCGCGCTCAGCGCGCTCGCGCGCGAGACGAAAAAGGTCCGTCTTGGCACGCTCGTGACCGGCGTGACCTACCGCAACCCGGCCTTCCTGGTCAAGGAAGTCACTACCCTCGACGTCATCTCCGGCGGCCGGGCGATCCTGGGCATCGGCGCCGCGTGGAACGAGCGCGAGCACATCGGTTTCGGCTATACGTTCCCACCGGTCAAGGAGCGCATGGACAGGCTGGATGACGCACTGGCCATCGCCAAGGGCATGTTCAGCGGCGAACAGTTCTCGTACAGCGGGCGCTACTCGAGCGTCGAGGACATCATCAACTCGCCACGGCCGGTACAGCCCGGCGGTCCGAAGATCATGGTCGGTGGCGGCGGAGAGCAGCGGACCCTGCGCATTGCGGCCAAATACGCCGACATGACCCACTGGTTCGCTTCCGGCGGTTTGGAGACACTCAAGCACAAGACCGACGTGCTGCGCGGCTACTGCGAAGAGATCGGGCGCGATCCGGCCGAGATCGAACGGACCATGGGCGCGCCCGTCGTACCCGTGCGCACAGACGCCGAGCGCGACACGTTCCTGGAGCGGATTCCAGCCGAGCGGCGCTCGGCGATGACCGTCGGCTCACCCGAACAATGCGCCGCGGCCCTGCAGCCCTACATCGACGCCGGCTTCACCGGCTTCACGTTCGGCAACTCCACCTTCCGCACGCCCGAGGCAATTCAGACGGTCGGCGAGACGCTCAAGCTCGTGAACAGCTAGCCGCCCTTAAGCTGGCGCACGAGGCCCATCGCGTCCATCTCGTACCAGTGCTCCACGATCTTGCCGTCCTGGAGCCGGAAGATGTGGATCTCGCCGATCTCGTAGCTGCGGCCGCTCGCGGGCATGCCCATAAACGGGCCTACCTGGCGGGCTCGGGACGTGACGCGAGCGACGACGCGGTCGTCCTCTGCGATCAGGTCATCGACGCTGAAGCTGATGTCGGCCAGCGCCTGGCCGAGGCGTTCTGCAGCTGCCTTGAGCGCCGTCTTGCTGTCTGAATCGGACGGCCAGTTGTGCGAAACGAAGTCGTCGGCGACGAGCTCGTCGACATCGCCCATGTTCAGCTTGACGAACACCTGGTCCACGAAACGGCGAATGACTTCCTTGTTTGCGTCGATGCTCATTGCCCGATTATCCAGGGGTGACCGATCCATACGCCATACACGAGTTGGCCACGGAGCAGCTGACTGCACAACAGATCGCCGATGTCCGCGAGCTGCTGTGGTCGGCCTTCGCCAGCAACCGGCATGGCGGGTTCAGCGAGCAGGACTGGCAGCACGCGCTGGGCGGCACGCATTTCGTGCTCGAGGTGGGCGACAGGATCGTCAGCCACGCCGCGGTCGTCGTGCGGACACTCCACGTCGCGGGCGTCCCGATCCGGACCGGCTATGTCGAGGCCGTTGCCACCGCTCCGGCCGAGCAAGGTCGCGGTTACGGCACTGTCCTGATGCGCTCGGTCAATGCGTTGATCGAGCGCGACTTCGAGCTCGGAGCGCTGAGCACGGGCAGTCACGGCTTCTACGAGCGCTTGGGCTGGCGCATCTGGCAAGGTCCATCCTCGGCCCTGACGGCCCAAGGTGAGATCGCCACGCCGGATGAGCACGGTGGCATCCTGTACCTGCTGACATCCTCGTCTCCCCGGCTCGACCCAGGAGCACCGATCGCGTGCGAGTGGCGCGCGGGCGACGTCTGGTGAGAGAGCAGGCTGGACGGACAATCCTGATCGCCGCCCTGGCCGGTCTCGTACTTGGCGGACTGACGCAAATCGGTCAGCGCCTCCTGCCCGACGCCCTGCAACCGTTGGCAAACTCCATCTCGCCGTGGATCACTGTCAGCTTCTTGATCGGTGCCCTGTCATATCGACCGTTCGCCGCCGCGGTCGGCGGCTGGCTGACGCTGGTCTTTGCACTGAGCGGCTACTACCTGCTGCTCGCCCAGCAGTACGGTCTGGATGTCTCGACGAACTCGCTCGTCCTGTGGGACGTGGCTTCCGTTGCCGGCGGGTTCGTGTTCGGCCCGGCCGGGTGGCACTGGCGGCACGGCTCGGCAAACGTGCGCGCGGTCTCAACCGGCCTACTCGCCGCCGCATTCATCGCCGAGTCCGTGTACCTGTTCATGGTGCTCCAGCCGGACGCGAAGGTCGGGTCAGTCCTGTTTGTGATCGTGGGTCTCGCGCTACCACTGGTCCTGGCGAGGTCGCGTTCGCAGCGGATGCGGGCCTACCTGGCGGTGCTGCCGTCGCTCGGGCTCGCTGTCGTCGGCTACGGGTGTCTGCTCCTGTTCGACTCAGTCGTTGCCGGTCTCTGAACCGTCGCGTCGCTACGCCGGCAGGCGAAAGCCAGTCGTTCCGTCCGCCGAGTCGGTGATCTCCACGCCGAGGCTCGTCAGCTTGTCGCGGATCGCATCGGCGACCTCGTAGGCCGCCATCGCCCGCGCCTGCGCGCGCAGGCTGAGCAGACCTTCGATCAACGGCTCGACGAGCGCGACCCGAGACTCGAGCTCGGCCAGCTTCGTCTCGAGCGCGACGACGCGCGCGGCGAGGTCCGCGTCACCCGTCCGCGCTGCTCGCTCAGCTGGCGCGGCGCGCGTGGTCGGTGAGGTCAGGAGGGCAAGTGGGAACTCGTGTCCTGAGGCGAACACGGTCTCCACGCCGCGGCGCCGGAGCGTGACTCTGCCACGGCCGCGGACGGCGGCGCGGCCGGCATCGAGATCGACCACGAGTGCGGTGTGCTCGTCGACGCCCAGCAGGAAGACGTCGTCGGGCATCTCGCGCTCGAGCATCTCGAGCCGGTGCCGGCCCAGGAAGCAGTAGCGGGTGTCGTGGCCGGCACCTTCGGCGTTGTCCCAATGCGGAATGACCGCGGCGGAGATGCCCACGGCCGACAGGACGTCCAGTCCGGGCAGCCAGAAGGGGTCCTCCCCCGCCTTGTAGATCTCGTACACCGGCGCAGTCAGCCGGCCGAGCGTGAGCGCGGCGGCGCTGGCTACCACGAGCGCTCCACCGGTCACGAGCTTGTCGGCAAAGAGCGTCGGGATCTCTGACCGCGACCACTGGCTCAGGGCATAGGTGGGACTGCCCGGGCCGCTGAAGACGAACTCGGCCTCGCGGATCCGGGCGTACGCCACTTCGCGGGCGAGCACGTCGCCGTCCGAGCGGGGCATGGCAGCGAGGGTCGTGTCGAGCCCAAGTCGGCGGCCGAAGAAGTCGAGCGCGTCGGCGCTCAGGGCGGCGGCGTTCTCTTGGAAACCGTAAGGCGTATCGACGACCGTGCCTCTGACCGGCCGTGGCGCATCGTGGGCCGCAGCCAGCGTGTCGATCACCGAGCGCTGCACACGCCGCATCTGGGTTGCCATCTCGCCCGAGCCGATGATCACGAGGAGGCGCGGCAGTGACGTCACGGGCTGAGTATCACCCGAATGCTTGACGTCGTCGCTGGGTGGCGCAATACTGCACCGCATGGTTCAGTATCAACCGGTTGACCGGACGCTCGCAGCGCTGGCGGACCCAACCCGGCGCCGGATCCTGGAGCAGCTGAGCCACGGCAAGGCCTCGATCAGCGAGCTTGCCGAGCCACTCGGAATCACGCTCACCGGAGTGCAGAAGCACATCCGGCTGCTCGAGGACGCTGGCCTCGTCAAGACGCACAAGAACGGCCGTGTCCGTGAGTGCGAGCTTGGCGTCGATCGTCTCGAGGACCTCGAGCACTGGATCGTCGAGTACCGCCAGGCCGTCGAGCAGCGGCTTGACCGGATGGAGGATCTGCTCGAAGGAAGGAGAGGAATCAACGAATGACGAACGAACAGCAGAATCAGCAGGTAAGAATCCGTCCATCGGGCAAGCGCGAAATCCACTTCGAGAGGGTCTTCGACGCGCCGCGCGATCTGGTCTGGCGCACGTTCACCGACCCGGCGCTCATCGCCGAATGGTGGGGCGGCGGTGCGACCGTCGAGGAGATGGACGTTCGCGCCGGCGGGACCTGGAAGTTTCTTGCCGGCCAGAAAGACGACGGCAGCAAGTTCGCGTTCGAGGGCCGCTACCTGGAGGTCGATCCGCCGCGCCGTCTCGTCCAGACGGTCCGCAATAGCTGGGCCGGCCAGGAGTACACCGAGGCGGTCGAGCTCGAGGATGTGGGCGGCAACCAGACCCGGTTCACGCAGACCACGACGTACGAAACCGCCGACGAGCGCGACACGGCGCTGAGCTATGCCGAACAGGGCACCAGCTACATCTACGGCAAGCTTGCCCAGGTGCTCAAGCGGCTGTCAGACTCCGCACAATGATGATGGCAGCGACGAAGCAGATCGACGACTACATCGCGGCGTTGCCGAACGATCAGGCCGCTGCGCTGAGCTACCTGCGCAGCGTCGTGGCCGCCGCCGCACCCGACGCGGTTGAGGCCATCTCGTACTCGATGCCTGCGTTCAAGCTGGGCCGTCGGGTCCTCGTCTACTACGCCGCGTTCAAGGACCACCTGAGCCTGTTTCCCGCGAGCTCTTCGGTCATGGACAAGCTAGGAGCCGACCTGCGCACGCACTTCAGCGGCAAGGGCACGCTGCAGTTCTCGCCCGAGCATCCCCTCCCCGACGACCTGGTGCGCCGGATCGTCGAGATCAGGCGCGAGGAGATGGGCGCCTAGGCCAGGATCTCGACGATGTCGCCATCCTGGAGCTCCTGCTCGCGCCCGACGCGCTGACCATCGAAGCGCGCCGTTGGGCCCCAGAGTCGGGCGCCGCTGAACGCCGCGGCGAGATCGTGATGGACCGCGTCGGCGACGTCGACCACCGAGACCGGCGGCGTCAGGGCAACCGGTTCCGGCGCTACGTCGCCGTCCTTGCGCAGGTAGATACGGATCAGGCCCGTCAGGCGCCAGATCCGCTCGCGGAGTACGTTGAGTGACTCGTCGTCGAGCACCGACACGGGCACGACCTCGAGATCGGGCAGGGCGCGGCGGAGGCGTTCGACGTCATCCCTGGATGCCTCGTCGGAGCGCGTCGCGGCAACGAACCCGGGCTTGTCGATGCCCGCGGCAAGCACCTCGCTGCGCACCGTCTCGAGCTCGGCGACATCGCCCAGAACGCGAACGCAGTAGACGATCGCGTCGGCTGAACGCAGCACGCCGAGCAGCGGCCGCCCGCCGCCGCGATCGTCCGCGGCGCCCCCGAGCAGGCCGGGAATCTCCACCAGCTGAACGAGCACACCACCGATGCGCGTAAGGGCGGGTACGGGGCGGAGCGTAGTGAACGCGTAATCACCGGTCTTGATCTGGATGGCGGACAAAGCCTGCAGGAGCGAGGACTTGCCCACGTTTGGCGGCCCGACGAGACAGATCTGCGCGGCGCCCTCGCGGCGCACCGCGATCGAGTCGCGATGCACGGCCTTGGCGCGCACGCGCGTGTCGTCTATCTCCGAAAGCAGCGACTTGCGCAGGTCCGCATACGGACCGTTCTTGTAATCGGGCAACTCGGCGAGCAACGCCCGAACCTCACGAATGCGCTCGCGTCCTTCTTTGCCTACAAGCCGACGCTTCGCCAGCTGGGCGAAGGTTCGATGCGGCATCGGCATGACCTGTACCTCGCATCACCACTTGTGCGAGACCACGGCGCAACGCTCGCGCCGGAGCAAGGGCGCATAGATGAAGCGTTGCGTCTGTCCCGCCCCTTCCTCCGACGCTCGATAGTGGAAGGGGCGATTCAGCCGTTTTGTCTGGTGGTCGTTGCGGACCAGGCGCGCAGCGCGTCCCGGCCGAGTGGCTTGGTCATTGCGCGCGCCAGACTAGCGCGGATCACGCCCGGCCGCGGGCCAGATCGATCAGCCGGCCGAGCAGACGCTCCCCGTTCGCGCGCAGGCCGTTGTGCTCGTACTCGTTCGTGATCCAGGGCTTGAGGCCACGGATGGCAGCCGCCGTCTCGATCGAGAACTCGCTCACGACGAACAGGTCGTTGAAGTAGACGGCGGCCGCGACGGGGACCTCGTTGTGGGCCAGCACTTCCGGGTCGTATAGGCGCGGCCACTCGTGGTTGGACAGGATCTCGGCGGCCGCGCGGTGGCCGCGTAACGCGCCGTAGTCCTCGAACATCCACGGATAGACGTGCTCGGCCGTGAAGTAGCCCTGCTCGTCGAACTCGTGCGGGTACAGGCGCGATGCGGACCAGCGCGTCGCTCCGCCGTCGGCGTAGCTCGACTCGTGGACCGTGGCGTACATCGGGTTGCGCGCGAAGCCGGCCGCGCCGCGCTCGGAGTCGAACAGGAAGCCGTTCGAGCCGAAGGGCAGCTCGAGCAGGTGGTGGATTGACTCCCACGTGTCGGTGAAGCCGAGCCAGTTGCCCAGCTGGCGCATGCGTCGCGCAGTCAGCCGATCACCGTCGGGCAGGCGCACATCGTCGGTATCGAGACGGGCATAGATCTCCTTCGCGCGCGCCTGGTCTCCCGGATAGCGCGCGAAATACTCGCTGTTCTTGCGCGCGGCGATCTTGTAGGTCGTGCTGTAGATATCGTCCACCGGCCGGCCGATAGGCGCCAGGCCGCCCGTGATGAAGCATTCACGCAGTCCGCCTGGCGCGATCGACAGGTAGGTCATCGTGCAGAAGCCGCCGAAGCTCTGGCCGAGCGTGCTCCAGCGCGCGATGCCCAATTCCTGGCGGATGAGCTCGGCGTCGCGCACGATCGAGTCGGCCCGGAAGTGGGTCAGATACTCGGCCTGCGCGTCCGCCGTGTCGCCTGGTAGCTGCATGCCAACCGGCGTGGAGCGACCCGTGCCGCGCTGGTCGAGCATCAACACCCGGAAGTCCCTGAGCGCGCGCTTGACCCAGCCCGACGGCGGGCTCGTCGGCCGCGGCGCCTCCATGCCCGGCCCGCCCTGGAGAAAGACGAGGTAAGGCTTGTCGAGTCCGTCGGGCTCGGCGATCTCGCGCGTGAAGACGGTGATCTTCTGCCCGTCGGGCTGAGCGTGATCGAGCGGGACGACGTGCTCGCGCTCGGTCAGCACCGCGCCCGGGATGCTGTACGTGGTGCTCATTCGGACAGCGTAGCCGGGCGCCCCTCCAGCCGCCGGTCGGGGACGAACCACATTGCCGCGACGACGATGAAGATCGCGACCGACACGAACGGCACGACGAACGCGACCGGGATCGACAAAGCGTAAAGGGCGATGGATAGCTTGCCCTTGAGATCGCTGCCGAGCGCACTGGCCAGTGTCGGCGTCTGCCCCGGTGCCCGAACGAGGGCCACGACCAGGATGGTGTACGCCACTGCGGGCATGAGCAGTATGAAGCCATAAAGCGCGACAGGAAGCGATGCGAAGCCGGTCTGGCCGATCCAGGCCGTGCCTGCCGGGACGAGCGACAGCCAGAAGAGCAGATGGAGGTTGGCCCACAGGGCGGCGCCGCTGATCGTCTTGACCGCATGGAGCAGGTGATGGTGGTTGACCCAGTAGATGCCCAGGTAGACGAAGCTCAGCACGTAGGCCAGCAGCTTGGGCCATAGCGGCGCCAGAGCGTCGAGCGTGGCCCCGTCCGGTGGTCGCAGCTCGAGGACCATGATCGTGATGACGATGGCGAGGACGCCATCGCTGAACGTCTCGAGCCGGCTCTTGCTCATGAGCCGGGCCCGAACCGTCCCGTTCCATAGACTTGGTGCCGTGGCGCGTCGAACATCGGGCGAACTGTAGGGCAGCGCGCAAGCATGGCGTCCGAGTCGGCCGGCCAGGAATCGCCCATAGCGGTCATCGCCGCGTTGGTGGCCAACCTCGCCATTGCCGCGGCCAAGTTCGCCGCCGCGCTGCTGACTGGCAGCTCGGCGATGCTCGCGGAGGGCATCCACTCCCTCGTCGACACGTCCAACGAGGTCGTGCTGCTCGTGGGAGAGCGCCGCGCCCGCCGGCCACCCGACGACCTTCACCAGTTCGGCTCCGGCAAGGAGATCTACTTCTGGACGCTTGTCGTCGCCGTCCTCCTCTTCGCCATCGGTGGCGGGCTGGCCTTCTACGAGGGCCTCGCGCACTTCCTGGACCCGCATCCGATCGACAACGTCCTGGCGAGCTACGTCGTGCTGGCCATCTCCTTCGCGCTCGAGGCGGCTTCGTCATACGTGGCCATTCGCGAGCTCGAACCGCGCACGAAGAACCTGTGGCGGGCCGTGCTCGAGACCAAGGACGCATCGGTCCTCGCCGTGCTGGTCGAGAACACGGCGGCAATGGTCGGCCTGATCGTCGCGTTCCTCGGGCTGATCGCGACCCAGGTGAGCGGAGACACGCGCTTCGACGCCCTGGGGTCGCTCGCGGTGGGCATCGTGCTGACGAGTGTCGCCGTCTTCCTCGCCGGCGAGAGCCGGGCGTTGCTGATCGGAGAGTCGGCCACAGGGCCGCTCATCGACAGCGCACGGCAGATCATCGAACGTGACGAGGCGGTCGCCGAGATCAGGTCGCTGCGCTCCATGCACCTCGGCCCGGACCACGTTGTCGTGACGGCGCGCATCCGGTTGAAGCCCGGTCGGAAGGACGTGGCGGCCATCATCGCCGATCTCAAGAAGCGCCTCGTGGAGGCTGACCCACTGCTCGACGACGTGACCATCGAGCCGGCCGATGACTAGCCTCGACCACCCGCCCGACGCGGTCGACGAGTTCCTGGCTCTCTATCCGGTGCCGATCGCCCTCCTGGCACAGCGCCTGCGCGCCCTGGTCAAGCGCGCCGCGCCACAGTCGATCGAGCGCGTCAGGCCCGGTTGGCGGTTGATCGGCTACGACCTGCCGTTGACCCGGCGCGGTGTCTACTTCGCGTGGGTCCTGCCTGAACCGCGGCACGTCCACGTGGGCTGGCAGACCGGGACGCTGATGAGCGACCCCGATCGGCTGATGCGTGGCGCCCAGCTCAAGCTCAAGAAGGTCCGCTACCTGACGTTCGCGTCGGGCGACCGCGTCACGCCCAAGGTCGTGATCGATTTCACGCGCGAGGCAGTGCGCATCGCCTCGATGTCGCGTGGCGAGCGCGAGCTGCTGGCGGCCACGCGCCACGGTTCAGCCACCGACCGATAATCGCTCCGCTGATGCGCATCGCCACGTGGAACGTCAACTCGCTCAAGGCGCGCATGGATCGCGTGCTCGAATGGCTGGAACGGGCACAGCCGGACGTGCTGCTGATGCAGGAGACGAAGCTTGCCGACGACGACGCGCCGGTCATGCCCTTCCGGATGCGCGGCTATGAGCTGGTGCATCATGGCGAGGGCCGCTGGAACGGCGTCGCAATCGCTTCGAAAGCCACGCCCGAGGCGGCGTCCATCGTGACCAACTTCGGCGACGGCCCGGTCAGGAACACGGGCGCCGGTGCCACGATCAGCCTGGCCGAGGACGACTTCGACCCGTTCACCGAGGCGCGCATGGTCAGCGCGGTCATCCTGGGCATCCGCTTCGTGAGCCTGTACGCGCCCAACGGCCGTGTCGTTGGTTCGCCGTTCTTCGTCGGCAAGCTCGCGTGGTACGACCGGCTGCTCAAGTGGTTGCGCGACTCGGCCTCAGGCACTGACCCGCTGGTGCTGGGCGGAGACATGAACATCGCACCGACCGACATGGACGTCTGGGACGCTGGCGCAGTGCACGGCGGCACGCATGTTTCGGCACCCGAGCGCGAGGCCTTCGCTCAACTCCTCGACTGGGGCCTTGTTGACGGCTACCGATTGAAACGGCCCGAACCGCAGCGCTTCACCTGGTGGGACTACCGCGCCGGCAACTTCCACAAGAACCTGGGCATGCGCATAGATCACCTGTTGGTCAGCAAGTCCGTCGCCGAGCGGGTCGTATGGGCCGAGATCGACCGCGAGGCACGCAAGGGAGTGCCGATCCCGTCCGATCACGCGCCGCTGTTGATCGATCTCGATTCACCCGGCGTGCCCCTTGAGGCGGGCTGGGAAGGAGCGCTCCAGCGCATCGCCGCGCGCACGAAACGCTGAGCGTCTGGGCAGTGCCTGCTCGACAATGGCCGCGCAAGGGCAGCGGCCGGTCACTCGGCTGCCTGGAGGAGGAGAGGCACATGATCAAGGAGTTCCGCGACTTCCTGCTTCGCGGCAACGTCGTCGACCTGGCCGTCGCGGTCGTGATCGGGGTCGCATTCGGCGCGCTCGTCACGTCGTTCACGGCCAATATCCTTACGCCACTGCTCGGCCTCATCGGCGTGCCCGATTTCTCGACGCTGAGCATCACCACTTCCGGCGGCGCGATCATCGCCTACGGACTGTTCCTCAACGCGTTGATCTCGTTCGTCCTCATCGCCGCGGCGATCTTCTTCTTCGTCATCAAGCCGATGAACGCGCTCGAGGCGCGCCGGCAGAGGGGCGAGGAGCAGGCGCCGACGACCAAGACGTGCACGGAATGCGCATCGACCATCCCGCTCGTCGCGAAGCGCTGCCCGAACTGCACGCAGCCGCAGCCCTGACCGGACTCTCTCAGCGCGCGCTGCGCCGCGATCGACCGCGGCGCAGCGCGGAGATCGCCATGCGCAGCGCCGTGACTGCCTGAAACGTGGGATAACCTCGCTCTGAGGAACAGGGATGGCAACGACGGTGCGGCGGATCAGGGCGTCCGACTGGCGGCTATTGCGCGAGCTGCGCCTGAGAAGCCTGCGTGACGCGCCCGAGGCGTTTGGCCAGTCGCACGAGAACGCGCTGCGTATCCCCGACGAGGACTGGCAGGCGACGGCCCGCGCCTCGGCCCACGGCAATTCGCGGACGTGGCTGATCGCGGAGGAAGGCGACCAGCCACTGGGCGTGGTCCAGGCTCGGCGACGTGCCCCCGAGGATTGCCTCGTCTTCTCGATGTGGGTTGCGCCGGCCGCGCGCCAGACAGGCATCGGCCGCCAACTGATCGATGCGGTGGCCGAATGGGCGACCGGCTGGGGCGCGCGGCGCATCGTCCTGTGGGTCTTCGCCGCGAACGAGGGAGCGCAGCGTTTCTACATGCGCATCGGCTTCAGCTTCACAGCCGACGGTACGGACGTCGAGTCGGGCCGCTCATATGGCGCGCTGGCCATGACACGGCCGATCGCCGGTGCCGGGCCGTAGGGGCGCCCAACAAAGGCGAAGTTGGCCGGCGCCGGGAGTGCGTTCCGGCGCCGGCCGCACGGCGGAGGGTGGGGGCGAAGCCACCGTCGGGCAGAGTCGGGGCTCCCGGATTAACGGAGGATTAAGCGGCTGCGGCGATCGGCTCGGCGAACTGGCTCTGGTACAGCTCGTAATAGAAGCCGTGCTTGTCGAGCAGCTCCTGGTGCGTTCCCGTCTCGACGATGTGCCCGCGATCCATGACCACGATCAGCTCCGCATCACGGATCGTCGAGAGCCGGTGGGCGATCACGAACGTCGTCCGGTTGCTCATCAGCCGTGCCATGGCGCGCTGGATGAGCACCTCGGTACGCGTGTCGACTGAGCTCGTGGCCTCGTCAAGGATGAGGATCCTCGGGTCGGCCAGGAAGGCCCGGGCGATGGTCATCAGCTGCTTCTCACCCTGCGACAGGTTCGTCGCGTCGTCATCTACGACCGTGTCGTAGCCGTCCGTCAGCGTGCGCACGAGGTGATCGACGTGCGCTTCCTCGGCCGCGGCGACGATCTGCTCCTCGGTCGCGCCCTCCTTGCCGTAGGCGATGTTCTCGCGGATCGTGCCGTGGAACAGCCACGTGTCCTGGAGGACCATGCCGAAGTTGCGGCGCAGGTCTTCGCGCGACATGTCGCGCGTGTCGGCGCCGTCGACCGTGATCTTGCCTGAATCGATCTCGTAGAAGCGCATGAGCAGGTTCACCAGGGTCGTCTTGCCGGCACCGGTCGGTCCGACGATGGCGATCGTATGGCCCGGCTCGGCCACCAGGCTCAGGTTCTCGATCAGTGGCGTGTCCGGCAGATAGCGGAACGAAACGTCTTCGAAGGCGACCTCGCCGCGGACGTTGGTCAGCACGGTCGGCTGTGCCGGGTCGTGGACCATCTCGCCCTCATCGAGCAGCTCGAAGACGCGCTCGGCAGAGGCGACGGCCGACTGGAGCACGTTGAGGATGCTCGCGGCCTGGACGATGGGCTGGGTGAACTGGCGCGAGTACTGGATGAAGGCGACGACGTCGCCGAGTGACATCTGGCCGGTCGCGACGCGCACGCCACCGATGACCGCGATCGCGACGTAATTGAGGTTCGAGATCAGGTTCATCGCCGGCTGGATGATGCCTGAGATGAACTGCGCGCGATACGAGGCCTGGTAGAGCCGCTCGTTCTCCACCTCGAAGCGCTCCGAGGCCTCCTTCTGGCGCCCGAAGACGGTCACGATGTTGTGTCCGGTGTGCATCTCCTCGACATGGCCGTTGAGTGCGCCGGTCGACGCCCACTGAGCGACGAACTGGCGCTGTGAGCGGCGGATGATGAACACGGTCACGATCAGTGACGCCGGGATGGCGAGGACCGATATGAGCGCCAGCTCCACGTTGATGCTGACCATCATGATCAACACGCCGAAGACGGTGAGGACGGACGTGATCAGCTGGGTCAGGCTCTGCTGGAGGGTCTGGCCGATGTTGTCGATGTCGTTGGTGACGCGGCTCAGCACGTCGCCGCGCGGGTGGTCGTCGAAGTACTTGAGCGGCAGGCGGCCGAGCTTCTCGTCGACGTCACGGCGCAGGCGCAGGACGGTGCGCTGGGTGACGCCAGCCATGATGTAGGCCTGCGCCCAGCCGAAGGCGGCGCTGATCAGGAAGATCACGATCAACACGGCCAGAATGTTGGCCAGGCCGGTGAAGTCGATGCCCGCACCTGGCGTGAGGGTCATCGTGTGGAGCATGTCCGCGAACTGCGTCTGACCGCTGGCGCGCAGGAAGGCCTCTGCCTGGGCCTGGGTGGTGCCTGCCGGCAGGTTCTTGCCGATGACGCCGGCAAAGATGATGTTGGTGGCGTTGCCCAGGATCTTGGGCCCGATGACGGCGAACGTGACACTGACAATGGCGAGGATCATTACGGCGACGACGCGGTGCAGCTCCGGCCGCAGCCGGCCGAGCAGCCGCCGGAACGACCGGCCGAAGTCCTTGGACTTCTCCGGCGGCATCCCGCCCATCATCATTCCGCCCGGTCCCATGCCTCCGCGGCGTTGGGCCGGCCGGCCGCCTGGTCCCATGCCGGCGCCGGCCGGCGAAGTGCCCTGTGGCGGCCGACGCATACCCTGCTGCCCGCTCATGCGGCCTTCGCCTCGGCTTCCGTGAGTTGCGAGTAGACGATCTCGCGGTAGGTCTCCGACGACTCGAGCAGCTCGGCGTGCGTGCCGACGCCGACGACGCGCCCTTCATCCATGACGACGATTCGGTCCGCGTTCAGGATCGTGCCAACGCGCTGCGCGACGATGAGCACGGTCGAGCTAGCGAGCTCGCGACGCAGCGCGGCGCGCAGCCGGGAGTCGGTGCGGAAGTCAAGCGCCGAGAAGCTGTCGTCGAAGATGTACAGCGGCGCGCGCTTGACGAGCGCCCTGGCGATGGCCAGGCGCTGGCGCTGGCCGCCCGAGACGTTCGTGCCGCCCTGATCGATCGGTGCCTCTAGGCCGCCGGGCATCTCGGCCACGAATTCGCTCGCCTGGGCAATGTCGAGCGCGCGCTCGAGCTCCTCGTCCGTAGCGTCGGCATCGCCGAAGCGCAGGTTGCTGGCAACCGTGCCGCTGAACAGGAAGGCCTGCTGTGGCACGACCCCGATCTGGCGCCAGACGTCCTCGCGGAGCATGTCGCGCACGTCCACGCCGTCAAGCAGAACGCCGCCCGACAAGGCGTCGTAGAAACGCGGGATGAGGTTGATCAGCGTCGACTTGCCACTGCCGGTGCTGCCGATGATGGCCGTTACGTGGCCCGGTTCAGCGCTGAACGAGATGTCGTGCAGCACCGGTTGCTCGGCGCCCGGATAACCGAACTCGACGTGGCGGAACTCGACGGTTACGCCCGGGCGCGCTGCAGGCTCGTGGCCATTCGCGGAACCCGGCTGGAGGCCGTTGCCGTCGGTCTGGTAATCGTTGCCGTCGGTCTGGTGACCGTTCGTCGTCGCGGAGGCGTCGTGGGCATTGAGCGGCAGCGTGCCAGGGACAACCGGGTTCTCAGGGTCGGTGATCGAGGGCTGCGTTTCGAGCACGTCGCGGATGCGTCCCGCGGATACCGCCGCGCGGGGCACGAAGATGATCATGAACACGGCCATCAGCACCGAGAAGAGGATCTGCATCAGGTACGCCAGGAACGCGGTCAGGTTGCCGATGGGCATCGCGCCCGAGTCGATACGCTGAGCGCCGAACCACATCACGGCAACCGACGACAGGTTGAAGATGAGCATCATCACCGGGAAGGTGATGGCGAACAGCCGGTTGACGCGCAGGGCCGTGTTGAACAGGTCCGTGCTCGCCTCGTCGAAGCGCTTCTCCTCGTGGTCGACGCGCACGAAGGCGCGGATCACGCGAACGCCGGCGAGCGCCTCGCGCATGACCTGGTTGATCCGGTCGACCTTGGTCTGCATCGCCCTGAAGAGCGGCACGGCTCGACTGGTGATGAAGAAGATGAAGCCGAACATGATCGGCAGGATCACGAGCAGCAGCCCGGACAGCGGCACGTCCTGGCGCAGGGCCATGATTACGCCACCGATGCCCATGATCGGCGCCAGCAGGATCACGGTCAGGCCCATGAAGACGACCATCTGGACCTGCTGCACGTCGTTCGTGTTGCGGGTGATGAGCGATGGCGTGCCGAACTTGTTCATCTCGACCTGCGAGAACGTCTCGACGCGCCGGAACACGGCCAGCCGAACGTCGCGCCCGAAGCCCATGGCGACCTTGGCGGCGAGGTAGACAGCCACCAGCGAGCAGACCCCAAGGACGGCCGTCACGCCGAGCATCAGCGCGCCGATGCGGACGATGTAGTCCGTGTCGCCCTTGGCCACGCCGTTGTTGATGATGTCGGCGTTCAGCTCGGGCAGATACAGGTTGGTCAGCGCCTGTGCAAGCAGAAGTCCGAGGATGATGATGATTGGCAGGCGATAGCGCCCCAGGAACTGGAACATGAGGCGCGTCATCCCCAGTTCCTCGCTTCTTCTGGTACCTGGCTCATCAGGCGCTGGCGCGCATCACCAAAAGCGCGCAGGCCCTGGAGCAGGGCCGCAAGATCCGCGTCCTTGATTTCGGCCAACAGCTGATTGAGACGGACCTGACGCTCAGCCTGCATTGACGAGAAGATCAGCTCGCCGCTCTCATTGACCAGGACCTCGACGACGCGGCGGTCCTCCTCGCTCCGGCGACGAACGATGACGCCCTTCTTTTCCATGCGGTCGACGATGCCTGTTGCGCTGGCGACCGAGACATCGATCAGCTCGGCCAGATGAGTCATGGTCAGCGGGCCACGCGCCCGCAGGAGCATGAGCACATTGAGGTGCACCAGGCTGAGCGTGCCTTCGTGCCAGCGCTTGAGAGCGCCCTGGAAGTCCCGAAAGCTGATCTGGTTGAGCGCCTCGAGCACGTCGCCGACCAGCTCCTCCCGTGACGGCGTGCTATTCAACGATGGGCTGACGTTCAATGTCACGCAATAAGTCTACCTGACATGAAGTATCCGTCAAGCCGCGTAGCGATCGGGCGTAATCCAGCGTGGATCCTGGTCGACGTGGATGACTGTCGTTCGCCGCGACTTGAGAGCGGCGCGGAGGGTGGGCTCGAACGCCTGGTCATCACTGACGCGGACGCCCTCCGCGCCACACGCACGGGCTATTGCCGCGAAATCGATCGGACCGAGCTCGGTCGCGACGGTCGGCAGTTGCGCGTTGACCTGGTGCATCGCGATCGTGCCGAAGCGCCGGTTGTCGAAGACGATGACGACAGGCGCTGCTCCGCTGCGCACCGCCGTCTCGAGCTCGTTCATGGTCATGGCCAGGCCGCCGTCGCCGCACAGGGCGACGACCTGGCGATCGGGAGCGGCCAGCGACGCGGCAATGGCGGCCGGCAGCCCGTAGCCCATCGCCCCTGACGTCGGGCCGAGGAAGCCGTTGCGGCGGCCGAACCGGAAGTAGCGCGCCGGCCAAAGGCCGAAATTGCCCGCGTCGGTGGTCAGGATGGCGTCTGGATCGAGCGTCCGCTGGAGAACGGCCATGACGCGCGCCGGATCCACTCCGTTTCCGTCGCGACGCTTGTCTGGAATGGTCGTCGCGACGACAAATGCGGCACGTTCAGCGTCAACCTGAAGCCGTCGAGATGTGAACCCCGCCGACGGCGCAGCGACCTCGACTGCTCGGTCGAGAAACGCCTTCGCGTCGGCAGCCAGCGCGTAGTCGGGTGCGCTCAGGCTCGCGTGCGCAGTCCGTGGCTCGAGGTCGACGTGCGCCCACCTGGTGGTCGGTGCCGGGAGCTGGTAGTCGTAGCTCGCGACCTCGTTGAGGCGACAGCCGATGACGAGCAGCGCGTCCGCGGCGAGGAGGCGCTCGCGGACGCGCGCCGGCGCTCCGTAACCGGTCATGCCCAGGTAGTTCGGGTGGTCGTTGGGGAACGCGGTAGGTCGGCGCCAGGCCGCGAAGACCGGGACGGCGAGTCGTTCGCTGAGCGCGACAAGCGCGTCCTGCGCGCCCGACGCGACGACGCCGCCACCAGCCAGGATGGCGGGCCGCTCCGCGCCGTCGAGCATGTCGATGATGACGCGAGTGTTCTCAGCAGAGGGTGGCACTGGCCGGACGAGTGCAAGGCGCGCCTTCGAGTTCGCGTTGGCGATGTCGATGACGTCTTCGGGCACCGCGAACAACACGGGTCCCGGACGGCCCGAGAGCATCGCGCTCAGGCCCTCCCCCACGACGCGCGCAGCGTCGTTCGGCTCGTCGATCTGAGCCGCCCACTTGGCGAGCGCGCCGAACGACGCGACGAGGTCCGCCTCCTGGAACGCCTCGCGGCCCAGAAACTGACGCTGGACCTGGCCCAGGATGGCGACCATGGGCGTCGAGTTCGCGCGCGCGGTATGGATGCCGATGCTCATGTTCGCCGCGCCCACCGCGCGCGTGCCGAGGACCGCGGCCGGCTTGCCGGTAAGCTGGCCGATCGCCTCGGCCATGAACGCGGCGCCGCTCTCGTGACGCGTGGCGACGACCCTGACACCGGCCGCGGGCAGCGCGTCGAGGATGCCCAGGAAGCTCTCGCCAGGGACGGTGAACGCCCACTCGACGCCGGCCGCGGCGAGCGCGTCGGCGATCAGGTGTCCGACTGTCGTCAAGTGTGCGGTATTGCCGTGAGCAGCAGGCCGATGATGACGACGGTCGCCAGGATGAGCATCATCCGTCGAATGGCCGGATCACTTGGATTCATAGTGCAGCGGATCCCTTATCGGTAGTTCTGGAACTGGAGCGGGACGGGATAGCCATCCGACTCCGTACGCAGCCGCGTGATGACCTTCTGGAGCTCGTCCTTGCTCTTGCCACTGACCCTGATGGCGTCACCCTGGATCTGCGATTTGACCTTCGGGTAGTCGTCACGAATCAACTTGGTGATCTTCTTGGCCAGGTCGTCGGGCAGGCCGCGGCGCAGACCGACACGCTGGCGCACGGTGTTGCCACCAGCCTCCTCGATCTCGCCCCAGTCGAAGATCTTGAGCGATAGGCCGCGCCTGATGGCCTTCGATTCGAGCAGGTCGCGCATCGCCCGGGCGCGCGATTCGTTATCGGCACGCAGGATGATCTCGTCCTTGCCCAGCTCCAACTCCGCCTTGGAGCCCTTGAAGTCGAAGCGAGTCGCGATCTCGCGCCGCGCCTGGTCGATGGCGTTGACCAGCTCCTGGTGATCGAAGTCGCTGACCACGTCGAACGAGACCTCACCTGCCACTACGCACCTTCCTCAGGCTTGAACGTCGAGTCTCGCCCGACGACTTTCGACACGGCCCACTGCCTGGCGCGCTGGATCAGTCCGGACTCATCGAGCTCGAACGTCGAAAACCCGCGGATGCGAACGCGTTGCGCAGTCGTTCGCTGCGTGAAAGCAGCGTGCCACGAAGCCAGCACCGTCTGGCCGACAGCCCACGTCCGCTCAGCGTCAAACTCCACGTTGACCTGCGTCGCGGCAACATCGTTCCAGACCGCGCGAATCGCGTTCTCACCCTGGGCCGGCTCATCGAACGGATCCACCCGGAACTCGGCATCGGCGCGATACAGCTCCATGGCCAGGTCCGGGTTGCGCGCCTCCCATGCACGCTTGTAGCGCTCGAGCAGGTCCTGGGCGTCGCCCGGTGTCAGCTGTTCTGCCATGTCCAGAGTTTAGGCGTGCGCCTGGCTGCGGACGGCCTCGCCCCGGCCGAGCAGCTCGACGAGCCGGGCTGCGATGACGTACGAGCGGCCACCGCCCATGACCAGCACGACGTCGCCGGCGCGCACCTCGCGCGCCAGGAAGTCCGCGGTCTGCTCGACAGAGCCGGAGGCCACGGCCGCCGGGCCGCCACGGGCGGATACGGCGTCGGCCAGCGCCTGGGCACTCGTGATCGTCGTGTCCGGGTCACGTCCCGCCCAGATGTCGGCGATCGCGACGTGGTCGGCCGTGGCCAGTGCCTCGGCGAAGCGATCGAGCATCGACGCCGTCCGGTGGTAGGTCAGTGGCTCGTAGATAGCCCAGACTGGCCTGCCCGGGTAGCGCTCGCGCACAGCCTGGAGAGTCCTGGCAATCGCGGTCGGGTGATGGCCATAGTCGTCGAGCACGACCACGCCACCGATTTCGCCTTTGAGCTCCAGGCGTCGACCGACACCCTTGAAGCCCGCCACGCTTTCGCGGATGACCGACTCAGGCACGCTGAGGACACGGCCCGCGGTAACGACGGCCAAGGCGTTGCTCGCATTAGCAGGTCCGGCGAGGCCGATCTTCAGGCCGTGCGCGTCACTATCGACGGCGACGATCTCACCGGGCCAATCGGACGACAGGCGCTCGGCGATGCGCATAACGCCCGGGTCGGCGACGTTGGCGATCAGCACGGCTTCGAGTGGCGCGTTGCGGATCCAGCGTTCGAAGGCGGCGAACACCGCCTCTTCGTCGGCGAACACATCGGGGTGATCCCATTCAGCGTTGAGCAGCACCATGATGTGCGGCCGGTAGGCATCAAAGTTGCCGGCATACTCGTCGGCCTCGACAAGGAACACGTCGCCGCTGCCCCAACGCGCGGTGCTTGGCATGCCACCTGCCAGGTGCGCGTCGAGCAGCGCGCCGACGAACGCCGAGGGGTCGCGCCCCGCGCGGACGAGCAGGTCGATCAGCCAGCCGGTCGTCGTCGACTTGCCGTGCGTTCCGGCGACGGCGAGCAGGGCCTGGCCAGTCGTGGCCGCCGCATCGGCAACTACCTGTTGCCACGGCTCCGCGGCGATCCCGAGCTCTGCCGCCGCGTGCAGCTCCGCGTTGTCCGGGTCGATTGACGTCAGCGCCTTGGTCACGGCCAGGCGCTCAGGCCGCGCAGCGGGATCGTCCGGCCGCAGCACGTGCTCCGGGGAGTGCCGCCAGTCAAGGTCAATGCCCGCCTCGACGAGCGCGGCGCTGTACGGCGACGGTCCGCCCGGATCACAGCCGCTGACGAGGGCGCCGGCGCGGTGTGCCAGCAGAACTGCCGCGGACGCCCCGGCGCCCGCGGCGCCAAGCACGTGAATCCGCTCAAGCGGCCGGATGGGTCGCGCCTCGCGCGCCGGGGCGAGGCCCTTGCCTATCTCAGCCGCGAGGCGCGTCAAGGCGTTCCAGCACGATCGTCAGCGCCGCTTGTGCGCTGCGCAGCTTGTTGCCGTGGCGGTCCGAGTCCCACACGAAGCGGCGCACGACCTCGCCGTCCGGATCGGCCACGGCGATATACGTCAAGCCGACCGGCTTGGCGTCCGTCCCGCCGATCGGTCCCGCGATGCCGGTCACGGCGACGGCCATGTCAGCGCCGTAGCGACGCCGCGCGCCGTGGGCCATGGCCACAGCCGTCTGTGCCGACACGGCCCCATGGTGCTCCAGGGTTGTCGAATCGACGCCGAGCTCGGCATGCTTCAGCTCGTTGCTATAGCTGACGATGCCACCGACGTAGTAGTCACTCGAGCCGGCAACCTCGGTTATCGCATGGCCGACGAGGCCGCCTGTACAGGATTCGGCCGTGGCCAGCTTGAGCCCGCGCTCGACCATCGCGCCCTGGATGCGCTGAGCGAGGGCGACCAACGGTTCGAGTTCGTCTGCACGTGCAAGGTCGGCCATGCGTCAACCCGTCAGCAGGGCGAGGGCGCCGGCTGCGGGTTCTGGCCGGGCTTCACGATCCAGCTGCCGTTCGGGCTGGAGTTGTCCAAGAGGCCGAGCGGGTTACCGTCGAGCGTGAGCGAGATCTTCGCGGCGTGGTTCGAGCGGACGCAGAACTCGTTAACGGCGGTGACGCTGAACGTTGCCTGGTCACTCACGGACCCGCCGCCGATGCCGGGCACGGTCACGCCATCGGCCGTGACCTTGAGCGTGGCGTTGTTGCCCGCGACCAGGATGTTCAGCGTGTGGATCACGACCGGCGGCGCCTCCACCTGGATCTCTACGTCCTGGGCAACCGGCGCGAGTCCGGTCGCATACGCCGTGATCGTGATCCGCCAGTGGCCGACCGGATAAGTCAGCTGCTCTGAGAAGCTGCCCGAAGCGACGGTCAAGTCATCTGACGGACCGGCGGGAACGGTCGGGCTGGCGGGCGGTGAACCGCTGGGGACCGCTGATGGTGAGGGGCTCTGGACGGGTAGCCCGGAAGGTGCTGGCGTCGCCGCCGGCGCGCCCACGTACGTGCTCGCGATCGTGATCCGTGTTCCGCTCGTCTGGCCGCTGATCGTCACCTGCGGGTTGGTGGTCGTGGAGCCGTTCGTCGGAGAAAAGAGAGTCGTCGTGATGGGCGGCGGCGGCGCGGCCGTCGTCGTCGCGCCTGGCGACGCCGACGGCAGTGGCACGACGATCGTGAGCTGGAGCGGCTTGGAGTCGCCCTGCGTGACGGGATCCGTGGCAACGACGGTGAAGTTGTTCTGGCCGCGCGACAGGGGCACATCGCGGTTCCACGCACCGTTCTGGTCGACTGTCGTGCTGTAGATCTGGCCGTCGGGGCCAGTGATCCTGATCACGGCACCGCGACCGGCAGTGCCCTGAAGGGTGACCTCCTGCGCGTCGATCTGGGAGAAGACGTTCGTCGGATACGTCAGCGCAACCTCCGTCACCTGCACGAAGCGCATGAACTGCAGGCCGATGTAGCCGAGGAAGGCGACGATGGCCACGACCAGCAGGGCGGCAACGATCATCCCGGGCGAGATCGTCAAGCGCCGCCCACCGGGCTCCGCGAGGGGCATCGGCGGGGGCGCCACGGCCACGCGCGTGGCAGTGCGCATCTGCTCCATCTCGTCGCGCCAGCGATCGACGATCTCATCCGGCTCGAGACCCAGGTAGATGGCGTAATTGCGCAGGAAGCCCTTGGTGTAGACCGGTGCCGGGAGTTCCTCCCAGTCGCCGTCCTCGAGCGCGGCGAGGTAGTGCAGGCGAATCTTGGTGTCCCGCTCGGCGCGATATAGATCGACGCCTTTTCGCTCGCGCGCCAGTTGGAGGGTCTCGCCCACAGGCGGTGCCGGCGTGGCATCGATCGGCATGCGATCGCGGCCCAGCCTCTTTCCAAGTCGCAGTTGATGGCGAGCGGTCATCTGTGTGCGGCTGTCCTCGTGATTGCCAGACGGGTGACGCCATCACTGACGCGCAGGAGTGAGTCTAAAGGCTCGACCCTATTTGCCGATCCGGGACTGTCGGCAGATTCGGCGCCGACGTCAGTTTGGGTCGTCGATGTCCGATAAACCGCGCAGCCAGTTATCAGGTCCATAGACGGTTCGCGGCGCACCCGGGTTACGCGTGTCGAGCGGGCCGATGATGCCGTGCTTCTCGAGGTCGTCCATCAGCCGCGTCGCCCGGTTGAAGCCGACCCTCAGCTTGGTCTGGAGCATGGACGTGCTCGCCCGCCCCGTCTCGGTGACGATCTGCGCCGCCTGGGGCAACATCTGGTCGCTGTCCGAGGCCATCAGCCAGGCGAACCGGCCGCCGCTCTCCGCTGCCTCATCGTCGACGGAGCCCTGGAGCAGGTCACGGTTGTAGTTGGGCTCTGACTGATCACGCCACAGCTTGGTCACGGCGTGGACTTCGGCATCACTGACAAAGACGCCCTGGAGGCGAACCGGCCGCGGCAGGTCGGCGGGCTGGTAGAGCATGTCGCCGCGGCCGATCAGGTCCTCCGCGCCGTTCGCGTCGAGCACCGTCCGCGAGTCCACGTTGGAGGCCATGGCAAAGGCGATGCGCGACGGCACGTTGGCCTTGATCAGCCCGGTCACGACGTTGACGCTTGGCCGCTGCGTGGCGAGAACGAGATGGATGCCCACCGCGCGTGCCTTCTGGGCGATCTTGACAATCGGATCCTCGACCTTTCGCCCTTCGCGCAGGATGAGGTCGGCCAGCTCGTCGATGACGACGACCATGTACGGGATCGGCTTGCCATGGCGGCGCGGTGACGCGTTGTAGGCAGTGATGTTGCGTTCCATCGCACTGGCCAGGAGCTCGTAGCGCTCCTCCATGAGATGGACGAGGTTGCTCAGCACCGCCCGTGCCTCGTACGACTCGACGATGACCGGCGTCTCGAGGTGCGGCAGGTCGCGGTAGGTGGCAAGCTCGACCCGCTTCAGATCGACGAGCACGAAACGAACCTCGTCGGGCGTCGCGCGCATCAGGATGCTCGTGATCAGCGCGTTGACGCACACGCTCTTGCCCGAGCCGGTCGCGCCGGCGATGAGCAGGTGGGGCATGCGGGCGAGGTCGACGGCATAGGCCTTGCCCGAGACGTCACGGCCCAGGGCGAACGTCAGTTTGCTCGCTGCCTCGCTCATGCCTGCGTCATCGAGCAGCTGCTTGAAGGCGACGATCTCGCTCGAGTGGTTGGGTATCTCGATGCCCACGACGTCCCGGCCGGGGATGGGTGCCTCGATACGGATCGAGCGCGCGGCGAGCGCCATCGCCAGGTCGTCGGCCAGGCCCTCGATGCGCGACAGTTTGATGCGCGCGTCGGGCTTGACCTCATATTGGGTGACCACGGGTCCGGTGTTCGTGGCCACGACGCTGGCCGGAATCTGGAAGCTGGCCAGCTTCTCCTCGATGATCTGGATGTTGCGCTCGTGGTCGAGGTGTTTGCCACGGCCACCGATGTTGGGCGGGTCGAGCAGGTCGTTGGCGGGCAGCTGCCAGATGCGAGCGGGCTCCTCGGCACCGACATCGAGATCCGTGGCGACAGGTGATTCCGCCACGGCCGTTGCCGTCGCTCCGGCCGTGGTCGCGCCGCCGCCCGAGCGGCCGGTCCAGACGGTCTGGCTAAGAGGGACCGACGTCCGCTCAGGTGTCGGCAGGTCGGGCGGCTCGGGCATGACCTTGACCGCACGCTCGCGGCGCGGCCGCTCGCGCGCCGCGGCGGGCAGCGCCGGGTCAGCAACAGCCGCCGCGCCATCGCGTCGGGCGCCAGCACTGGCAACCACGCCCGCCAGCAACCGGCCACCGGCCGTGGCCGGCCGGACCAGCGTGCGCAGCGACGTGTTGAACAGCAACAGCAGGCCGGCAACGACCAGGCCGAGCAGGACGACGAAGGCACCGATCGGCGACACGAGCGTGCTCAGGCCGGACTCGAGACCCTGGCCCAGGATGCCGCCACCGGAGCGCAGCGCGGCGTCGTTGGCGCCGTGGCCCCAGACGAGATGGATCAGACCCAGGCCGGCGACGAAGACGAAGAGGCCGCCGACGATGGTCAACATGGAGCCATAGCCGGCGGCCGGCGGCCGCTCGATGACGATGCCGGCAACGATGAGCAGGACCGCGAGCAGCCACGCTCCCTGGCCGAACGCAGGCCGGAGCAGATCGTCGACGTAGCGATTGAGCAGCCCGGCCTGCGGGAAGAGCAGCGCGATCACGGTCACTGCGCCGACGACCAGGAAGAGCAGTCCGATCAGCGAGCGCGCGACATGCGGCGGCAGGGCAAAGCTCTGGGCGATCGATTTCCTGGTCGTTGACCCGGCTGCGCGGCGCGATGATGAGCGCGTCCGGTTGCCATTCGACGGCCGCCGGGTAGTGCGTGCGGCCATGGCCGCTTAGACCTCGACCACGACCGGAAAGACCATTGGTCGCCGCTTGGTCCGCTCGAACAGGTATTGCGACAGGCTGTCCTTGATCTGCGCCTTGAGCAGGCCAACCTCCGAGGTGTGGTCGCCCGGATTCTCGATCGCGGCGGCAACGCGTTCTGCGGCCGCGCCGATGATCGGGTCCTCCGGCCCGGTCACGAAGCCACGGGTCACGATCTCGGGTCGGCCGATCAGGTTGCCGGACTGTTTGTCGACCGTGACGACGACGAGGAACATGCCGTCGGACGCGAGGGCGCGCCGGTCGCGCAGTACCACGTCGCCGACCTCGCCGACGGACAGCCCGTCGACGTAGACATAGCCCGCCTCGACGGGCGTCCCCCGCCGCGCCGTGCCGTCCTCCGCGAACTCGATCGGCTGGCCGTTCTCGATGATGTAGATGTTCTCCGGCGCGACGCCGAGCTCGCCCGCGAGCCGGCCGTGCTGCACGAGCATGCGGAACTCGCCGTGCATCGGGATGAAGTGCTTGGGCCGGGTCAGGTTGAGCATCAGCTTCAGCTCTTCCTGGCTCGCGTGGCCGGAGACGTGGGCGCGCTTGATGTCGTGGTAGAAGACGTTGGCGCCGACTTTGAACAGGTTGTCGATCGTGCGCCCGACGACCTCCTCGTTGCCCGGGATCGGACTGGCGCTGACGATCACGGTGTCGCCCGGCTGGATCTCCACCCAGCGGTGGTCGCGGTTGGCCATTCGTGCCAGCCCGGCCATCGGCTCGCCCTGGGCGCCGGTCGTGGCAATGACCAGCTTGTTGTCCGGCGTGTCCTTGAGGCGGTCCTTGGAGACGAGTTGCTCGGGCGGGAAGGTCAGATAGCCGAGGTCGCTCGCGATGCGCACGTTCTGCTCCATCGAGCGGCCGATCACGGTGACCTTGCGATCGAAGTCGCGCGCGGCGTCGAAGACCTGCTGGATGCGCGCGATGTTGCTGGCGAAGGTGGCCACGATCACGCGACCGTCGAGGCCCTGCATGATGTCGCGGAAGACCTCGCCCACGATCCGCTCCGACGGCGTGTAGCCCGGGCTCTCGGCGCGCGTCGAGTCGGAGACAAGGCATAGCACGCCGCGCGACCCGAACTCGGCCAGCGCGTGGATGTCCGACAGCTTTCCGTCGACCGGTGTGTGGTCGAACTTGAAGTCGCCGGTGTGGACGACGAGGCCGACCGGTGTATCGAGCGCGATGCCCATCGCGTCGGGAATGGAGTGACCGATGCGGAAGGCGGTCGCCTTGAAGGCGCCGATCTCGACCGTCTGACCCGGCTCCAGCGCGATGAGCGGGTTGTTGATCAGCTTGTGTTCCTTGATCTTGCCGCCCAGCAGGCCGCGCGCCAGCGTCGAGGCGTAGATCGGCACGCCCGGGAAGTACGGCAGAACGTAGGGCAGGCCGCCGACGTGGTCCTCGTGGGCGTGAGTGATCAGGAATGCCTTGACCTTGTCGCGCCGCTCGCGCAGGTACGTCACATCGGGCACCACGAGGTCGATGCCGAACATCTCCTCCTCGGGGAACATCAGCCCGCAGTCGATCACGACGATCTCGTCGCCGTACTCGTAGACGTACATGTTCTTGCCGATCTCGCCGACGCCGCCGAGGGGCATGATCCGAAGCGTGTTGGCCATCGTGGGCTAGAAGAGCGACATCTGGTTTTCGTCGACGGGCAGCGCATCGTCGATGACGGCGCTCAGGCTCCCGCCGGCGGCGACGGCGACGGCGACGAGCTCGGGCTCGACGTCGAGGGCGATCGGCTCCCCTTCGACCAGCGGCTCCGACCCGACCAACCGCTCTGCTTGTAACACCGCGACGTCCTCCGATACGGAGCCCCGACGCCTGCGCGACTCGATCAGCGCATCAGGCAGACCGCACATGTCCTCGAGCATCGTCTGCTTCAGGCTGCCCTGGCGCAGCGCTGCTGCCGGGTGGTACATGGCGAAGGTCCAAGCGTTTGGCGCTCCGGTCTGCGGATCGACCGGCCGCAGCGTGCCGTGCGCGACACCGATCCGCGCGCCGGGATTGAAGGTCTGGAGCGAGTGCCGGCCGAGCGTCACGACCACGGCCGGATCGAGGATCTCGAGCTGTCGGCTCAGGAATGGCGCGCAGGCGGCGATCTCGTTCGGCTCCGGGTCGCGATTGGCGGGTGGCCGGCACTTCACGACGTTGGTGATGTACACGTCCTGGCGCTTCCAGCCGACCTGGCGGAGCAGGTCGTTGAGCAGGCTGCCCGCGGCGCCGACGAACGGTCGGCCCTGCTGGTCCTCGTTGTAGCCCGGACCCTCGCCGACGAAGACGATCTCCGTGTCTGGGTGGCCCTCGCCGGGCACCGCCATCGTGTGTGTCTGGTGCAGTGGGCAGCGCGTGCACACGGCCACCTCAGCCGCGACCTGCTCAAGCGCACGCCGACGCTCCTCGGTTGTCACGCTACGTCCTGCGTCCACTCGTGCCCTGACCGCTCCCCGTTGGACATGGCGAAGCTGAATGTTGCTATTCGTTTGGGCACACACAGGAATGATACCGACCCGGCCGCCCGGTCGTCTGTTCCCGGCGACCTCAGGCAGGCACGCTGAACGCGAACGCGGCGCCGCCGCCCGGTCGGTCGGCGTAGCGAATCACGCCGCCGTGCGCACGCACGGCGGCGGCGGCCGTGGCCAGGCCCAGGCCGGAATGCTCGTGGCCCGACCGCGCGGCGAAGGGCAGAAAGAGGCTCGGGCGCACGTCGTCGGGCACGCCCGGGCCGCGATCGAGAACGTCCACCTCGAGTGTGCGCTGCCTGACCTTCCTGTCCCTGCCTCGCGCCGGGCCGGCACTCTCGACGACGGAAACGTGGATCTCGACCGTCCCTCCGCGCGGCGAGAACCGGATCGCGTTCGTGAGCAGGTTGCGGATCGCCTGCTCGATGCGCGAACGATCGACGAGCACCTCTGCCGCGGGCGCCGCGACGTCGACCTGGACGCCGTGCGAGCGAGCAACCGCTGACTGGTCTGCCGCACACTCCTGGACGAGCTCGTCGACCGCCACCGCCTGGCGGACGATGTTGCGGCCGCCCGGCTCGGCCTCGGCCAGGGCGAGAAGGTCATTCGCGAGGTTGCCCAGGCGAACGGCATCGCCATGGGCGCGCTCGATCGCTTCGCGCAACTCCGAAGCCGCCGGGCGGCCGCGCTGGGCAAGTTCGAGCTCGGTGCGCAGCGCCGCAATCGGCGTGCGCAGGTCATGGGACGCCGCGGTCACGAAGGCACGCTGGCGGTGCACGCCGTCATCGATGCGCTCGAGCATCGAGTTGATCGTCCGCGCCAGCGATCCGACCTCGTCGTTGCCATTGGCCCGCTCGATCCGGCGGCCCAGCTCACCCACTCCGATCGATGACAGCTGGCGCGACATCGCCGCGGTCGGTGCCAATGCCCGCCCAGCCAGGAACCAGCCCACAACGAGGCCGGCGAGCGCGCCGCCGCCGGCGATGAGGAGCAGCCAGCGGGCGAGTCCGTCGACCGCACGATCGACCTCCGCGAGCGACTCGCCCGCGACGATGAGCGAGCCGTCGGCGGCCATTGCCGCGTAGAGCGTGTAGGTGTGGCCGCCGATCGTCGCCTCTGACGGACCGGTCTGTGGCGGACTGGCCAGGTCGGGCGCGCCCGGGGTATTGCGCTGCACTGTGAAAGACGGGTCGTAGACGATGGTGAAGACGCCCGGGCGGGCGGGGTCGCGCACCGCGAGGGATACGTTGCTGTCAGACGCAAAGTCGGCGCGGACGTCCGTGACCTGGACCTGAAGGGCATCATCGAGCTGGCTGCGCAGCGAGGAGCCCAGCTGATACCAGGTGACGATGCCCACGACGGCCAGGACGAGAGCAAGCACGCCGCCGTACCACAGGGTCAGCCGAAGCCGGATGGTCATGCGGGGCCGCGCAACGCGTAGCCGACGCCACGCACGGTCTCGATGCGCGGCACTCCGGGCCCCTCCCCGATCTTCTGACGCAGGTAGCGCACGTAAACGTCGATCACGTTCGACGTACCGTCGTAGGCCCAATCCCAGACGTGGTCGAGGATCTCGGTCCGCGAGAGCACGCGATCACTCTGGCGCATGAACAGCTCGAGTAGCGCGAACTCCTTGGCCGACACCGTCACGGGCCGGCCGTCGACGCGAACATCGTGCGTGGCGGGGTCGAGGACAAGATTGCCGACGCTCAGCACGGCCGGCCGCTCGGCCCGGCCCCTGCGCACCAGGGCACGCACGCGGGCGGCGAGCTCGGCGAACGAATGCGGTTTGACCAGATAGTCGTCGGCACCCGCATCGAGTCCGCGGACTCTGTCATTGACCGAGTCGCGCGCGGTGAGCATCAGCACGGGCGTCCAGTTGCCCGCCTGGCGCAGTTCCTGGCACAGGGTGAATCCGTCACCGTCGGGCAACATGACGTCGAATATCAGGACGTCGAACGGGTTCTCGGTGGCTAGCCAGCGCGCTTCCTCGACGGTGCCAGCGACATCGACGGCGTAGCCCTCCGCGCGTAGTCCACGGAGCAGCAGACCGGCCAGACGCGTGTCATCTTCGACGAGGAGCAGGCGCACTTTGGTACCTCTTCGCCGCGATCATGCCGCTTCCGCATTAGCGCAAGATGAAGGCGCGCTGATAGCGCGATGTGGGATCGCAGCGAACGGCTCCGTAGACGAACTCGCCCGTCGTCCGCACCGGGGCCAAACAGAAGGCCGGCGCGCTACGCGGCGCGCCGGCTTGGGAACAAGCTGGAGCCTCGTTCTCGGTCAGCGACGGCCACCGCCTGTCCGCTGGCGGAATTAACTTCGCGTGAGGGTTTTCCTTAATGGCCCGTTAACCCGGCCGGCCGAGGATAGCGCCATGAACCCGTCAGTCATCGCCGAGCAGGTCGCTCATCAGCGCGCCGCGGCCGAGGTACTCCGATCCGGAAGCTCGATTGAAGATGAGCTCGCTGCGATCGCCGAGGAGCTCGCCGCGGCGCGCGACCTGTCCGCCACGTATGACCCGGATTCACCGCCGTGGTCGGCGGAAGGGGACCTGCGCAGGCTGGAGCTGCGCCTTGCATTGCTCATGACCGACGAGCGCCACCGTCCTCCCCCCGGTGGCGCGACGTCCAATCGGGAAGGAAAGCGTCTGCTGACGGCGGCGTGAGCGAGGGTTACGCTCGACGCCGGAATCCGTGCGTGATATATGGCGCCGCGCGGCAATGACCCCGCCGCTCGCTTGCCGCTCACCCACGCAGTAACCTGTCCCTCCCCAAACAGACGACGGCCCGCCTTTCGGCGGGCCGTTCGTTTGTCTGCTGATCGAAGCGGACTACGGAGTTGTCTTGGCCAGGTGGCGCTGCATCGCTGCCTTGCGCGACAGGTTGATGCGGCCCTGGCGGTCGATCTCAGTGACCACGACCATGATCTCGTCGCCGACTGAAACGACGTCCTCGACCGTGGGTACGTGGTAATCGGCCAGCTCGCCAATGCGGACGAGGCCTTCCTTGCCGGGCAGGATCTCGACGAACGCGCCGAAGCCCATTATCCGGGTGACCTTGCCGAGATACAGCGAGCCGATCTCGACCTCGCGGGTGATGCCCTCGATCATGGCAATCGCAGCCTTGGCCTTCTCGCCGTCAATCGCTGCGATTTCGACCGTGCCGTCATCCTCGACGTTGATCTCGGTGCCCGTGTCCTCCTGGATCTTGCGGATCGTGGCGCCGCCCTTGCCGATGATGTCGCGGATCTTCTCGGGATTGATCTTGATCGTGATGATGCGCGGCGCGTATGCGCTCATCTCGGTCCGCGGCGCAGGCACGACAGAGACCATCTTGTCGAGGATGGACAGGCGCGCCACGCGTGCCTTCTCAAGTCCCTCGCGGATGATCGCTTCGTTGATGCCGGTGACCTTGATGTCCATCTGGACAGCAGTGATGCCATCAGCCGTGCCGGTGACCTTGAAGTCCATGTCACCGAACGCGTCTTCCTTGCCCAGGATGTCGGTCAGGACGGCAAACTTGCCGTTCTCACCGCTGACCAGGCCCATTGCCGCTCCGGCGACGGGTGCCTTGATCGGCACACCCGCGTCCATCAGTGCGAGCGTCGATCCGCACGTGGAAGCCATCGACGTCGAACCATTCGACGTCACGCACTCGCTCACGACACGGATCACATAAGGGAACTCTTCCTGGCTGGGCAGCACCGGGATAAGGGCACGCTCGGCGAGCGCGCCGTGGCCGATCTCGCGCCGGCCGGGACCGCGCATCGGCTTGTTCTCGCCGGTGCTGTAGGGAGGCATGTTGTAGTGGTGGAGATAGCGCTTGGACAGCTCGGGACTGATCGTGTCGATGCGCTGGACGTCTGACGACGGTCCAAGCGTGGCGACTGACAGCGCCTGGGTCTGGCCGCGGGTGAAGAGCGCTGAGCCGTGTGCTCGCGGAAGCAAGCCGACCTCGACCGAGATCGGGCGAATTGTCTCGAGGTCGCGGCCATCCATGCGGATGCCCTCTTCGAGCACGAGCTTGCGCACGGTCTTCTTGTGCAGCAGGCCCGCCAGGCTCTTCGAGAAGCGCGCCGTCTTGCGCGCCTGGTCGATCTGGCCTGCCGTCTCCTCAAAGGTCGCGCCGTTGCGCTGAGCGCGGATCGCGTTGGCGACCGTCTCCTTGAACTGATCTATGCGCGCCGGCAGCTCCTTGCCCAGGCGAATGAGCAGGTGAGCGGTCGCCTCCGCGTCCGGCAGAGCGCGGTGATTGGGCTCAACCTCGAGCTCGAAGAAACGCGCCAGGTCACCCAGCTTCAGGTCAGAGTCGGGATAGGCCTCGCGAGCCATGATCAACGTGTCCATGTAGCGGCCGGACTCGATGTGCTTGCCGCTACCGAGTGCCGCCTCGACGAAGCCGATGTCGAAGCCGACGTTGTGGCCGACCAGCAGCGCGTCACCAGCCCAGCTCATGAACTGCTCGGCGGCCTGCTGCGGCGCAGGCGCCGCCTTGACGTCCTCGTCGGTGATGCCATGCAGCTGCCGGCCAACGATCGGCGAGCCGGGGTTGACGAGGGTCGACCAGCGGTCCTCGATCTTGCCATTGTTGACCTTGACAGCGCCGATCTCGACGATCGCACCCTGCTTGGCATCGCGGCTCGTGGTTTCGACGTCGAAGACGACGAACGGATGGTTGTTGTGAACGGCATCGACGAAGTCGAGCACTGAGTCGACGCCCGGCTCGAGATACGGATGGCGCTTGGCTTTGCCGACCTGCGCCCGGAGCTGTTCCTGGAGGTCGATGATCGGCGCCAGCGAGCGGTGGCCGAACATGATCGCCTCGGCCATGACAGCCTCGGGCACGATCTTGGCGCCTGCCTCGACCATCATGATCGCGCCGCGCGTGCCGGAGACGATCAGATCGATCTCCGAGCTTTCGAGCTGGCTGATCGTGGGGTTGAGCACGAACTCACCGTCGATGCGACCGATGCGCACGGCAGCGATCGGTCCCATGAACGGGATCTCGCTGATCGTCAACGCGGCCGACGCGGCGATTGTGCCGATGATGTCCGGATCGTTCTCCTGGTCGGTGGAGAGGACAGTCAGGACGAGCTGAACGTCGTCCTTATAGCCCTCGGGAAAGAGCGGCCGGATGGGCCGGTCGGTCAGGCGCGCGGCCAGGATTGCCGCCTCTGACGGCCGCGACTCGCGCTTGATAAAGCCGCCCGGGATCTTGCCCGCGGCGTACATGCGCTCCTCGAAGTCGACGGTCAGCGGGAAGAAGTCGAGCCCGGGCCGTGGATCCGACCGATTGGCCGTGCCCAGCAGCATCGTGTCCCCGTAGCGGACGGTGACCGAGCCGCCGGCAAGCAAAGCGAGCTTGCCCGTTTCGATCGTGAGCGTACGACCGCCGAGCTCTGTGGAAAGCGTTGTGACTGGCATCAGTCCTCCATTGCGTGGAGGACGGGTGTGGTCGGTTAGCGGCGCAGCCCGAGCCGGCTGATGACGGCTCGATAACGAGCCGGGTCCTTGCGCATCAGGTACGCAAGTAGACGCCGCCGCGTTCCGACGAGCTTGAGCAGACCGCGGCGCGAATGATGATCCTTGGGGTAGGCGGCGAGATGCTCGTTCAGCCCACGGATGCGCTCAGTCAGGAGAGCTATCTGGACTTCCGGCGATCCCGTATCTGTTTCCGATCGGGCGTAGTCCGCCACGATGCCTACCTTGGTATCCCGCGCCAGCGGCACCCGTTCCTCCAACGATTCCTTTTCTCTCAATTTCGCGGCGAGTCTAACAGGCGTTCGGTTTATGCGGGTTTACCGGTCAATGCAGCCGAGCCATCGTGACCGGCACTGATACCTTCCGCGTCGTGAGCTCGGCGCCCAAGCCGCCTGACGAAACCGCGTGGCCACTGGCCGGCGAAGAGGCATTTGCGCGGCTCTCAACGGACTGGCGAGCTCGGCTGGCGGACTCGATCGAGGCGGCGCTGCGGGAGCATGTCCTGCGAGCGTGGTACCCGTTGACGGTCGACCGCACGCGGGGTGGCTTCGGCGCCGATGCCGACGATGCCGAGCACCCCGGCAACGACGGCGGGGATGATCGGGCCGCTCATCCAGCGCGGCGCGCTCAGGTCGCGCTCGTTCAAGCTCCGCCACGACCACACGCGCGCCGCCGCGGACATGGATTCAGCGCGGTCGAGCGGCGAGGACTCTGCGGGCGCGGTCCGCGTCACGCTCCATCTGGGTTACGAGTGCGGCGCCCGATGCGAAGCGCTTCTCGCCCCGCAGCCGGCGGACAAACTCGACGCGCATCCGCTGTCCGTACAGGTCACCTTCGAAATCGAGGACATGAACCTCCAGGACGCGTGCGCCGCGGGGCTCGAAGGTCGGCCTTACCCCGAGCGAGGCGACGCCATCGCGCCGCTCCGTCGGGCTGAGCACGTCAGAACCACCCCAGCCCACTCGAACAGCGTAAATGCCGTCGGGCGGCAGGGCGACAGGATCGTCGAAGCGCAGGTTGGCCGTGGGAAAGCCCAGCTCGTGACCGCGCCCATCGCCGCGCACGACGCTGCCGATGACCGAGTACGGCCGCCCGAGCAGCCGCGCGACATCAGCCAGCCGGCCCTCCTCCAGCAGCCCGCGGACACGCGTGCTCGAGAGCGCCGCGCCGTGGGTTTCCAGGCGCGCGACCTCCAGGACCCGAAAGCCAAGCACCGGACCCAGCCGGCGGACAGCATCCAGACCGCCCTCGCGCTGCCGGCCGAAGGCCGATTCCTGGGTCATGACCAGACCGGCCAGATCGCGTCCCGTGCTGACACGCTCCAGGAACTCGCGCGGCGACTGGTCGGCGAAGGTCGCGTCAAAGTGCTGGACGACGCAGACGTCGATCGTCGACCGGCCGATCCATGCAAGCCGCTCCTCGAGATCGCACAGCGCTGGCGGAGCGCTGCCGCGCAGGATGGCGGCGGGGTGGGGATCGAAGGTCAGCACGACCGACTTTGCGGCAAGGTCGCGCGCTCCGCGAGTCAGCGCGTCGATGACGCGGCGATGGCCGCGGTGGACGCCGTCGAATGTGCCGATCGCGAGCGCGAAGCGCAGCCCGCGCGGGAGCTCGTCGATCTCGCGCAACACGATCATGCGCTGAAGACCTTCTCAGGCTGGAGCACGCCATTCTCGGCGCGGGCGATCGCGACGAGGCGGCCACTCGGGTCGAGCACGCGCACGAGGCTGGGGCCGTCGGCTGGAGATGCGTGGCGCAGCTGCTGGCCGCGCGCGAGGTGCGTCAGCTCGGCCGCGCTGAGTTGCACCTCGGGGAAGTCGAGCCCGGCGTCCATCGGCAGCACCAACTCACTCGCGCGGCCGCTCGACAAGGCCGCGCGCACGGCGTCGAGCGGGTGGGCCTGGTCGAGCCGGAATGGGCCGCTCGCGGTGCGCGTCAGCGCACCTAGGTAAGCGCCACAACCGAGCGCGTCGCCAAGGTCGCGTGCCAGGGCACGGATGTAAGTGCCGGCGGAGCAGGCGATCTCCATCGTGGCTACCGGCCGCGCGGCATCCGAGTCATCCCACTCGGTCAGATCCAAGCGGGTGACCGTAACGTGGCGCGGGCGCAGCTCCGGCTTTTCGCCGTGGCGGGCGAGCTCGTACGCCTTGCGTCCGGAGACACGCACCGCCGAGTAGTCGGGCGGAACCTGCTCGATCTCGCCGCGTAGAGGCTGCAGCGCGCGCTCGACATCTTCGCGCGTCGGCGCAGGCGCGTCCGCTGGGGTCAGCTCGCCTTGGAGATCGTCCGTCGTCGAGCGCGCGCCGAAGCAGACGACGGCGCGGTACTCCTTGGCCTCGGCCCCGTGGTATTCGACCAGGCGCGTGGCATGGCCGATGAAGACGGGCAGGACGCCGGCCGCGAACGGGTCCAGTGTGCCGCCGTGACCGACGCGCTTGACACCGGTCAGCCGGCGGACGAGGCCAACGATGTCGTGCGAGGTCGGGCCAGGCTCCTTGGCGACAACGAGGACGCCGTCGAGCGACTCAGACACCCTCGGCCAGCATGGCGCGCGCGGCCTCGAGAACGGCGCGCATAGCTTCGTCGATGGGCAACGGCACGGTTGCGCCCGCCGCGCGCGCGTGCCCTCCCCCGCCGAAGGCGGTCGTCAGCACGGTTGCGTCGTAGCCGCCATCGCGCGTCCGCACGCTGAGCTTGGTCGTGTCGCCCGTCTGGCGGAACATCATCACGATCTGGCCGCTGGCTGACTGGCTGAGCAGGTCGGAAATGCCCTCTGTGTCCGCGACGGTCGCGCCGGCGGCCGCGTAGTCGTCCTCGTGCAGCGCGGCCCACACGAGACGACCGTCCACGTCGTCGGCGAGGCGGGCAAGGACGAGGCCGAACAGCTTCAGCTGCCGGTCAGGCTTGGTGCGATAGATCAGCCGCGCCGTATCCGACAGCGGCGCTCCGGCGGCGACGAGCTCCGCCGCGACGCGCAACGTGCGCGGCGTCACGTTGGGATGCTGGAAGTTGGCCGTGTCGATGACCACGCCGGCCATCAGCGCGGCCGCGATCGCGCCGTCCGCAGTGTCAAGTGGCAGCCCGAGAGCAGGCATCAGCAGCGTGTCCATCTCGCACGTCGCGGCCGCGCGCGGGTCGATCCAGTCGACCAAACCAAAACCGGTGTTCGAGACGTGGTGGTCGATGTTCACGATCGGAACGCCCGCGAACAGCTGGGCATGGCGGCCTAGCACTGATCCGACGCGGGCCAGGTCGCCACAGTCGCCGACCACGATCAGGTCGTAATCCATCCCATCCTCTGGGTCCTGGCGGAAGCGCTCGATGCGCGGCATGAAGCCGTACATCGGCGGCACCGGGTCGCTGCACACGGGAGTGGCGCGGCCCCCGAGCTCCTCGACCGCGAGTGCGACGGCGAGCGCGGAGCCGAGGGCGTCGGCCTCCGGGTTCTCGTGGCACACCGTCAGCACGCGGCGTGCCGCGCGGATGCGCTCGACCACGGCCGCCGGAACCCCGGCCACATCGCTGGGCGTGAGCGATGTCAGCTGTGGGCCGTGGGAGGTCGTGCTCATCGGGGCTTCCTGCGCTTGCGCTGGCGGGGCTGCACCGGCTCGATGGCGGAAACCCCGGTCGGTGTCGGCAGCGTTTCCTCCAGCTCGGGCACCTGGCCCTGTCCCCCCTGCTCCAGGTCGTCGAGGATCGCCAGCACGCGCGTGCCCCGCTCGGACGAGTCGTCTTCCTTGATGTGCAGGTCCGGGATCCGCTTCAGGCGCAGCTTTCCGAGGCGGCCACGCACGAAAGGCATCGCGTGCGACAGGGCGCGCAACGTCTGCTTCCGTTCGGCGGCCGAGCCTATGACCGACACCCACACGTTGGCGTGGCGCAGGTCGGGCGTTACCTCGACCTCAGTGATGGTCACGAAGCCGATGCGCGGGTCGTCGACCTCGCGCCGGACGACCTGGCTTATCTCTTCGCGCAGGAGCTCATCGAGGCGGGCCGTTCGCTCGCTCATCGCAAGCGTAAGCGTGAAGCGCGGCTCAGCCGCGACTCACGCCGTAGCGCGCAGCAGCGCCGAAGGCGTCTGCGGAGGTTGGACATTTCTGCCTCAGGCGGAGGCGATGCGCGAGACCGTCTGCTGCGTGAAGCACTCGATGATGTCACCCTCCTCGATCTCGTTGAACTCGTCGAGGCCGATGCCGCACTCGTAGCCTGTCGCGACCTCGCGCACGTCGTCGCGGAAGCGGCGCAGCGACTCGATCCGATCCGTCGCGATCAGCTTGCCGCCGCGGTACACGCGCGCGCCGCCACGGACGATGCGGCCTTCCGTGACGTAGGAGCCACAGATGACCTTGCGGCCGGAACGGAAGATCTGGCGCACCTCGGCGCGGCCTTCCACGACCTCGATGTGCTCCGGCTCGAGCAGGCCACGCAGCGCGGCTGCCATCTCGTCGGTGAGCTGGTAGATGATGTCGTAGAGACGAACCTCGACGCCCTCGGCCTCGGCCGTGCGCCGCGCCTGCGGGTCGACCTTGGTGCTGAAGCCGACGACGACTGCGTTCGAAGCCGACGCGAGCAGGATGTCGGTGTCGGTGATGTCGCCCGTGCCTTCGTGCAGGATGTTGATCCGGACCTCCTCGGTCTGGACCTGCTCGAGCGCGTGACGGATCGCACCCAGCGAGCCCTGCACGTCAGCCTTAAGGATGACGCGCAGCTCCTTCGTCTGGCCGGCCTGGATCTGGCGGTACAGGTCCTCCAGCGTCGCCCGGCCGGTCTGCTCGGGCGCGGCATTGGCGCGGCGCTGCTCGATCATCGTTCGTGCCGTCTTCTCGTCGGGCACGACGCGCAGGATGTCGCCCGCGGCCGGCACTTCGGCCAGGCCCAGGACGACAGCCGGTGACGAGGGACCAGCCTTCGTTATCCGCTCGCCGAGACTGTTCTGGAGCGCTCGGACGCGGCCGTACGTGTCGCCGGCGACGACGATGTCGCCAAGGTTGAGCGTGCCGGTCTGAACAAGCACGGTCGCGACCGGGCCACGGCCCTTGTCCATCTCGGCCTCGACGACGGTGCCTACCGCCTTGCGCTTCGGGTTGGCTTTGAGCTCCTGCACGTCGGCCACGATCAGGATCGTGTCGAGCAGGTCGTCGAGACCCGCGCCGGTACGCGCGCTGACGGGGACCAGCGGCACATCGCCGCCGTACTCCTCGATCGTCACGCCGTGCTCGGTGAGCTCGGTCTTGACGCGATCGATGTTTGCGTCGGGTATGTCGATCTTGTTGACGGCGACGACTATCGGCACCTTCGCGGCGCGGGCGTGGTCGATCGCCTCGATCGTCTGCGGCATGACGCCGTCATCGGCGGCGACGACGATCACGGCGATGTCGGTCACCTTCGCACCACGCGCGCGCATGGCGGTGAATGCTTCGTGGCCCGGGGTGTCGAGGAAGATGACGCGCCGGCCGTCACGGTTGATCTCGCTCGCGCCGATGTGCTGGGTGATGCCGCCCCGCTCGCCAGCGGCGACACTCGACGACCGAATCGCGTCGAGCAGGCTGGTCTTGCCGTGGTCAACGTGGCCCATGACGGTCACGATCGGGGGCCGGGGCTGGAGGAGAGACGGATCGTCCTCCTCGAACAGGACCTCCTTGGCCGCCTGGGGCGTGGGCGCGTCGCCGTTCTTGGACTCGGCAGTGCCCGGTTCGGGCTTCTGAGCCTCGGCCACCTCGAAGCCCAGCTCGCTGGTCACGAGCGAAGCCGTGTCACGGTCGAGCGGCTGGTTGATGTTGGCGAAGATGCCGCTCTTGATCAGCTCGCGAATCACGTCCGCGGCGTTGACGCCGAGCAGCTCGGCGAGCTCCTTGACGGTGATCGAGCTCGGGATATCGATCGCTCCGCGCGAGGCGGGCTCGAGGGTTTGGACTGATGATGACGACGAACCCTGGTCGGGTCTGCGCGGTGGCTTGCGCGGGCCGCGCATGTTGCGCGTGCCGCTCCTACTGCGGGCCATTGGTGGTTCCTCCCCCGTCACTCAGCGCCGCTTCGCCACGCTCGAGCTCCATGCGCAGCTCGGCCGGCAACGTCACTGATAGCGCACGTTCGATCGACTTCTTCTTCAGCGCATTCGACCAGCACGAGCCGTCGGCGCACAGGTATGCGCCACGACCGGCAGCTTTGCCCGTCCGGTCGAGACCGACACTGCCGTCAGGCCCACGAACGACGCGGACGAGCTCGCGCTTCTGACGTTCAGTTCGGCACGCCACGCAGGTCCGCGTCGGATAGCGTCGCGGTGGCAGTGGCTGATTTGGCCTCTGGATGGGGGCCCCTGTCACTCGTCCCCCTCGGCGACGGCCGTCGCCGACTTGCGCAAGCGGCGAGCAGGCGCGGGAGCAGGCGCGCCGACGGCGACCGCCTCAGCCGGCGCGCGCTTGGCCGAGGCCCCTTTGGCCGAAACTGGCTTGGACGTCTCCGGCTTGGGTGCGACTGGCTTGACCACTGCTGGCTTGACCGCGGCGGCCGTCGCTCTGGGCGCCGGCTTGGCCTTGGCCTCTGCCATCGGCTCGAGCTCCGGTAGTGGCTCTGGCTCTGCCTTCGCCGCCTTCTCAGCTGCCGGCTTGCGCGTGACGCGTTTCTTGGGCGCTGCAGGTTCGTCTGGTGCCTGGGCCTTGGTCGACTGGCCGACGCCATCGAGGGGTAGCTCATCTGCGGTCGTGGGCACCGGCTCGCCTGCCTCGAGGTCCGCTGCCTTGGCGGCCGGCTCCGGGGCCGGTGCCGCGGCCGCTCGGGCCTGGGCCTGATCCGAGCGGATATCGATCCGCCAGCCGGTCAGCTTCGCCGCGAGGCGCGCGTTCTGGCCCTCGCGGCCGATCGCCAGCGAGAGCATCCGCTCGGGCACGGTCACTGCGGCGATGCGGTTGGGCTCGTCGATGTCGACCTTGACGACCTGGGCCGGGCTAAGCGCGTTGGCCACGAAGACCGCCGGGTCCTCGTTCCACGGGATGATGTCGATCTTCTCGCCACCCAGCTCGGCGACGACGGCCTGGACTCGGCCGCCACGCTGGCCAACGGTCGCGCCAACCGGATCGAGTCCTTCCTGGCGCGACGCCACCGCGACCTTCGAACGCGAGCCGGCCTCGCGGGCGATTGCCTTGATCTCGACCGTGCCAGCGTGAATCTCGGGCACCTCGAGCTCGAACAGGCGGCGCAGGAAGTTCTTGTGCGTGCGGCTGACGTAGATCAGCGGGCCCTTGGTCGTGCGCCGAACTTCGAGCACGAAGGCCTTGACATGCTGGCCGATGCGGTAGTGCTCGGTGGCGCTCTGGTCTGTCGTGGGAAGGATCGCCTCCGCCCGGCCGACGTCGAGGATCACGCCGCGTGGCTCAACGCGCGAGACGGTGCCGGTGATGATCTCCGACTCGCGCTGGGCGTACTGGCCGAAAACCTGCTCGCGCTCCACCTCGCGCAGACGCTGGCGGACGAGCTGGACGGCCATCTGCGCGTGGATGCGGCCGAACGACGACGAATCGAGGCTCTCTGTGCGCACCAGGTCGCCAACCTTCGCGTCGGCATCGTGCTTCGTGGCCTCTTCGAGCGTGAACTCAGTCAGTGGGTCCTCGACTTCTTCGACCACGTAGCGCGCTCGGTACGCGTTGAATTTCCCGTTTTCAGGGTCCATCTCGACGAAGACGTCTTCGTTGTTCGGGGTCGCGCGCCGGTAGGCGGACTGGATCGCATCGGCGACAGTGGCGACGAGCTGATCGCGCGGGATGTTCTTCTCAGCGTTCAGTTGCAGAAGCGCGCCGACAAAGTCACGGTTCACCTGCGCCCTCCTTTCACTGAGCTATGTATCCCCCGTTTGCGCGGGCTCCTCCGCATAAATAAACGTGGGCGTCACCCACGTTCACGAGGCGGCCGAAACAGACTCGACGGAAGTATACACGGCACCCCTCTCCCAACCCTCGGGTGATAGCGTCCCGCAATGGCGCTTTCCACGCTCATTGTGCTGCGCGTACTGCGCGCGGCCGAGGCATAGTTCGTGTTCCTGTCGGGCACGCTGCTCAACGCCGCGGCCGTCGCGATCGGCGCGACGATCGGCCTGTTGGTCGGATCGCGCATGCCGGCACGCATCCAGCAGACACTCACTGACGGCCTGGGCCTGTTCACGCTGTGCATCGCGTTCGCGCTGGCACTGACCCTGCTGATGGATCGCACGGCTCCGGCGGGGACGGACCTGATCGTGCTCGGTTCGATCCTCGTCGGCGGCGGGATCGGAGAGCTCCTGCGCTTGACGGAACGCGTAGATGCCCTGGGCGACTGGTTCCAGCGCCGGCTGGCCCGTGGCGACAAGCCGTCGCGCATCAGCGAAGCCTTCGTCACGGCCAGCCTCGTCTTCTGCGTCGGCCCGCTAACGATCCTCGGCTCGATCCAGAACGGCCTCACTGGCGACATCCAGCTACTCGCGGTCAAAAGCGTGCTCGACGGCTTTGCGAGCATAGCCTTCGCGGCCACCCTTGGCGCCGGTGTCTACCTGTCGATCCTTACCATCCTGGTCATCCAGGGTGGGATCGCGACATTGGCCTACCTGTTCGGAGCCAATCTGGATCCCGTGGCGATATCGGCCGCGAGCGCCGTCGGAGGCGTGATCCTCTTGGGAGTCGGGTTCCGCCTGCTGGAGATCAGGCGGGTCCGCGTGGTCAGCCTGCTGCCCGCGTTGGTGCTGGCCCCGATCTTCGTCTGGCTGGCCGCTCCACTGAGAGCTGCTCTGGGTCAGTAAGTGTCGAACGCCACGCCGGCGATCGACGGATTACATATGGCTTACGGCGATCTCTGCCAGTGCCTGGGCACTGGTCTGGTCAGCCGCAGTCAGATCGCTCGAACGCGGAAACGACAGCACGAGCAGATTGCCACCACCGACGTCGACCCACATCGACTGCAAGCCCAGAGTTGGATTCCAGAATGCCGCGTGACCGCCTACGGTCGCATCGACACCACCAGTCCCGAACGAGCTCTTGACGAAGCTGAGCGGCTCGGCCTGTAGGGCGACGACGATGAGGTCACCGGAGTTTGCGCCGGAGGCGTCGGTGTTCCAGTTGCACTGGCCGGCCGCATCGAGCGTGCCCGCGAGGTAGGTCTTTCCGGTCGCGGTCTTCAGATCGGCGGGGGTGATCAGCGAACAGAGGTCGGAGGTACCGCCGCCGGGTGCGGCCGTCTGGGCGGCTGGCGTTGCCGCACCGGGGGGAGTCGTCACGGCGACCGGCACCGAAGTCGGGGGTGCCGTCGGAGCTACTGCGCCGGTCGTCGCCTTCGGCGGGCTTGTTGGGGTAGTCGGTGTGCCGCCACAGGACGCGATGAGCAGCACTGCAATGGAAATTAATCCGGCCAGTTTGAGGAGTCGCACGGGGAACACCTCCTGAGTGTCGTGCCGACAGGGGGAGGCCGATGGCGGCCCGTGGGAGCCTGCTGCGCCCGCCCACCCTAACAGCGCGCCGGCCGCTAGAACGGGTTCGAGGCCTTCAAGGAGAAAGAAAGCGGTAACTGTCCGCCGGCATCTGGCGGCAGACGCCACAGCCCGTCCGAGCCCTGGACGAGATAGCCGAGTTCCCAATCGAGAAAGTCGAACTCGTGCACGAACTCGACGTGCAGCCCGGCCTCTGCCAGGGCGCTGACGATCTCGCCCAGAGAGTGGTCCCAGGAGTGCTCGATCAGGCCCTCCGTCGGCACCTCGCGGTCGGCGTACGAGCCCTTGACCTCGAACGTCAGCGGTCGCTCGTGCTCCCAGTACGGGTAGGCAAGGCGCAGCTCGCCGGGCTGGACGTTCTCATCGTCGAAGACCATCGCGATCGGGTGCGCCTCGGTGATGTAGAAGAAGCCACCCGGCTTGACGAAATGACCGATGACCTGCGCCCAACGCCTGATGTCGGGCAGCCAGCCGAGCACGCCGCGCGAGGTGTAGACGATGTCGAATGTGCCCTCGAGCTGCTGCGGCAGGTCGTACACGCCCGAGACGACGAAGCGCGCGTCGATACCCATCTCCGCAGCGAGCGAGCCGGCCGCGTCGATCGCCGCCGCGCTGAAATCGACGCCCGTGACGTGAGCACCCAGCCGCGACCACGAGAGAGTATCCAGGCCGAAATGGCACTGCACGTGAAGAAGCGACTTGCCGGCGACCGGGCCGACCTCGGCCAGCTCGTAGTCGCGCAGCCGGATCGGGCGCGTCTCGTCGCGAAACGAGGCGACGTCGTAGAAGTCGGAGCCGACGTGGATCTGAGTCCAGGCCTCCCAGGTCTGAAGGTTGTCCGCGATGTGATCGTCGCGCGTCTTTTCGTCGGTCTCTACGTCAGCTCCCAGCGCTCGTCGAACAGGACCCTGCCGCCTGGTGCGAGCTGAGTCAGCGGACCGAGGACCTCCAACTCGAGGAAGCGCTGGTCGGCGTAGACCTCGACGTTGCAGCCCAGGTCGGCGTAGCGAGCACCGGCGATTGGCTTGAAGAGCCTGGTGAGCGCGATGCCGTTGCGGCTGTAGCTCACGCTGCCGCCGGCAACGAACGCTCCGATCTTCAGCGGCGGCCCAGACTCGCCAAGCACACGGCATTCGCCGTCGCGCAGCTGCAGTCGCGCGTCCTGCCACGACGTGTACGGCCACAACACCACCAGGCGGTTTGGTTGCACGACATGCTCGCTCGTAAGACCGGGTTGTGGCAGCGTGACGACGCCTCCCAAGGGCAGCTGCGTTATCGCCCACGGCGCCAGCTCGATCGTGGCTTCGCCGGTGTTGCGCAACTCGTGGCTCAGCTCAATGGCCGCTGCCCGAGGATCGAGCCTGACCGCGATCGAGCGGACGAGGCCGGTGACCGGGTCGGGCTGGCCACGGAGCTCGGCGCCCGTGTCGGTCATGGTCAGCATGAGGCCGTGGGCGTCGGGCACTGCTACCAGGTCGGGATCCTCCGGCGCGAACCATAGGCGGTGTCCGCCGAACAGCTCGTAACGCCCGTGAGGCGTCTGCCAGCCGGCATCGGGCGTCTCGGCCAGGACGTTGTCAGTGGAGCCACTCAGGCCCAGGCGGATGATCCGCGGACCGGCGGCCGACAGCACGTCCAGCCACAGGTGCTTGTTCTGGATCCTCGCTGTGGGTTGGCCGTGGTAGTCGCCCGCAGCCATCTGTTCGGTCGCGCCGGGCGGCGATGTCATCCGACGGTGACTGCCACGGCGACGCTCTTCGTGCCGGGCCGCGGCAGCGGCACGCACGTGCCCGAGATCGACTCGCCGTCGACGATGATGGCGATCTCGTCGCCCGGGCCACGGCGAGTGACGGTGATCTCGTAATCCGCGCCACGGAAGCGACGGTGTGCGCCGAAGCCATTCCAGTCGCTGGGCAAGGCGGGAGCCACGACCAATCCGTCGAAGGTCGGCCGGATGCCCAGGATCCATTGGCTGATCGCGACGAAGTTCCACGCGGCCGTGCCGGTCAGCCACGAGTTCTTGGCCTCGCCGTGAGTCGGCGCGTCGCGGCCGGCGATCATCTGCGCGTAGACGTACGGCTCGCAGCGATGGACGTCGGAGATCCGTTCGCGCGCCGACGGGTTGATGCGCAGGTAGTAGTCCAGCGCGCCGTCGGCGTTGCCGGCCATAGCCTCGGCGATCATCAGCCACGGATTCGTGTGGCAGAAGATGCCGGCGTTCTCCTTGTAGCCCGGCGGATAGGTCGAGATCTCGCCCAGCTCCAGGGCATAGTGCGTGTAAGCCGGCTGCTGCAGGACGATGCCGTGCTCTGTGGCGAGCATCTCGCGGACAGACGCCAGAGCCCGTGGGGCACGGCCGTCGTCAAGGCCAATGCCGGACATGATGCACACGCCCTGGGGCTCGATGAAGATCCGCCCCTCGGTGTTCTCAGCCGAGCCGATCGGCCGGCCGAAGTAGTCGTACGCGCGGCGGAACCAAGCGCCGTCCCAGCCATCACGCTGAACGGCCGCGACCATCTCCCTGGCCGCATCCCGGCAGCGGCCGCTGGTCGATCCGTCGGAGAGCTGCTCGGCAATCGCGGCCATCTCGTTCGCGGCGAGGACGAACAGGCCACCGATGAACACCGATTCGGCCACTCCTCCGCTCCGGTTCTCCGTCGTCTGGAACGATTCCCCGGGCGTCTCCGAGAAGCAGTTGAGGTTCAGGCAGTCATTCCAGTCGGCCCGGCCGATGAGTGGCAGGCCGTGCGGCCCCAGCCGGTCGAGGGTGTAGTCGATGGCACGGACGAGGTGCTCGTAGAGGCGTGACTCGGTCCCCGGCTGGTTATCGAAGGGCACGGCTTCGTCGAGCACGGCGAAGTCGCCCGTCTCCTTGAGGTAGGCGGCGACGGCCAGCACGAGCCAGGCCGGATCGTCGTTGAAGCCACTGCCGACGGCATCGTTGCCGCGCTTCGTCAGCGGCTGGTACTGGTGGTAGGCGCCGCCACTGGGCAGCTGCGTGGCGCTGATGTCGAGCAGCCGCTGCCGGGCGCGGTCGGAAACCATGTGCACGAAGCCGAGCAGATCCTGGTTCGAGTCGCGGAAGCCCATTCCCCGGCCGACGCCTGTTTCGTAGAGCGAGGCGGAACGCGACAGGTTGAAGGTGACCATGCACTGGTACGCGTTCCAGATGTTGACCATCCGATCGACGTGCTCGTTGCCGGTGTCGACTTGGAAGCTCGCCAGCTGCTCGTTCCAGTGGTCGGCCAGCTTCGCGAACGTCGCGCTCGCCTCTTGAGGTTGCAGGTAGCGCTCGATCGTGTGCTTGACGCGGCGCTTGTTCAGGGTCTGCGAATCGGGCGGATCGAACTTATCGTCGCGCGGGTTTTCGGCGTAGCCGAGGACGAATACCACTTCGCGCGTTTCGTTGGCGTCGAGGTGCAGGCTGACCTGGTGCGCCCCGATCGGCTGCCAGCCGTGGGCGATTGAGCTGTCCAACCGACCACGCTCGACCGCGAGCGGGCGATCCCAGCCGCGGTACGGCCCGAGGAAAGCTTCGCGTTGAGTTTCGAATCCGACCACCGGCTCAGAACACGCGAAGTACGCGAAGTGATCGCGCCGCTCGCGGTACTCGGTCTTGTGAAAGATGACGCCGTCCTCGTACTCGACTTCACCGATCGAGTAGTTGCGCTGCAGGTTAGCGGCATCGTCCTGCGCGTCCCACAGGCAGAACTCGAGCGCGCTGAACAGCGACAGCTTGGCGGCCGTGGCGCGCTCATTGGTCAGCCGGACGTGCCAGATCTCGAGCGTTTCGCCGAGCGGCACGAAGTAGCGCGTCTCGACGGCGATACCGCTCCGGCGCGAGCCGATGATCGTGTAACCGAGTCCGTGGCGGCAGCTATAACCCTCGAGCTCGCGCTGGACGGGCTGCCAGCTTGGGCTCCAATAGCTGCCGTCGTCGTCGTCGCGGACGTACAGATAGCGGCCGCCAAGGTCGAGCGGCGCGTTGTTGTAGCGGTAGCGCGTCAGGCGACGCAGGCGCGCGTCGCGATAGAACGAATAGCCGCCGGC
>DATCGV010000096.1:0-8698 GCA_036508755.1 Candidatus Limnocylindrales bacterium | reverse complement strand
TGATCGAGGACGAGCTGCCGCGGCTGGCTCGTCTTGATCCGGACTTCGTGACCGTGCTGATCGGCGTCAACGACATCGTCCAGCGCGTGCCGGAGGTCGTCTATGACGCCAATCTCGTGCACATCCTCGACACGCTCGTCGCCGCCGTGGGGCCGAACCGGATCGTGGCCGTCTCGACGCCCGACTACACGCTGACCCCGCGCGGAGCTGACTTCGGCCATGCCAACCAGCAGCGCGCCCAGATCGCGCGCTTCAACGGGCTCATGGCCACCCGCGCAGCGGAGCGCACGATCCGTTTCGTGAGCATTGTCTCGGTCGCGGACCAAGTTGCTACCGATCGCTCGCTCGTCGCGCGCGACGGTCTGCACCCGAGCGGCGCGCAGTACGCGCGCTGGGTAGAGCTGATCGCGCCGGTCGTCGTCGAAGCCCTCGTGGAGCCACTTGGCCCGCCTTCCGGGTAGCCTTCCGGACATGGCGACACTGGAGAACAAGGCGCTCGCGGCGCCGGATCGCGAGCTCGATTACGACAAGACCCACGCGGCGATCGTGGATCTCGACGGCATGACGGTCGGCCGCTACAGGTACGAACCCGGCTGGCGCTGGGTCGACATCCTGGCGCCGACGGCAGGAACCCAGACGTGCCTCGTCGAGCACTACGGCTATGCGCTGGCCGGCAGCCTGCGCGTGCGCCACGCGGACGGCACAGAGACGCAGGTCAAGCCGGGCGACGTCTACCACATCAGCGCGGGTCACCTGGGCGAGGTCGTCGGCGACGAGGCGTTCGAGACGATCGAGTTTCTGCCCGCCGAGCGCGGGACGGCTAAGCGAGGAAGTGCGCTCGGTTGAGCGGCAGGCTCGTCGCAGGTGCGACAGCCAGGACCTGACCATCGAGCGTGACCGTGCCGTCGCGCGGGTCGACTTCCACGGCGGCGGTCGCCCTGTTCAGGTGAAGGTTCGCGCGCGTGAGGCCGCGAGTATTGACGACCGGCACGAAGGCGCGCCGGCTGCCGAGCTTCGCCGCGAACGCGGCCACATCCAGGGCGCCGGAAACGAAGGTCACCGACACTGACGCCGGAGCCAGGCCAAAGCCTCCCCAGCCTGCGCTGTAGCGGCGCGGCTCCGACCGTTCGACCGTCGCGTTGCCGTCGCCATACGAGCCCCACGCCGGGAAGCCCGACTTGAGGACGAGCTCCGGTTTGACACCCAGCCAGGCCGGCTTCCAGAGCACGATGTCGGCAAGGCGGCCGGGCTGGAGCGAGCCGACGTGTTGGGCAATGCCGTGCGTGATCGCGGGCTCGATCGTGCACTTGGCGAGATAACGCAGGACGCGCTCGTTGTCGGTGCTTGCCTGGTCGCCTGCCCAGGTCTTCATGACCTGTGCCAGCTGAATTGTTCGGCGCAGCGTCTCGCCGATGCGGCCCATGCCCTGCGAGTCACTGTTCGTGATCGCGATCGCGCCCAGCTCGTGGAGCGGACCTTCCGCGGCCATGGTTGTCTGTCGGATGCGCTCGCGCGTCATCTCCAGCTGAACGGGATCAGCGAGGTCCAGGCCGTGGCTGATGGAAGTCATCGGCAGGTGCTCAGCCAGCGCATTGATCCCGAAGGGCAGTGTCGGCGTGGTCGATGAGCAGATCACGTTCGCCTCGCGCACGAGGCTGATGACGTCCGGCACGTGGCCGCCGCCGGCACCTTCCACGTGATAGGCGTGAACCGTGCGGCCGTTGATCGCGGCCACGGTGTCATCGAGCTCGACCGACTCGTTGAGGCCGTCGGTGTGCAGCGCCACGCTGACGTCGTGCGCATCGGCGTAGTCGAGCACGGCATCGATCAACCGAGCGTCCGCACCGTAGTCCTCGTGGATCTTGAAGCCGACCGCGCCCGCTTGCAGCAGGGCGTCCAGCGCGGTCGGATCCGTGTCGCGGGCGTTGGCCTGTAGGCCGATGTTGATCGGCCACGCCTCGAACGAGCGGATGAAGCGCTCCATCGTCCAGGCCGGCTCGTCGAAGCCCGCCGTGATCAGCGTGGTCACGCCGGCCGACAGCGCGGCCGCGACGATCTGCGGAGTGACGAGATGGACGTGGCTGTCGACGACGCCCGGTGTCGCGACGAGGCCGTAGCAGGTGATCGGTTCCGTGTTCGGGCCGATCTCGATGTCGATGCCCACACCGCCGATGGCGACGATGCGGCCGTCCTTGATACCGATGTCCGCTTTGACCACCCCGACGACCGGGTCGACCACGACAGGACCGAGGAGGACGACGTCGAGCTCACTTGGGCCGGCCATGCCCTGGCTGAATGTCCGGATCGTGCCGCCGTACGAGAGGACCGGTTCGTCGCCAACGGCTTGCCGGTTCTCCTCGACGGTCAGGACCAGATCGCTATCCGCAACCCGAATTCGGTCGCCGGCCCTGGGTCCGAATGCCCGCTTATGCACGGCGTACGAGCGTCACTTCGCGCGTCTCGCCCGGAGCCCAACGGACGGTCGAGCCGACTTCAACGTCAAGATGAAAGCCGGCCGCGGCCTCGCGCTCGAAGGCCAGGCGCGGGTTGACCTGGTCGAAGGGAAAGTGCGAAGAAACTCGAATCGCGCGCGTGCCGGTGTTCGTAACGGACAACGTGCGGCGCTCGCGGTTCGAAGACGAGTCGACTAGAGCGACCCGCTCAGAGTCGGTGCCGTGAGGCTCACCGAGAGGATTTCGTAGGACGACGAGCCGTGTGCCGTCGTCCATGAGCACTTCGAGCCGCACTTCATCGACGAGGGCAGGGACGCCGGCCATCACCTCGTTCGGCGTGACGGTGGCGTAACCGGCCGCCTCCACTTCGGCGTAAGTGGCGCCGGCGCGCGCCGCCTCGAACATCGCGTCGCACATCAGGGCGATCGCCTCGGGCGCGCTGAGTAACAGCCCGGCCGAGCGGTGGCGACGGGCGAGTTCGGCCGCGCTGAAGACGAGCAGCCGATCCGTCTCTCTGTCGGTTATGCGCACGTCGAGATGCTAGCCAATGCAACTGTCCTGCAAGCACAAGATGCCGAACGGCTCTCGACCCTATGACGCCGCGTGTCGCACCATGACAATGAACTCCACAGGAGGCCTTCTATGAACTTGACGATGCCCTTTAAGGCGCCGACAGATATCTCGGTCGATGGCGTCAGCGCGAAATGGGATGAGATGCGCCGGGCGCTGAGCCAGGAGGCTGATCATCTGTCGGCGGTGGCCGCACAGCTCAGCCGCGAAGCGAGTGCTCGTACGGCAGGTGCCACGGCGCCGGTCGTGGACGCGGCCGGCGCCCGCGTCAGGCACGCCAACGGGTCGCTCGCCGAGCTGGTCAAGGCCGCAGCAGGGATCGGCACTGCCCTCGCGCTCAGCGGCCGCAAAACCGCACAGGGCGCCAATCACAACGCGCTGGCGCTCGCCAAGGATCTGCGTCACGTCCGCCTGACGACCGAGCCGAAGCAGGCCAAGGCCGACTTCATGCCCGGCATCTCGCTCCTCGCCGGCTTTGGCGCCGGCCTGGCGCTGATGTACTTCCTGGATCCGGAACGTGGGCAGGCGCGACGCAAGGTGCTGCGTGACAAGCTCACGGCGTGGACGCGCCGCGCGAGCGCAGCGGCGCACGAGAAACGCGACCAGATCCAGGGCCAGATGCTGCCCGAGACCGAAGCACAGCTCGAGCCACTGCGCTGGGCAGACGACGGCGGCACCGCGGCCGAGACGAGCACATCGCCCGGCGTCGACGGCTCGGCAACCGACACGTGGGGCGAGCAGCCTCAGCCTTCTGTTCCCGGGTCGAGCGGCGCCTAGCCGCGCTGGCTGGTGCCGCCTGATCGCGAGGCGCCCGTGCTAACCTGAACGCGTCCCTTCACACCGGTCCAGAGAGGCCGGCGAGGGCGGCTCCTGAGAGGGCCGGGAAGGAGGACGATCGCTCATGCTGCACACCGACCACCGCTCGATTGAGAGCGGTGGTTCTTTTTCTACGCGCCTGTCGATCCCAGCCGACAGCGTCGTCGACCCGCGCATCGGCGCGCTGGGGCCCGGTCTGCTGGCACTCGAAGACGGCACACTCCTCGACGGCATCTGTTTCGGGGCGCCGGTTTCAGGCGGCGGCGACCTGGTCGCGAACACGAGCTACAGCGGCTACCAGGAGATCGCGACCGACCCGTCCTACGCAGGCCAGGTCGTGCTCATGACCTACCCGTTGATCGGCAACTACGGCCGCATCGCGTGGGACGACCAGTCTGGGCGGCCCTGGCTGCGCGGTTTTGTTGTCGCGCACGCCACCGCCGCCGTGCTGGAGCCGGCGCGCCAGCTGGTCGAGCTGCTGCGCCGCTGGGACGTGCCCGCGATCTGCGGCCTGGACACGCGCCGGCTGGCGCGCCGCTTGCGCGAGACCGGCACGCAACGCGTGTACATCTCCGCACCCAACGACGTTGACGCGGACGCTGCGGTCGCCGCGGCGCGCGGAGTGGCGCGCTGGGAGGACCAGGACTTCGTGGGCCAGGTGTCGGCCGACGCGCCGCACGAGCTGGGTGCCTCCGACGGGCCGCTGATCGGTGTCGTGGACTACGGGCTCAAGACGAACATCGTCCGCCAGCTCGTTGCGCGCGGCGCGCGGGTACGCGTGCTCCCGCACACCGTCGACGCGCGGGTGGCGCTGGCGCCCGAGCTGCGCGGCCTCGTCCTCTCGCCCGGGCCGGGCGATCCGGCGCGGCTGGACGGCCCCGTTCGCCTCGCGCAGGCGGCCATCGACGACGGCCGGCCACTGCTTGGCATCTGCCTGGGCCACCAGATCGTCGGCCGTGCCGCGGGCGCCGACACGCGCCGCCTGCGCTTCGGCCACCACGGCGCAAACCACCCGGTCAAGGACGTGGACAGCGGCAAGGTTCAGGTCACGGCGCAGAACCACGAGGTGGAGGTCGTCGGCGAGTCGCTGCCGCGTGACTCAGGCTTCGTGGTCAGCCAGCGCAACCTCAACGACGGCTCGGTCGAGGGTCTGCGCCACTTGACCAAGCCGATCGAAACAGTCCAGTACCACCCCGAGGGCTCGCCCGGGCCGCTCGACGCCCTCGAGGTTTTCGACCGTTTCATGGCCCGCGTGAAGGCGGCGTGACCAAGCCGGCATCCGTGCTGATCATCGGCAGTGGGCCGGTGATCATCGGCCAGGCAGCCGAGTTCGACTATGCCGGCACGCAGGCCTGTCGGGCGCTGCGCGACGAGGGCGTGCGCACGATCCTGCTCAACAGCAACCCGGCCACGATCATGACCGACCCGGGTGTCGCGGACGTGGTCTACCTCGAACCGCTCACGGTCGCGAGTGTCGAGCGCATTCTCGAGCGTGAGCGGCCCGACGGCATCCTGTCCGGGCTGGGCGGCCAGACTGCGCTCAACCTGTGCGTCCAGCTCGCACGCGAAGGGGTCCTCGATCGGCACCCGGAAACGCGCCTGCTGGGCACGCCGCTCGAGGCGATCGAGATGGCCGAGGATCGCCAGGCGTTCCGCGCGCTGCTCGATCGCATCGGCCAGCCGTACCCGCCGTCGGTGATCGTCGAGGGCGACTCGCCGCGCGAGCGTCAAGAGCGCACCCGCGTCGCGCTTGATGAGATCGGCGTCCCAGCCGTCATCCGACCGGCGTTCACGCTCGGCGGCTCCGGCGGCGGCATCGTCCAGACCGAGGAGCAGTTCCTGGAGCGCGTGCGCAGCGGCCTGCGTGCCAGCCCCATCGGCCAGGTCATCGTCGAGCGCTATCTCTCGGGCTGGCAGGAGGTCGAGTACGAGGTCGTGCGCGACGCCGCGGACACGTGCATCGCGGTCTGCTCGATGGAGAACGTTGACCCGCTCGGCGTGCACACCGGCGATTCGATCGTCGTTGCGCCCGTCCAGACGTTGTCCGACCAGACCCACCAGCGCCTGCGCAGCGCGGCGCTCGACATCATCCGCGCGCTCGGGGTCGAGGGCGGCTGCAACGTCCAGTTCGCGCTATCGCACGATCATGCCGAGTACGCCGTGATTGAGGTCAACCCGCGCGTCTCGCGCTCGTCGGCACTCGCGTCCAAGGCGACCGGCTATCCGATCGCGCGCGTGGCCGCCCAGATCGCCGTTGGCAGGCACCTCGACGAGATCCGCAACGCGGTGACGGGCAAAACCGTCGCGGCCTTTGAGCCCGCGCTCGACTACGTGGTCGTCAAGCTGCCGCGCTTCCCGTTCGACAAGTTCCCGGGCGCCGAGCGCGACCTGGGCTCGCAGATGAAGGCGACCGGCGAGGTGATGGCCATCGAGCGTAACTTCGGCGCCGCACTGAACAAGGCGCTGCGCGGCATGGAGCAGGCGGGCGCCGGCTGGCTTTCCGAGCACCCCGAGTGGGCACCCGACCTCGATGAATTGACGGCCGCCTTGATCGGTCACACCGTTCAAACCCCAGCCCTGGCGGAGGAGGGCCTGCGGCGGTTCCTGACGCCGTCGGATTCGCGCCTGTGGCGGCTGATCGCGCTGCTGCGGCGCGAGGTGCCGACAGCCCTCCTTCAGCAGGCGACGGGCATCGCCCCGTGGTTCGTGGCCGAGCTCGAACGGTTGATGAACCTCGAGGGTCGCATGCGGGCGGCCGGGCGGGAGCTGGGCGACGAGCTGTTGATCGGTGCCAAGCGCGCCGGCTTTGGCGACCGGGATATCGCGGCGATGACCGGCTTGAGCGCGGCGGCCGTTCGCGCGCGGCGCGATGAGATGGGCCTCCACCCGGGCTTTGCCATGGTCGACACGTCGGCCGCTGAGTTCGCCGCGGAGACTCCCTACTTCTATTCGACCTATGCCGCGGTGGGCTCGCCGCCCGAGGCGCCACCCGTGCCTCGGCCGGCGTCGCTCGTCATCGGCTCCGGGCCGGTCCGGATAGGGCAGGGCATCGAGTTCGACTATTGCGCGGTCCAGGCCGCCGACGCGCTGCGCCGCCTGGGCAGAAGCGCCGTGATGGTCAACTCCAACCCGGAGACCGTGTCGACCGACTTCGACGCTTCGTCGCGCCTGTACTTCGAATCACTCGACGCGGAGTCAGTGCTCGAAGTCCTGCGCGCCGAGACACTCGACGGCGCGACGCCCGACGCCTTCGTCCAGTTCGGCGGCCAGACGCCGCTCGGGCTGGCCGGGCCACTCGCCGCCGACGGCATCACCCTGCGCGGCCTGGATCTCGATGCCATCGACCAGACCGAGGAGCGCATGCGCTTCGCAGGCCTCGTCGACCGCCTCGGCATCCCGCAGCCGGAGGGCGGCATGGCCTCGAGCGTCGACGAGGCGTTCGTCGTTGCCGAGCGTGTGGGCTACCCGGTCATCGTCCGCCCTTCGTTCGTCATCGGTGGCCTCGCCGTCGACTTCGCCTACGGACCCGAGGATCTCGAGCGGATCATCGAGCGCGCGGTAGCGGTCGACGACGAGCGACCGGTGCGCATCGACGCGTATCTCGAGGGCCTGGAGCTCGACGTCGACGCGATCACGGACGGCGAAGACGTGCTCATCCCCGGCCTGATCGAGCACGTCGAACGGGCCGGTGTGCACAGTGGCGACTCGATCGGCGTCTACCCGCCGCAGCGCATCAGGGCCGCCGACCAGGAGCTGGTCGTCGAGGCGATCACGCGCGTCGCTCTCGCAGTTGGTGTGCGTGGCCTGATCAACGGCCAGTTCATCGTGCGCGACGACGGCGTCTACCTGCTCGAGGTCAACCCGCGCGCGTCGCGCACCGTGCCCTTCCTGTCGAAAGTGACCGGCGTGCCGATGATCGAGCTGGCGACGCGGGTCGCGCTGGGCGAGTCGCTGCGCTCGATGGGCTGGAGCGGCGGCTTGATGGCGCCGCGCTCGGTGGTCGCGGTCAAGGCACCGGTCTTCTCCACGGCCAAGCTGCGCGGCGTTGACCCGACGCTCGGCCCGGCGATGCAGTCGACTGGCGAGGTGATCGGCCTGCATACCGATCCGCGCGTGGCGATGGCCAAGGCCCTGGCCGCAGCAGCCCTCCGCCCGCCGGTTGCCGGGGATTCAGGCAGCGTCGCGCTGCTCTCCATCGCGGATCGCGACAAGGAGCTCCTCGAGCCACTCGCGCGCGCCCTGTCGCGCGCCGGCTACAGGTTCTGCGCGACTCGCGGCACGGCCATCGCCCTGCGCATCCTTGGTCACGCCGTCGAAGAGGTGGTCCGCGTGGGCGAGCCGGACGGTGGGCGGCGGAGCGTCATCGATGCAGTCCTCTCGGGAGAGGTCGGCCTCGTCGTCAACACGCCCTCGCCAGAGTCGCGGCCCGTCCAGGACGCCGGCGCGATCCGGCGCGCCGCGCTGGCCGAGGGGATCCTGTGCCTGACCTCGATCGACACCGCGCTCGCTGCCGCTCAGGCCCTCGATCCGCAGATCGCCCACGATCTGGCGGACGTGAGACCTCTCGATGCGTGGCTCGCAGTCGGACCGGTGGCGATCAGCTAGTTCGCCGGCGAATACACGAAGCCATCCTGGAGGGGGCTGCCGAACTCGTCGTAGCCGCCGATGACCCAGACGCGCCCGTCGCTCGTTGACGTTGCCAGCGCGGCGAAGCGCGCCGACGGTAGTCGCCGGGCCGTCGCCCAGCCCTTGCCCGGGCGGAAGACCTCGACCTTGGCGAAGAGGCGCGACGAATCGGCTGCCATGCCGCCGATGGCGAAGATCCGGCCACGGCGGTCATTGGTCACCGCGACGCGGAT
>DATCGV010000095.1:0-23535 GCA_036508755.1 Candidatus Limnocylindrales bacterium | reverse complement strand
CGGCAAGCTGTGCTTGCCGGCCGCGCGCCGCAAGCGAGTCAGGCACGATGCCGTAGAGCGCAAGGCCGGGCCGAATGCCCTCGTAGCTCTGCTCGGCGATGAGCAGGCCGCCGGTTGCGGCCAGGTGGCGCGGCGGGATCTCGATACCGGCGGCGCGCAGCGAGCCAAGGGCCGTGGCGAACACCTCTTCCTGGGCGTCGCTCGTGGCCTCGTCCTCGGGTGTCGCGAGATGGGTCCAGATGCCCGCCACGCGCGTCCGCGGCGTGGCCGTGATCATCCGTGCCACACCGGCGACCGCGTCGGGCATGAGCCCGCCTCGCGTCAGGCCCGTCTCCACCTCAATGTGGACGGCAAGCACGTCAGCGCCGCTCGTCGTACATGTCCGCCAGCGCTGGAGTGTCGCCTCGATCGTCGCCGCGTCAGAGGCGACGATCTCGATACGCGACTGCGCGGCGCGGGCAACGGCGTCGACCGGGATGGAGAACATGACCAGGATCGGCGTGGCAATGCCTGCGCCGCGCACGACGAGTGCCTCGTCGAGCGACGCGACACAGAGGCGCTGTGCCCCGGACGCGGCGAAGTGCCGCGCGACGGGGACGAGGCCATGGCCGTAGGCGTCCGCCTTGACCACGGCGTTGATCTCGACATCGGGACCGACGTGGTCACGGATTGCCTGCAGATTGTTCGTCAGCGCCTCGAGATCTATCTCGAGCCAGACGCGCCTCGCCAGCGCTGGCAGGCCGGCGGCAACGAGGCGCTCATCGATCGTCATCCGCGCTGGAAGCCAACGGTCTTCGCCGACAACCTGTCGACCAGCTCGCGTCGGGCCACCGGCAACAGCGATGTCAGATCAGACGCGAGCAGGCCCGCGTCGCCGACGCGCTGGCTGACCAGCTCGCCGGCACGGCCGTGGAGATAGACACCCAGCCGTGCAGCATCGAACGGCGCGAGACCCTGGGCGAGGAGCGCGCCGATCGTTCCGGCCAGGACATCACCCGTGCCCGCAGTGGCAAGCGCGGCGTTGGCGAAAGCCGCCACGGCGCTGGAGCCGTCCGGTGCCGCGACGACCGTGCGCGCACCCTTGAGCACGACGACGGCCGCGAACCTGGCCGCAGCGTCGAGCGCCGACGCTCGTCGCGCATCGTCAGAATCACCCGCTGCGCGGCCCGCAATTCGGGCGAACTCGCCCGGGTGCGGTGTCAACACCAGCGCGCGCCTGACGCTATGCCACCACTCGCCGGCCCGTGACAGCAGGTTCAGCCCGCCGCCGTCGACGACCATCGGCGGACCCTCGCGCGCCAGCAGCCCGGCGAGCAGCTCGGCGTAGCCGTCCGACTCGCGCAGCCCCGAGCCAAAGACCAAAGCGTCGGGCGCTCGCGGCTTCAGCGCGTGGCCGGCGCCCATCGCGTCGATGTCGGAACCATCGTCCTTCTCGGGCAGCCCGAGCGTGACCAGGTCCGGCACGCGTCCCGCCAAGACGCGCTGCAGCGAGGCCGGCACGGCAAGTGCCACGAGGCCGGCGCCGGCGCGCGCGGCGGCAGTCCCGGACAGCAGGGCCGCGCCGGCGTAGTCAAGCGAGCCGCAGATGCACACGATCGTCCCGAACGTGCCCTTGTGCCCGTCTGGGTCGCGCGCGGGCACGAGCGGTGCGCACGAGGTGGCGTCGATCTTCGTCGGTGACGGCGCCGTCACGAGCGACTCTCCGCGTCCATCGCGCGCAGGCGCCCCATGCGCTCGAGGATCTTTCGCTCGCGATCGTCGAGGCGCTCGTCGATGTCGACCGGAAAGACGTACGCCCCGCCTTCAGTCCGCACACCAAAGGCGATGGCCACCGCGTAGTCGCCCTCGTGACTGATCGAGACCGCGATGCGCCCCATGCCCAGCTGCTCGGCGCGCCGGGCGGCTCGTCCATGGAGCCGGACAACCGGCGCGCCGGTCGGCAGCCGGATGATCTCGATCTCGGTCCAGCCGACGCCGCGTACGCCCAGGCCGAGCACCTTTGACACGGCCTCTTTGGCGGCCCAGCGGCCGGCAAAGTTCTCCGGCCGGTTGCGCACGTAGCGCTGTTCAGCGTCGGTCAGCACCCGGCGCGGGAACCGATCGCCGAAGCGCTTCAGAGCATGGGCGATGCGTTCGACCTTGATGATGTCGATGCCGAGCTCGGTCGTTCCCTCAGGCACCGACGGCGTCACCACGCGCTAACTGTACCTGTGAGGCCGACCGATACCGGACGCGCCGCACTGCGCGACAGCCGATGGACGCGATCATTCCACCCAAGCGGAACTATCGAACGCGCCCGATAGCGAGATTCGAACATGATGGCCAGCGGAGGAGTCCTGGCCTACCCAATTGGCCCGGCATCTGATCTCGCGTTTCAGCACCGATTGCCATCGTTCGTGTCGCTTGATTGGAACGATCGCGAAGTCGACCGGAATCGGAAACAGGCGCGGCGCCGGTCGCCCGACGCTACTCGACCGTCACCGACTTCGCGAGGTTTCTGGGCTGATCGACGTCCGTGCCGCGCGCGACGGCCGTGTGGTAGGCGAAGAGCTGGAGCGGGATGACCGCGAGAATCGGCGAAAGCTCCTCGATCGACTCGGGCACCCACAGGATGTCGTCCGCGAAGTCGCGCATCCTTTCGTCGCCCTCCGTGGCGACGGCGAGGACGCGCGCGTCGCGCGCGCGGCCCTCCATCACATTGCTTATCAGCTTCTCCTGGACCGACGAGCGCGTGGCAATGGCCACGAGCGGCACCTCCGCGTCGAGGAGCGAGATCGGCCCGTGCTTGAGCTCGCCCGCGGCATAGCCCTCGGCGTGGACGTAACTGACCTCCTTGAGCTTGAGCGCGCCCTCGAGTGCCACCGGATAGGTAATGCCACGCCCGACGAACATGAAGCCGCGCGAGTTGACGTAGCGGCGCGCGAGCTCCTTGGCCGGCTCGGCCATGTCGAGCGCGCGCTGCGCCTTGTCGGGCAGCGCGCGCAGCTCGTCGATGAGCTGGCGCTCACGCTCCCACGGCAACCGCCCGCGCAGCTTGGCCATCGCCGCGGCCAGCAAGACGAGGGTTGTCACCTGGGTCGCGAACGTCTTCGTAGCCACGACCGCGATCTCCGGCCCCGCCTGGAGGAAGAGCACCGCGTCGGCGTCACGCGTGATGGCCGAGCCGACCGTGTTGGTCACCGCGATGATCGGACAACCCTGCTGGCGTGCGTAGCGCGTCGGGGCGATCGTGTCGGCCGTCTCACCCGACTGGGTCACGGCGACGACGAGCGTCTTCTCATCGAGCGGTGGCGGCGAGTAGCGGAACTCCGAGCCGATGTTCCAGCGCGCCGGGATGTGCAGCCAGTCCTGGAACAGGTACGCGCCGACGGCACTCGCGTAGTTGGCCGTGCCACAGGCGACGAACTCGACGCGCTCAATCGTCTTGAGCCGCTCGGCGATCGGTTCCAGCTCGTCGAGCTCTATGCCGTCGTCATGGACGCGGCCGGTGATCGCGGCGAGCAGCGCCGCAGGCTGCTCGTGCATCTCCTTGAGCATGAAATGGGCATAGCCGCCCTTCTCGGCCGCCTCGATCGTCCAGTCGATCTCGGTCACCAAGCGCTCGCGCGGTCCGCCGTCCACCCCGGTCACGGTCACGCCGTTGACGTCGATGTCGGCGACATCGCCCTCCTCGAGGAACATGACTCTCTTGGTATGGGCCAGGACCGCGGCGACGTCAGACGCGAGGAAGTTCTCGCCCTCGCCGATGCCAACGATGAGCGGCACGTTCATGCGCGCGCCGATAAGGCGGTTTGGCTCGCGCGCGTGCAGAACCGCGACGGCATAGGCGCCGTGGGCCTGGCGCAGTGCGCTGCGCACGGCCTCGGCAAGGTCGCCCTTGTAGGCCTCCTCGATGAGGTGCGCGAGCGCTTCGGTGTCCGTGTCCGACGCGAGCTGGTGGCCGCGCTCGCGCAAGCCGTCGCGCAGCTCCTTGAAGTTCTCGATGATGCCGTTGTGGATGACCGTGATCTGGCCCGTGCAATCGGTATGCGGGTGGGCGTTCAGGTCGTTCGGTCGGCCGTGCGTCGCCCAGCGCGTGTGGGCCAAGCCGACGACCGCTGACGGCGTGTTGTCGAGCAGCGCCGTGCGCAGGTTGGAGAGCTTGCCGGCGCGCTTCTCGACGAACATGTCGCCGTTGGTGGTGACGAGCGCGATGCCGGCCGAGTCGTAGCCGCGGTACTCCAACCGGGCGAGGCCCTCGAGAAGGATGGGCGCCGCCTCACGCGGGCCGATGTAGCCGACGATTCCGCACATATAGGTGTTCCCTGATCCTTCCGGGGCCCGAAGGCGGGCTAGTTTAGTCGCTCCGCAGCAAGTGCCGAGAGCGAGTCGGCCAGCGCCGTTACCGACGCAGCTTCCTCGCCCTCGACCATGATCCGCAGCGCCGGCTCAGTGCCCGAAGGCCGGACGAGGATGCGGCCGCCCCCAGCGAGCGACCGCCGCGCCTCCTCAACAGCCAGGGCAAAAGTCGGATCTGCCTCCCATTGGTCCTTGTGACGAACGTGGATCGTCCGCTGCTGCTGTGGGAAGAGTGGTATTTGGCTTGCAAGTTCACTCAACGGCTTGCCGGTGTGCGCGATGATGCCCAGGATCTCGAGCGCGGTGACGATCCCGTCACCGGCGTTGGCCCGGTCGCGGATGATCACGTGGCCGCTCTTCTCGCCGCCCAGGCCGGCATCCATGACCATCATGCCGTCGACGATGTACTTGTCGCCGACGGGAGTTCGGGCGAGCCGACCACCTACGGCGGTGAGCGCCTTCTCCAGGCCGCCATTCGACAGGACGCTGGCCACGACGATGCCCTGCGGCAGGGCGTCACGCTTGAGCCGGTCGAGGGCGATGATGCCGATGAGCTGGTCGCCGTCCACGACCTCGCCGCGCTCATCGACCGCCACGCATCGATCGGCATCGCCGTCGAGCGCAAAGCCGAGATCAGCGTGAGTGGTACCGACTATGCGCGCCAGCGCCTGCGGCGCGGTTGCTCCGCACTCGAAGTTGATGTTCGCGCCGTCCGGCTCGCAGAAACGGACGTCGACGTGCGCCCCGGTGCCTTCGACGATACGTCCGACGACGTTGCACGCCGACCCGTTCGCGGCGTCGATTACGACATGCAGGTCGGTGTGAAAGAGGCGCGCCAGGCCGAGCCGGTGCTCGACGTATTCCTCGATCAGGCCGTGGGCATCAACCTCCCAGCCGAGGCCGTCGTTCTCCGGACCAGACAGCTCGTCGGCGCGCAGGACGAGGCCCTCGACCTCGTCTTCGACCACGTCGTCCAGCTTCATGCCCCGCTCGTCGACGACCTTCAGGCCGTTGTCGCGCGCCGGGTTGTGCGACGCGGAGACCATCACGCCAGCCTTGAACGGGCCGCTGGCGGTCAGATGGGCGAGCGCCGGTGTGGGACAGACGCCGAGCCGATGGACGTCCACGCCGAGCGACATGGCGCCGGCGGCGACTGACGCGGCGAGCATGTCGCCCGATCGGCGCGTGTCCTGACCGATCAGCAGGCGGCCGCCGGCGCCAACCAGCCGCGCGGCCGTGGCACGACCAAGGTCGAAGGCAAGCTTGGGATGAAGATCGACGTTGGCAATGCCGCGAATGCCGTCCGTGCCGAAGAGGCGCTTCACGGAGTCGGCACGGCCTGCGGCGAGGGCGAGGGCGACGGCGGGGCGCTGATCGTGACCGTGACCTCTGGCGGATCTATGGAAACGAGGCTCATCCCGGGCGGCGTCTGCACCGTCAGGCGCAGGATGTGGTCGCCTGGACCAGCGCCCGCGACATCGGCCGTGGCGACGAGCTGCGTGGCATCAAACGAGGCGAGTGTTGTGGTCGGCCCGCCGAAGGTCACGTGGACCTGGCCGCTCGACAACGCGTATGAGTAACCCAACTGCTCGTTCTGGAGCGTGACGCCGACGCCGAAAGTCTGTGTTCCGGTGTCCTGGGCGATCGTCAGCACGACACTGACCTTATCCGAGCCGCTGACGGTCAGTCCCGCGGGCAGGGCCAGGCCGATCTGCGCCTCGAGATCGCTCGTTCTGCCGGTCAGGTCAATCGGCTGGGTCTGTGCGTTCTCGAGCGTCGAAACGGTCGCTGCCTCGCCGCTGACGGTGACGACGAGCGGATTGACCGTGATCGACGTGACCTTGTAGCCCGGCGCGGGTGCGCCGGTCAGCTGCGGCACGACGGGCAGAGTGCGCTGGGAGAGCTCCTGTGCGACGGCGATCGTCACGTGCACTCGCTGCGGATCGATCTCCACGCTGGGCACCTGGTTGCCGTTGGCGTCGACCGCGACGAGATCGACATCACGATCGACGTTGAGCGCGCTGGCGTCGATCGGCACGCGGGCCACGACCTGCGACACGGCATTGACGCGCGAGCTGGCGCCGCGCACGGTCACGCTCTGCGGATCGACCTGTGGCGGGCCGACAGTGACGCTATCGGGCACGGTGCCCAGGGTGACGGTGACCGGCAGGTCGCGCGCGGCAACCGGGTCGAGCTGCACCTGTTCTTCCCGGGGTTGGAAGTCGACGATCTGCACACGCTGGTCGAGCGCGATGACGGTTATCGGAACGGGCACGGGCGCGCCGCCAGTCTCGGCCGTGATGCCCGACAGATCCACGGTGGCCCGGAAGGAGTCGGGCGACAGGACTCCGACATCGATAGGCGCCCGGAAGCGGATGGTCGTCACCGGGTCCAGGTCATTGATCAGGGTCGCGCCCTGGGGTGGCCGGATGGCGTCGACGGGCACCTGGCCCGTCCAGCTGCGCACGTTCTGGCCCAGCACGAGGCCGCTGTAAAGGACCGTCGCCAGCAGGACCGCGCCCAGCTTGAGCGGCCAGTTGCGGAGCAGGAAGTTGGCTGCGCGCCTCACTCGACCCGGCCACTGCTCGTCGGATGGGGAGCAGGCGCCGGCGTCGCCACCGGCGTTGCCGGTGCCGCGGTTGACGGGCCTGGAGGAGCGGGCTTGGCGCCCGAGCGCGCGATACGCGAGCGGCCGCGCCGCGCCACGGCCGGGATCGTGCTGCGCAGGCGCGTCGCTCGCTCGGGCAGGTGCGCGTTGGCCAGCTCGTCACGCTCGAGCAGCTCACCCAGCGCGGCGCTCAGGCGCTGCTGCTCGAGGTTGCGCACGATGCGGCCACGCTCGACCAGGCTGACCGTGCCCGTCTCCTCGCTGACCACGACGACGACCGCGTCGGTCTGCTCGGTGATGCCCAGCGCGGCGCGGTGGCGAGTGCCGAGACGTTCGCCGTAGGCGCCCGTCTCCGACAGCGGCAGCACCGCGCCGGCCGAGATGATTCGCTCGTGGCGGACGATGACGGCGCCGTCGTGGAGCGGCGAGTGGGGCGTGAAGAGCGTCTCGAGCAGTTCGACCGAAAGCTCGGCGTCGATCATCACGCCGGCTTCCGCCGCGTCCTGAAGACCCGTCTCGCGCTCGAGCACGATCAGCGCGCCGATACGCTGGGCGGCGAGGTCGTAGGCCGCCTGGGCGACGCCTGCGGCGACCTTCTGGACGGACCTGCGCGCGCCGGGCACGACCAGCCAGCCCAGCGAGCCGACGCGCCCGAGGCGCTCGAGGCCACGGCGCAGCTCGGGCTGGAAGACAACGACGAGGGCCAACAAGCCGACCACAGCGCCTGCCTGCAGGATCTGCGATAGGAGCTGGAGGCCCAGGTACTGGGCTACGACATAGACGACGTACAGGACGGTCACGCCGATGACAAGGCGTACTGCGCGAGTTCCGCGGATGAGGCTGAACAGGCCATAGATGAGCAGCGCGGTCAGCGCAATGTCGAGAATGGCTACCGGCTGGACTTCGAAGCCCCTGACCAGTTCAATCAGCTGGTCTAGCACCGTCCGATTGTAGCCACGCCTACCTGCTCACCCATCACCGGTCAGCTGTCGACGGCCATCGCGTGGAGCTGGCCCTCGAGCCCGTCGAGCGTCGTGCTCGTCTCGGCATCCGGCACGAGTGCGACCAGGCGGCGCAGAGCGTGGATGCGCTGCGCCGCCTCTGCCTGCCAGCCGCGCTCGAGGTAAAGCCGGGTGAGCTCGAGATGCACTCGGATACTGCCGGTGTCGAGTGCAAGGGCGCGCATCTGCGCGTCGAGCGCGGCGTCGAAGTGGCGCGCGTCGGCATGGTCGCGGGCCTCGGCCAGCCAGGCGTCGATCGCCGCCTCGCGTCGGCCGGCGTCGAGCGCCTCCTCGCCGGCAATGGCCAGTTCCTCCGCGCGCGACAACGGCGTGCGCATCTCGGCCGGAACGCCGGCCGGCGCAGCGGGTGCCTGGCGCAGCGCGGCGATGCGCGCTGTGACGGCGGCGGCATCGGCCCTGCGGCCCGAGGCGAGCAAGGCCGCGGCTTTGCCGCTCAACGCGTCGAGGTTGTCCGGCTCCGCGGCGAGCGCGCGTTCGTAGGCCGCGAGCGCCTCTTTGGCCCTGCCCAGGCGGAGGCACATGCCACCGATGCCGATCTGGGGCAGCGCGCGCTCGCCGGCAACCCGCGCCGCAGCCTCGTACTGGGCCAGGGCCTCGCGGTACTTGCCGTCGGCCGCAAGCTGGTGTCCCGCACGCAGCGCAGCCTGGTAGCGGGCGAAAAGGTCGTCCATCGCCCACCACGGTAACTGTGTGAGTCGGTGCCCCGGCCCTACCGAGGCGTACCAGGGGCGACTAGCGCTTGGTGTACTGCGGTGCCTTGCGCGCGCGCTTGAGGCCGTACTTCTTGCGCTCCTTCATGCGCGGATCGCGCGACAGGAATCCAGCCTGGCGCAATGGAGCCCGCGCGCCCTCGGGATCTGACTGGAGCAGTGCCCGCGCGATGCCGTGCCGGATCGCGCCGGCCTGGCCGTGGTGCCCACCGCCCTCGACCTTGACCATCGCGTTGTAGCGGCCCTCAGTCCCGGTCACCTTGAACGGCATGGTGATGTCCGTGAGATCGACCGAGTTGCCGAAGTGCTCCTCGAGCGACCTGCCGTTGACAACCACCTCGCCCTCGCCGGCAAGAAGCCGGACTCGGGCGACGCTCGTCTTGCGCCGGCCCGTGCCGTAGAAGAAAGAGTTTGCGTTGGCGGCCATTTAGCGGCTGGTTCCTCCCATGGGCAGCGGCTCGGGCTGCTGTGCCTCGTGCGGGTGTTCGCTGCCCGCGTAGATCTTCAACTTGCGCAGCTGCTGGACGCCCAGCTTGTTGCGCGGCAGCATGCCCTTGACAGCCCGACGGATGACTTCCTCAGGGCGGCGCTGGAGGAGCTCAGCCAGCGTCTCGCTCTTGAAGCCGCCCGGATAGCCGCTGTGACGGGCGTAGAACTTCTGCTCGGCCTTGTTGCCACTGACCTCGACCTTGGCCGCGTTGAGCACGATGACGTGATCGCCGCTGTCCATGTGCGTGGCGAAGGTGGCCTTGTGCTTGCCCTCGAGGACCGTGGCGATGCGCGATGCGAGCAGGCCGAGGCGCTGGCCCGACGCGTCAACGACGAACCACTGGCGCTCGATCTCCGCCGCTCGCGGTGTGTATGTCCTGGTCATCGCTTCATTCAGTCCTGTTGTTCGCTTCTCTCGCTGCTTGCTTCTGTTGCCTTGTTTCGTACGGTGCCCATTGGCACGTCCCATAGGACCAGCCCGCGCGCCGGTGCTGCCTCGCCACTGAACGCCGGTGCGCGTCCATCGAGCGCGTTCCGTACGTCCTCGACAGTCGCCCTGCCTCCTCCGACGCGGATCAGCGCGGCGACCATCCGGCGGACCATGCCGCGCAGGAAGGCGGTGCCGATGACCACGATCGTGATCAGCTCGCCGCGCCTGCGGACCTTCACCTGGTGCACTGTCCTGATCGGCTGGCGGTCCTTCCCGCCGAAGGCGGAGAAGTCGTGTTCGCCGACGAAGACCTGTGCCGCTTCCTGCATCGCCGCCACGTCGAGCGTATCTGGGACAGTCAGTGCGTAACGCTCGTGAAGCGCGCTGCGCTGTCCATTCCAGATCGAGTAGCGATACTCGCGCTGTCGTGCCCGGTAGCGTGGCCTGAAGGCCTCGTCGACCCGGAGCAGGCTGCCGATCGAGATGTCGGCCGGCAGTAGCCCGTTCAGCGCCTTTCGCAAGGCGTCGGCCGCCACCCGCCCGGTGTAGGTGAACGCAATCACCTGCCCGCGCGCATGGACTCCGGCGTCGGTACGTCCGGCGCCCTCGACCTTGACGTGTTGTCCGCCACTCACGGCGGCCAGCGCGCGCTCGATCTCGGCCTGCACCGTCCGGCCGTGAGGCTGGACCTGAAAACCGGCGAAGTCGGTCCCGTCATATTCGACCCGTGCGCTGTAACGAACGGAGCCGCCCTCTCGGGCAGTCTTTGCTTGGGCCCGGCCCTTCATGGGCGAGGCGAGGGCTTAGACCAGCTCGAGCTGGACCATGGGCGCTGCATCGCCGGCCCGCGGACCGAGCTTGATGATGCGCGTGTAGCCCGAGGTGCGCTCAGAGTATTTCGGAGCGATCTCGTTGATCAGCTTGTCGATGACGAGCGGCTCGTCGGGCAGCTCGGCGATGATCGCCCGCCGCGCGGCAAGCGATCCATCCTTGGCCAGGGTGATGACACGCTCGACCTGACCGCGCACCTCCTTGGCGCGCGCCTCGGTCGTCTTGATCTGCTCGTAGCGCAGGACCGAAACGATCAGGTTGCGGTACAGGGCCTTGCGCGGCCCGGTCTTGCGGCTGAGCTTGCGGCCACCAATCTGGTGCGCCATTTACGCCTCGTCCTCGTCCATGCCCAGCTCGTCGAGGGCATCCTCGGCGTCGAACTCGGTCGACTCCGTGCCGTCGTCCGGTGGCAGGAAGCCACGCATGCGCAGGCGCTCCTTCATCTCGTCGAGCGACTTCTTGCCGAAGTTGCGCATGCGCAGCAGGTCCTCGTCCTGGAGGGAGAGGAGCTGGCCGACCTTGACGATGTTGTTGCGCTTGAGCGAGTTGTAGGCGCGCATCGGCAGATCGAGCTCCTCGATCGGCATGTCGAGCATGTTGGCGGGCAGTGCCGGAGCGCCCGGGATGCGCGAGTCGCCGACGAGCATCTGCTTGCCGGCCGAGGTGAACAGGCTGAACTGGCCGACGAGGATCTCGGCCGCACGACTGAGCGCCTCCTCGGGCGTGATGGTGGCGTCGGTCTCGATCTCGAGCGTCAGCTTGTCGAAGTTGGTCATCTGCCCGACGCGCGTGTTCTCGACGGTGTAGTTGACCTTGCGCACGGGCGAGAAGATCGCGTCGACGGGGATCACGCCGATCGGCAGCTGGTCGCTGCGATCGGCCGAGAGATAGCCAACGCCGCGCTCGACGGTCATGTCGATCTCGACCGGCATGTCGTTCGAGTCGAGCGTCAGCAGCGGCTGATCGGGGTTGACGATCTCGACATCAGCGTTGGGCTCGATGTCGCTGGCCGTGACCACCCCGGCGCCCGACTTGAGCAGGCGCAGCTGGACGGGATGAGGCGCATAGCTCTTGAGGCGCAGCTTCTTTACGTTGAGCACGATCTGGGTGACGTCTTCCTTGACGCCGGGGATCGTGCTGAACTCGTGATAGACGTCGCGGATCTGAATCGACGTCACTGCGGCGCCCTCGAGCGAGCTGAGGAGCACACGCCGCAGGGCATTGCCGATGGTTACGCCATAGCCGGCCGGCAGCGGGCTGGCCTCGTACTTGGCGTACGACTCCTGCGGCTCGCCGACCGCCTCGATCTGCGGATTCTCAAGTTCAATCATCTAATTCTTTCTACCTCCGCAGGCTTGATGCCTGCTGCGCGCGTCAGGAGGCTTCCTGCCTCTGGCAGGCGTCCGCCCTCCGCTTGCGGGCTTACCTCGAGTAAAACTCGACGACGAGCTGCTCGTTGAGCTCGGCTGGCATCTGGTCGCGCCGCGGCAACGCCGTCACGCTGCCTTCCAGCCGGTCACCGTCGACGCTCAGCCAGTCTGGCCGCTGGGCGCCGCGCATGCTCTCGCGTGCATTCTTGAAGAAGTCGGACTTGCGGCTCGATTCGCGCACCTCGACCTTGTCGCCCTCGGCGACCTGATGGGACGGAATCGTTGTGCCACGGCCGTTGATCGCGAAGTGGCCATGGGCAACGAGCTGCCGCGCCTGGGCGCGGCTCGTGGCGAAGCCCATCCGGTAGACGACGTTGTCGAGGCGCGTCTCGAGCAGGCGGAGCAGGTTCTCGCCGGTCACGCCGGGTCGGTGCTCAGCTGTGTCGAAATAGCGCTTGAACTGGCGCTCGTGCACGGAGTAGATGCGCCGCATCTTCTGCTTCTCGCGCAGCTGAACGCCGAACTCGGACACCTTGCGGCGGCGCACGCCGTGCTGGCCGGGCGGGGTGGGCCGGCGCTCGAAGGGGCACTTCTTCGTATAGCACTTGGCGCCCTTGAGAAAGAGCTTCATGCCCTCGCGCCGGCACAGGCGCGAAACAGGACCGCGGTAGCGTGACACTTACTCCCCTCCTAAACGCGGCGCCGCTTTGGCGGGCGGCAGCCGTTGTGCGGGATGGGCGTCACGTCGGTGATGGCGGTCACCTCGAGACCAGCGGCCTGAAGCGAGCGGATTGCCTGCTCGCGGCCGGCACCCGGGCCCTTGACGAAGACTTCGACCTGGCGCATGCCGTGCTCCATCGCCTTGCGCGCGGCCGACTCGGCCGACTGCGCGGCGGCGTAGGGCGTGCTCTTGCGCGAGCCCTTGAAACCGGCCACACCGCCGCTGCCCCAGGAGATGACCTGGCCACCGAGATCGGTGATCGAGATGATCGTGTTGTTGAAGCTGGCCTGGATATGCGCGTGGCCCGCCGGGACGTTCTTCTTCTCCCGGCGCCGAGTCTTCGTCGCGCGCTTGCGTTCCGCCATGTGTAAGCCGGGTGCTCCTTACTTCTTGCGTCGGACGCCGACGGTCCGCTTCGGTCCGCGCCGCTGGCGCGCGTTGGTCTTGGTTCGCTGGCCGCGCACGGGCAGGTTGCGGCGGTGGCGCAGACCGCGGTACGAGCCGATCTCCTGGAGTCGCTTGATGTTCAGCGCGGTCTCGCGGCGCAGGTCGCCTTCGACCTTGTAGCGCCGATCGATGATCTCGCGCAGCCGATTGACCTGGTCTTCTGTCAGGTCACGGACGCGGGTGTCGGGGTTGATATTCGCCTGCGCAAGGATCTTCTGGCTGGTCGGCAAGCCGATGCCAAAGATGTACGTCAGCGAAATCTCGACCCGCTTCTCGCGCGGGATGTCGATGCCGGAGATACGTGCCATTTGTCGTTAGCCCTGCCGCTGCTTGTGCTTGGGATTTGTGCAGATACACATCACCACGCCATGGCGGCGGATGATCTTGCAGTTGTCACAGCGCGTTTTGACTGATGCGGAGACCTTCATCGTCCTAAATCCTTGAGTTCCGACCGACTACCGAAGCCGGTAGGTGATGCGCCCGCGAGAAAGGTCGTAGGGCGACAACTCGACGCGGACCCTGTCGCCGGGCAGGATGCGAATGAAGTTCATCCGCAACTTGCCACTGATATGAGCCAGGACGCGGTGCTTGTTCTCCAATTCAACGGCGAACATCGCGTTCGGCAACGGCTCGATGACCGTCCCCTCAACTTCAATTGCGTCCTTCTTGGCCACAGGCGGCGGCAGACTCCCTCATTAGCTTCAATGGTGGTTGGATGGCTCAGCGAACCGGCTGGGACCCCCCGCCGAGCGCTCTGACGCGTCGGAAAGAGTCCGACGCACGATCGCGAAGTGTACCAGAGAGATGACGATTCGGGCAAAAGGTGGTCGTCACGCGGCGTCGGCCGTGGCGATGCCCAGGTTGCGAGTCAGGATGTGCGGCCCATCGGGCAGCACCGCGATCGTATGCTCCCAGTGCGCAGCCAGCGTCCCATCGGCGGTGACGACCGTCCAGCCGTCTTCGCGGATGCGGACGCCGTACGAGCCGAGGGTGAACATCGGCTCGATCGCCAGGCACAGGCCGGGCTCGATGAGCCGGCCTTTGGTGCCCGTGCGGTAGTTGGTGACCTGCGGCTCCTCGTGCATCTCGGTCCCGATACCGTGGCCGACGAAGGCACGGATGACGCCATAGCCATCCTCGCGCGCGACGTCCTCGATGGCGCCCGAGATGTCCGACAGGTGGTTGCCCGGCACTGCCGCGGCAATGCCCGCGTACATCGCCCGCTCCGTCGCGCTCACGAGCTCTCGTACTCGCTCCGGCACGGCGCCCACGATGAACGTCCGTGCCGCGTCGCCGTGCCAGCCGTCGACGATCGCGCCGGCGTCGATCGACACCAGCTGGCCGTCGCGGATGCGGCGCGGCCCGGGCACTCCGTGGACTATCTCGTCGTCGATCGAGATGCACAGCGAATGGCGGTACGGGGCGAGGCGGCCGGGCACGCCGATGAAAGATGGGATGCCCCCTGCCCCGCGGATCATCTCCTCCGCGATACGGTCGAGCTCGAGCGTCGTCATGCCCGGCTTGAGCTCCGAGCCGAGACGATCGAGGACGTCGGAAACGAGGCGGCCGGCGACGGCCATCTTGTCGATCTGGCCGAGGCTCTTGAGTGTCACTCGGCGATCGCCGGGCATGCTGTCAGCCGCGTGCAGGCTGGGCGATTGCGCGCATCAAGGCTTCGGATACGTCGTCAATCGGCTGGTTGGCATCGACCGTGCTCAAAACGCCGTGATCGGCGTAGTAGTCGACGACCTCGTACATCGGCGGCAGCTGTGCCGCGAGCCGCGCACGGATCGTCTGAGGCTTGTCGTCCTCGCGCTGAACGAGGGGCGCGCCGTCGATGTCACATTTGCCGGGGACCTTCGGCGGCCGGGCGATGGTGTGGTAGACGTGGTCCGGCGAGGCGGAGCAGACCCAGCGGCCGGAAAGGCGGCGGACGACCTCCTCCCTGTCGACATCGACGAAGAGTGCCTGGTCGACCTTCGCTGCCAGGCGCGCGAGCATCTTGTCGAGCCCTTCGGCCTGCGCTCGCGTGCGCGGGAAGCCATCGAGAACGACGCCGTTGTCCGCGTCGGGCTGCGCCAGGCGGTCGGAGATCATCTGAACAGTCAGGTCGTCGGGCACGAGCGCACCCTTCTCGAGGTAGCTCTTGACCTTCTTGCCGAGCGGCGTGTTGCGGCTGATGTTGTCGCGGAACAGGTCGCCCGAAGAAAGGTGCAGGAGTCCCATGCGTTCCGCCAGGCGGGTGGCCTGGGTGCCCTTGCCGGCTCCCGGACCCCCGACCATGACGTAGACCCTCACCTGATGAATCCCTCGTAGTTACGCATCATCAACTGCGCTTCGAGCTGCTTCATCGTCTCGACCACGACGGAGACCACGATCAGCAGCGCCGTGCCTCCGAGAGCAAAGCTGCCGATCACACCTCCCGCGAATATCTTCGACAGGATCAACGGCGAGACGGCGATGAGGCCCAGGAAGACGGCGCCGGCGAGGCTCAGGCGGAACACGACGCGCTGCAGGTAGTCGCGCGTCGGCGAGCCGGGCCTGATGCCCGGGATGAATCCGCCGTTCTTGCGCAGCTGGTCGGCCGTCTCGTCGGGTTTGAAGGTGAACGCCGTATAGAAGTACGTGAAGCCCATCGTCAGCAGGAAGTAGAAGATGACGTACGGGATTCCCGTCGGACTGAGGAAGGCGACGACGCCATCGGCGATCTGGTTGACGAGCGTCGCCGTGCCCTCGGGCGCGTTTGCCGGAGTCGCGAAGTACGAGGCGATCTGGGTCGGGAAGAGCAGGATGCTGACTGCGAAGATGATCGGGATGACGCCCGCCTGATTGACGCGCAGCGGCAGGAACGTCGCTCCGCCTTGATACATGCGCCGGCCGCGGACGCGTGACGCGTACTGGATCGGGATGCGCCGCTGGCCCTCCTGGATATAGACGATTACCGCGACCACGATCAGGGCGAGGATCACGAACGCGATGCCGCCGGCGATGTCCGGGTTCGACAGGTACTGGGCGAGACCCTGCGGGATGCGCGCGGCTATGCCTGCGAAGATGATGAAGCTGATGCCGTTGCCGATGCCGCGCTCGGTGATCAGCTCGCCGATCCACATCGCGAGGACCGTGCCCGCGGCGAGGGTGATCATCTGGGTCAGGGTCGTCAGGCTCAGGATGTCGAAGTCGGTGATGATGCCCTGCGACGAGAGGATGGCCAGGTAGCCATAGCCCTGGAGCAGGGCCAGTGGCACGGTCAGGTAGCGCGTGTACTGGTTGATCTTGGTCCGGCCGTACTCGCCTTCACGCGACAGGGCCTGAAGACGGGGCACGACGCCCGTCATGAGCTGCATGATGATCGAGGCGTTGATGTACGGGTTGACGCCCATCGCGACGATTGAGAACGATCGCAGGCCGCCGCCCGAGAAGAGGTCGAGCAGCTGCAGGAACTGCTGCGACTCGACCAGGTTGGAGACCGCGGTGCGGTCGACCCCCGGCACCGGCACGACGGCCAGCGCGCGATAGATGACGACCATCCCGAGCACGAAGATGATTCGCCGGCGGATGTCCGGCGCTCGGAATGCGTTGATCAGCGCCTCGAACACGCTCTAGACCCCTCTACTGCGGCTGTCTGTCGCTGTCTGCTGGTGACGCGCCGAAACTGGGCCCACTAGCCCTGCTCGTCACTCTTTGCTGCGCGACGACGAGGCTTCGCTGCCGGTGCCTCGGTGGCGGCCGGCTGCTTGCTCTCCCCGGTGGAAGGCGATTGTGACTCAACCTTGGCCGTCTTGGCGGCACGTGCGCTCGACTTGGCAGCGACAGGCGCTACTTCAGCAGCGACAGGCGCAACCTCGGCGGCGATAGGCGCAACCTCGGCGGCTGCTGCCGCCGGCGCTTGTTCCTCTGCGGCCGGGGCGGCCTGTGCGGAAACGGCCGTGCCTGCCTCGGCTTCCTCAGCCGTCTGGCCCAGGACCTGGACGAAGCCGCCGGCCTGTTCGATCTTGCGTCGCGCGCTCGCACTGAACGACTGTGCGGCCACGAACAACTTCTGGCTCACGTCGCCCTGGCCGAGGACCTTGAGCGGCTTGTCGCCAGGGCGAATCAAGCCGGCCTGGGCGAGAACCTCGGCGTTGATCGTGACTACGGCGGTGCCGGCGGCCTTGCCCTTCGCGGCTGGCTTGGCCTGCTCCGCCTCGACGCCGAAACGGCCGGCCTCGGCATAGGCCGAGATCTGGCCGACGTTGACCACTGCGAATTCGACGCGGAAGCGGTTCTTGAAGCCATGCAGCTTGGGAACGCGGATGTGGATGGGCGTCTGGCCGCCCTCGAACCACGGCGGTATCGAGGCGCCTGCTCGCGCGCGCTGGCCCTTTGTGCCGCGGCCTGCGGTCTTGCCCTGGCCGGCGGCGATGCCGCGCCCGACGCGCGTGCGCGGGCGGCGTGAGCCGGCGGCCGGTTTCAGATCGTGGAGCTTCATTTCTTAGCCTTCTGAGTTGCCTCGGTCGAACCGATCTCCTCGGTCTCGAGCAGGAAGCGGACGGCGCGGACCATGCCCCGCATGGCCGGCGTGTCATCGATCTCGACCGACTCGCCGATCCGATGCAGGCCGAGCGCCTTGACCGTGGCCCGGTTGGCGGGGTTGTGACTGACCGGGCTCTTGACGAGCGTCACGCGCAGCTTAGCGGGCATCGACGGCCACCTCCGAGCCTGGCTTCGGTTGGCCGCTGATCACGCTGCGCAGCTTGACGCCGCGGCGCTCGCCGAGCTCCTCGGCACTGTGCATGCTGCGCAGTGCCTCGTGCGTCGCGCGCACGACATTGACCGGGTTGGTCGAGCCGAGCACCTTGCTCAGGATGTCGCGGATGCCCGCGGAAGTAACCACGGCGCGCACGGAGCCGCCGGCGATAACGCCGGTGCCCTGTGAGGCCGGCTTGAGCATGACCGTGCTCGCGCCATAGCGCTGGGTCACTTCGTGCGGGATCGTCGTGCCGACCATGGGCACTTTGATCAGGTGCTTCTTCGCGTCCTCGACGCCCTTGCGGATCGCCTCGGGCACCTCGCCCGCCTTGCCCAAACCCACGCCGACATGGCCGGCGCCGTCGCCGACTACGACGACCGCGCTGAAGCTGAAGCGCCGGCCGCCCTTGACGACTTTGGCTACTCGGTTGATCTGGACGACTCGCTCCTCGAGCGTCAGCCGACCCGGGTCGATCCTGGGCAACGGTTTCTCCTTGTTCGAACTAGAAGTCGAGCCCGCCTTCGCGCGCTGCGTCGGCGAGCGCGCGAACACGGCCGTGGTAACGGAAGCCGGCTCGATCGAAAACGACACGGTCGATGCCCGCGGCACGCGCGCGCTCGGCGAGCAGCCGGCCGACCATCTTGGCGCGCTCCGACTTGGTCGCCTTCGAGCCGCGCACGCCCTGCTCGAGCGAGGACGCGGCAGCGAGGGTGCGGCCGGTGCTGTCGTCGATGACCTGGGCATAGATCTGGTTCAGGCTGCGGAAGATGGCCAGGCGCGGCCGGCTGGTAGAGCCGGCAAGCGTGAGCCGGATCCGCTCGTGGCGCTTCTGACGCGCGGCGTGACTGCGCGCAGTAGCCGTGCTCACTTCTTGCCTCCGATCTTGCCGGCCTTGCCGGCCTTGCGTCGGATGACCTCACCCGCGTAGCGGACGCCCTTGCCCTTGTACGGCTCGGGCTTGCGCGTGGCGCGCACCTTGGCCGCGATCTGGCCGACGAGCTCCTTGTCGATGCCGACCACCGCCAGGCGCGTCGGGTTGTCAACCTCGAAGCTGATGCCGGCGGGCGGATCGATCTCGATCGGATGGCTGTAGCCGAGATTGAGCTGGAGCTTCCTGCCCACGAGCGTGGCGCGGTAGCCGACGCCGGTGATCTCGAGCGACTTGCGATAGCCGGCCGTGACGCCGACGACCATGTTGTTGACCAGCGTCCGCGTCAGGCCATGCAGCTCGCGCGAGCGCTTCTCGTCGTTGGGACGCTCGACGCGCAGCACGCCGTCCTCACGGACGATGCGCAGCTCCGGCGCCAGGTTGCGTTCGAGCTCGCCCTTGGGGCCCTTGATGTGAACGTGATTGCCGTCGATCTCAACGTCGACGCCGCTCGGAATGGGAATGGCAAGTTTGCCGATACGTGACATGTCGATCTACCAGACGTAGGCCAGGACTTCGCCGCCCAGCTGCGCCTGGCGGGCGCGGGCACCGGTCATGATGCCGTGGCTGGTGCTGACGATGACCACACCGAGGCCACCGAGAACGCGCGGGATGTCCGTCTTGGTCGCGTACACGCGCAGGCCCGGCTTGGACACGCGCTTGAGGCCGCTGATGACAGGCACCTTGCCGACGTACTTGAGCTTGACGCGCAGCATCGGATGAGCGCCGTCGCGGACCTCGTCGAAGCTTTCGATGAAGCCCTCGTCGCGCAGGATGTGCGCGATTGCGAGCTTGGTTCGCGATGCTGGAATGTCGATGTCCGTGTGGCGCGCGCGGCTTCCGTTGCGGATGCGCGTGAGCATGTCGGCGACCGGGTCAGAAATGTTCATTTCTTGCTACCAGCTCGACTTGGTCACGCCAGGCAGCTCGCCCAGCAGCGCTCGCTCGCGGAAGCAGATGCGGCACAGCCCGAAGCGGCGCATGTAAGCCCGCGGCCGGCCGCACACGAAGCAGCGGTTGTAGGCCTGCGACGTCTCGTGCGGCTTGCGCTTCTGCTTGGCGATGAGTGACTTCTTTGCCATCAATACTCCTTGGTCTGCCCGTTCTGCATCCGGCCTAGCCCGCGAAGGGCATGCCCAGCAGCTGCAGCAGCCGCTTTGATTCCTCGTCGGTCGTGGCGCTGGTGATGATGCTCACCTCCAGGCCACGCAATCGGTCGATCTTGTCGTAGTCGATTTCTGGGAAGGCGAGCTGCTCGCGCAGCCCGAGCGAGAAGTTGCCACGGCCGTCGAACGACCTGCTCGGCACGCCGCGGAAGTCGCGGATGCGCGGCAGCGCGAGCCGGGTGAGCCGCTCGAGGAAGTCCCACATGCGCTGGCCGCGCAGGGTGACCTTCGCCCCGATCGGGTTGCCCGTGCGCAGTCGGAACTGGGCGATCGAGCGCCGCGCCCGGGTCACGATCGGCTTCTGGCCGGTGATCATGGCCATGTCGCCGACCGCGGCGTCGAGTGCCTTTGCGTTCGTCAGTGCCTCGCCAAGGCCGATGTTGACGACGATCTTCGTCAGCCGCGGCACCTGCATCGGGTTCGTGTAGCCGAACTCCTTCTGGAGCGCGGGCACGACCTCGTCGTAATAGCGCGCTCGCAGTCCCGTCCATTGACCCTGTTGATGGCCGCGCCGCGGCTGGGCCGGGGCCGGCTTGGCCGGCGTTGCCGTGTCCATTGGCTGTGTCTCTGCCGTCACTTGCGCACCTCGCGAGCGAGCGTCTCGCCACAGTTCGCGCATAGGCGAACTGAGCGCCCGTCGCCGGCCAGCCCATGCTTTACGCGCGTCGGCTGAGTGCAGTGCGGACAGACGAGCATGACCTTGCTGGCCAGGATGGGCTGAGGCACGTCGAGGATGCCGCCCTGCTGGATGCGCGGCTGGGCGTTGGTCTTGCCCGCCTTGGGCCGCGGCTTGGTATGCCGCTTGGCGATGTTCAGGCCCTCAACCACGACGGCCACGTCGGCCAGCGGGCTTATTCGGCGCCAGTTCGAGCCGTACTTGCTGAGGACCTTCTTGAAGCTCTGACGGTTGCGCACGACGTGCTCGACCGTGCCCTTCTTGCCGGAATCCTTGCCTGACAGAACGAGGACCTGGTCACCCTTTCTGATGTCCGGCACACGCATCGAGCGTGGCCGTTCGTGCGCCTGCGCCATCTACAGCACCTCCGGGGCAAGCGAGACGATCTTCATGTAGTTGCGGTCGCGCAGCTCGCGCGCCACGGGGCCGAAGATGCGCGTCCCGCGCGGATTCCCCTGGTTGTTGATGAGCACGGCCGCGTTCTCGTCGAAGCGGATGTAGCTGCCGTCGGGCCGGCCGAACTCCTTGTTCGTGCGCACGATCACCGCGCGCACGACGTCGCCTTTCTTGACAGCGGCGTTCGGGATCGCCTGTTTGACGCTGGCGACGATGACGTCACCAACCGCGGCCGTCGTCTTCTGCGAGCGACCGAGGACGCGGATGCACTGGATCACCCGCGCGCCGGTGTTGTCGGCGACCTTGAGCCGGCTGTATGGCTGGATCACTTGACTGCCTCTGCGACTTCCGCGTCGTCGGCCCGCTCACGACCCGGATGGGCCGCGGCATGGATCGCCGCACTGGTCGCTGCTTCCTCGTCGACGATGGCCTCGCCCGCGCCCTCGCCGCCTCGGGCGACGATCTCGACCATGCGCCAGCGCTTGGTCGCCGACAGCGGTCGCGACTCGACGATGCGCACGGTGTCACCGATGCGCGCCTCGTTGCGCTCATCATGTGCCTTGAACTTGGTCGTCAGCCGGATGACGCGCTTGTAGAGCGGGTGGCGCGACAGGCGCTCGACCGAGACGACGATCGTCTTGTCCATCTTGTCGGACACGACGCGCCCGACCTTCTCCTTGCGCATGGTGCGTGGCGCCGCGCTCATTCCTTGCCTCCTCTACCGGTCGCTGCGGCGACTCGGCTGCGCCGGCGCGTCTGTACCACGGGCGCGGCCTTGACCACCGCCCGCTCGTCCAGCTCGCGCTCGGTCATGACGGTCAGGATCCGAGCGATCGACCGGCGGGTCTGCGTCAATTGGCTGTGATCGTCCAGCTGGCGCGTGGCGAGCTGGAAGCGAAGGTCGTACAGATGGCGGCGCTGCGACGCGAGCTCCGTGTAGAGCTCGTTGTCGGTAAGGTTGCGAACCTTATCGATGTCCATCGACGGACACTCCTTCGCGCACCAGGAACTTGACGTCGACTGGCAGCTTGTTGCCGGCCAGGCGCATCGCCTCGGCCGCCTCGTTCTCCGGCACCCCGGCCATCTCGAACAGGATTCGGCCGGGCTTGACGACCGCGACCCAGTGGTCGGGCGCGCCTTTGCCGGAGCCCATGCGCACTTCGGCCGGCTTCTTGGTCACCGGCTTGTCGGGGAAGATGCGGATCCAGATCTTGCCGCCGCGCTTGACGTAGCGCGTCATCGCGCGTCGGGCGGCCTCGATCTGGCGCGCTGTGATCATCGCCGGCTCTTCGGTCATCAGCGCGTAGTCGCCGAACGCGATCGACACGCCGCCCTTGGCAATGCCGGACATCCGGCCGCGCTGGACCTTGCGGTGCTTGACTCGACGGGGCATCAACATGGCTAGGCGCTCGCTCCTGCGGTCGCGGCCTCGGGCGGCGCCTGCCGCTCGGGCATCACGTCGCCGCGATAGATCCAGACCTTGACGCCGATCCGCCCATACGTCGTGTGCGCGTGAATCTGGCCGTAGCTGATGTCGGCACGCAGCGTGTTGAGCGGGATGCGGCCTTCCTTGTCCCACTCGCGGCGGGCCATCTCGGAGCCACCCAGCCGACCCGACACCTGGATGCGAACGCCCTTGGCGCCGGCCTTCATGGTGCGCTGAATCGACTGCTTGATCGCCTTGCGAAAGGCGATGCGCCGGCTCAGCTGCTGCGCGATGTTGCTCGCGACGAGCACGGCGTCGAGTTCAGGCTGACGGATCTCCTTGATCTCGAGCTTGACCTTGCTCGTGGTGATCCGGCCGATCTGCTGGCGCAGCGCCTCGACATTCGCACCACCCTTGCCGATGACGATGCCCGGCTTGGCCGTGTTCACCGTGACGGTCACGTGGTTGATGCCGCGCTCAATGTCGACCAGCGCCACGCTCGCGTTGGCCAGCCTGCGGCCGACCAGCTGGCGGATGGTGATGTCTTCCTTGAGCAGCGTCGTGTAGTTCTTGTCGGCGTACCACTTGGCGTTCCAGGTCCGGGACGTTCCCAGCCGGAAGCCGTACGGATGGACCTTGCGACCCACGGCTAAGCCTCCTTGTCTTCCAGGACGACCGTGATGTGGGTCATCGGCTTGTGAATTGCGAACGCGCGGCCCTGCGCGCGGGGACGAATGCGCTTGATCGTGGGTCCCTCGTTGGCCGTCGCGGCCACGATGACGAGATCCTCGGGCGCCAGGTCGTGATTGTTCTCGGCGTTCGCGGCGGCGCTGTGCAGCACCTTGGCGACGTCCCGCGCGGGGCCCTGCGTCATGTGGCGCAGGATGGCGCTCGCCTCGGCGACCGGAAGGCCGATGATGGCCCGGGTGACGAGGCGCGTCTTGCGCGTCGAGTGGCGCAGGTACTTGGCCGTGGCTGAAACCTTCATCGTCGCTCTACTTCAGCGCCGACGAGCGTTCGGTGTGCTTGCCGTGACCGCGGAAGTTGCGGGTGGGGCTGAACTCACCGAGGCGGTGGCCGACCATGTTCTCGGTCACGTAGACCGGAATGTGCTTCTTGCCGTTGTAGACGGCGATCGTGTGGCCGACGAAGTCGGGGAAGATGACGCTGTCGCGCGACCACGTCTTGAGCACGCGCTTCTCGCTCTTCTTGTTCATCAGCTGAACATGGCCGAGCAGGCGCGTCTCG
>DATCGV010000094.1:0-4995 GCA_036508755.1 Candidatus Limnocylindrales bacterium | reverse complement strand
TTTCAAATCCACCACGATCGCGCCGCTATCGCGCAGTGGGGGCTCATTGAAAGGAGTTTCACGTGTTGAGACGCGGTCTACCTATCTCGCTCACTCTCGCGGTACTCGTGGGCTTTGCATTTGCCGGCAACGTCGCTGCGTCATCGGCCATTGGCCTCGGCACGGCCGGAGCGTTCGCCGTCCTGGGTGCCTCGACGGTCACCAACACCGGGCCGAGCGTCATCAATGGCGACCTTGGCGTCAGCCCGGGTTCAGCCGTCACCGGCTTTCCACCCGGCATCGTCAACGGGACAATCCATGCGGCAGATGGCGTCGCTGCCCAGGCGCAGTCGGACTTGACCACCGCCTACAACAATGCGGCCGGCCAGGCGTGCAACACCAACCTCACCGGCCAGGACCTCGGCGGTTTGACGCTCACGGCGGGCGTGTACTGCTTCAGCAGCTCCGCTGGCCTGACGGGGGCGCTCACCCTCAACGCTAAGGGCGTCTCCGGCGCGCGGTTCATCTTCCAGGTTGGCAGCGCCCTGACGACAGCGTCGTCGAGCACGGTGAACTACATCAACGGCGCGCAGCCGTGCAACGTCTTCTGGCAGATCGGCAGTTCAGCGACGCTTGGTACGGCGACGTCGTTCGTCGGCAACATCATGGCGTTGGCGTCGATAACGATGACGACCGGAGCCACGCTCAAGGGCCGTGCCCTGGCGCGCAATGGCGCGGTCACCCTCGACACGAACGTCATCACCGAAGCCACGTGCGATACCAACGGCGGCAGCGGCGGCAGCGGCGGCAGCAGCGGCAGCAGCGGCGGCTCGATCGGCGGCCCGTGCAATGACCCGGCGTTCTACGGCGTGTTCGACAACACGGCCAGCAATGTGGTGGTCCGGTTCCGCATGAAGTGGACGACCACGACGGGCCTCAAGGTCGCGGCGGTTTACGTCCCGGCCGGCTCGATCTACCGGACCTGGGAACATTGGGCGAAGCCCGGCACCAAGGTCATGGTCAGCTACAAGGATCCCAACAGCGGGAAGTGGATCAACGTCGCGTCGGTGACGTCAGTCCATGGAATGTTCCCACCCTGTGTCTACAAGCACGGGTTCGATACTCCGTAGACGGATCACAGCAACTCGCAGGACAGGACGCCCCGGCTTCGGCCGGGGCGTCTCTTTGCGTCAGGTCGTGAGCGGAATTGGGGTGGCCTATGGGGGTCGAACCCATAACCTTCGGATCCACAGTCCGATGCTCTGCCGGTTGAGCTAAGGCCACCATGATTCGTGCTCAGAAAGAGCGCCGAACTCGATAGAGGCTTGACCCACACCGCTCCGAGAGCGCATGATTCCGGGAGTCTGGACCGCCGAATCATGGGAGCTGAGAGCGATGCGCGAAGCCTCGACCGCGACCGTAATGGTCGGCGATTCGCCGACGGCGGTCAACTTGACCGTCGTCCAAGCGCAGGCCAGCTTCACGCGCCACCTGCGCGCGACCAACAAGGCCCCGCGCACCATTCAGACCTATCTCGACGCGCTCGACCACTTTGAGCGTTTCCTGACCGACGGCGGCTCACCGCGCGACGTCGGTCTGATCCGGCAGGCTGATGTCGAGGCGTTCCTGGTCGCGCTGCAGGACAAGGGCCGCGCGGCCGCCACGGTCGCCAACCGTTACCGATCGCTGCAACAGTTCTTCCGCTGGCTAAGCGAGGAAGGCGAGATCGGCGTTAGTCCGATGGCGCACATGCACCCACCGGCCGTGCCACTGCAGCCCCCGCCGGTCCTGTCTAGCGATCAGTTACGCGCGCTGCTGCGTGCGGCCGAGGGCACCGACTTCGAGGCACGCCGCGACACGGCGCTGCTGCGCCTGCTGCTCGATACCGGCATGCGACGCGCCGAGTGTGCCGGGCTGCGCGTCGCGGACATCGACTTCGATGACGACGTCGCCCTCGTCATGGGCAAGGGTCGCCGCGCGCGCACGTGTCCCTTCGGCCGGCGTACGGCGCAGGCGCTCGACCGCTACCTGCGCGTGCGGCGCGGGCATCCCGACGCCGGCTCCGAGCGTCTGTGGCTGGGCGCCAAGGGGCCGTTGACCGACAGCGGCATCCTGCAGGTCCTCCGCCGTCGCGGCCGCCAGGCGGGCATCGAGCACATCTACGTCCATCTGCTGCGTCACACGTTCGCGCACCAGATGCTTGCCGACGGCATGCAAGAGGGCGACCTAATGCGCATCGCCGGCTGGCGCAGCCGCGAAATGCTCGGCCGCTACGGTGCCAGCGCCGCCGACGAGCGGGCGCGCGCTGCGTACCGCGTGCACTCGCCCGGCGATCGTCTGTAGCGCGGGCAGGCGGCGAATAGCGGGGTGGGCTCGCTCCATCTGCCTCACGCTGAGGTCACGAGCTGGCGCCGTTACCCAGAGCGGCGCGGGGCGCGCCAGATGCTCGTTCGCTTCCACGACTGTCATGCCTGTCGCACTACCCTTGGCCGGCAGGTCGTGCCCGAACCGACGCCGGAGCTGCCCGAGCTGTATGAGGGCGACTGGCGCGAGCATCTCCCGGCGCCGACTCTGCGCTCAGAGCTGATCCCGCTGCCGCGCCGCCCAGACGACCGACTACGCCGTTTCGGGGTGCGCAGCAATGCTCGGCGTCGGGGCGAGGGCCATCTGCGGCGGGCAGTCAGAAGCGCAAGGATTGTTGTGGACCTGGGCGTCGTCGGCAGTGGACGGGAGACGCGGATTCGCGTGTCTGAGTCCGCTATCTCGCCCCGATCCGACGAGATCGTCCCCGGCGATCCGCCCATCTGGTTCCCGAAGACTCAGGGAGCCGGTGATCTGATCGGCGCGAGCAAGCGCCCGTTTCCACGCGTCGGCGACGCGGCGTTCGTTTATTGCACGAACTGTGGCCGTGGGCAGGTCATGCGGCGCGTCCTGCTGAGCGACCGCGGCGATGAGCTGCCCCGGATCGATCCCGCGGCGCCTTTGCCGCCCGATCGGCGCTTCGTTGCGCCTGTGGCTGCATTTGGCTGCCGGCCGGCGCGGGTTCCTGGCCGGCCGGCGTGTGTGGGCCGTGCACGCGCGGGTTGCACACGGGACCGTTAGCTGACGACGCGGGGGAGTCTGGTACGCTGTAACTAGCCTAGATAGGGCGACACCCGAAGAGCGGTTCGACCAAAAGGGTCGATCGCAGTGACGGACTCCCTCGGCGGGAGTTTCCGCAGCCGGGTCACCGCAACGGCAGTTGCGGGGAGTGACCCCATGGCTGTTCCAAAATCGACTCGCTCTCTCGCCGGCCGCATCGGCGCCCACCGCCTACACGCGACCCACGATTCCCGTCAGATCACCGAGCGTGCCCGCGCGGCGTTCCTCGACCGCTTCGAGCGGCAGGCTGACCCGGACGGAACGCTGAGCGCAGACGAACGCCAGCGGCGCGCCAACCACCTCCGTAAGGCGTATTTCGCGGCACTCGCTCTGCGATCAGCGCAGGCGCGGCGTGGCCGCGCCTGCCGCAACGCACCGCCAACGCCTGAGACGAACAGTTGAGCAGCGAATGGGACCGCTGCCCGCTGGCGTTTCCTGCCCCGAACACACAGATGGCCGCCGCGTCACTGATCCTGACCGCGGCGGCCTGCCCGGAGGTGCGAGATGACGTCGCAGCCCAGACCTGATAACCATAGCGCGGGTCTTACCCTCGCCGAGCTGGCGGTGGCAAAGGGTCTGCCGGAAGACTTCCTCCACGGCCATGGTCTCCGTGACGACTGGTATTACGGCCAGCCCGCGGTCGCGATGGAGTACCGCACCGCCGAAGGCGCAAGAGCCTACGACCGCTGGCGGATCGCGCTGACCGGCGACCGGTTCCGGCAACCGGCAGGGGTCACGCTCATTCCGTACGGGCTGGACAAGCTCATGACCGAGGGGAACCCGCCGAGCATCGTCCTCTGCGAGGGCGAAACCGACGCGCTCACCTGCTGGTTGCAGGGGATCCCCGCGCTTGGCATCCCCGGTGCGTCGAGCTTTCAGGACGCCTGGGCGTCCTACATCGATGCCCTGCTCGTCTACGTCATCCAAGAGCCGGACATTGGCGGACAGACGCTGGTTTCGACCGAGCGATGCGCCGACTGCGGCAGCGAGGTTGTCCGCCGGCTTGGGGCACGAGGTCCACTTCCGACGCGATGCAACCTCTGCGCGACTCGTCGCCAGCCACGCATCCAGCTCCGCGCGTACCTCCGCTCGTCGCAGCGGCTCGCTCTCCGGCTTGGCCTGTCAGTGGTGGAGGGCTTGGCGAGGCAGGCCATCGACGATCTCGACCAGCCGAAAGCGCCGCGATCATGACTCGGGACGAACGCCTGCTTACCGCCCTCGCCCGGATGGAGGACATGAGCGCATCGACGGTTGCGCTCGCCGACCTCGCATCGCTACCTGAGCGAACTGCACGCCACGGGCTGCGGGCGCTCATTGGGCAAGGGCTTGTCTGGTGTCCGGTCCGCGGACTTTGGCAGCTAACGCCAGCCGGTCGTGAGCTAGCAGCGAGCCTGACCTCGGCTGCCGAACCGCATCGGGAGGATTCGCTGGCCAGAATGTTGTGGCGCGATGGCCTGGGCGCTCTGCTCAAACATTCACGCGACGACGAGAGGTAGCAACGGGCCGGCGGGACGCACAAGCGCCGGCGCATTTCGGACCGCTCCGGCCGGCGGGACACGCGCGAGCGTGGGGCGCATTTCGGCCGGCTCCGGCCGGCGCGGCACGCCGGAGCGCCGGCGCACTTCGGACGGCTCCGGCCGGCGCGGCACTGGACGGGACGGGGGTCTGCGGCGCGATGCGGCTTAACCACCCTAGCTTCGATTGCTCGTGAAGCACTGCGAAGCTGATCCTTGTCGAGGTACAACCTGCGGGTTAGTAAGCGCCCCGTCGCTGCCGTTCGGCTGGCCGGCTACCTTGACACGCGCCCGGCGCCGATCTCCCGCAGGCAGCGCGCCGTCTCGCGCACGGCGCCTAACTCGGTACGGGCGACCGCTG
>DATCGV010000093.1:0-22353 GCA_036508755.1 Candidatus Limnocylindrales bacterium | reverse complement strand
TCAGCACCTGGCCAACCTGGACGATGTAATCCGGGCCGGCGATGTTGTTCGCCTGCGCAATAAGCAGCCATGGGATGCCGAGCTTTTGGCCGATCAGGCTGAGCGACTCGCCAGGCTTGACCGTGTAGGTGCCGCCCGGACTGAAGATCGCGTTGCTCGCCGGGGCCGACGGTGGCGTGGACGGGACAGTGGGTGTCGGTGGCACGGTGGGCGTCCCCGGCACGAACGAGAAGCTCGCATGCGGCCCGGGCGTGCCGGTGCTGGCTACGCCGCCGCCGAGGGACAGGAATCCAAGGTAGACGGCCCCGCCGAGGACGAGGCCACAGAAGGCGAGCGCGAGCAGGAGGGTGACCACAAATGACATCCGCACGATGCGCCGATCATAGCCGGGCGAGGCAGATTCGCCCGGCACCCAAGCTGTGTCGTGACTGTGACTGACGAGTCAGCGCGGTCCCGGCCCGGGCGTCGTTCGGCCCGGCCCCCACACCTCGGGACCGCAGATGAACGGTCGCGGCCCGTGCCCGTGCTCTGCCCGCCAGCGCGGCATATCGTCAGTCGTGCCGGGCAATCGGCCGTCGCTGAAGGCTCGCTCTACCTCGGCCGAGACGTCGACGAACGAGCCCCACTCGATGAACGGCCAGCCCTCGGCGCTGCAGATGCGGGCCAGCGATTGCTTGGCGAAGACGAGGTCGGCGTGCGCGGCGCCGAAGCGGTCGCTCGTCCCATCGCCGATGAACACGACCACCCGCCCCGCACAGTGGTGCTGCCTGACACGCTCGCGCTTGCACGTCCCGCACACGAAGCACGTCGGGTGGCTGAATGGGAAGGACATCCCCTCCCCGCCGTTCTCGACGCGGTTGGCGTTGGTGGCCACGAACACGTCAGCGACGCCGAGCGCGGCCAGATTCGAGGCCACGTAGAAACCAAGGCCGTCGCTGACAACTTCGACCAGCGCGCCGCGCTCCTTGGCCGCGGCCACGAACCCGGGGAAAGCCTCGTCCTGCGGCATTGCTGCTGCCTCGCGCCGCAGCAGATCGCCGTCGCGCGGCAAAACGTCCATATCCCACTCCATCAGCTCGCGTGAGCCGATCTCGCCGGCGTCGTACAGCGCATCACGGCGCTCGAACTCGACGCGGTCCGGGTAGTGGCGCGCGAGCAACTCGTCGCCGATGTCGATCAGCGAAACGGTGCCGTCGTAATCGATCAGGAAGCTGACCGGGGCTTTCCCCGGCCGGGGTGGCTCGATCAGATCGAGGCCGAGTCGGTGGTCGTCTCCATGTCCTGCTCGAGGTCGAGCGCCTCGTCGTCGGCTTCTTCGGTCAGCTTGAGCCAGATGAACAGGCCGGCAAGGGCGACGAGCGGGACGATGACCGTCACCGCGAGCAACGCGACGAGAAGGAAAACCAGGAGCTTGATCAGGCTTTTCACGTGGACCTCCGTTGCCGGGTCAGGGTTGGGCGGCGAGTTGTTGGTCGGACTCTTTGGCCATGGACACGGTAGCGCAAGTGGCACCGACGGGCGCGCGGAGGGCGGCTAGCGGCCGCGCATGTTCTGGGCCTGGGCGATCATCGCCTCGACTTCCTCGCGCGTGAACTCGACCAGCACGTGGCGCAGGCCGGCTCGCGTCGCCATGAGCAGGCGCATCACGAACTGATGATCCTGCTCGAAGAAGAACACATCGCGCGGCTGCTGCTGATCGATGTACCCGCCGATGACGCGCAGTGCCGTTTCGTAGAAGCCGGTCAGTGCTGCCGCACTCTGGTTCGGCGGCCGTGGACCGCGCCCCTGCCGCCGGGTAAGTGCCTCGTCCAGGAATCGACCGACGTCGTCCTCGCGCAGGTGGAACGTCTCCTTGGCCAGCCGGGCGCTGGGATCGTTCCAGGCACGTTCTTCGCCGGGCACGAGTGCCAGACCCTGGACGATGAAGCCATCGTCCGTCTCCATGAGGGTGATCTCGCGCATTCCGCGCTGGTCCAGCACCGCGCCTATCGAGCGCAGCACCTCCTCATAGTTTTGCCGTGGGGCTCCCTCGTAGATACGCATTCAGCACTGTGTACCACCCGGCACCGGGGTGTCGCTAGGGGCCGGTTGGGGTAGTTGGACGCTTGGGAGCGGTCCATTAGTCCAGTACTGGCTCTTGTTGCCGAAAACCTGGTCGGATAGGGCCGCGATCTTGTCCATGTCGAGGAACTCGACAGACCGGCCGTTCGTTTGGAGTCGCGGCAGGTGCTGCGCCCAATCAGGAAAACTGAAGACGTATTGGCCGGTTGGATTGGACTGGATCTGGTTCGCGAGCTGCAGCAGTTGGTCGATCTGGTCGGGTGGGAAGTTCGTGTGCACGATGTCGCCCATGGCCGTGATGATGTCGGGCAAGCGCGCAAGGTTCTGCGGCGTGAGCAGCGACTGGCGGATCGCCGTCAGAAGCTGCTGCTGTCGCCTGGCTCGGGCGAAGTCGCTGCTGCCGTGGCGCGAGCGGGCATAGGCGAGCGCATTGGCGCCGTTGAGGTGCGCCGGCCCGGTGGCGAGCTGGTAGCCGGTCGTGCCATCGCCCCACGGATAGCTCGGATCATCGATGGCCTTGCTGTTGCAGATGTCGACTCCGCCCAGCTCGTCGATGAGCTGCGGGAAGCCGCAGATGTTGATCGAGGCGTAGTAATCAATGGGCATGCCAATCAGGAAGCCGATTTCGTAGGCGAGAGCAGGCTGCCCAGGATTGGGGAACGTGTCGGGATAGCCCTTGGTGTATCCGGCGAACGTGTTCAGCTTCCAATAGCCCGGCATGGTTCCGCCCACATACAACGGGAACTGAGCGATGTCACGCGGGAAGCTGAACATGTACACCTGGCCGATGGCCGCGTTGGCGCTGACCACGATCATGCTGTCTGTGTTCGCGCCGGTGACGAGACCGCCCGCGCAGCGCGTATCGAGGCCCAGCAGTAGCACGTTCAGCCAGCCGTCATCCTGGGCGTCGATCTTGGTGATGTCGAACGAGGGGCTTGGACCGGGTTCGATGGACGCCGGCGGCTCGGTCGCGTCGGGGGCGTATTCGCCGTCCGTGCTCGTCGGGGTCGATGAGGGCGTCGGCCCGAAGGTCGCCGAACCCTGCGCGCTGGCAGTTCCGGTGGGGATCTGCGCGACCGTGCCGTTTGTCGGAGTGGGCAACCCATCACCCGTGTTGCAGTCCTGGATCGTGCAGTCGAGTCCGCCATCGAACCCGTGGTCGGCGACGGAGATGCTGTAGAGCCACGACGCCCCGAGCGGGACGCGGTCGTAGACGCTGGCCATGAACAGGATGGCGACCAGCGCCACAGGTACGGCGACGGTCGCGGGCGAGCTGTGGTAGCCGGCGCGCCAGGCGGTCAGCACCGCAGCGGCCCACCAGACGACGACAACGGCCGAGACGATGGCCGCGATGCCGGCCACGGTTGGGTCGAGCAGCCTCGCACCGGCACGGGTCAGGCCCGTGCTGACGACCCACGCCACGACCCCGAAGAAGAGGGCGAGCAGGGGCACGGCGAAGATGAGCGCCTCGCGCTTAAGGCCCAGGTACGCCTGGCCGAGGCCAGGGAAGATGAAGCTCAGCAGCGCGGCGACCGCGCCGGATCTGCGCTGAGTGTTCACGGGGCGTGGGGCCCCTCGATTCACGGCTTGACTCAAACGGCGTCCGCCTCCTGATCCCGCACTCTAGACGACCCCGCTGTGACGCGTAGTCAAGCGCCTGCGTTCCGCGGCGCAACGGAATGTTGCGAAAAAAGTACGTTCGAGATGGCACGCCGGTTCGTCTTGCCCGGTCCGCGTGTTGGCCCGACCATGCCGACATGGCGAACAGGCGCGGCATCTGGCTGATCACGGCCATCCTCGCCGCGCTGTGCCTGCCGCTCCAGGGAGCCGCGGCCGACGCCGTCGCGCGGGTGACCATCCCGGGCGCGCCGAAGTGCGAGATCTTCCCCGCCGACAACGTCTGGAACGAGCGCGTGGATGCGCTGCCCGTGGCGTCGAACTCGGCGACGATGATCGCGTCGATCGGCGGTGGCGCCTACCTGCACCCGGACTTCTCGTCGATTGCCGGCGGTGACTATGGCATCCCGTACAACGTGGTCGGGTCGGGCGTGTCCAAGAAGAAGGTGATGTTCCAGTACAGGTCACAGTCGGATCGTGGGCCGTACCCGATCCCCAGGAAACCCAAGATCGAGGGTGGGTCGGACCGCCACATCCTCATCGTCCAACGCGATACGTGCCGGCTCTACGAGCTGTACGCGGCGCACAAGACGGCGAGTGGCTGGAAGGCCGGCTCGGGCGCGATCTGGGATCTGTCGTCCAACGCGCTGCGACCTGCGGGCTGGACGTCTGCCGACGCGGCCGGATTGCCGATCCTGCCGGGCCTGGTTCGTTACGACGAGGTCGCCGCGGGCGCGATCAACCACGCCCTGCGCTTCACGGCACCCGAGACACAGAAGGCGTACATCTACCCGGCGCGCCACTACGCCTCCGATTCGACCGACCCGGCACTGCCGCCGATGGGCTTGCGCGTCCGGCTCAAGGCCTCGGTCGACATATCCCGCTTCGGCCCGCAGGCCCGGGTGCTGCTGGCCGCGCTCCAGCAGTACGGCATGATCCTGGCCGACAACGGCTCGCCCTGGTACGTCACGGGCGCGCCATCCGCCGGCTGGAACGACGACGACCTGCACCAGCTCCAGCAGCTCCACGGCTCCGACTTCGAGGTCGTCGACACGTCCACGCTGCGCAACGGCCCCTAGCCGACTCCGGCCCGCGCCGCCCCACCGCCGCGAACGCCTTCGCGCCGCGCTCCACACCCCGATCGCTCGTGTTCCTGCCAAATGCATAACTGGTCTGCGCCGTTTCCATGACATTCGGACAGCCGCCTACCCAATCCTGCGCCTGTCCAAGAAACTGACGGGATCCCGGCCGGCGGCTAGCTCCCGCGCCTAACCAGTCCTGCGTTTGTCAAGAACCAGATTCCTCCGATGTTCTCTACCGGCTGCCTGAGCCATGCTCGAATCTCGCGAGCGCGGGCCGGATAGGCAGATAGCGTCGCCGCGTAGTGGTCAGCGGTGCGCCGGCACGTTCGATCGTTCGGAAACATGAGAACGCTGGCCACGCCAAGCGGACGCCAACCGAAAGCTTCCTCTGCGAGCTTGGGCGCAAGACGAACCTTGACGTCCTGGCGCCGCAGTGTCTCCTCCAACGAGCCCCACTCACTTTTCGCCTCGCCGACGAATATGGCGCGCGTGGCATCGTGGCCGGCAAACACGTCGATCGAGCCACGGTCGCCGTAGTCGTTGAACGTGTACTCGGTCTTCACCCTGAAGTCGTAACGCGGCAGGACCCGGGCCGTTGAGTTGACGACCTCAGCGTGGCGCTCATCCAGCAGCCGATCGAGCGCCGCGCCGTTCCACCAGATACTGAACTGAGCCTTCGCGCCCAAGCCAGCGAAATGCGCCCGAACGAGGTCAAGCCTCAGCTGACCGGCGCGTCCCGCCTCGATCTCCTGGGCAGCGTACCGAGAGGCCTCCAGGTCAGTCTGTCGAAGTCCGGCCTTTTGGCGTAGGAGGCGCGAATACCGGGCGAGTAGTTCGTCTTCAGACCTCATCGTCCGATGATGGCGACCGTGACTTATCGCCCGCTTAAGAGCTGCTCGTGCGGGCTATGGGCCGCCGGAAAGCGAATAGCCGAGGTAAGCGTCCTGGCCGACTCGGGCGAAAATCACGGTCGCGCACGCACTTCTCGTCGCCGTCGCGTCGCACGCTCCTGCAGGACAAGGCGCGAACTGACGGGGATCGACCACGATTGGCTGCGATTCAGAGAGCGAGGTGATCTCCTCTGCAGTTTGTTGCCGGCCCAAGCCGTCCTTGTGCCAGGTGCGCCCGCACACGTGGAGATTGTCTGGCAGAGAGGCCGGGTCACGGATCACCGCCGTGTCATCGCCGAGGAACGGGATGTACACATATGACCGAAGAACCAGCAGCCCAGTAACCGCAACTAACCCGACAACCAGCGCCGCCGCAGCTAGGCCGGCCGCCTGGTCACGTTGGCGCGACGGTGCTGGTCACCCGCGTGCAGCGAGAGCGACGGCGATCGAGGCGGCGACGCGGGCGTTGTTCTCGATCAGGGCGAGGTTGGCGCTCACGGAGCGGCCGTTGGTGAGGTCGGCGACGCGCGCCAGGACGAAGGGCGTGGCTGCCGGACCGTGAACGCCGGCGGCCTCTGAGTCCGCCACGGCCTGGGCGATCGCGGCCTCCGCTTCTTCCCGAGAGAGCGCGGCCTCAGCCGGGAGCGGAACGCAGAGGAGCAGGCCCGAGGAGAGCGCCAGGCTCCAGTGGAGCTGGGCGACACGCGCGGCGTCGGCCGCGTCAGCGACAGAGCCCTCGAGCACCCGGCCCGAGTCACGGGCGTAGAAGCCGGCAAGCGCGCGCGTCTGCCAGCCCAGCACGGGCACCCCGCGCGTCTCGAGATACTCGAGCGTCAGGTCGATATCGAGCACGGACTTCGGGCCGGCGCAGACGACGAGCACAGGCGTGCGCGCGAGCTCATCAAGGTCGGCCGAGATGTCCATCGTGCGCTCGCCGCCGCGATGCACGCCGCCGATTCCGCCCGTGGCGAAGACCCGGACACCGGCGAGCGCCGCGGCGATCATCGTCGCCGACACGGTGGTCCCGGCCCAGCCGCCCTCCGCGAGTGCCAGGGCAAGCGTCGCGCGCGACGCCTTGCGCGGGGAACGAGCGGTCGCGATCTGCTCGAGCTCGTCGTCGGTCAGCCCGACCACCAGCTTGCCCGCGTGAACGGCGACAGTCGCCGGCTCCGCGCCGCTGGCACGAACCGCTGCCTCGGCCCGGCGTGCGGCATCGACGCCCATCGGATGGGCGAAGCCGTGCGTGATCAGCGTCGACTCGAGAGCCACGACCGGTCGTCCGGCCGCAATTGCTTCCGTGACACGCGGCGCGACCAATAGCGGCACGTTCACAGGGCAAGCTCAGGTCGTGGGCCGGAAAGCGCGCGGGCCGCGGCGCGATGTCCGCCGAGTGCCGCCTTACGCAGCTGCGCCGCTGACGGCTTGTGGCGATCAAAGTCGCCGCCGAGCAGGCTGAACAGGAAGCCAGCAGCAAACGCGTCGCCTGCGCCTGTCGTGTCCGCGGCCTTGATCGGCTTCGTTGCGACCTCGATCTCGAGCGGAGCGGCCGCCGTTGGTCCGCGCCACAGCACACGGCAGCCCGCCGAACCCAGCTTGACGACGACGATCGGTGCCACATCGAGCAGTTTGCGCGCGCCACGCGATCCAACGAGCGCAGACATCTCGTCGTGGTTCGCGAACAGGATGTCGGGCGCGCAGGCACGCACCGCACGCAGGCCGGCGTCTGCTCCTGCGGCAAGAAGCGGCGCGCGCGAAGCGAGGTCGACCGTGACCAGGCCGCCGCGCGCGCGGACGAGCGACGCCGCGTGCAACGACGCAGCTGATAGCGGCGCGGTGAGCAACGAATAAGCGGGCACGTGGAGCGCGTCCGCGCGCGCGAACCAGCCGGCGCGCAAGGCATCCGCAGGCAACGCGTCGGCGACTCCGCGGTCAGTCACGAACGAGCGCTCGCCGTTTGGCGCGATGACCGCCGCGAGGCGCGCCGTCGGCCCCGGCACGCGCACGAGGTGCGTGGTAACGCCTGCATCGCGCATCGCCGAACCGAGAAGTCGGCCAAGCGAGTCGGAACCCTGCGCGGCCACGAAGGCGGCTTTGCCGCCCAGGCCAACGAAAGCGCGACACGTGTTGCCGGCCGACCCACCCAGTCGGAGACGCACCGATCCCGGAATGTCGGTGCCCGTCGCGAGCTCCGCCGCGGGACGCACGACAACGTCGAGCATTAGGTCACCGATGCATACGAGTCGGGGCTTTTTCATAGGGCGGCGGGCAATGATATGACTGCACAACGCAGCCCCGATCGCTTCCGGGTTTAGCCTACGTGGAGATGGCCTTGAACAACTCCGAACACGACGCCTGGCGCGAGCTCGCCCAGCAGTTCCGAGTCGACTCGATCCGGGTCGCGGCAAGCGCGAACTCGGGCCATCCGACCTCGAGCATGTCGGCGGCCGAGCTGATGGCCGTGCTCGTGAGCAAGTACTTCCGCTACCGCGTGGACGAGCCGAAGTCAGCCAACAACGATCACCTCATCTTCTCCAAGGGCCACGCCTCGCCGCTGTACTACTCGATCCTGCTGGCGATCGGCGCCATCGATGAGCCGGAGATGGAGACGTACCGGCTCAAGGGCAGCCGGCTCGAAGGACACCCCACGCCCGTGCTGCCGTATGTCGACGTCGCCACCGGCTCGCTCGGCCAAGGCCTGCCCATCGGCGTGGGCATCGCGCTGACGGCCAAGCGCCTCGACCGCCTCGACTACCGGACGTGGGTCCTGTGCGGCGATGGCGAGATGGCCGAGGGGTCGATCTGGGAGGCGCTCGCCGAAGCCAGCTTCGAGAACCTCGACAACCTGACCGCGATCATCGACGTCAACCGCCTCGGCCAGACCGGGCCGACGCGCTACGAGTGGGACCTCGACGTCTACGCCGACCGAATCAGGTCCTTCGGCTGGCACACGATCGAGATCGACGGCCACGACGTCGTCGCGGTCGACCAGGCCTACGCGGAGGCGACCGCGACCAAGGGCAAGCCGACGGCAATCATCGCGCGCACGATGAAGGGCAAGGGCGTCGCGTGGGAAGAGAACAGGAACGGCTTCCACGGCAAGCCGGTCGACGATTCGGACGACGCCATCCGCGAGCTGGGCGGCCGAACCAGCATCAGGATCACGCCGCCGACGCCCGACGAACAGGCACGCCCGCACACCTTCGCCGGCGGTGAGCTCAAGCTGCCGACCTACGAGAAGGGCGCCAAGGTCGCCACGCGCAAGGCGTTCGGCGACGCGCTGGCCGCCCTGGGCGCGGCCGACGGAACGATCGTCGTGCTCGACGGCGAGGTGGGCAACTCGACCTACACGGAGACCTTCGGCAACAAGTTCCCCGAGCGCTTCTTCCAGATGTACATCGCCGAGCAGCAGATGATCAGTGCCGCGGTGGGCATGCAGGTACGCGGCTGGAAGCCGTTCAGCGCGACGTTCGCCGCGTTCCTCAGCCGTGCCTACGACTTCGTCCGCATGGCCGCGGTCAGCCAGGCGAACCTGTACCTGTGCGGCTCGCACGCCGGCGTTTCGATCGGCGAGGACGGCCCGTCGCAGATGGGCCTCGAGGATATCGCCGCGCTGCGCGCCGTGCACGGCTCGACTGTTCTCTATCCGTTCGACGCCAACCAGACAGCCCGACTCCTGGCGCTGATGGCGAACAACACGGGCATCAACTACATGCGCACGACGCGCCAGGCGACGCCGGTCATCTACGGCGCCGACGAGGAGTTCGAGATCGGCGGCAGCAAGGTGCTGAAGTCGTCGGCGAACGACGACGTGACGATCGTCGGCGCGGGCATAACCCTGGGCGAGGCACTCAAGGCGGCCGACACGCTTGCCGCCGACGGCATCCGCGCGCGCGTCATCGACCTCTATTCGGTCAAGCCACTCGACACGAAGACTCTGCTCGAGGCCGCGCGCGCGACGGGCCGCGTGATCACCGTCGAGGACCATTGGCCCGAGGGCGGCCTGGGCGAGGCCGTGTTCAGCGCACTGGCCGAAGCCGGTGTCACGGTCGAGGGCAAGCTGCTCGCGGTCCGAATCATGCCCGGCTCGGCGACGCCAGAGGAAGAGCTCCAGCTGGCCGAAATCGACGCACAGGCGATAACCAAGGCTGCTCGCGAGCTGGCGGGCAGCAAGAGCCGGGGCCGGGAGAAGCACAAGTGACCGACATGGCCGTGCCAACGAGCGCGACACGCATTCCGGCCGATCTGCAGGCAAAGATCGACGATCAGGCGCGTCAGGCGCTCGAGCAGAAGTGGGTTGAGCGCATCTGGGAGCGCGACACGACCGTCTGGACGAGCGACGTGAAAGTCGCCGGCCTGATCGGCAACCGCCTCGGCTGGCTTGACCTGCCGGCAGGTTTTGACGATCGCATCGACCCACTCGAAGCCTTCGCGGCCGAGATTCGCGACGAAGGCTTCGTGCGCGCCGTCGTGGCCGGCATGGGCGGCTCGTCGCTCGCCCCGGCCGTGCTCTCGGCGGCGATGGCGCCGGCCGGCCCGGGCATCACCGTCGACGTCCTCGATTCGACCGATCCCGACTTTGTCCGCGCGACCACCGCGGCGTCCGACCCGGCGGGAACGCTGTACGTCATCTCTTCCAAGTCCGGTACGACGACCGAGCCGCTCGCATTCCTGGCCCATTTCTGGCACGTCGAGGACAAGATCCATCACGACGTCCCCGAGGGCAACGCCGGGCTGCACTTTGCCGCGGTCAGCGACCCGGCTCCGAGCATCAGCCACATGCCGCACGCAGACCTGTTCCGCGAGCTGTTCCTGAACCCGGAGGACATCGGCGGCCGCTACAGCGCGCTGTCGTACGTGGGCCTCGTGCCCGGTTCGCTGCTCGGCATCGATCTACGCGCGCTGATGGCCGCAGCTCGGCAGATGGCCGACAGCTGCACGGTCAACACCGCGGACAACCCGGGCCTGAACCTGGGCGTGGCGCTCGGCACGCTTGCCCGTCAGGGTCGCGACAAGCTGACGCTGGTCATCGAGCCGCGCCTCGCCGCGCTGAGCATGTGGATCGAGCAGCTCGTCGCCGAGAGCACCGGCAAGCACGGTGTCGGCATCGTTCCGGTGGCCGGCGAGCCGCTCGGCTCACCCGCCGTCTACTCCGACGACCGTGTCTTCGTCCGCCTCAGCAGCGGCACGGACGCCGCGTGGCAGGCCGACACGGACAGCGCGCTCGCCGCGCTCGCCGCGGCCGGGCACCCGGTCATCGACCTGGCCACGACCGCCGACGCGCCACTCGGCGCCGAGTTCTTCCGCTGGGAGTTTGCCACGGCCGTCGCCGGCGCCGTGCTGGGCATCAACCCGTTCGACGAGCCCAACGTCACCGAGTCGAAGGACAACACCAAGCGCGTCCTCGAGCAGTACCGCCACGAGCACAAGCTGCCCGCACAGGAGCCGCTCGTGACCGAGACGGGACTGACCCTGACGGGCGACGCGCCGCTGCGCCTGACCGGCAGCAAGGACGCGCTGGCCGATGAGCTGCGCCGTCACCTGGCACGTGTCAAGCCGCGTGGCTACTTCGCGCTGCAGGCGTACGTCGCGCCGACGCCCGAGCGTGAACGGGCGCTGCGCGATATCGCGACGCTGCTGCGCAACCGCTCGGGCCGTGCGGTGACAGTCGGCTTCGGCCCGCGCTTCCTGCACTCGACCGGTCAGCTGCACAAGGGCGGGCCAGCCATCGGCTGCTTCCTGCAGCTCACGGCCAACCATCCCAACGACCTCGAGATTCCGGGCTGGCACGAGACATTCGGCATCCTGATCGACGCCCAGGCGGCGGGCGACTTCATGTCGCTCGAGTCGCACGAGCTGCCCGTCGCGCGGGTCAACCTGGGCGATGATCCGGACGTCGGCCTGAACGAGCTGCACGCCGCGTTCGCTGCCGCGCTCGCCCAGCCGATCGACCGCTAGCCGGCCAGCCGCCGCTCCCAACCGCTCCCACAGCCACCAGGAGGAAGGACGCTTTGGACCTCGCGATCGTCGGCCTCGGCCGGATGGGCGGCAACATGGCCCGCCGGCTGCACGACGCGGGTCATCGGGTGGTCGCGTTCAATCGGTCGCCCGACAAGACGCGCGAGATCATGGGCGAAGGGCTGGAAGGCGGCTTGACGCCCCAGGACGTGGTCAACATGCTCACCCCGCCGCGGATCGTCTGGCTGATGGTCCCCGCTGGTGACGCGACCGAGCAGACCATGGACGAGTTCGCCGCGTTGCTGCAACCAGGCGACACGATCGTTGACGGCGGCAACTCCAATTTCAAGGACTCCAAGCGCCGCCACGATCTCATGAAGGCCAAGAGCATCAACTTCGTCGATGCCGGCATCAGCGGCGGCATCTGGGGCCTGGTCAACGGCTACGGCACGATGGTCGGCGGCGATCCCGAGGCGGTCAAACCGCTCGAGCCGATCTTCACCTCGCTTGCGCCACCGGACGGCGGCTACGTCTACTGCGGGCCGTCGGGCGCCGGCCACTACACCAAGATGGTCCACAACGGCATCGAGTACGGGCTCATGCAGGCGTACGCCGAGGGCTTCGAGATCATGCACGCGTCGGAGTACCCACTCGATCTCGAAGCCATCGCCAAGGCCTGGATGCACGGCACGGTCATTCGCTCGTGGCTGCTCGAGCTCGCGGGCCTTGCCTTCGAGCAGAACGGCACTGACCTGGCCGACATCAAGGGCTGGGTCGCCGACAGCGGCGAGGGCCGCTGGACCGTGCAGGACGCGATGGACCACGACGTGCCCGCGCCGATCATCACCCTCTCGCTCCTGGCGCGCTTCTCGAGCCGGCAGGACGAGAGCTACTCAGCCAAGGTGCTTGCCGCGCTGCGCAACCAGTTCGGCGGCCATGCCGTGAAGACGGAGTAGGCCAGGGTGGCCACGGAAACCAGCCGAAAACGCAGCCCAGCCAAGTCCGGGGCGCCGAAGACCGCGCCGCGCACGCCCAGGACCGCGCCGGGCACGACCAAGGCCGCGACGACCACGACCAAAGCAGCCGCTCAGCACGACACCGTGCGCGTATATCACTCGGCCCCCGATCAGGCACACGAGAATCCGCTGCGCGCAGGGCTGTCCCTGGAGAAGGTGCCTGAGCCGTGCCTGATGGTCGTCTTCGGCGCGACCGGCGACCTGACCAGCCGCAAGATCCTGCCCGCGGTCTACAACCTGCGCCGCGCAGGGTTGCTACCCGCCGAGACGAGCGTCGTCGGCTTCTCGCGCCGGCCGCTGACGGACGACGAGTTCCGCAAGATGATGCGCACGTCGGTCGAGGAGAACTCGCGCGTCAAGGTCGAAGACGGCCTGTGGAACGACTTCGCCGAGGGCATCTTCTACCAGCCCGGCCAGTTCGCGGATCGCGCGGCGTTCCGCGAGCTCGCGGAGCGGCTCGAGCAGATCGACGCCGCGCGGGGCACACGCGGCAACAAGCTCTTCTACCTCGCCACTCCGCCGTCGGCATACGAGGAAATCATCGCCAACCTGGGCAAGGCCGGTCTCCAACACGAGGGCGACGGCGGCGAGGGCTGGGCACGGATCGTCGTCGAGAAGCCCTTCGGGCACGACCTCGACTCTGCCGTGGAGCTGAACAACGCGCTCATCAGCGTTTTCGAAGAGTCGCAGGTCTACCGCATCGACCACTACCTGGGCAAGGAGACGGTGCGCAACCTGATGGTCTTCCGCTTCGGCAACGGCATCTTCGAGCCGCTCTGGAACAGGCGTTATGTCGACCATGTCCAGATCACGGTGGCCGAGGACCTCGGCGTCGAGGGCCGCGGCGAGTTCTACGAGCAGGCCGGCGCAAGTCGCGACATCCTCCAGAACCATCTGCTGCAACTGCTGACGCTGGTCGCCATGGAGCCGCCCATCGCGTTCGAAGCCGACGCGCTGCGCGACGAGAAGGTGCGCGTGCTCCGCGCCGTGGATACCAGGTGGACCGAGGCTCGGGTGCGGGCAAACGTAGTGCGCGGGCAGTACAAGGAAGGCTGGATCGGCGACAAGCGCGTTGTCGGCTATCGCCAGGAGGAAGAGGTCTCGCCGACCTCCAAGACGGAGACCTTCGTCGCGCTCAAGCTCGAGGTGCAGAACTGGCGTTGGGCGGACGTCCCCTTCTACCTGCGCACCGGCAAGCGCATGGCCCGCCGGGCGACCGAGATCGCGATCCAGTTCAAGCTGCCACCGCTGATGCTCTTCGGCGAGTCGGCCACGCCGCCAGAGCCGAACCTGCTGGCGCTGCGCATCCAGCCCGACGAGGGGATCATGCTCCGCTTCGCGGCCAAGGTGCCCGAGCTGGGCCTCGACGTGCGCAGCGTGAACATGGACTTCACCTACGGCCTGTCGTTCGCGCGCGAGGCGCCCGAGGCGTACGAGACGCTGCTCCTGGACGTGATGTTGGGCGATCCTGCGCTGTTCGCCCGCGCGGACGAGGTCGAGGCGGCCTGGAGCATCGTCACGCCGATGATCGATGTCTGGCAGGAGTGGGACCGCGAAGGCACGCCGGACAGCGACATCTGCTTCTACGAAGCCGGCTCGTGGGGGCCGGAGGCCGCCGACAAGCTGATCGAGCACGACGGCCGGCGCTGGCGGCGAATGTAGCCTGGCGACTCGATGAGCACCGACGGCAAGTCGTCGATCCCGCCGCTCTACAGCCCGCGCAGGACGGTCGAGTTGAGCGACCCCGACTACGACGCGGTGACGACCGAGCTCGAGATGGACCCGACCACGTCGCGCTGGCACGTTCGCGCGACGAGCATCTCGCAGTGCGTCGACCAGCTGGGCGAGGTCTGGAGCGCGGCCGCCGAGGAGGCATCGGGCGCGGAGCTGAGCAGCGCCTCGCGCGACGAGGCGATGGCCGATCCACGGCTCGCGGCGCGCATGGCCACGTCGCGATCGGTGCACGTGCGCATGCGCACGAGTGTCCTGACCCTCGTCGTCGTCGCGCCGCGACCTGAGGTCTCGGAGCGCGCGCTGGCCGCGATCAACGCACTTCATCAGCGCCATCCTTCGCGCGCCATCGTCCTCTCGCCGGGTGACTTCGACGGCCCGTCGCACATGGACGCGCACATCTACGCCGAGTGCAAGCTCAACGATCGCTCCGGTTCGGAGATGTGCACCGAGCAGATCCTGATCAAGACCGGCGGCGAGCTGTCGCAGCACCTGTCACGCGTGGTCACGCCGCTGCTCATCCACGATCTGCCCGTCGTCCTGTGGTGGCCCGACGACCCGCCCTTTGGCACGCGCCAATTCAACGAGATCGTCTCGACGGCGAACAGGCTATTGGTCGATTCCGGTTCGTTCAACGAAGACGGCGGCAAGCGCCTGGCGGGCCTGGCGACAGTCGTCGCGAACGGCGTCTCCGTTACGGACGTCGGCTGGCTGCGGCTCAATCTCTGGCGCGAGCTGCTCGCGGCGATGTTCGACCATCCGCTGCTTATCCAGGAGCTCGACCACATCAAGAGCGTGCGCATCGACGTCGCGCGGCCAAGTTCAACGCTGCGCGTCTCCAAGGCGGCGTTCTACCTCGGCTGGCTCGCTGCGCGCCTGGGCTGGGAGGTTGAGCGGCCGCTGGCATCCGTGGACAACGACGACTACCTGCACGGCGCCTTCAGGCGCGGCAAGCGCGAGATCAGCGTCGAGCTGCGCCCGGTGCGTACCACGCTCGACGGCGCGCAGCGCGCGGCCGGCTCGCTCGTCCGCGTCGACCTCGAGGCAGTCCGGCCGCGTGCCACCGTCCGCGCGCGGATCACACGCCAGGCCGACCATCTCCTGGCCACGGCCGACTGGAACGGCGCCCAGGTCTCGCGCCGCGCGGGCCGCCTCGAACCCTTCGACGAGACACCGTTCATCGCCGAGGCGCTCGACTCGCCCGGCCTCGACCGCATCTTCGAAGGCGCGCTGATCCGTGCCGTGAGGCTCGTCAGCAGTGGCTGAGGCCGAGGCACGCGATCTCCTCGGCGGGGCCCGCATCGTCGTCGTCGAGGATGAGGCAGCCGTGGCGCGCGAGTCGGCGCGGCGCATCGTTGCGGCGCTCTCGGAAGCAGTCGAGCAGCGCGGTGTGGCGCACATCGCGCTGAGCGGCGGTTCCTCGGCCGTGCCCCTGTACCGCGAGCTGCGCGCGCCGGCGAACGCCGGCGCGCTCGACTGGGGCAAGGTCAACCTGTGGTGGGGCGACGACAGGTTCGTGCCCATCGACCACCCGTTCTCGAACGCCGGCCTCGCCTACTCGCTGCTGCTGGCGATGTCCGAGCGAGCCGGGCTGTCCGGCTACGGCGGGCAGGGCGACGACGTTGCCGCGGGCGACGTTCCCGGTCTGGCGGTCGACCCCGGAAACGTGCATCCGGTCGAGGTCGACGAGACGCTCAGCGACGATCAGCCGGTCGACCTGGCGGCCCAGCTCTACCTGCACGACCTGAACCGCTACCTGCCGCTGGCCAAGGGCGGCGTGCCGATCTTCGACGTGATCCTGTCCGGCATCGGCCCCGACGGGCACATGTTCTCGCTCTTCCCCGGCAGTCCCGGCCTGGCACTCGACGCGCCGATCGTGCTGGGCGTCCCGGCCCCGGAGCATGTCGCGCCACATGTCGCGCGAGTGACGCTGTCAGCACGGGTTTTACCCGTCGCTGGACTGGTGTTGATGATGGCCGCGGGCAGCGCCAAGGCCGGCATCATCGGCCAGGTCCTGGGCGATGACCGCGACGTCGCGCGCTGGCCGTCGCAGGCGGCCCTCCTGCCCAACGCGGTCTGGGTCCTCGATCGCGCCGCCACAGCCGAAGTCGAGCAGCTGACCTCCTGACCGCGCCGGGCGGGAAGTAGCGGAGCGCCCGGTAGTCTCGCGCCGTGAGTTCGGCGGGTGCGGCAACCGGAGTCGAAAGCCGCGGTCGCGGCTCGGCGCTCGAGGTCCTCGCCGTGGCGCTGCGCCTTGGGCTGACCTCGTTCGGCGGCCCGATCGCGCACATCGGCTACTTCCGGCGCGAGTACGTCGAGCACCGACGATGGCTTGACGAGGCGGCGTTCGCGGACCTCGTCGCGCTGTGCCAATCCCTGCCCGGCCCGGCAAGCAGCGAGCTCGGCATCGCCATCGGCACACGTCGCGCCGGCATGCGTGGCGGTTTCGCCGCGTGGCTCGGCTTCACCCTTCCGTCGGCCGCAGCGCTCATCCTGCTGGGCCTGTACGCGGGCTCCAGCGACCTTTCGGCCGCGGGCTGGGTCCACGGCCTGAAGCTGGCCGCCGTCGCAGTCGTCGCCCAGGCCGTGCTGGGCATGGCCAGGACGCTGACACCGGACTGGACCCGCCGCGGCCTCGCCCTCGCCGCGCTGGCCGTCGCGCTGCTCATCGCCACTCCCCTGACGCAGCTGGCGGTCATAGCCGGCGGCGCGCTGCTCGGCCTGCTCTTGATCCGCCAAAACGAGGCGCCCGCGACGCCAGAAGAGGCAAGCCCGATCAGCCGGCGCGTCGGCGTGGCCGCGTTGGTCCTCTTCTTTGGCCTGCTCGTCGTGCTGCCGCTTGCCGCCCGATTGGCGTCCTCGCAGACGCTCGACCTCGTGGGCGGCATCTACAGCTCCGGCGCGCTCGTCTTTGGCGGTGGCCATGTCGTCCTGCCCTTGCTGCACGCCACGACCGTCGACCCGGGGTTTGTCGGCCAGGACCAGTTCCTCGCCGGCTACGGCGCCGCGCAGGCGGTGCCGGGGCCGCTGTTCACCTTCGCCGCGTTCCTGGGCACGGTCAGCAGCGTCCCGCCGTCGGGCATCGGCGGCGGCCTGCTGGCCCTCGCGGCGATCTTCCTGCCCGCGTTCCTGCTCATCTGGGGCACGCTCCCGTTCTGGCACGACCTGCGCCGATCGACTTCCTTTCGACGCGCGCTGAGTGGCACGAACGCGGCGGTCGTCGGCCTGCTCGCGGCGGCGCTGTACAACCCGGTCTGGACCAGCGCCGTCGGCAGCTGGATCGACGTCGCGATAGCCGCCGCGGCTTTCGCGGTGCTCGTGGTGGCGCACACGCCGCCGATAGTCGTCGTCGTCCTGTGCGCGGTCGCCGGCGTGCTCGTCGGGACGAGCTGACTTCTATGTCAGGTTTCCACTTGCGTTAGGACGCTAACCTGCGCTGCATTGGAGGTGAGTGAATGATCGGCCGGCTGCTCAGTCGACTTCTTTACGCCCAGTACGGCTGGGCGCGGCCCTTCGGCGACTTCAATCAGCGCTGGATCAGCGCCGTCTTTCGCCCGATGCGACCGATCCAGGACTTCCTGAACGGAAAGTGGCTGGGCCACTCGATCCACGCCGTGCTGACCGACGTGCCCATCGGGGCACTGACGCTCGTCGTGATCTTCGATGTCCTGGATCTGCGCAGTGCGGGCAACGTGACGCTCGCGTTCGCGATCCTGGCCATGATCGGCGCGGCCGTCGCCGGCGCGGCCGACTACAGCGACACGGATGACGAGCCGCGCACGGTCGCGACCGTCCACGCCACGCTTATGGTCGTCGCCCTCCTGATCTACATCGTCTCGCTCGGGCTCCGCCTTTCGTCGCCGGCAGGAGACTGGACGATCCCGGTCGTGCTCTCGCTCATCGGCTACGTGATCGTCGCTGGTGCGGCGTGGGTGGGCGGCGAGGTCGTCTACGGCTTCGGCAACATGGTCAATCGCCACGCGTGGCGCTTCGGGCCAAAGTCGGATTGGACCAAGCTCGACGTGACTGACATTCCGGAGAACACGCCGACGGCGGCCAAGGCCGGCGCGCAGACGCTCGTCGTCGTGCGCCAGGGCACGACCGTCTACGCGATGCATTCCGTGTGCGCCCACGCGGGCGGCCCGCTGGCGCAGGGAAAGATCGTCGATGGCTGCATCGAGTGTCCTTGGCACGCCTCGCGCTTCGAGCTGGCCACCGGCCGGCGCAAGCAGGGTCCGACGACCTACGACCAGCCCCACTACGACGTGCGCGCGATGGACGGCGGCGGCTGGGAGGTTCGCCGCGTCATCCCGAACCAGGAAGTTAGCGCAGCAGCGGCACGCTGAGCGAGGCGAGCAGGACCCCGACAACCTGCACGAGGCGAAGTCGCTCGTGCAGGAAGACTGCGGCAAGAAGCGTGGTCACGACCGGGTAGAGCGAGGCGAGCACGACCGCGACCGACAGCACGTCGGCGCGCGTGGCGAGGACGAAGAACGCGTTGCCGCCCAGATCGCCGACGCCGGTCAGCAGGAAAAGGCCCGCCAGGAGTGGCAACGGCAGCGCGCGGGCACGGATCCTGGGCAAGCCGAAGACGATGTCCGCGCGGGTCGCGAGGCGCGGCGCCTTGGTACGGGCGATAGCCACGATGGTGGCAGCGGCGATTAAGACAACGCTGGCGAGGCGTACGACGACGAGCGGCCACCACGTCTCGCCCGTGCCCGCTGCCTGGCTGAGGAAGACGAAGAACAGGCCGAAGCCGACGCCGCCGATGACGATCAACGGCAGCTGGCTGAGGTCCACACGCAGCAGGCGTCGCTCGTCGGTCGTGGTCGCACGGCCCGGCAGCGAGATGAGCGCGACGGCGGCGAGGGCGACGACGATGCCTGCGCCACGGACGAGCTCGAGCTGCTCCCCCTGTAGCAGGCCGATGACGACCGGCAGGCCGGCGCCGATCACTGCCGTCAGCGGCGCGACGACACCCATCGTGCCGCGCGACAGCGCGTAGTAGAAGGCGCCCAGGCCGGCAATGCCGCACGTGCCCGCGGCTAGGGCCCACAGGAAAGAGGTCGCAGAAGGCAGCGGCTCGCCGAATGCGACGGCCATCGCGAGACTGCCCAGCAGACCCACGCTCTCGCCCGCGATCAGCGCCGAAAAGACGCTCGAGAAACGGCTGACGAGACCGCCACCGAAGTCGCCCGCGCCCCACGAGATCGCGGAGAGCAGGCCGTAGACCGAGCCGCTGAGGTTCAGCGCTCCTCCGGCCAGAGCGGCGCGACGGGCGGCGCAGGCTGCGCCGGGCTCGTAGCCGGCACGTCCGCCACGGCGGGTTTGCCGTTGCCAGTCGTATAGCCGTTGGCCGTGCCCCCGGCGCCGATCGGCGCGGCGTCGGCCAGCGTCGCGCTCGACCACATCGGCATCGCCTCGCCCGCGCCGGTCGGGGTGACGGGCTCCGGCTCATCCTTCTCGAGCGGTTCGGGGAGCACGACGACGTTGTCTGCGACCGCGTCATAGCGCTCCGAGCAGGTCATGTAGATGACCTGAAAGTCGCGCGCCAGCTCCTTGAGCATCTTCAGCGCGCGTTCCGCGCGCTCGGCGTCGAAGGTCACGAACGGGTCGTCGAAGATGAGCGGCGGCGTCGCCGGCTGAGTGACCTGGCGGACGATGCCCAGCCGCGCGCACAGGTAGAGCTGGTCGAGCGTGCCCTGCGACAGGCGGCGCACATCGATCCAGTCGTTGAGCTCGGGCGAATAGACCGTGAATGTCAGCGTCAGCTCGTCTACGCGCAGCCGCCTGTAACGGCCGCCGGTGATGCGCTCAATGTCCCGCGCCATGCGCTGCTCGAGGAAGCGCGCGGCCTTCTTCATCGTCCCGCGCTCGGCGGCGTTCAACGTCGCCAGCACGTCCTCGTAGATGCGCAGGCGCCGCTCAGCGGCCGTGAGCTCCTCCTCGGCCTGCTCGAGCGCCTCGGCGGCGGCCGCGACCTGCTCGGCGTCGACGGCGTTGTTATTGACGCGTGCGTCAGCGTTGGCCTCTGTCTGTATGGCCTGCTCGCGCTCCGGCGCAAGGCGCTGGAGCGCGAGGTTGAAGGCCGCGACATGGCGCTCCGGGTCACGGCCGATCTCGCCCATGCCGGCCAACGTGTGCTTGCACTCGTCGGCCTCTGCCGCGGCACGGTCGCGCAACGTGGCCACGTCCTCGGCGGTCGGGTCGTCGCCCATCAGGCCGCGATACTCGGCGCGCCGTGCGCCGATGTTGGCGACGTGCTCCGTCTCGGCCGCGAGGACCCGCTCGGCCGTGGCCAGGTCGGGCTGATGCAACGAGCGGAGCGCCTCGACGCGCTCCTGTTCGGCCTGGCGGATCTTTTCCGCTATCTGGGTGCGGCCAGTCAGCCGGCGCGCGATCTCAGACTCGCGCAGCTCGTTCTGCATACGGACGTCCGTTGCCCGCCGGCGCTCGCGCTGGGCGGCCATGAAGGCACCTGCCGCCGCGGCGGCCGCGGCCACGGCGACGACGAGTCCAACGATCAGCGCGCCGGCGGCGAAACCGCCAACCAGTGCCACCGCGGCGATCGCGAGCAGCACTCCGGCGGCCACCATCCACGGCTGCCACGTCGGGTTTGGAATGGCAACGTCGTAGCCCGACAGGTCCGGCTCGGCGGCCATCTCCGCGCGCATCTCCGACATGCGGAACTCGAGCTGGCGCAGATGCTCGACGGTCGTGCGCAGGACGGGCAGTGCCACGCCGGATGGATGCGACGCGTCGAGCTTGCCGATCTCCTCGCGGAGCTCCGCGCCACGCTTGTAGAGCGCGTAGCGCTTGGTCGCGTCGGCGGCGCGCGCGGTCAGCTTCGCGGCACGTTCAGCTTTCGCGGCGTTGTCTCGTTGTTCAGTGAGCTGCCGGTCGAGCTTGGCGCGGGTCGCGCGTGCCGCCGCCAGCGTGCGCCGGTCCGCCTCGAGCTGCGCGAGCGCTCCCTCGCCGGAGCGCTTCTGCTCGCGCAGCCGGTCCACGTCCGCGCGCAGGACCTTGAGGTAGCCCGGGTTCTTGGCACCCTCCGTCCTGTAGCGCCGGATGGCGTCCTCGAGCTTCTTGCGCGCGGCGTGCGTGCCGCGGTCCGCGCCACTCATTGACTGCTGGAGCCGGTCGCGAAGAGTGCTCTCGTCCTGCGTCAGGCCGGTCAGTTCCTGGTGGTGCACGCTCGCGGTCGAGCGCAGGAACTTCTCCGACGGCAAGCCGGTCAGGGTCGCGACCTGCTGCTCGACCGCGGCCGGATCGGTCAGCGTCTGGCCGGCCCATTCCATCTCGACCGTGCCGCGATGGCCGGCGAAGGTCTTGCGCAGCGAGCCGGCCTGTCCTTCGTCGTCGAAGTCGATCTCGATGTGCGGGTCGGCTTCCGGCGCGTGCCATGGCTTCAGCTCGTCGAGCTCCGCCGACGCGAATGTCGGGCGACGGAACAGCCCCATCTCGAGCGCACGCTGGATGGTCGACTTGCCGGCCTCGTTCGGCCCGCGGACGATGTTCAGGCCGGGCTTGAACTCGATGTCGAGCTGAGCGTGACGGCGAAAGTCCTTCAGCCGCAAGCGGGTGATGTTCATGCCAGCGTCACCCGCGTCGGATCGTCGAGCAGGAGCATGCCCAGGCGGAGTGCCTCACGCAGCTCCGCTGCGCGCTCCGTGTCGCCGCGCGATTCGTGGTCGACGATGCGTGCCCGGAAGTCGCGCGTGAGCGCACCGGGAATCGTGTCGGCCGGTGCGAGCTGCGCTTCGACGAGCGGCGCGAGCGATGCGTCACGCACGCGCAGGCGCAGGAACCTCGACGCCAGCTGACGCTCGAGCTCCTCGACGTTCAGGTCCAGATCATCGTTGCGTACGCCGAGGACGCGCACGTCGAGCACCAGATCCGGGTTCGCCAGATCAGTCAGCTGACCCCCGAGCTGCGCCTGTGAGGCCAGCCCGGCGGCGTCGATCTCCAGCTTGCGGAACTGGGTGCGCCCGACCGGTCGCG
>DATCGV010000092.1:0-17671 GCA_036508755.1 Candidatus Limnocylindrales bacterium | reverse complement strand
CCGCCTCTGCCGTCATCAGGCTGACGAGTCGGTGCGGTCCAGCCTGGACCTCGACGACGGCCGCAACTCGATCCTTCTCGACGCGCGTCACGACACCGGGGAACCGGTTGCGCGCCGACTGGGCGACGATCGGCCGATCCGGCTCGTGCTGTCTGCGTTCTGCCTGTAGTCGCGCCACGTCATCGCGCGACACCAGCCGCTGGCCGCCCGACGAACGCGCGACGGACAGTCGACCGTCGGCACTCCAGCGCCGGACCGTCTCGACCGACACTCCGAGCATTTCCGCCGCCTCGCCCATCCGGATGCCGGCTTCGCGTTCGTCTTGCCCCATGTGAGCAATATCGCTCACCTTGGCGCTCTTTGTCTAGGAAAACTTGATTCGTTTGGCGATCGACGCTCGTCGGCTCTTGTCGAGGCCGCTACAGTCAGCGCCGCTGGGCCGCTGCGCGCCCAGAACAGAGGGGTTTTGATGCTCAGATCACTTCGTACGCTGGCGTTCGTACCGGCCGCGCTCGTCTTCGCGATCCTGGCGGCATCGCCGGTCGCGGCAATCTCGGCTGTCAAGACGACCGGCGCGGTCGGCCACTGGAGCTTCAACGAGAGCTTTGGCGTGCCGTTCGTGTTGTGCAGCTACGGCCCCACGTCCGATGGCAATCACTACTCAATGACCAAGATCACGGTCCAGCCACCGACCGTCTTCGCCGCCGACCGCAATTCCGGCAAGGTCGACACGCGCACGGTCAGCTGGCAGTTCCAGATCCAGCGTAAGAACGTCAGCTTCGGCAAATGGAAGATCGTGGCCAGTTCAAAGGTCCAGAGGGCGACAGCCAAGGACAACGCTGCGGCCCCGTTCACGGCACTGACGTTGAAGCACAGCGGCAAGCCTGCAGCCAATGATCCGAGCTGGACCGTCCGCGTCCAGGTCCTGATCAAGTGGTACAAGCCGGGTGGGTCCGTGGAAGGGACCGTCTTCTTCAGGTCCAGCTACTACACGTTCACCACGCCCGACTTCTCGGCAACCTCCAGCCAGCCCTGGTGCCAGGAGGTCGTGACGAATGGCTAGAGCTTCTCGCGGACGAAGGTGAAGAGCGGCTGATCGACGAAAGGTGCCGTCTCGTCGCGGAAGACCGCGACGCCGACCGTGCCCAGCGTGTCGCTGTCAGGGATCGGGTCATAGGCGGTGCTGTCGAAACCTGACTCGGCCAGCCAGCGCCGGATGTTGACCGTCATGTCCGGCGCGCGCCGGTGGCGCGTCCAGATCACCGTCGCGCCCGGCGCGCTGAGCATGGGCAGCGCGCGGAGTGTCCGTTCGATGTCCGCGTCGCTGATGTTGCCAAAGACGCCGCACACGAGGACAAGGTCGGCCGGGACGGCACCGGCGTAGCTGGCGGTCGTGCCGGCATCGCCGACGCGCACCTCAAGACCGCTCAGGCCCAGCGCGTCGGCATGGGCGCGCGCGCGACCTGCGAGCTCCGGGTCGAGCTCGACGAGGCAACCCGTGATGTCGCGCCGGTCGCGGTCGTCGAGAGCGCCGAGCAGGTCGCGCGCCTCACCGGCACACATGCTCACCACGCGCAGTGGCGATCCATAGAAGGTGTCAAGGACCTCGCCGATGCGGCGTTGGACAATCTCGAGCCGGCGCCGCAGGGGCGTGTCCGAGTCGTACGCAGCGTGCCACGCCTGCCAGTCGAGTCGCGGCCCAGTCATGACTTCACCTCCTCAGGCGGCGCCACCCGTTTGAAGCTGACATAGAGCAGCACGTCATAGACGATCTTGAGGCTGCCACTGACGATGAACGGCAGCGCGGCGAGACCGCTCGCGTAGAGCGGAGCGGCAAAGAGCGGCGCCACCGCGGCGCCAAGGCTGCGGGCAATGCCCGTGACCCCGGCCGCGGCGGAACGCTCATCTGGCTCGACGACGGCGATCGTGTACGACTGTCGTGTCGGGACGTCCATCTGGCTGATCGAGAAGCGCAGGAGCAGTACCAGGACGGCCAGCGGAAGCGTCGGCATCAGTGGCACCAGGATCAGCAGCACGTTCGACGGCAGGTGGGTATAGACCATTGTCCGGATCAGGCCGATGCGGCCGGCGATGCGCGCCGCGGCCAGCGCCGACAGGCCGGCCAGGATGTTCGCCCCGAAGAGCACGCCGCCGATGAATGCCGGATCCGCGCCGAAACGGGTGCTGAACCAGAACGCGATCAGGCTCTGGATGACGAAGCCGCCGGCGAATGCGTCGAGCGCGAAGAGGGTCGAAAGCCTGGCGACCACGCGCTGCGAGCGGTGCAGGCCCAGGCGGCGCGCGATCGAGATATCGGGGGCTGTCGGGACCTCCACGGCGCTCGATACGCGCGAGAACAGCAGCGCGAGGACGACGCCGAGCACCGCGTAACCGATCATCACGGCTCGGTAGGCGTCCGCCGGCGCGAAGCCGCCACCGATCAACGAGCTGGCGATCGCGCCACCGGCAAGGGCGCCCGTCGCGGTCGCGAACGAGCCGGTCAGGTTGAACCAGCCGAAGACGCGCGTTCGCTGGCCGTCCGGGATGGTCTGCGCGAGCGAGGCCTGCTCGACGGCCAGGAACGGGCCGACCTCGTTGCCGCTCGGGCTGATGACACCGATCGTGGCGGCAAGAGCGAGGACCACGAACACGTCCGTGGCCGCGAACCCGGCCCCGGCGCCGAGCATGAGCAGGGCACCGACGATGAGCACGCGCCGGCGCCCGACTCGATCGGCGTGCGTGGTCAGCCAGAGTGAGATGGCCGCATCGCCGAGCAGCGTCAGCGCGAGGAGCAGGCCGATCGCGGGCGCCGGCATGCCAAGTGCCGCCAGGTAGAGCACGAGCACGACCGAGACGAGGCCGTAGCCGAACATGCGCACCGCGCGCGTGCCGAAGATCAGCCACGCGTCCCGTCCGAGAATGGACGTCTTCTCTTGAGCCGCGCTCAGCCGAACACCATCGTTCTGAGCGTACACGTCACGAACCGATGCCAACGGCTGGCGGAGCCGCCCTTGTTCGGACGGGGAAAGATCAACTGACGATGGAGATCGTGCCCTCCATTCCGGCCTCGAAGTGGCCGGGCTCGTGGCAGGCGAAGGCGTACGGCCCACGGCCGTTGAACGTGTAGGTCAGGGCCTTGGTCTGCATCATGCCGATGTCGGGAATCTCAGGCGCCAGCTCGGAGTCCGCCTGAACCTCGCCAGCCGGTCCGACCTTGAACTCGTGCACGGTCGGACCCGTCGCGGTAACGACGAAGGTGATCGTCTCGCCAGCCACGATCGGCACGATTGACGGCGTGAACGTGTAGCCCGGGCCGGCTATGACACGAACGACGCGCGGCGCGGCGGTCGTGCCTGCCACGAAGCCGGCTTGGCCGGGTTCGGGGGCAGGGTTCCAGCCCCCGAACATCATGCCGGGACCGTACTGGCGTCCGGACATCGTCCCTGGCCACCATGTGCTGGATGTGCCTGTTGGAGTGGCATACGCAGTTGAAGTGGCACTGGCCGTTGGAGTGGCACCGGCCGTTAGGGCTCCGGCGGATCCGCTGCATCCCGCTATGACGATCAACAGCGCCACAGCGGCGGGCAGGGCTATGAGAAGTGTGGGTTTTCGCATAGTGTCGAATCTGCCCGCGCGGCGCTGATCCCGGAAGTGCCGTGCGGCCCTTCGGCGGTCCATCACGCCCGAGCCAAAGCCCGACGGCGACTGCGTGGGCGGCAAGATTTCGGGTCAGTGCGACCTCGATGGTGCCGGCAGGTGCGTGAGCGGTTCGTTGTCCGGCAGCACGTCGGGCACCAGCGCCGGGTCGGCGGCCGCAACGTATCGCTCGGGCAGGCCCAGCTCCTTCAAGACGATGTTGCGGCCCTGGGCGATGGCAGTCGCCTTGTAGAAGGCCACCAGCCGGTTGAAGCCCTGGCGGCCGAAGCCACAATCGCTTGACAGTACGAGCTTGTCGGCCGGGATCACCGCGAGCGCGCGACGGATCCGGTCAGCCACAACCGGCGGCAGATCTGCCTGAAGCTGGCGATGGTTGACGACGCCCACGGCGACCTTCTTCTTGAGGTTGTTGGCATAGGGCTTGAACAGCTCGATCTCGGCCAGGTTGTTCTCCGTCGCCTCGACGGTCCATACGTCGCCCTTCAGCCGCTCGAGGTAGATCTCGATCGAGTTCCTGTACGACTCGCCGCTGTAGACCTTCTGCATGTTCGGGTTGCCCCAGCAGGTGTGGACCCACAGCTCCACGTCGTCGAGCCCGTCCACTTCGTGGTTGAAAGCGTCGACTATGAAGTCGAGCAGCTCCTTTTCCTCGGGGTGGAAGCAGGCGGTGAAGTGGATCGTCGGCTCCTCGATCTGGATGACCTTCGCGCCTGCCGCGGCCAGCTGGCGGAGCTCCTTGTTCATTGCCGTGGCCATGTCCCAGATGAGCTGCTTCTTGTCGTCGAGGTCGTACCTGTCCGTGTGGCTGTCGAGGAAGATCGCGAGCACCTGGGACGAGCAGGTGCCGAACTTGACCGGCTTGCCCGATGCCGCGCGGGCCTGCGCGATGCGCCACAGCTTGGCGTATTCGAGCGGGTTCTTGGGATCCGCCTCGACCTTGCCCACGACGCGCGGCCAGCGCCACGTGCTCTCGATCTCGTACATCAGCGTGCCGGCCGGGAAGTTGAGCAGCGCGTCACGCGAGCTGCCGTATTGAAGCTCCTCGTGCTCGAGGCCCTTCCAGCGCTGGAGCGGGTAGTGGTGCCACGAGCGGCCGGCGAAGTCCTCGTCGAGGTGGTAGTCGCCGTTGGTCAGGATGTCCAGGCCGGCGCGTTCCTGATCGGCGATCACGGTCGAGTGCGCGTCAAGAAACTGCTCACGGAACTTGACGTCGAGCAGTGCCGTGTCGAGCGGCCGGCCCCACAGGCCGCCGTCATACCAGCGCGGCCGCGGCCACGAACCGGTGACGGTCGCCGGGAGCATCAGGTCCTTCGTGGCCGTGAGCATCGAGTGCCTCCTCGTCGAGCGTCTTTGGCTCGATTCTCGCGGATTGCCGTCGTCGGCGAGCATTGCCCACGTGAACCTCGTCCAGGCGCTGGCGATCATCGCGGCCGGCCTTGCCGCGGGCACTATCAACACGATCGTCGGCTCGGGCTCGCTGATCACGTTCCCGACGCTGCTCTTCTTCGGCTATTCGCCGATCGTGGCCAACGTGAGCAACACGCTCGGGCTCGTGCCCGGGACGCTCAGCGGCGTCATCGGCTATCGGCGCGAGCTGCCGCGGCCGGACCGGTCGTTCGTGACGCTCGCCGTGGCCGCGACTGCCGGCGGCTTGACCGGCGCTGTTGTGCTGCTCGCGCTGCCCTCATCGACCTTCGAGATGGTCGTCCCGTTTCTGATCCTGCTCGCCGCCGGATTGATGGCCGCACAGCCTTATCTCTCGCGCTTCGTCGCGGCACGGCGCGGCGCAGGTCGCGGCCACGACCTCGTCTTCATCGCGGCGATTTACCTGACCGCGATCTACGGCGGCTACTTCGGCGCTGCGCAGGGCGTGCTCCTCATCACGCTGCTCTCGATCTTCCAGCCGGGCGACCTGCAGCGATCGAACGCGGTCAAGAACGTGCTGGCGCTGCTGATCAACGCCGTTGCGGCCGTCCTGTTCATCCTCGTCGCCCCGGTCGATTGGGCGGCCGCGGCGCTGATCGCGGTCGGCGCGATCGCCGGCGGCCAGATCGGCGCGTTCCTCGCGCGGCGCATGCGGCCCGGGCTGCTGCGTTGGCTCGTGGTCGTCGTCGGCGTCGTCGTCGCCCTGAAGCTCCTCGCGGGCTGACGCGCGCTTCGGACTAGCTGGCGCGGCCCGTCCCGAACTGGCGGTCACCGGCGTCGCCCAGGCCGGGCATGATGTAGCCCTTCTCGTTGAGCTGCCGGTCGAGGGCCGCGGTGTAGATGGGCACGTCCGGATGTGCCAGCTGCACGGCGCGCACCCCTTCCGGAGCAGCAATCAGGTTGACCAGCTTGATACGCACCGGGGTCACGGCACCCCAGCGCTTCAGCACCTCGATCGCGGCCGTGGCCGATCCGCCGGTCGCCAGCATCGGGTCCAGGATCAGGCACAGGTCGACCGTCGCGGAGTCGGGCAACTTGTTGTAGTACTCGACCGGGCGCAGCGTCCGTTCGTCGCGGAAGAGGCCCAGGTGCCACACCTGTGCGGTGGGCATCAGCTCGAGCATCGCGTCGACCATGCCCAACCCGGCGCGCAGGATGGGCACCAGGCCGATGCGGTCCGCCAGGCGCGCGCCGTGCGTCAGCTCGATGGGCGTCTTGACCTGGACGTCTTCGACCCGTGCGTCGGCCAGCGCCTCGTAGCCGACGAGCCACGAGATCTCGCGCACGAGCTCGCGGAACTTCTTGGGATCGGTCGTCTCGTCGCGCAGGAGTGACAGCTTGTGCAGCACGGCCGGATGCTGCGAGACGTTCAGGCCGGGGAACTCCTCCATCGCTTTCGATTGTAGGAGGCGCGTTACCATCGGAGGGCATGGCGAGGACCCCGACGAGGGCTGCGACCGGCGTGACGGACCTTGCGCCGACTGTCGGACGAATGGCCACACGACCAGCGTTGCCACGCGCCCGTTACCCACGCGGCGCGCCTGCTCCCATGCTCGCCGAGGTGCGCCGCGGCACGTACGTCGAGAGCCGCCATCGCGGCCACGTGGTCCAGGTCGCCGTCGACGGCAAGGTCGAGCGTGGCGTTGGCGATCCCGACTACGTCACCTCGATGCGCTCGGCGATCAAGCCGTTCGCTCTTACCGCGCTGCTCGAGGCCGGCGGATCGGATGCCTTCCATCTGACCAAGCCCGAGATCGCTGTCATGTCTGCCTCGCACAGCGGCGAGGACGCCCACGTTCGGACGATCCAGGCCGTGCTGCGCCGCGCCGGCCTGTCGCAAACGCTGCTCGCGTGCGGGGTGGACGGCGCGCCGTACGACACGCTGACCGCTGCCAGGCTTGCGCGCGAGGGCGAGGCACCGGGGCCGATTCGACACATGTGCTCGGGCTTCCACGCCGCCAGCCTGCTGATGGCGCGCCTGGGCGGCTGGACGCTGGCCGACTACTGGCGCCCCGAGCATCCCAGCCAGGTTGCCGTCGCCGCGGCTGTAGCCAAGGTCTTCCGGGTCAGGCCGGCGGACCTGCTCACGGCCGTCGACAACTGCGGCGTGCTGACCTACGCCTTCCCGATGGCATCCATCGCCCGCGCCTTCGCCCTGCTGGCCGATCCGGCCGGTGGCGCCAATGCTGCCCAGGCCTCGCTCATCGAGCCGATGACGCGCATCCGCGACGCGATGGTTGCCGCTCCGGAGATGGTCGGCGGGTCGCGCGACGCCGTCGACACCCTGCTCATGCGCGCGCGACCGGGCGTGCTCGTCGCAAAGGGCGGCGCCGAGGGACTGCGCGGCATCGGCATCCTGCCAGGCGCGCGCGGCCCAAAGAGTGCTGGCGCCGGTGTGGCGCTCAAGATCGAGGATGGCGACAGGGCCGGCCGCGCCAGCCGTGCGGTGAGCGTCGAGTCGCTGGCCCAGCTGGGCATCTTCTCCGCGGACGTCCTCGAGCGGCTCAACGACCTGCACCGCCCGCCGACGCACGACCCTCGCGGAGTGGAGATCGCGCTGACCGTGCCCGTCTTTCAGCTCGCTCCGTTCTCGGAGCTCGGCTAGGCTGGAGCACGCGATGCAGCAGGTCAGTGATCCATATCGGGCGCTCGGGGTCGCGCGTGGCGCGACCGAAGCGGAGATCAAGGCCGCCCATCGCAAGCTGGCCAAGCGCTATCACCCCGACGCCGGTTCGAAATCGGAAACCGAGCGCTTTCTGCGCGTCCAGGAGGCATACCGCGTGCTGTCCGATCCGCTGCTGCGCAAGGAGTGGGACCAGAAGCACGCGCCCGGGCCGGTCCGCGCCACGCCGGACGCGCCAGCGGCGCGCGGGACACGCCGCGCTGCACCGAAGCCCAAGACGGCGCCCGAGGCGACGGAGCGACCCACTCGACCGCCCGACCAACAACAGAGCCACGCCCAGGATCCGCGCAGCAGACCGCGCAGCGCGCGCGCCTACACGTGGTCCGCGGCGGAGGTGCCGTGGTGGGAGGAGGGCACCAATCGGGCCGACAAGCGGCCGCCTAGCCGGCGCCGGCCACGCGAGGCGGAGCGCGCCGATAACCCGCAAGAGACGCCGCCAGAGGAGCCCGTCTTCAGCCAGCAGCCGGACTTCGAGGTCTACAACCGATCGTCCGGCGCGGCCTGGTCGTCGGCCGCGCGCGCCTACTTCCGCAAAGGTGACGCAGATCTGCCGCGGCGCGGCACCTTCCACCTCCAGGGAACGCAGGTCGTGACGGCCGGCCGGGCACGCAGCGTCGCGCAAGCCGAGGCCCGCCGCCGCGCCGCGGCAGCGACCGCCGCCACAGCGGCAGCGACCGCCGCGGCCGCAGCGCCTCCGGCAGAGGCCGCTCCGCCGCGACCGGTCGCCCACGTCGAGCAGCCCGTCCGGCCGGCAGCGCCGCGCGCGGCGCCACGGCCACAGACCGGCCGCGATGCGAATGTGCACATCGTCCCGTCGCGGCCGGCGCCGTGGCCGACGATCGGGCAGCGCCTGCTGTACAGCCTGATCGGCTGGATTCCGCTCGCCGCCCTGATCGCGCTGGCCACGACCGACGCCTTCGGCGACATGGCCGCGAGCGGCCTTGCCGCGGTCGTGCTCGGCATCCTCGTCGTCGTTCCGCGCGTGGCCTACGTCGCCGCGATCGCTGGCGTCTGCGTGCTGTTCATCGGGGGCCTGTTCGTCGGTGCCCTGGCCATCAGCGGCAGCGGCTTGTCGACGGCCGCCGGCCTGGCGACCGCAGTCTCCGGCTTCATCGTCATCGGCTACGCCGCGACCGCGGCGATCCTCTTGATCGGGCCGGCGAGCCTGCGCCCGTGGTCGGTCAGATGAGCGTCCGCGTTCGCATCGCGCCCAGTCCGACCGGGCCGCTGCACATCGGCACGGCGCGCACCGCGCTCTACAACTTCCTGTTCGCGCGGCGTATGGGCGGCACTTTCATCCTGCGCCTGGAGGACACCGACGAGGCGCGCAACTCACTCGACTACGAGCGCGACATCCTCGAGGAGATGCACTGGCTGGGTATGGAGTGGGACGAAGGCCCGGAGATTGCCGGCCAGCCGGCGAAAGGCGCGTTCGGGCCGTACCGCCAGATGCAACGAATAGAGCGCCACCGCGAGGTCGCCGCACAACTGCTGCGCGAAGACAAGGCCTACTACTGCTACTGCACGCGCGAGGAGCTCGAGGCTGACAAGGCCGCCCAGGAGGCCGCGCATGAACCGCCGCACTACGTCGGCCGCTGCGCCCACCTTTCGGCCGATGAGCGTGCCGCGCGCGAGGCCCAAGGACGCAAGCCGGTCATCCGCTTCCGCGTCGGGGAGGGGGTTGTCGCGTTCGACGACATCATTCGCGGCCATATCGAGATCGACACGTCGGCACTCGGAGGCGATCTCATAATCGTGCGCAGCAACGGGGTCCCGCTCTACCACTTCGCGGTGTGCGTCGATGACGCGGACATGAGGATCAGCCACATCATCCGTGGCGAGGATCACCTGTCGAACACGCCCAAGCACATCCTGCTATTCAGGGCCATGGGCACCGACATACCGCAATTCGCCCACCTGCCGCTGATCCTCAACCCGGACCGCACGAAGATGAGCAAGCGCAAGTCGCAGACGGCCGTGGCCGACTACCGCGCTCAGGGCTATGTCCCCGAGGGCTTCGTCAACTTCCTCGCGCTGCTCGGCTGGTCGAGCGGCACCGAGGAGGAGATCTTCTCGATGGACGAGCTGACCCAGCGCTTCGAGCTCGAGCGTGTCCACCAGGGTGGGGCCGTCTTTGACCGCGAGCGGCTCGAGTGGCTCAACGGCCAATGGATCCGCAAGCTGTCCGACGAGGAGCTCGTCGAGCGACTCTTACCGTTCCTGCGCGATGACGTTCGCAAGCTCGAGTCACAGGGCGTGGTTGTGCGCATGCCGGCCGCAGATGATGTCCGCGCGCTGCTGCCCATGATTCGCGAGCGGCTGCCGATCCTGTCCGCGGTCGGGCCGCTGGTCGACTTCCTGTTCGTCGACGAGCTGCAAGTCGATCCCGCGCTCCTCGTCGCGAAGCGTTGGGACGCGGCAACGACACTGGCGGCGCTGACCGCCGCGCGCGAGACCATCGCGGCCGTGGGCCAGGTCAGCTTCGAGGCGGACGAGCTCGAGCCGCCGCTACGCCAGCTGGCTGAGGTCCGTGGCTGGAAGGCCGGCGACCTGTTCATGGCAATACGCGCAGCGGTTACGGGCAGGACGGCCACACCGCCGCTGTTCGACACGCTCGTCGCACTGGGCTACGAGCGCACGCTCGAGCGGCTGGACGCGGCTCGGGCACTACTGAGCGAGCGCCGTTAACGATCCGTTTACAACGCTCATGTTCAATGGAAAACGCTGCAACGAGGTGAGGGACCGTGACGCATGAACAGTTCCAGGACTGGCTGAACCGCTACGTCGAGGCGTGGAAGACGTACGACTCAGCGCAGATCGGCGCGCTGTTCAGCGCTGAGGCCGAGTACCGCTACCACCCGCAGGACGAGCCTGAGCGCGGGCGCGATGCGATCCTCGCCGCCTGGCTCGAGAATCGCGACGATCCCGGCACGTACGACGCCAAGTACCACCCGCTCGCGATCGACGCTGACGGGACGCATGTCGCGAGCGGCTGGAGCCGCTATTTCGAGACGCCGGGCGGTGACATGCGCGACGAGTACTGGAACATCTACGTGTGCCGCTTCAACGACGCCGGTGAGTGCACCAGCTTCATCGAGTACTGGATCCAGAACCGGCAGCTGCGCAAGCGAGCCATCGATGAGATCGTGCGCAAGCGCAGGGCCGAAGCCGGTCAGCCGCAGGCCTAGATGGCCCAGACGATCCTCGTCGTCGAGGACGAGGACATCCTGCGCGAGGAGCTGGCCTACCAGCTCGAGCACGATGGCTATGCCGTCGTCCAGGCCGCGGACGGCGCGCAGGCGATCGAGCGCTTTCGCGCCGACAAACCCGACCTGATCCTGCTCGACCTGATGCTGCCGCAGCTGTCGGGCACGGAGGTCACGCGCATCATCCGGCGCGAGTCGGACGTGCCCATCCTGATCCTGACCGCGCGCGGCAGCGAGGTCGACAAGGTTGTCGGCCTCGAGCTGGGCGCCGACGATTACGTCACCAAACCGTTCAGCCTGCGCGAGCTGCAGGCCCGAATTCGCAGCATCCTGCGCCGGAGCGAGCGCCCGGTGGGCGCAATTGGAGCCGACGCGACCGAAATCCTGCGCGTCGGCCGGGCCACGATCGACCTGGCCGGCCACCGACTGCTGCGCGATGGCGAGGTCCGGCCGGTCAAGCCGAAGGCGTTCGATCTGCTCGCGTTCCTGCTCCGCCACCAGGGCCAGGTCTTCAGCCGCGAACAGCTGCTGGCCGACGTGTGGGGCTACGACTATGCCGGCGAGACGCGGACCGTCGACGTCCACGTCCACTGGCTGCGGGCCGAGATCGAGGACGACCCGCAGAACCCGAAAGTGCTCGAGACGGTCCGCGGCGTGGGTTACGTACTGCGCCGTCAGCCGTAGATTCAGCCCGTGCCGATCGAGTACTGGCTGTTGCTGGCCGGCGCGGCGTTAGTCGCGCTCCTCGTTGGCGTGTGGCTTGGACGCAGTTCGGCCGCTCGTTCGGCTTCAGATGTTGAATCCAGCGTCGTGCCGGCCGCGCGCGCGGAGGCGGCCATCGGCCTCGCGCCCGCCGATCTCGAGCAGCAGCTCGCGCCCGCCGACCAGCTGGGCATCGGGCTCATCCGCGTCGGGCCCTCAGGCACGGTCAAGTCGGCCAATCGGTCGGCCGTCGACCTGCTCGGCTGGCGGCTGCGTGGATTGGTCGGCCGGAGCATGCTCGAAGCCTTCCTCGACCACAGCATCGACGAGCTTGCCCAGCAGGCGCGGCGCAAGGGTCACGCGGCCGGCGAGTACGTGATGACCGGCGAGCCGCCGCGGACGCTCACGGTCCATATCTGGCAGGCGCGTGACGCGGACCTGTGGATCGCGCTGTCCGACGTGTCAGAGCTGCGTCGCCTGCGTCGCATCCGGACTGAGTTCGTCGACAACCTGTCGCACGAGCTGCGCACGCCATTGAGCACGGTTCGGCTGCTGACCGAGTCGCTCTCGCTCGAGGCGGAACGGACCGAGCTGCCGGCGCGGGTCAAAGACTCGATCGCCAAGATCGACGTCGAGACGGGCCACCTCGTGCAGATGGTCAACGAGCTGCTCGACCTGGCCAAGATCGAGCAGGGTGACAGCCCGATCAGGCGTGACAACGTCGACATGGTCGAGGTGGTCCAGGAGGCGATTGGCCGCCTGCGCGTTTATGCCGAGCGCCAGTCGGTGGAGCTCAAGGCGGACATCCCCAATGATGTCGATGCGTCCGTTGTTGGCGACGCCGATCGCCTGGGCCAGGTCATGGCCAATCTCGTCCAGAACGCGGTCAAGTTCTCGCCGGCCGGCAGCGACGTCGTCGTACATCTCGTGCGCGACCCGGAAAACGTGGTCATCGAGGTCGAGGACCACGGCCCGGGCGTCCCCCGCGCCGACCACAACCGGATCTTCGAGCGCTTCTACAAGGTTGACCGTGCCCGCTCGCGCGGCCGCGGCGGCACCGGGCTGGGCCTGGCCATCGCGCGCCACATCGTCGACCGCCACCACGGCCGGATCTGGGTCGAGAGCCAGGAAGGCAAGGGCTCGCGCTTCTTCGTCAGCCTCCCGGCGGGACGCCTCGCGCTGGCCGAAGAGACGGCATCCGATGACGAGGTTGGCGCCGGCCGCTAGCTCGGGGCACCAAGGGCGCTGAAGGCGATGAGCGCGCCCAGGACGACGATGACGCCGTTGCCGATCGCGGCGCTCCAGTAGCGCACGCGGTGGCCGCCGCCGCGGCCGAGCGCGGCACCGACGGTCGCCAGCAGCAATTGCCAGGAGAGCGAGGCGAACCCGGCCGCGACGGCGAACACGAGCCGCTCGCCAAGGCCGCCCAGGAACGGCAGGCCAATGGTCAGTGCGGTGAAGTAGACGACCGTCGCGGGATTGAGCAGAGTCAGGGCGAGCAGTGCCAGGTATGTGCGATGGTGCGGTCGGCGCGCCTCGTCGTGCGCGGCAATCGGATTGATCGACTCGCGCGCCGATCTGAGCGTCATGAGACCGCGCAGGCCCAGGGCAATCAGGATCGCGCCTCCCACGACGCGCAAGGGCCCGATGAGCGGGCCGATCAGCGACGTCACCCACAGGCCGGCGAGCGCCGCAATCGAGGCGTACAGGAGGTCTGCGCTGGCGGCTCCGGCCGCGGCCGCAATTCCCGTGCGCAGGCCGTGGCTCAGCCCGGTATGGATGATCAGCACGGCAATGGCGCCGACCGGGATCGCGATCGCGTACCCGGCGAGCAGCCCGGCAATGGCGGCCTGGAGCATCGGCGGAGGGTATCCAAGAGCCCGGCAACGGATTTGGCTCCGCCGCGAAGATGAGGTCCTAGCCCATCCCCGCGACCGCGTCCGGTGGCAGCAGCCAGCGCAGGATCCCGCCGCCCGCCTGGACAGGCAGTGTCATGTCGATCCGAGCCAGCGTGCCCTTCTTGAGCGGCAGGTACTCGCAGCCGCTGAGGGACGCTGCCAGGTCGCTGAAATCCGGATCGTGGCCGACGAGCATCACGCTCGTGCCGCCGACCGCCTCGGCCAGCGCCGCCACGACTTCCTCGTCGAGTTCGCCGGCCAGCCGGTCGTCGACACTCACGGCGATGCCCAGCGCGTCGGCAACGATCTCCGCCGTCTGCTTGGCGCGCAGCTTGGGGCTGGTAACGATCGCGTCGGGAGCGAATGAACGCTCGGCCAGGAAGGCGCCCAGCCGTTGCGCCTGGCGCCGACCCTTTGGACTCAGGGGGCGCTCCGAGTCGGGGCCATCCCACGCATGCGGATCGCCGGCGTGCGCGTGGCGGAGCAGGTACAGCTCGAGCTCGGCCTCGCCTTCGCGTGCGTCCACGTCTCTAGCCTATGCGGCGACGCGGCCCGGCGCCATGACCCATGTTGCTAAGGGTTCAGGTCCTCGATGTCGCCCGTGGCCAGGAAGACGACGTCCTCGGCGATGTTGGTGACGCGGTCGCCGATGCGCTCGATGTAGTGCGCCGCAAAGAGGATGCTCGTGCCGCGCTCGACGTTGCCCGGGTCGGCGCGCATCAGCTCTACCAGCTCGGCAAAGATCTTGTGGTAAAGGTCGTCGATGTCATCGTCGACGGCCGCGACCTGGCGCGCCGTTGTCACGTCGAGATCCACCAGCGCGCGGAGCACGGCGCGCACCTGGTCGGCCGCGAGCTGGCCCATGCGCGGCAGGTCCACGTATGTCCCGAGCGGTGGCTGGGGAGCCAGCTTCTGGGCCTGCTTGGCGACCGACGAGCCGTGGTCGCCGATGCGCTCGAGCTCGTATGTCACGTGGTCGAGCGACAGCAGCATGCGCAGGTCGCGCGCCACGGGGCCCTGGGTAGCGATCGCCGTCTGGATGAGCGACGAGACGTGGCGCTGCGCCTCGTTGATGCGCACGTCGCCAATGATCACGGCCGTCGCGGCATCGTGGTCGTGCGCGGCGAGTGACGCGATGGCCGCTTCGATCTGCGCCGCGACGAGGCTGCCCATGCGCAGCACCTCGTCCTTGATCTCGCGTTCGGCGCGGTCGAGCCCCTCGCGGCGCATGGCCGACGATACGGCCGACGTCGTCGCCGCGGCCGAGACACGATCACGCTCGGCGTCGTCGAGAATCACCTGGAGCTGGGCCTGGATGTCGTCGCGGTCTGCTTCGGTCATCCGAATCTCCCTGACACGTAATCCTCGGTCAATTGCTGGCGCGGATTGGTGAATATCTGGGCCGTTTCGGCGTATTCGATGAGGACTCCCGCGCGGTCCTGGCCGAGCGTGAAGAATGCTGTCATCTGGCTCACGCGCGATGCCTGCTGCATGTTGTGGGTAACGATGACGATTGTGTAGCGCTGGCGCAGCTCCTCGATCAGCTCCTCGATCTTGAGCGTCGAGATCGGGTCGAGGGCCGAGGCCGGCTCGTCCATGAGGATCACGTCGGGCTCCGTCGCCAGGGTGCGCGCGATGCACAGGCGCTGCTGCTGGCCGCCGGAGAGGGCCAGACCGGACTTCTTGCGGTAGTCGTCCTTGACCTCGTCCCACAGCGCCGCGCGCTTGATGGAGCCCTCGACGATCTCGTCGAGGCGCGCGCGATCCTTGACGCCGTGGCGCCGCGGTCCGTAAGCGACGTTGTCGTAGATAGTCATCGGGAACGGGTTGGGGCGCTGGAAGACGAGACCGACGCGGCGCCGGACCTCGACTGGCAGCACGCCCTTGTCGTATATGTCCTCGCCGTTGAGCACGACCTGGCCGGTAATGCGCGCCCCCGGGATCAGGTCGTTCATCCGGTCGAAGCAGCGCAGGATCGAGCTCTTGCCGCAGCCTGATGGGCCAATGAACGCGGTCACCGCGTTGGCCGGGATGTCCATGGTCACGTCGCGTACGGCGCGCTTCGGCCCGTAATAGATGTTGAGGTCCTTGACCGCGATGCGCGTTTCCAGGTTCCTGGAATCTTGCGCCCTGGCGCTCGGCTGAACCGCGATGCGGATCTGCGGTGCGCTGGCCGCGCTCGGAGAGACCGACGAGGCGTCGGCTGGCTGGGTCGAGTCGGTAAGCGGTGGCATCTCGGCTACTGTCACATCATTCTCCGTCATCGTCAGCGGCTTCCCGTTGTATGGCGTTGCAGCGCGCGGCCGAGACCTCGCGCGAACAGGTTGAAGGCCAGGACCGCGACCACGAGGATGGCCGCCGACGTGTCGGCGATCTGGTGCACGAAGTTGCCCAGTCCCTCTGAGTTGAGCTTCCAGATGTAGACCGACAGCGTTGTCGAGGTGTGGAACGGGCTCCACGGTGAACGCGGATCGGTCACGTTGAGGTTGCTGAAGTCGTAGCCACCGGGAGTCGAGAGGCCGGCGGTGAAGATGAGCGCCGCTGCCTCGCCGAAGATGCGGCCGGCAGTCAGGATGATGCCGGTCACGATGCCCGGGATCGCGAGCGGCAGAACCACGTGGCGGATCGTCTGCCACTTCGTCGCCCCGAGCGCGAGGCTCGCGTCGCGCTCGTCCTGTGGCACGGCGCGCAGCGCCTGCTCGGCCAAACGCATCATCAGCGGCAGGTTGAAGACGGTCAGCGCGAGGGCGCCCGAGATTGCACTGAAGCTCCAGCCAAAGGCGATCACGAAGAGCGCCAGGCCGAACAGGCCGACGACGATCGAAGGCACGGAGCTGATCAGCTCCTGCGATAGCCGGATGAGGTTCGGCAGCCGGCCGTCGCCTGCGTACTCGGCCATGTAAATCCCGCCGATCGTGCCCAACGGCACGGTGATGAGCAGCGTCAGCGCCAGGATGTAGACCGAGTTCCACAGGATCGGCGCCACGCCTCCCAGATTGGTCCGACTCGGGTCGCTGGTCAGGAAGTCGAGTGAGATGGTGCCCATCGACGCGAGCAGGAAGTGAAGGATGATCGCGCCGAGGATGGCCACGACGAATACACCGATGGCCCAGAAGACACCTGTCGCGACGCGGTCCCAGACCAGTGAGCGTCTCATCGGGCAGTGCCTCCGCGAGCCAGCCAGCGCACGAACAGGACGAAGGCGAAGGAGATGATCAGCAGGACGAGGCCCATCGTCCACAGCGCCTCGTTCCATGCCTCGCCCGAAACGGTGTTGCCCATATCGAGCGTGATCTGGCTTGTCAGCGTTGTCAGGGGCTGGGTCAGCGACGTGGGCATCAGCGGCCGGTTGCCGATCACCATCTGGACGGCCAGTGCCTCACCCGCGGCGCGCATCATGCCCAGCACGACGGCGGTGATGAGGCCGGTCTTTGCTGCCGGCAGGACGACGTGGCGGATCGTCTGCCAGCGCGTCGAGCCGAGGGCCAGCGAGCCCGTGCGCATCTCTCTGGGTATCGTCGAGATGACGTCATACGAGATCGACGTGATCGTGGGCAGGATCATCAGCGACAGGACAAGAGATCCGGCGAACCACGAGAAGCCGAGCGTGAAGCCCACACTGTGCAGGTTGGTGCGCAGCCAGGGCACGAGGATCGTCAGGCCCAGCCAGCCCCACACGACGCTCGGGATGCCGACGAAGACTTCCATGGCCGGCTGGGCGATGGAACGCGCCCAGCGCGGCGCGATCTCGGCCATGAAGATGGCGAGACCGACCGACAGCGGCGTCGAGATGATGGCCGCGACGACGGTCACACCCGCTGTGCCGGCGACGAAGGGCAGGATTCCGAAGGTTGCCGGTGTGTCGGTCGGATCCCAGGTCGAGCTCAGGATGTTGCCCAGCGGCACACCCGAGTGGAAGAAGATCTGGACGCCGTTCCAGGTGATGAAGGCGAGCAGCAGCAAGACGAGCAGGATCACCACGCCCGCGGCGATGAACGTCAGTCGGCGCGGCAGATCGAGCCGCTGAAGCGCCGTCTCACTACCGCGCAGGGAGGTGCTACGCGTCGCTGTCGTCGTTGCTACCGCCAATTGCCTGACCC
>DATCGV010000091.1:0-43396 GCA_036508755.1 Candidatus Limnocylindrales bacterium | reverse complement strand
GTCCGCTCGGCCTCCCGCCCCGTGATCTCGTCGTTCATCGTGGCCTCATGTCCCGTGCGGAGAGTGACAACACGTCGCAGCGCGGCGCCGTCCGTTCAGCGCGGCAGGTAGCGCTTGGCAGGCGAACCGGCGAAAGTGCGGATCCGGGCGAGCAACTGGCGCTCGGTGATCGGACCGCTCTTCTCGACCTGGATCCGCCGCTCGCGGCCGTGTTTGTCGTCGTCAATGCGGACGTGGTTCGCGAAGTGCTCGACGACCTCGCCGTCACCTACCAGCAGCAGGTCGTCTTCGACCGGCAGCACTTTGGCGACATCAGCCAGAAAGGTCCGCAGGTGTTCATCGCGATGGCCTTCGCCGCCCGATGGCCCTTCAGTGGGTGGCCGTCCGGTTGAGCGGTGTCGGCCGGGGACCGTGGAGACGATCAAGTGGCGCACGGTCAGCTCGGGGCTCCAGGACAAGACTGTGGCCGAGTCGGCGGTCATCCAGACGCCGGTGGCGCCGGGACTGGTCATGGCGGGGCCGGATGGGTGAGGCGGAAGTGCTGGCACGTGCTGATGGTATCCGTGGGCGCGATGCCCGTTCTAACGCAGCCATCGAGTGCCTCATGTGGACTGACGTCTACCTGCGGCGCCGCCAGGCCGGCTATCGCTCGCTGCCGCGGCGACCCAGAACGCGCGAGTATCGCCTGAGACTCGTCGGCGTCTTCGCGGGTTCGAATCCCAGTCGGCCCCCCACGTCCTGCTCCGAGGATCGATTCTTTTCCGTGGCGACGAGCAGGTCTACGGGTTCTGAATGTTGGCGCAAATCGGACAGCGCATACTCCGTGGGTCATGTCCGATGCGCGGCGCAAGGCGGCCCCAGCCCCGCGTAGCCCGTCGCGCGGCGGAGCCGCGCGGCCAGCGGATCGCCCGGATGACGACTTCTACTTCCGAGCCCTAATGGACGCGACGGCGGACAGCATCTACTTCAAGGACCGCGACTGCCGCCTGCAGCGGGTGAGTCGGCGGCTCGCCCAGAACCTCGGCTTCACGGACCCTGCCGATGTGATCGGTAAGACCGATCGGGAGCTGTTCGGCGAGGCGTTCGGGCAGCAGACCTACCTGGATGACATGCGCATCATGGACTCGGACGAAGGCATCGTCGGGCTCGTGGAGAGTCGAGCGCTCGAGGATGGACGCGTGAACTGGACGCTGACGAGCAAACTGCCGCTCCATGACGAAGCGGGTCTGGTCGTGGGCCTCATGGGCATTACCCGCGAGATCAACGAGCTCAAGCAGACCGAAATCGATCTGCAGGACCTCGCGACCCATGACACCCTGACGGGACTGCCTAACCGATATCTCATGATGGACCGCCTCCAGCGCATCCTGTTGCAGGCCAAGCGCTCCGACACCATCGTCGGCGTCCTCTTCATCGATCTCGACGGCTTCAAGGCGGTCAACGACGCACACGGGCATGAGTTCGGCGACCTGGTGCTCCGCGCCGTCGCGCAGCGACTCGTGAGCAGTGTCCGCTCAAGCGACACAGTCGCGCGGATCGGCGGCGACGAGTTCGTCGTCATCCTCGACACCCTCGACAAGGCCGAGCACGCCGCGGTCGTGGCTGCGAACGTGCGCCGGAACCTGGCGCGGGCGATGACCCTGGAGCGACGCAGGGTGAAGGTGACGGTGAGCATCGGCATCAGTCTCCGTCCCCAGAACGGAGCGGAGGCTGAAGTCCTCCTGCGCGCGGCCGACTACGCGATGTATCTCGCGAAGAAGGGTGGCAAGGATGCCTGGGCTATGTGTCCAACCGACCTGGCTGCCGCGGACACGGACCTAACCACGCGGGGCTAGACGGGTTAGCCCAAGCTCCAGGCCTGATCAGGCGCTCGCGTTCTGAGCGAACACGGCGTACTCGCCGCCGTAGCGCACCTCGAGCAAGTTGTTGAACAGGTTGAGCATGTTGATGAAGCCGATCAGGAACGACAGCTCGACCAGCTCCGGGTCGGTGAACAGCTCCTTGAGCTCGCGGCGGAGGGCGTCCGGGATGTGGTTCGAGTCGGTCATTGCCGCGCGCGTGTACTCGACGGCCACTCGCTCGCGCGGCGCCAGCCCGTGCGGGTGGGCAATGGCGACGAGCGGGTCCGCGATGATGTCCGAGATGCGCACGAGGTCGCAGTGCGAGTTAGTGCAGAACTGGCAGTCGTTGCGCTCCGAGGCGGTGATGATGACCAGCTCCTTGACGCGCCGCTCGAGCAGGCCGCCTGGGTAGACGCAGTCGCCGAAGCCGGCAAAGCCACGCAGGATCTCCGGCCGCAGGCACATCGCCTGGATCATCTCGACCGGCGGCCGGCCACGCTCCCACAGGCCGCGGCTCTCGTGGAAGGACGGATCGTCCTTGACCTGTTCGAAGGCCGCGCGAATCTGTTCCGGGCTGACTGTCACGCGCATCTGCGTCCCTCCACCGAACATCGTTACCGCGATGCTCATATCCTCGGGCCTGTGGCACAGTCAGGGGAGGCGGCCCCGGCAGACAAGGCCCCGCGCATCGGCGTCCGGGAGTCGCGCACCTGGAGCCCCGGCGCGAAGCGGCTGGTGGCTGAGCTGGTCGGCGCGTTCGGCCTCACGGCCGTGGCCGGTCTCGGCGACGTCGCGGGCTTCGTCACCGGCGGCGCGGTCACGCCCGTCGCGCGGGCGATCGCGCCCGGGCTGTTCGTGATGGCCTTCATTTATGCCATCGGGGATGTCTCCGGCTTGCACATCAACCCGGTCGTGACGCTCGGCTTCACCCTCAAACGGCTGTTCCCGGCACGATGGCTGCCCGCGTATTGGATCGCCCAGCTCGTTGGCGCCACGCTCGCCGGTCTGGTGCTGGTCCTGCTCTTCGGTCATGACGCGGCGACGCACGCCGTGACGGAGCCGCACGGCATCGAGCCATGGGTCGCTCTTGCGCTGGAGATTCTCCTGTCAGGGGTGCTCGTCGCGGTCATCCTGGGTACGGCTGATCGCGCCCACTTGGTTGGCCCGAACGCCGCGATCGCCGTTGGCGCGACGATCATCCTGTGCGGCCTGGTGGCGCTGCCGCTCGAGGGCGCGTCGATGAACCCTGTCCGCTCGACGGGACCGGCGATTGCGACGCTCGACTTTGGCAGCCTGTGGATCTACTGGGTGGGACCAATCGTGGGCTCGCTCCTTGCCGCCGCGTTCATGGACTTTGTCCACTCTGAGCGGCACGACCAGGAAATGGCAGAGCAAGCCGCGCGCGGCAAGCGCGGCTAGGTCGTCAGCGCTTGCGCGCCTTCCAGGCCTCCTCGCTGGGCCACTTGCGCGCCCAGTCGGTCGTCACCCACTCGTATCGACTGGTGGCACCGTCGGGTGGACGAAGCTCGACCAGCTCCTCGATGTCGAAGCCGTTCGCGCGCAGAAGCCTTATCCAGTCGCCGTGACCCAAGTGGAACTCGACACCATCGCTGTCGAGCCATTGCGTGCGATGCATGCCGAAGTACGGCCGGCGCAGCTCAGTCGTCGCCGGCCCGTCCGCCTCGAGCTCGGGCACGCACAGGATGACCAGCGTCGCATTCGTCAGGAAGACGAGCTTCCCGCCTGGGCGCAACAGTCGCGCGGTCTCCGGGATCCACTTGTACGGGTCGGCCCACAGCGCGGCCCCGTACTCCGAAACGGCAAGGTCGAACGACGCGTCCGGTAGCGGGACCGTCTCCGCGTTGCCGAGAATGAGCGGAAAGTCGATGCCGAACTCGTGCTGGAACTTCCGCGCGGACTCAAGCTGGCGTGGCGAGTTGTCGATCCCGACCGGGCGCGCGCCACGACGCGCGAGCCACGCCGACACATAGCCGGTACCGCAGCCGAGCTCGATCGCGTCCAACCCACTGACGTCGTCCGGGAGCAGCTGCACATCCGACTCCGGGATGCCCCAAATCCCCCAGTAGATTTGCTCGCTGGCCCGAGGCGCGATGGCCCGGGTCGACGTACTCGTCGGCCAGCGTGTCCCAGTAGCCGCGATTGCGTCGAACGTGCTCAGGCAGCTGGGCCGGGTTGGCGTCGCTCATCAGCCGACCATTGCCCGAGTTGGCATGGCGCCACGGGCGCCGCCCGCGGTCGTCGACAGCGACGCGGCACGGACCGCGACGCGCGCGGCGGTGCTCAGATCAGAGCCTGCCGCGATCTCGGCGGCCAGCGCTCCACAGAACGTATCGCCGGCACCGGTCGTGTCCAGGACCTCGACGTACGGCACGGGGATGTGCTCCACGGCAGACGTGGTGACGATGACCGCGCCCCGCGCGCCGATCGTGACGATGACGGTATTGCCGGTCCGCGCGGCGAGCAGCCGGCCGGCAGCGACGGGGTCGCGCTCACCAGTCAAGGCCTCTGCCTCCAGCTCGTTCGGTATCAGGATCGGCCGCAGCGCGATCAGCTCGCTGGCGATGGCCCGTGCCGGAGCCGGATTGACGAGCAAGGTCATGCCGCTCGCGGCGCCAAATTGGGCGCCCGCGACGACGGCGTCGTCGCGTACCTCGAAGTTACTCAGCAGGACGCTGCCTGCGACGGGCGAGTCGCGCAGCGCCTTCGACACAAACCGGCCGTCGACGCGCGCGTTCGCACCGGACGCGACCGCGATCTGATTCTGGCCACGGCCGTCGACGATGATCAGTGCGATTCCGGTCGACTCGGCGGTCAGCGAGCTGATCGCGATGCGGCTGACGTCGATCCCCTCGGCACGCAGCTCGTCGAGCGCGGCACGGCCGTAGTCATCTGGCCCGACCGCACCCACGAACGCGACCCTGGCGCCCATCCGTGCCGCGGCGACGGCCTGGTTGGCGCCCTTGCCGCCCTGGTGCTGGGCGAACAAGCCGCCGGCCACCGTCTCCCCGCGCCCGGGCAGCACGGCCACCGAGACGACAAGGTCGACGTTTATGGATCCGACAACCAGCACGGAGCCATGCGGCGCCTGTGGGTCACTCAGCGGACGGCTCCTTATTGCGGTGACAGGTAGACGGTGAGCGTAATGTCAGTTGCCCTATCGTCGCCGACCCGGAACGTGAACGTGTTCTGGCCGCTGTTGAGCGACTCGAGGAAGGACCAGTGGCCGGTCGAGTCGGCCACCGTGTGCTCGTCGAGCCACAGCGGCACGTCGCGCGTCACAGTCGCGCCGGGCTGGGTCAGGCCACGGATCGCCAGAACGTGGTCCGTGACCGTTGCGTTGTCGAGTGGCTCGAGGACGATCAGCCCGTACGCCGGTGGGGTAGCCGCGGGAGGCACCGACGGTGACGAAATCCCGCTTGGAGCGGGCGTTGGTGACGGACTCTGGGTGGGTGAAGGACTCTGCGTGGGTGGAGGGGTTGGCGAAGGAGTCGACGTGGGGGGCGGCGAAGGCGTAGGTGTTGGACTCGGCGACGGTGTGGGCGTCGGCGTCGGCGATGGTGAGGGTGTCCAAAAGATTGTTGGCGTCCAGTAGGGCGTCGGCGGCGCCGTCGGGTTCGGGGTTTCCTGGATGTAGACCGGCAGCGACGAGACCGGGCTCGCGGTCGGGCTCGGGGTGTCGATGACGGCAACGGTCGGCTGGCGGCCACCGAAAACGTTGGCCACGATGACCAGAGTGGTCAGCGTGAGCCCCGCCACGATGCCTCCGGCTATCCAGTCGCGCCGCGGAGCGGGCATCGGGCCGCGGCGAAGACCGCCGTGGACGACGCCTGCGTGACGTTGGCCAGGCGGACGGGGCGGCTGCACTCCATCGCTCGCCATGGGCAAGGGCAGGATACATTCGCGTCATCAAGATGAGACCAATGTCGGAGCCGCGCATCCTGCCTTACGGCTCGTGGCCGTCGCCGATCACGGTTGATATGGCCGTGGCGGCGTCGACCGTTCTGCGCGAACCGCGCCTGGCCGGCAACGCCGTCTACTGGACGGAGGGTCGGCCGCAGGAGAAAGGCCGCCAGGTGATCGTGCGCTGGACACCCGACGAGGACGCGGCGGATGTCACGCCGGCGCCGTTCAACGCGCGCACGATGATCCACGAGTACGGCGGTGGCTGGTATGCCGTCGACCCGGTTCGTGGCACCGTCTACTTCACGAGTCTCGCCGACGGTCGCATCTATCGCCAGCCCCGCGGCAGCGAACCCGTCGCGCTCACACCGGAGGGCGCTTTTCGCTACGGCGACCTCTCGTTCGACTGGTCGCAGGGCCGCCTGGTCTGCATCCGCGAGGATCACACCGGGCTCGAGCACCACGCCACGGCCGGCGAGGGACAGCGCATCGCCGAGCCGCGCAACGAGCTGGTGGCGGTCGACACCGGCAGTGGCGCCGTGAGCGTGCTCGCGACCGGGCACGATTTCTACTCCTCGCCGCGGCCGGCATACGACCGCCTGGCGTGGCTCTGTTGGCGCCACCCCAACATGCCCTGGGATTCAACCGAGCTGTGGGTCGCCGACATCGCAGACTCCGGCGTCCAGTCGAACGCGTGCATGATCGCCGGCGGTGGAGAGGAGTCGATCGTCCAGCCCCAATGGGCGCCCGACGGATCACTCGTCTTTGTCTCCGACCGATCGGGTTGGTGGAACCTCTACCGCTGGACGCCGAACGGAGATATCACCGCGCTGGCGCCGATGGCCGGTGACTTCGCCGGGCCGCAGTGGGTATTCGGCATGGCCTGGTACGGCATCGCCGAGAACGGCACGATCTACGCCACTGGCGGCGGCGAGGCAGGCGGCGGTGTGTGGCGCATCAGCCCAGGTGCGGCCCCGGCACTTGTCGAGCTGCCCGACGAGCGGGTCGAATCGCTCCAGGTCGGTTCGCTCCAGCGCGGCGGCCCGACAGTGCTGTGCTATTTCGGTGGCGGCTGGTCGGAGCCGCGCCAGGTCGTTGTCGTCGAGCTGACCGCCGGCGGACAGGTAGCCAGCCGCCGTGTCCTGCGTCGCGCGTTCGAGCTGGAGGTCGATCGCGCGTTCCTCGCGCGACCGGAGCCGATCGAGTTTCCGACCACCGGCGGGCAGACCGCGCACGCTTACTTCTACCCGCCCACCAGCCAGAACTTCGAGGGTCCGGCGGACGAGAAGCCGCCGCTCGTGGTCGAGATCCACGGCGGGCCGACGTCGGCAGCGACGACGGCGTTGCAGATGGAGATCAACGCCTTCACGAGTCGCGGCTACGCGGTCGTCGACGTGGACTACCGCGGCAGCAACGGCTACGGACGTGAATACATGCGCAGCCTCGACGGCCAGTGGGGCGTCTACGACGTCGAGGACTGCATCGCTGCCGCCCTCTACCTGGCCGGGCGGGGAGACGTTGACCCGGACCGGATGGCGATCCGCGGCGGCAGCGCCGGCGGCTACACCACGCTCGCCGCGCTCGTCTTTCACGATGTCTTCGCCGCAGGCGCGTCCCATTACGGCGTCGGCGATCTCGAGGCGCTCGCGCGCGATACGCACAAGTTCGAGTCGCGCTACCTGGATCGCATGGTCGCGCCTTATCCGGAGGGCATTCCGCTCTACCGCGAACGCTCGCCAATCCGCCACATCGAACGGCTCAGCCGTCCGCTGATCGTGCTCCAGGGCGACGATGACATGGTCGTGCCCATCGCCCAGGCCGAGGAGATCGTCGCCGCGCTGCAGCGCCAGCGCATCCCGCATGCCTACCTGCATTTCGCTGGCGAGGGCCACGGCTTCCGTCAATCGGCGAACATCAGGCGCGCGCTCGAGGCCGAGCTGTCGTTCTACGCGCAGGTCTTTGGCTTTGAGCTCGCCGATGACTTTGAGCCCGTGCTCGTCGAACACCTCGCCGAGCGCCAACGCGACTGAAACTCAGGGCGGTCGCGCCGCTCGCCCATCCGGGCGAGCCCAACCACACCTCCGGTGTTCCGTGTTAGAACCGTCGCGTGATCACGGAGCCAAGCGTCCTGATCGTCGGTGGCTTCGCGACGATGCCGCCCAACTACCTGGGCCTGCGTCACCGTCTTCTTGGGCGCGGCGCGGCTCGTGTCGATATCTGTCAGCTATGGACGCCTGATTGGCTGCTGGCCGGGATGGTCGGCTTTGGGCCGATCATGCGCCGCGCGGGCCGCGCAATCGGTGCAACCTACCGCGCCGGCGGCCGCCGCCCGATCATCGTCATTGGTCATTCGGCGGGCGGCATCGTCGCCCGCCTGGCGATGTCGGAGCGGCCTTTCAAAGGCCGCGTGGCCGGCGTGTCCGAGGCCGTGGGCTGTCTGGTCACGCTGGGCACGCCCCACGGTTTGGGCTCGCTGACCAATCGCTCCCAGCACGCCGGCCACGACGCCGTGGCGTTCCTGGAGCGCGAGTCGCCCGGCGCCTGCTTCGCACCGCGCACCGGCTACCTGACGGTGGCCGGCCAGGTTCAGGTGGAGGCGCCGCGCTGGCCAGCCGGGCGTTTCGTTGCCGAGCTCTTCCGGATGATGGTCGGCGACGAGGCCGCGACTGACGGGGACGGCATTGTGCCCATCGCTGCCGCGCACCTCGACGGAGCGCGGCAGTTGACCTTGGCTGGCGTCCGCCACGGGATGATCGGCTCGCCGTGGTACGGCGACGAGGGCGTTATCGACGCGTGGTGGCCGACCGCGCTCGAGCTCTGGCGCGCGGCCCTGACGATTAGGGGGCACGATTCGCACGAAGCGCTAGAATTACAGGTCGCGGGGTGGAGCAGCGGCAGCTCGTCGGGCTCATAACCCGAAGGTCGGCGGTTCGAATCCGTCCCCCGCAACCAAGTTCCAAGCGTGAAAGAGGCCCCGAAAGGGGCCTCTTTGATTATCTGCGCGGGCGAATGCTCACGGACGCGTGCTCGGCCCGCCTCCGCGCAGCCGTCTCAGTCGGCTCGGCCTGGCCGTCAGTATTGCCATCCAGTCGCCGCGATATGGGGATCTTGCTCATGCGACGCTTACGACCGCCAACCAAGCCGATCCGTGACCGTCGAGCAGCAATGCGCGGGCACGCTGACCGGCGTCCGCGCGGTATCACCGCTGCGCTGCTCGTGCTCGGCCAGATCGCTTTCGCCATGGCGGCGCCGGTCGCGAGCGCCGCCCCCACGGCAGCCCGGATGCCGGCCTTCGACCACGTCTACCTGATCATCATGGAGAACCGCGAGTACACGTCGATCGTCGGCAGTGGCAACGCCCCGTACATCAATTCGCTGATCAGCAGCTTCGGGTTGGCCACCAACTACGACGCGGTGAGCCATCCGTCAGAGCCCAACTACCTGACTCTCTTCGGCGGCTCCACGTTCGGTGTTACCGATGACGGCATTCACAACCTGGCCAAGTCAAACCTCGCCGACCAGATCCAGAGCGCCGGTCTGTCGTGGCACGTCTACGAGCAGGATTACCCGGGCCACTGCGCGACGACCGCGGCGGCGCAAGGCGGCCCCGACCTGATCGGCCCCGGTGGCTGGTATGCGCGCAAGCATGACCCGCCGATCAGCTTCACGGACATCTCGCACCGGCCGAAGCGCTGCGCCCAGATCACCTCGCTTGCCAGTTTCAGCCCGACGGCGGCGAACTTTGAGCTGATCGTGCCCAACCTGACCAATGACATGCACGACGGTACGACGGCTCAGGGCGACGCGTTCCTGAAGGCATTCGTGCCATTGATCACCAAATCACACACCTTCGCGCACAGTCTGCTGCTCATTACCTGGGATGAGGGCAGCACCAGCCAAGGCGGCGGCGGCCACGTGGCCACGGTCGTCGTTTCGCCGCTGCTCAGGAACGCGGGCACCCAATCCTCCGTGCCTCACGACCACTATTCGCTGCTGCGCACCATCGAAGCCGGGCTTGGGCTACCTTGCCTGCGTCTAGCGTGCGGGGCCAACGACCTTGCCGAGTTCTTCGGCTCCTGACCTGCGCTGAAGGTAGCGAAGTAAGACGCGCGCCGCGCTCCGCCTTCGCCGTGCTCATACTGTTGTCCCCTGAGCGGATCGGCGTCCCTGCCGCAAGCCGCCCCGGGCGTAACGAAGGAGACTCGCGTGACCAAAGTTGTCCTGACCCACGCCGTCGAGGACATCGAGCGCTGGCTCGGGTTCAAGGACGAGCGAGCTGCGAGCATCGGAGCGATGGGCGGCTCCAACGTCGTCGACCACGTCGCGGCCGATGGCAGTAAGAACGTTGCCATCAGCATGGACGTCGCCGACCCGGGCGCCATCCAGGCCGGTCTCGCCTCGCCCCCGCCTGAGCTGGCAGCCGCGATGAAGCGGCACGGTGTCATCCCGCCGGTGGCCGCCCACGTCGAGAAGTAGCGCCCACCCGCGACGGAAGCGTCGACCCGGGCGGTAAACGAACGAAGAGCAGAGCCCCGATCTAGGTCAAGTCGGGGCTCTTTCCGTATCCGGTAGGGCGGGTTTCTTCTCTTATCCCGCGGCGCAGTCCACGGAGAGCTGCGCCCCGTCGTTGGCCATCGTGTAGCTGAAGCCCGTGTTCGACGCCGGCCCCCAACCGCTGTACTTGGTCGAGTTCGGGTCGACCGTGAAGAAGCCGGCACTGCCGTCCGAGCGGTTGGTGACCCACGTTGCGATCTTCGGCTGGTCGCCCACGGGCGTGCCATGGAGGCGGCCGGAGATGAAGAACACGTTCGGGAAGTCGTTCGACTTGACGTAGTAGACGTTGTCCATGGTCACGCCCTGAATGAGCGTGATGGCGACCAGCTCGATCAGCGTTGGCGATGCCGCCACGCAACGGGCCCCTACCGATGCCTGTGGACTCGGTGACGCTGATGTTCCGCCGCCACAGCCCGCCAGCAGGACAACCAGCGCGAACAGGCCTGATCTCATCACCAGGCCATTGTCCCGTTTTCCTGCGGCTAGGGCTGGATAACGGTCACGTCCGTCGCCGGGCCGAGGTTGAAGCCACCGAACGGGCCGGGGGTTGCGCCGGGCGCCAGGCTTGGCGCCGTGCCCGGTGTGAAGCTCTGGCCAGCGCCTGCGCCCGTGCCGGGCTCGATGACGACCGTGCTGCCGACCGTGACGCTGGTCGAGGTCGCGGCCGCGGCGCTGTGGTAGGTGGTCGATGAGTCGATGGGCAGCGTCACGTCAGCGCCGGTGTCGGTCTGGATCGTGATCGAGTCGGCCGTCACGGCCGTGACCTGACCGCGGACGTCGATCGAGCGCGCCAGTCCAAGCCCTCCGCCGCCGGGGAAGGCACCGCCGCCGCCGCCGCGGAAGCCGCCACCGGGGGCGAAGCTGCCGAACGGGAAGTTGCCTGTCCGCGTGCCGCCATTCGCGGCGGCGGCGGGTGGCGCGGTCAACCGGCCGCCGGCAAAGGCGACGCCGGCCACGGCCACGAGGCCAGCCACGGCGAGCAGGATCGTGCCGCCTCGGCCCTGCTTCTTTGCCGGTCGGACAGGCGGTGCGGGGTAGGTGACAGGCGCCGGCTGCGCCGCGGGCGGAGGCGCCGCGGGCGACGCGGGCGGGATCGGTGCTGGGTCGGAAACGGGGTCGGACACTAATTGGCTCCTATTCGTAACGAAGTGCGGCGATTGGATCGAGGCGCGCCGCCTGGCGCGCAGGCCAGACACCGAAAACGACGCCGACGAGAAGTGAGAACACGACGGCGGCAACGACCGTCGTCACGCTGAACTGGAAGCCCCAGCCGGCTACGGCACCGATAGCTGCGGATACGACCACGCCAAGCGCGATGCCGAACAGACCACCCAGCACGGACAGCGTCAGTGCCTCGATCAGAAACTGGGCCAGGATGTCGCGCCCGCGCGCGCCGATCGCCTTGCGGATGCCGATCTCGCGCGTCCGCTCGCGAACGGACACGAGCATGATGTTCATGATCCCGATGCCGCCCACGACGAGCGAGATCGAGGCGATGCCGGCGAGCAGCAGCGACAGCAGTCCACTGATGGAGCTGAACGTGTCGAGCAGCTGCGACTGGTCCGAAATCGAGAAGTCGTCGTTTGTCCCGCTCGTGCCGTGGAGCTGCTCGAGCGCGGCAGTTATCTCCGCCTTCGCCTGGTTGATGTCTGTCTTGTCGGCCACGCTGACGAAGATCGAGTTAACCGTGCCCTTGCCGCCCACGAACTGGCGCTGAACCGCGGTCAGTGGCGCGAAGACCTGGTCGTCCTGATTGCCGACACCGCCCTTGGGCTGCAGCAGGCCAACTACCTCGAACGGGATGCCGCCTATGGTTATGTCTTTGCCCAGATCGGCAGCCGTCAACCCAAGGTTGTCGGCTGCTGTCGCGCCAAGGACCGCAACGCGCAGGGAGTTTTCGACGGACGCGTTGTTGACAAACGAACCTTGGTAGAGCGCCTCGTTGCGAATCGACGCGTAGTCGGCGGTCGTCCCGACGATCGTTGTCGTCTCGTTCTTGGTGCCGGCGATGATCAGCTTGCTCGTCGTGAGCTGCGGCGCAACTGCGGCGATACCGCTGAGCTGCCCGATCGCGGAGGCATCGTCGAGTGTGAGCGTGTCGGCCGTGCCAAAGCCCAGGTTTGTTAGCCCGGTTGTCGAGCTGCCCGGATTGACCGTCAGCAGATTCGTGCCCAGGGCCTGGATCTGCGAGGTGATGCCGGCCGTCGCGCCCTGCCCGACGCTGACCAGGGCTACGACCGACGCGACGCCAATGATCACGCCGAGCATGGTCAGCGCGCTGCGCAGGCGACTCGTGCGCAGGCGTCCGAAGGCGAGCCTGACCAGCTCGAGCAGGTTCATGCGGCGACCGGCTCCGGCTGGGGCTCCGGCTGCGGCTGATCGATCAGGCCGTCACGGACGTGGACCTGGCGGCCGGCCTCGGCCGCGACGCCGGGATCGTGGGTGATCAGCACGATCGTGCTGCCGCTCGTATGCAGCTCACGAAAGACGTTCATCACGTCCGCGCCGGAGCGCGAGTCGAGGTTGCCGGTCGGCTCGTCGGCGAGGATCAATTTCGGCTCGGTGACCAGCGCGCGCGCGACCGCGACGCGCTGCTGCTCGCCGCCGGAGAGCTCCGTCGGCTCGTGGTCGAGCCGGCCGCCCAGGCCCAGGCGCTCGAGAGCGCGGCTCGCGCGCGTGTGCCGCTCGCCACGGCCGACGCCCTGGTAGAGCAGCGGCGTGGCCACATTGTCGAGCGCGGACGTGCGCGGCAGCAGGTTGAACGATTGGAAGACGAAGCCGATCGTCCGGTTGCGCAGCCGGGCGAGCTGGTCGTCGTCGAGCTCGTCGACGTTCGTCCCGGCGAGCAGGTATTCGCCGCCGCTCGCACGATCGAGGCAGCCGATGATGTGCATCAGCGTCGACTTGCCCGACCCGGACGGGCCGACGATGGCCACGAACTCGCCCTCCTCGACACGCAGGTCGACGCCGCGCAGGGCGGCGACCTGGAGACGGCCCGTCTCGTACACGCGGCTAACGCCGCGCATGTCGACGATGCTGTTCACGGGGCGGTGACTACGCGCTGAGTGCCGGTGCCGCCGCGGAAGCCGCCACCACCGAGTCCGCCGCCGCCCAGACCTGCGCCCGGGAAGGCGCCCGTGCCGCTGGTCGTCGTGGAGTTGAGCGATGTGGCGGTGCCGGTCACGATCGTGTCGCCGGCACTGACGCCCGACTTGACCTCGGCCAGGCTGGTGGTCACCAGGCCGACCTGGACGGGCACGACCGAGACTGAGCCGTTCGCGGCCATGACCCGGACCGAGTAGTTGCCGCTCGTGCCGATCAATGCGATGGCGGGCACTGCGACCACGTTGTCCGCCTCGGAGATGGTCACTGCCACCTGTGCGGACATGCCCGGCAGTGCCTTGGCCGGCGCGCTCTGGAGCTGGACCGTGACCGCATAGCTGACCACGCTGCTGCTGCCCGAGGTCGCCGCAATCGGCGCGACCTCTGTCACAGTGCCGGGCACCGCGTCGCCGGTGGCACTGATCGTGACCGTCGCGCTCTGGTCAACGGCAAGATTCGGGATGTCGGATTCGGGGAAGTCGGCCGTGACGTCGAGCTCGGTCGTCATCAGCTCGATCGCGTCACCGCTCGGCGCGGTCGCGCCGGCGACCACGTTCACAGCGACGATCGTGCCCGCGTCCGGCGCCGTGATGTTGGCGCCGTCGAGCTGCTGCTGTGCGTTGGCCACGGACTGCTGCGCCTGGAGCAGCGACGCCTTGTCCGAGGCGATCTGTTGATCCGTGGCCGGCGCCGTCTGGCTGGTGGCGTTGTTCTGGGCCGACTGCAAGGACAGCTGGGCCGACGAGACCTGTTGGTCGGCCTGCTGGTTCGAAGCCTGGATCTGGACCTTGGCCAGCTGGAGGTCCTGTTTGGCCTGCGTGATCTTCTGCTTGTCGGCGTCGGTGACGGTGCTCGGCGCGTTGTTCGCGCGATCTGTCTTGAGCTGAGTCTGGGCCGTGCTGACCGCGTCCTGCGCTTGCGACAGCTTGATCGCGTTCTGACTGGTCGTGTTGTCGCGCGACTTCTTGGCGCTATCAAGCTGTTGCTGGGCCTGGGTGATCGAGAGCTGCGCTGACTGCTGGTCGGTCGAGCTTGGACCGCCCATGTCCGCGTCGTACTTGGCCTGGGAGGAGGCGAGGTTGGCCTGCGCCAGGTCGAGCGCGTTCTGCTCGTCGGTCGTGTCGGCGGTCGCGAGGACGTCGCCCTGCTTGACCTGTTGGCCGACCTTCGCGTCGACTTCCTTGACCAGCCACGTGCCCGACGAACCGCCCGACCCCGACGAGCTCGACGAGACGAGCGCCGGGTCACTACCGAAGGCGAGGCCGTAGGTTTCGGCCGCGGCCAGATTGCCGTCGGCCACGGCCTGGTTGACGACGTTCGTGACGGCAGCCTGGGAGGTGATGTACTGAGTGGTATCCGACTTGGCGAGGGTTGGGCCGAAGACTGCGACGAAGACGGCGCCGACACCGACGATGATCAGCGCGAGGGCACCCAGCGTGCGCCAGGGCATGTGGACGGTTCCTTTCCGGGACAGCGACAGGGAGCATGACGACGCTGCCTCCGGTGGAGCATGTTCAGTGCTTGGACTTGGCGCGATCTGCGCTCGTGCTGTGAGCGGCCTGTGTCTCTCTTGGGACACGGTCGCGCGCCGGCGGGCAGGCGGCTTGTGCTAGATTTTGACCAGCGAAAGCGCACTTTGACTGAACGACCCCGCGGACCCGCCTCCCGGGGTCGTTTTCTTGTGCCAGCGGGTCCGCGTGGATCCGTGGCTCACAGGATCTGCGAGATCTGCTGGTCGAGAAACCCTGACGGTGGCGGACCGTAGCTGACGGCGCGGACGATGCCGGTGCGGTCGATGTAGTAGCTGATGGGCACGCCCACCCCGCCGTCGTATGCCTTGTACGTGGAGTCGCCAGGATCCAGGACGAGCGGCCAGGTCGCGAGGTATTGCCTGGCAAAGTCGGTGGCGGTCTGCGGGCCGTCGTCGTGGATCACACCGACGATCTGGAGGCCCTGCGGCGCGTACTTGTTATAGGCCGCGCCGAGGAGCGGGAACTCGTCGCGGCACGGCAGGCACCAGCTTGCCCAGAAGTTGACGATCACCGGTCGGCCGCGCAGGTCGGCCAGGCTGACCGTCTGGCCGTCGACGGTCTGGAGGCTGAACGCCGGTGCGGGCTGGCCGACGAGTGGGTTGCGGCCGATGACGATGACGCTCGAGCTTGGCCCTGGCGCACTCGGTATGTGGATCGTGAAGGCAGCCACGACCAGCGCTCCGGCAAGCACGACACAGACCAATCCGGCCGCGACTGCGGCCGGCCGACTCAGGGAGCGGGGCTCGTCCCCGGCGCCGGACTGGCCGCGCCGCCACCAGCTTCGGGCACGACTTGCACCGTCCCGTTCATGTTCGGATGGACTTGGCACAGGAAGTAGTAGCTCCCAGGTTGGAGTGCGGGTACGTGGTAGGTGATCGACGTGACGCCCGTGATCTTGTCACCGGCGAAGAGGATCGTCCCGAGCGCCGAGCTGTCGGCGATGGCGACGTTGTGTGGGATGCCCGCGTCGTTGTTGTTGAAGACGAGGTCGAACGGGCGCCCCGCAGGAACGACGAGGGTCGGGAGGTCGAATTTGACGCCCTTGGCGGAGATCGTTGGCTGGGCCGGCACGGTCACCGGCTTGGCTGTCGCGGCGACCGGTGTGAGCGAGTTGAGCCAGCTGAGGCCGAGCGGCGCGAGGGCAATGGCCAAAGAGATCGCGATGACCGCGCCGTAGACCCGCACCAGCCTGCGCGGCCAGGCCTTGGCCGGATCGCGCGTCAAGGGCACGGCGTGGCCGACCTCTTCCGTGCTGAAGTATTCGTGGCCTGCGTCGAGATACCAGCCGGTGACCGCGATCACGGCGAGGATCAGGCCACCGACGATCAGCACGGCGCTGAAGATGACCCCGTACAGGACGACGGTCGCCGCGATCGGCACGAAGAACGGCCACGGGCTGGGACCGGGCATGTGCACGCCGGGTGGCGGCTCCGGGTACTCAGGTGCAGCGGCCGCGGGCGGAGCCGCCTGTCCCCACCGGGCAACCTGGCCACCAGCGGCAGGAATCATCGCGACCGTGGCGTTCGCCCCGGCAGGCAGTGCCGCGGCCGTGCCGTGCGCCGGGACGGCATGTGGCTGGTCAGTGGCGCGCCACTCGCGCATCGCGTCCCACAGCCATCCGCCGATCGCGACCAGGATCACGACCAGGCCCAGTGCGAAGAGCTGGATGTTGACCGGCGCCGTGGCGTGGCCCGACGCGTCCTGCGGCGCAAGCACGAGCGAGAACAGCAGCAGCGCGGCGCCGATCGGCGCGACGAACGGCCAGCGTGATGGCCCGGGCAGGTGGATGCCGGCCGGCGGAGCGCCTCCGGCCAGGGGCCGTGGCACGCGCGACGCCGTCCGGCTCATCGTGCGCACCCAGGCGTAGGCAATGCCGAGCAGGGCCGCGAGCAGGATCGCGACCAGCACCCACGGCACGAGCAGGATCAGATCCGACCAGTTGGGCAGGATCAGCTGTGAGAGGAATTGGAAGAAGCCGGTGATCAGGTCGTTCATGTGTCAGCCAGTGATCCGCTCGCCAAGAGCGCTACAGCTCACGCGATCCGCGGACCAGGACGGTGAATACGAATGCCATCGCTACCCCGAGCAGTATCAGAAGGGTTGCGCCGGTAGCGTCGAGATGCAGCACGTTGTCGCCCTGCAGGTACCAGTAGGCCGCGCCGATCACGACGAAGATGATGCCCAGGATGATTGCGTTGCGCCAGACGAACACCGTGCGCCTACTTCAGGAAGTACAACGTGGTGAACAGGCCGATCCAGACGATATCGACGAAGTGCCAGTATGCGCTGACCGCCTCGACCGCGATGTGGTGCTTGGCCGAGAACTGGCCGTTGAGCCCGCGCAGCAGGATGACCGAGATACCGACGACGCCGCCGAACACGTGGGCGCCGTGGAAGCCGGTCATGGTGAAGAAAAGCGAGCCGTAGATGCCGCTGTTGATGCCGAAGCCGTGCTCGCTGACGAGGCTTAGGTAGTCGTACGCCTGCAGGAGCAGGAATGTGATGCCCATGATCAGCGTCAGTGCCAGGGCGCGGTTCATGCCCGTCCGGTCGCCCTTCCGGATGCGCCACAGGCCCCACTGCATCGTGCCCGAGCTCAGGATCAGGATGATCGTCGCGGCAATGGGCACGATGCCCGGCTCAATGACCGTGTCCAGACCCTGCGGCGGCCAGGGCTGACCAAGGCCCAGCGCGGTAGCCCGGGTGTTGAAGTAGGCGCCGAAGAGACCGGCGAAGAACATCACCTCGCTGCCGATGAACAGCAGCATGCCCAGCAGTGCGGTGTTCACCCCCTGCGCGGGATGACCCGCGTGCGTGTCCTCCTCGGTATGGGGCACGAGGATGGCCTGGCTATCGGCGGTCACTTCGTGTCCTCCGCCGGTTCGTCGGCAGCGTCGGCGCGTGTCTCGTCGTGGGTCGTGCCGGCGACGGCGAGGAGTGCCACAGCGTGGGCCGCAAGCGCACCGTGCTTGAGGTCGAACAGCGGCCGCTCGGAGCGAACCGGCGGCAGGGTATCGAAGTTGTAGGGCGGTGGCGGCGACGTGGTCGCCCACTCGAGCGTGTTGCCGTCCCATGGATCGTCCCCGGCGGTGCGTGGCGAGCGGAGAGTGATGAACACGTTCCACAGGAAGGGCAGGATCGAGACCGCGATCGTGAACGCCCCGATCGTCGAGGTGAAGTTGAGCTCCGTCCAACCCGGGTTGGGGGCGTAGTCGACGATGCGCCGGACCATGCCGTCAAGGCCGAGCAGGTGCATCGGGAAGAAGGCCAGGTTGGTGCCAACGAACATGAGCACGAACTGGAACTTGCCCAGTCGCTCGTTGAGCGCACGGCCGGTCATCTTGGGGAACCAGTAGAAGAGGCCCGCGAAGATACCGAACACGGAGCCGGCGACGAGCACGTAGTGCAGGTGTGAGACGACCCAGTACGTGTCCTGGACGTGGAAGTCGAACGGCACGACGGCCAGGAAGGCGCCGTCCAGGCCGCCGATCAGGAAGAGCGAGATGAAGCCCAGCGAGTAGAGCAGCGGCGTGTCGAAGCGCAGCTTGCCGCCCCACATCGTGGCCAGCCAGTTAAAGAACTTGATGCCGGTTGGGACAGAGATCAGGAACGTGAAGAAGCTGAAGTACGGCAGGTAGACAGCCCCGGTCGTGAACATGTGGTGCGCCCAGACGGTGAATCCCAACGCGCCGATGGCGCTCGTGGCGAAGACGAACGCCTTGTAGCCGAAGAGCGGCTTGCGCGAGAAGACCGGCAGGATCTCGGTCACGATGCCGAAGGCCGGCAGGATCAGGACGTAGACCTCGGGGTGGCCGAAGAACCAGAAAACGTTCTGCCACAGGATCGGGTTGCCGCCCAGCGCCGGGTCGAAGAAGCCGCCGCCGTAGTTGCGGTCGATGAAGAGCATCATCAGACCCGCGGTCAGCACGGGCACCGAGAACAGCAGCAGCACGCTCGTCACCAGCGTGTTCCACACGAACATGGGCATGCGCAGCAGGGTCATGCCCGGCGCGCGCATCTTGAATATCGTGGCCAGGAAGTTGATCGAGCCCAAGACGGAGCTCATGCCGAGCAGCGTCAGCGAGGCGATCCACAGGTCCACGCCGGTGCCGCTCTGCTCGGACAGCGGGGCATAGCCGGTCCAGCCGGCGTCGGCCGCGCCGCCGACCGCATAGCCGGAGAAGAGGAGCAGGCCGCCGAGCGGGATCATCCAGAACGACAGTGCGTTGATGCGCGGAAACGCCATGTCGGCGGCGCCGATCTGGAGGGGGACGATGTAGTTCGCGAGGCCGGTCATCATCGGCATCACGAACAGGAAGATCATCGTCGTCCCGTGGATCGTGAAGAGCTGGTTATACGTCTCGGGATCCACGAACTGGATGCCCGGCAGGGCCAACTCGCTGCGGATGACCAGCGCGAAGATGCCGCCCAGGAGGAAGAAGCCGAAGGCGGTCGTGATGTACATCGCGCCGATCTTCTTGTGATCGGTCGTCGTCAGCCACCCGTATAGCCACGACCGTCGTCCGTAGGTGGCAGCCCTGGGGGCCAGCGCGGTAGTTGCCATCAGACCTTCCTACTGGACATGGAGAGTGCCGACCATGTTCGGATGGATGCTGCAGAAGAACTGGTAGTCACCCGGCGCCAGCGGCGGTGGGTTGTACACGGCATTGCTGCCACCGTCGACGTTGAGTGGCGCGAGCCAGTCACTGCCGTCGGCGTTCGCCTTGTGGATCGAGAAGTTGTGCGGCACTGACGGGTCAGCGTTCGTGAACTGAACGGTCCATGGCTGGTTGGCCGTGATCGTCAATGCGTTCGGATTGAAGCCGGACGTGACGCTGACCGACGAGACCTGGACGGTCTGCGCGCCGGGTTGAGCGGAACCGCCCGGGGACGGCGCGGCCGATTCCAGCGCCTGCTGTTGCGCCACCCAGGTCTGGAAGTCGGGCGGGCTCATCGCCTGGACGGTGAAGTGCATGTCGGCGTGGCCTATGCCGCAGAACTCGGCGCACTGGCCGGCAAACGTTCCGACCTGCTGGACGACCACGTCGAACTCGTTCGTTCGGCCGGGCACGACGTCCTTCTTGTACAGGAACTGGGGCACGTAGAAGGAGTGGATGACGTCCGCGGCGTGGAGCCGGATATGCACCGTCTCGTTGACCGGTAGTGCCATGACCGGGCCGTCGCGGCCAGTGCCGGTGAACTTGAGGCCCTGGTCCGGGTAGGCGAACGTCCATTGCCACTGGAAACCGGTGACGTCGATCGTCAGCGCCGGATTGGCGGAGATCGCCTCCTCCTGGTTGAGCGTGACGACGACACCGACGAACAGCGCCGTGACCGTAAGGGCGGGCACGATCGTCCACAGGATCTCGAGCAGATTGTTGCCGTGGGTCTGCTTTGGCAGCTCGTCGTCGCCCTTGCGCCGGCGGAAGCGGAAGGAGATGAACAGGAGCAGGCCTTCGACGAGGAAGAAGACGATGATCGCGATGACGAACGTGATCACGTACAGGTTCAGCGTTGCCTCGCCCGACGTCGACACGGGCGCAACCGGGGTGATACCCGGCGCGGGCTCACTGCCCGGCTCGTTGCCCGTGGGCAGCTTGGCCCCCGAGCACGCGACCAGGAGTGTCGTCAGCGAGACAAATGCGAACAGCGCGAGGGCACGCGCAAAACGACCCGCTCGGCCGGGCTGCTCGCTTCGCTCAGTGTCTGGTATACGGACGAGGCTTCGCACGCCGACCAGTGGCACGCAGACTCCCTGTCAAGGTCGGAAAGGATCGTTCGAGACGGGCAACCCACATAATAGGCCGTGATCCGCATCGCCGTGCTTGCGCGAACACTGCAATTCGCTGCCGGGATCGTGGGTGTCGCGCTCATCGAGCTGGTCATCCCCGCGCCGGCCCTGGCGCACGGCTTTGCCCCGCCTCCGGGATCGCTGCTGAGCGTGCTGCTCACCTGGCAGCTCGACTGGTACACGCTGCTGCCACTCGCCCTCGCCGCGTGGCTCTACCACTGGGCAGTGACCAAGGTCAACGGCGCGCATCCGGGCAACCGCGTGCCGCGCTACCGCTCGTGGTTCTGGTACGGCGGCCTGCTCACCCTGCTCATCGCCCTCGCGTCGCCGATCGCGGTCTACGACGACACACTCTTCGCGGACCACATGATCCAGCACCTTGCGCTGGTCTTTGTCGCCGCGCCGCTGCTCGCGCTGGGCGCCCCGATCACGCTCCTGTTGCGCGTCTCATCGGCCGACACGCGGCGCCGGGTGATCCTGCCCGTGCTCCACTCGTGGCCGGTGCGCCTGATCGGCCACCCGATCGTGACCTGGACGCTCTTTGCTGCGGTCATGTGGGGCAGCCACTTCTCCGGGCTCTTCGAAGCGTCGCTCGACAACGACGCGATCCACGTCTTCGAGCACGCTCTCTACCTCGGCTCCGGACTCCTGTTCTGGTGGCCCGTCGTCGGCGCGGACCCAACGCCGTGGCGCCTGCCCCACCCGGCGCGCGTCGGCTACCTCGCCCTGGGCATGCCCCAGTCGTCTTTCCTAGGCCTGGCCATCTTCTCGGCGCCAGGGCCGATCTACCAGCACTACGCGACGCTCGTGCGCAATTGGGGCCCAACTCCGCTCGAAGATCAGCAGCTGGCGGGCGGCATCATGTGGCTCGGTGGCGATCTCTTCTTCCTGACCGCGATGATCCTGGCCGTGTGGGTCTGGCTGCGCGCTGAGGAGAAGGCCGGTCGCCTGGCCGACCAGAAGCTCGATCGCGACGAGGCAAGACAGGCGCGCTTGGCCGGCCGGCCAAACATGCAGTCACCGTCGCCCGCCCCGCAGCCCCCCATCGACTGACCGCGCTCGCGCGACCCTCCGCACTTGCCGCGTGATCGGCGTGACCGATCAATCAGCCGGCGACCACCTGCGAAAGCACGCCCAAGCCCGGTTTACCGGCGATCCCGAGCGTGATTGATCGGTGTCAGCGATCAAGAGTCGGCTGACGATCCTCCGCGGGGTGCGAATCGCCGTCGCCCGCGCCGCGGATCAGCGTTCGGCGGACGATTGAACGGTGTGACCGATCAGGACGGTCGCGCGGCGGCTGATATCGATCAGAGCGGCAGGAAGAGGAAGACGTCGAGAACCATGAGGGCGAAGAGCGCGGTCAGGTACGTGATCGAGAACTTGTACAGGCGAACCGCTCGTGCGTCCGTCCCGTCGCGCCACATCGCGAAGGCCTGGAAGATGAACAGCCCGCCCAGGATGAGCGAGCCGGCAAGGAAGACGAGGCCCATTCGCGCGACCGCGAAGAACACGAGGGTCAGGCACACCATGAGCACGGTGTACAAGGCGATCTGGCGCGTCGTCTCGGGCACGCCGTGCGTGACCGGCAGCATCGGCACTCCGGCCGCGGCGTAATCGCGGCGGAGGCGCAGCGACAGCGCCCAGAAGTGCGGCGGCGTCCAGTAGAAGACGATCGCGAACAGGACCAGCGCCGGCAGCGTGATGTCGCCCGTGACGGCCGCCCAGCCGATGACCGGCGGCAGCGCGCCCGCGGCGCCGCCCAGGACGATGTTCTGCGGCGTCGAGCGCTTGAGCAGCATCGTGTAGATGACGACGTAGAAGGCCATCGCCAGCAGCGTCAGGAACGCCGCGACAAGGTTGGTCGTGAAGGCCATGATCGCGAACGCGATGACGCCAAGGACCAGGCCGAAGACAAGCGCATCCTCCGGGTTGACCTCGTGCGCCGGCAGCGGCCGGCGCCGCGTCCGGGTCATGAGCATGTCGATGTCGCGGTCGATGTAGCAGTTGATCGCGTTCGCGGCACCGGCGGCCATGGTGCCGCCGAGAAGCGTCCAGAAGACGAGGCCCAGCGGCGGCACGCCCCGCGCGGCGAGGAACATCGCGGGCACGGTCGTGACGAGCAGCAGCTCGATGATGCGCGGCTTGGTCAGTGCGACGTAGGCGTTGATCCGGTGGCGCATCGACGCGGGCGGCGCACCTGGTGCGTCCTGCGCGGCCGACTCATCGCGCTGGTTGCCGCCGCTGCCCGGCGCGCCGGCGACGGCTGAGCGCGTCTCGAAGTAGCTGACGAAAACCGCGCCGACGATGAGCGCCCAGATCGCGGCACCAAGGGCGAGGTGCAGGGCGACCGCCCAGTCGGCGAGGGTCGTGCTGATCTGGAGTCCGCCGACGACGACCTGGGCCGCGTACAGGGCGGTCGCCGTGGCGACCATCGCGAGGACCGCGTCGCCGCCCGGGACGGCAGTGCCGCCACGGCGCGCGTGGCGCACCACGCGCCAGACGTAGATCGCCGCCGCGAGCAGGAATACTCCGACCACGGCGGCGATGATCCTGTGCAGGAAGTGCGCCATCTGGAGACCGGCGAGCGTCGGGTCGGTTGAGAAGGTGGGCAGCAGCTGGCCGTTGAACAGCGGCCAGTCGGGGAATACGAGCGATGAATCGGTCGCGGTCACGTTCGAGCCGAAGAGGAGCAGCGCGTAGATCGAGACGGCGACGAAGGCGAGCAGCAGGGTCAGGCGCTGCGACGCGCCGCGTGCCGGCAGTGCGGCCGGGTAGCGCGCGCGGATGGCGATGAAGGTCAGCAGCGCGAGCAGCGCGAGGGCGCTCGCCAGGTGCGCCGTGACCGTGTCGCCGGCGTTGTTCTGATCGACGGTGACCTTGCCCAGGTAGGCCTGGAAGCCGGTCAATATCAGGGCCACGATCGTGAAGGCGATCATCGACCGCTGCCGCCGGTAGTTGCGCCAGGCGAGGACGACGAGGCCGAGGACGAGGAAGCCGATAACCACGGCAACGCCGCGGTGGACCCACTCGATCCATGCGGCGTTGTTGCCCAGCGGCGGGATCCACGAGCCTTGGCACGTGGGCCAGTCGGGGCAGCCCATGCCGGAGCCCGTCGAGCGAACGATGGCGCCGATGACGACAAGCAGGTACGTCATCGCCGCCGTGAAAAAGGCGAGACGCTCGAAGAGAGTTGAACGCTGGGGCGCGGTCATCGGGAGGACCGATTGTATGCGTCGCCGTCTAAGCCGCCGTTAAGGCAACGGCGCTAGTGTTGCCACAGATGCGTCGTGCGGCACTCCTCTTTTCCATTGCCCTGGTCGTCGCTGCCTGCGGCGCAGCGGGCGGGGCGCCGACGCCTTCGCCCGTGCAGGCGCCGGTCGGCGGCTATCCCGGCTGGCCGCCCAACGTCACGTCGGACCTGATCCCGTACCCGGTCTCCACTGAGATCATCGTGGGGCCCAACCGTCTGCTCGTGAACCTGATCGACCAGCACAACAACGCTCTCGCGTCGCCTTCACTGCCGGTCGAGCTGCGCTTCTACGACCTGGCCGTCGATCCGAGCCAGCCAAAGGCAGACGTGCAGGCCGTCTACCTGCCCACGATCCAGGGCCGGCCGGGGCTGTACCGCACGAGCGTCACCTTTGACGCAGACGGTGACTGGGGCCTCGAAGCGATCGCCAGTGAGCCGGACGGATCGAAGCGTGGCGGGCGCGTTGTCTTCCAGGTGCTGCCGACGGGCTTCACCCCGGCGATCGGCGCCCAGGCGCCCAACACGCCGACGCCCACGGCGACGACCGCGGCTCAGATCGCGACCATCTCGTCCGACACGTCGCCCGACCCCGACTTCTACAAGGTCTCCGAATCCGACGCTCTCGCCCAGCACAAGCCTTTCGTGCTCGTCTTCGCCACGCCCGCCTTCTGTCGCTCGGCAACGTGCGGGCCGACGCTGAACCTGGTCAAGTCAGTTGCCGCCGACTACAAGGACAAGCTGACCTTCATCCATATCGAGCCCTACAAGCTCCAGATCGTGAGCGGTCAACTCCAGCCGGTGCTGTCGGAGGGCAACCTGCCCATCCCGGTCGACGCCACCAACATCTGGGGGCTGCAGACGGAGCCATACATCTTCGTCGTCGACTCGAGCGGCAAGGTCACGGCCAAGTTCGAAGGCATTGCCTCAGACGAGGAGCTCCGCACCGCGTTTGACGCGGACCTGAACAGCTAGCCTGAGCAGCGATGGCAAAGACCATCGCCTCGCCGCCGCCCGAACTGAAGACCAAACTGGGCCGCGCCGCGCGCGCCGCACAAGGCGGCGCGCGGCAGACACACGCCGAGCCGCATGGCGGCACGAACTGGCTACGCGATGTGATACTCGGCGGCCAGGACGGCCTGGTGAACATCCTCGGCATCATCCTGGGCGTCATCGCCGGTGGCGGCTCGACGACCGTTCTGCTCGTGACCGGATTGGCCGCGGCCATCACCGAGTCGATCTCGATGGGGGCCGTCGGCTACACGTCGTCGGTCGCCGTGCGCGACTTCTACCGCGCCGAACAGGAGCGCGAGCAACAGGAGATCGAGTCGGAGCCAGATATTGAGCGCGCCGAGGTGCGCGAGATCTATGCCGCGAAGGGTTTCAGTGGCGATCTGCTCGACCAGGTCGTCGACACGATCGTCGCCAACCGCGACCGCTGGGTCGACACGATGATGAGCGAGGAGCTCCACCTCCAGCCCGTCGAGACGCGCCAGATCGCGCGCACGTCGGTCGTCATCACCGTCGCGACGCTGATCGGCCACGTGATCCCACTCGTCCCCTTTGTCTTCCTCGATCGACCGGCTGCCCTAGTCGTCGCCTTCGTCCTCAGCGCGATCACCCTCTTCGCCGTCGGTGCCTACTCGGCCATCACGCTCGTCGGTGACTGGCGCATGAGCGGCGCCAAGATGGTCGCGATCGGGCTGGGCGCGGCCATCGTCGGTTACGCCGTGAGCGCCCTCGTCAACATGCTTGGCGGCGCCCACGCCGGCTGAGCGAGCGGGAGCTAGGCGACCGACGTGCCGCTCGAGCCCGGCGCCTCGACCGGCAGGCCTGCGGCGCAGGCGGGGCATGTCTGTGGACCGGGCTCGTAGGTGGGCAGGTTGAGGCTCCACAGGGCTTCAGCCCTGTAGGGCTTGCCGGTCGACGGCGAAACGAGGCTGGCCAGCTCGCCCGAGCGATCGACGATCACGACGATCGCGGCGATCTCGCCACCGGTCGACTCGATCAGCGGGATCATCTCGAGCAGCGACGCGCCGGTAGTGACGACATCGTCAACGAGCGCGACGCGCTCGCCCGGCTCGATGCGGAAGCCGCGACGGAGCTCGCGCCGCGAACCGTTGGCGTCAGTGACGGTCTCGGCGAAGAAGCCGCGCGTTCCGAGTCGATGCCCGACCTCATTCGCGAGGATCACGCCGCCGGTCGTGGGGCCGACGACGACGTCGATCGGCGTCGCCCCGGCGGCCATCCGGGCCGCGTCGGCCATATAGCCGCAGATCTCCGCGACGCGTTCCGGCCATTGCAGGACCTGGAACTTCTCCAGGTAGCGATCGCCGTGGCGGCCGCTCTTGAGCTTGAAATGGCCCTGCCGGTAGGCGCCGGACTCGGCGAAGAGCTGCTCGACGCGCGCCGCCACGTTCACGGTCGGTACTCGGAGACCTTGACGCTGGGCTTGTCGCGCCGCTCGGGCAGTGCCGCGCCGACCACGTCGAGATGCGACCCGTAGCCGTGTTGTGCGCACCAGGCGGCGAGCTCGTCGACGAGCCGTAGCGGCAGGACCGGATCGGCAAACACGGCCGTGCCAACCTGGACCGCGACCGCGCCGGCGAACAGGTAATCCAGCACGTCATCGAGCGAGCCGATGCCGCCGATCGCGACGATCGGGAGCTTGACCACCTGTGCCACTTCATAGACGACGCGCAGCGCGACAGGCTTCAAGGCCGGCCCGCTCAACCCGCCATAGACGTTGCCCAGCAGTGGCTTGCGGCGCAGCCGGTCGATGGCCATCCCGGGCAGCGTGTTGCACGCGCTGATCGCGTCGGCGCCGCCATCCGCGATCCTCCGCGCGATGGTTCGGATGTCCGTGGCGGCGGGGGAGAGCTTGACCATCAGTGGCAGGTCGGTCGCCGCACGAACCGCGGCAGTCAGCTCGCCCGCGGCGCCGGCATCCAACGCGAATTGCAGGCCGCCGGCGCCAACGTTCGGGCACGAGATGTTGAGCTCGATGCCCGCGACTCCGGGCTGGCCGTCGAGCCGCCGGCAAACCTCGACGTAATCCTCGATCGACTCGCCGGCGACGTTGACGATGACCGGCACGGACCAGCGCGACCAGGTGGTCGAGTACTTGTCGAGCACGGCATCGACGCCCGGGTTCTGCAACCCAATGGAATTGAGCATGCCGGCCGGCGTCTCGGTCACGCGCGGCGGCGGGTTGCCGATCCGCGGCCGGAGCGTCGTCCCCTTGGAGCAGATGGCGCCCAGGCGCTGGACGTCGACCACGTCGCCGTACTCGATCCCGTAGCCAAACGTGCCCGACGCGACCATGACCGGGTTGGCGAGCACCAGGCCACGGCCAAGATCGACCGAAAGGTCGACGCCCGATTCGACCGCCTCAGGCGCGAGCGCCACGTTCTGCCCTCCACCAGCTGACCGACGTCGCGAAGGTCCAGACCAGTATGCCGATTACGACTGCCCACTCGAGCGTCGGAACGATCCAGAAACCCTGCGGCCTGACGTCCGGTGCGCCGAGGCCCTCGCCGCCGAGCAACGGCAGAAGGACGGCTAGAAAGCCGATAAAGGCGGCGACGGTAAGCGCCCCGATGACTGCCAGCCAGCGTGGAAAACGGGCTTCCCGCCTGCGCACGAAGTCCCCCGACGCGAGACCGACGCAGATCCAGCCCAGGTTGAAGAACGTCAGCGCGGCGATGCCGTGCTGGTCAAGGTAGTTCATGGGATAGATGCCCACGAAGGAGCCGGCAATGCCCGCGGCAATGCCGGTCGGCACGTACAGCCACGCGAGCCGTGTGCGCTGCGCGAGGCCGAGCGCGGTGATGAAGACCGCGAAGCAGATGCCACCGACGATCAGCCCGACGTTGAAGACGGACGCCAGTGCAGACACGCCCAGCTGACCCAGCTCCGACACCCAGTGCGTCAGCGGCGAATAGGGCTCGCCCTTCGTTCCTGTATACGCGAGCGCGGTGACGCTCGAGCCGAGTGCGATCGCGGCAGAGCCGATGATGCCCGCGATCGCGCCGACCAACCTCATCGCCACCCGTCCCAGTTGATCTCCTCGGCCGCGAAGACCGGTCCTTCGCGGCACACGCGCTGCGGCCCGTCGACGCCCATCACCACGCAGCCCAGGCAGGCGCCAACGGCACAGCCCATGTTCTGTTCCATGCTCACCTGAAGCCACGCACGCCGACGGGCCGCGCTGGATCCGCGCGGGGCGTTCTTCGAGCCGCGGCGCGCGCCGCGGCGGGCCACGCCGAGGCGCGCCTGACGGCCGGCGGCGAGTCGAGCGAGCGCGGCAAGCATCGGCTGCGGCCCGCACGCGAAGCACTGTTCGGCCCATCGCTCGAATTGCGGCACCAGCTCTGTCACGAGGCCCTTGTGGCCGAAGCTGCCGTCGTCAGTCGCGACCACGTACTCGACTTCGTCGGGCAGCAGCGAGCTCGGGTAGACCTGCGCGGCGCTCGCCGCCCCGAACAGCAGCGTGACAGTGCAGCCCGCGGCGAGCGCCTCATCGGCCAGTGACCTGACGCCGGCCATGCCCAGGCCGCCAGCGACGAGCAGCAGATGGCGCGCTCGCGGATCGCGCTCGAACGGCCGGCCGAGCGGTCCGAGCATCTCGAGCAATTCGCCGGGCTGGGCACGCGCCATCCACTCCGTGCCAACGCCGGTCACCCTGAAGTGAATGGTTATGTCGCCGGCTGCTCGGTCGCAGGTATTGATGCTGAATGGGCGGCGCAGCACGAGGCCCGAGTAGTCGGGCGTGCGCACGTGAACGAACTGTCCCGCGAGAGCCCCGGCCGCCAGCCACGGGGCGTGGTATCGCTGGAGCCACTGCCCGGGCAGAAACTCCCTCGTCTCGAGGAGCTCCGCGCTGAGCAGTTTCACCTGTCTTGCGGGAGTGGCGTCCTACTTCTTCGAGGCCGTACCCGGCGACGCGTGCGGGGTGTCGTCGTCGTCGGCGGCGCCGTTCTCGTCGGCAGCGTCGTCCGCGTCGTCGGCGTCGTCATCCGCTTCAGCGTCGTCGGAGTTCTCGTCCTCGTCCGCGTCCTCGTCCGCGTCCTCGGAGATCGACGGGAAGGATTCGACGAGGGCTTCCGCGAGATCGCCAAAGATGTCGGTCGGGTCGTAGAACTCGACCATGTCGTCCGGTGAGCTGAGCCGCTTCCAATCGCCCTCGGCGGCCTTGTCGTCCGAGTCGCGCTCGGGCACGACCTCGGCCTCGAAGTGCCCGTTGCGCTTCAGCCACAACCGCTCGTCCTCGTCGTCGAGAACCATCAGGTCGCCCAGGTGCGGGGCGAGGTCCTGGGCAACCGTCTCGAACTGCTCGATCAGGCGTGCCTCGGTGTGCTGGCTGCGCTCCTGGAAGGTCAGCGCCAGGTCGTAGATGCGGCGCGCCGCATCCTCTGCGTCGACTGGCTCGCCCTTCGCGTTCGAGCGGCGCGCCCACTGGTCGGCGGCATGGGCGTAGCCCTCGTCGGCGAGAGTGTCCTCGCCGACGCCCACGCCGACCGTCTCGTCGGGCGAGATGCCCGCGGCCTCCATCAGGCCCTCGGTGCCTGTCGGCTCCGAGGGCAGGCCTGCCTGCTCACGCGCGGCCTCGGCGAACGCGGCAAAGACCTCGGCCGGGTTGTACAGCTCGGCCAGCTCGGCCGCGCTCTCGATGACCTCCGTCTCCGAATGCCACTCGCCCGTAACCTCGTCCTGGTAGCGCGTCCGGCTGCGGAACGTGCCGTCCGGCGCGACCGACAGGTAGTCCGGGTCGTCGTCGATAAGTACGAGTCCGCCGATCGCCTTGATCCGGTCGCGGTTGGCGTCGAGGAAGCGCTTGAGCTGGTCGCCGGCCGTGGCCAGGTAGCTCGTCCGCTCGAGACTCGCGTCGGACGCAATTTCACCCAGGGCGCCGGACTCGTTGGCCATTTTTGATCGTCCTCCTTGTCCCTGGGCATCGCCCTCGGTCGGAAGTTGCCGTCTGAAGCTCATGCGTTCACGTCGTCCTTACGGGTGGTATTCGAGATCGGTGCCCATGCGTTCGCGCAGGAACATCGCGTGATGGCGTTCGAACATCCACTCGCCGGCGCGGTGGCCGATGGCGCGCGAGCGCTCGTCCGACTCGAGCTTGTCGATCGTCCCGTAATCGGGCATCTCGAGCAGGATCACGTTGTCGAAGTCCCAGCCATAGGCCACGTTGTACCAGCCCAGGAAGCGCATCCCGAACTCGTCCTCGTAGCGCTTGACCTGGCGTGGGAAGACCTTGCGCATGAAGAACTTGAAGAACGGATCGCGGCCACGGCGAACCGAGAAGAACGTAGCCAGCACGGGCATGGCTTTAGGCTCCGACATCCATAGGGCGCGGGCATTGTCGCACGCTCCGCCCTCCACGCAGCCCCGCTGCCCGCGCCGAGCGCTGATTACTCGCAAATCGAGTCATTGGTCCGCCGGGCCTGGTGTACGACACGGCCTCGGGAAGGCCATGCCAGACGTACCCGCACGGAAGCGCTCGCAGCAAGGCCAAAGTAGCCCGCCGAAAGCACCCGACAAGTCCAAATCGCCCTATCGACACGGCTCCACCGGTCGGATCATCCGAAAAGCGAGTAAGCCGCGGTCGACATGTTGGTAAGCGCGCGGTAACTCGTCGCGGCCAGACTCGACGGATGGCCACCAAGGAGACTCGCCGGCAGCGCGCCCAGCGCAAGGGACGAGAGCTCGTCCGCCGCCTTCTGCACGAGATTCGCGACGCGCGACTGACGGCCCGGTTGAGCCAGGCGGACGTCGCGTCGGCGATGAGTTGGTCTCAGGCGGGATACGCCCGGTTTGAGGGAGCACAGCTCAAGGATCTCGGTGTCATCGATCTCAGCATGGCGGCAGGCGTGCTGGGGTACGAGGTGAGCGTGGGATTGCATCCGATCGGCGACTCGCTTCGCGACAAAGGGCAACTCGCCGTGGGGAAGAGGTTCGCGAGCTTGCTGTCCGACGCGTGGCGGGTGACCGACGAGACACTTCTACCCGGAGCGGGCGAACAGCGCGCATGGGACAAGTTGATGCGATTGATCGGGGCGAGCCCGCGTTACCTGGTGGGCGTCGACATCGAAACGAAGGTCTGGGACGTGCAGGCGCTTGTGCGTCGGACGCGAGGACGCGAGCGTGACGGACACGCTGATCACATCCTCGTGGTCTTGGCGGACACGGCCCACAACCGACGGGTCGTAGATGAGCTCCGCGGGGCGCTTGGGGGCGCGTACATGACGCCGGCGCGGACGATCCTGCGCGCGCTGCGTCTAGGTCAGCGGCTCGTCGGGAGTGGAGTCGTCCTCGTCTGAGGTTGCAGGCACGGCCGGCGAGGCGGGTGCTGCCGTCTGTGCCTCCTCGAGTTGGCCCACGGTTCGGCGCGCGGCCGGCGCGAGCGGCCGGCGGCGGGTTCGGCGATCCGCGGCGACGAGTCGGAGCAGGAAGATCATCGTCTGGCCGACGAAGAAGAGCAGGATCAGGACCAGGATCAGGAGCGCGGCGCTCAGCCACGACGGCGCGTCCATGTAGACGCTCAGTGGCGTGAGAACGAGCAGCACAACCAGCAGCACGACCTGCGCCCAGAAGCAGCCCAGGCCGGGACCGCGATCAGCGTCGAGCGGACCGCCTTTGTACTCGGGCATGGCCGCTGCCGGCGGTGCGCCGTCCGCCGGCTGAGCGCCGCTCGCCGGCGGTGCGCCGTCCTCTGGCGCGACGTTCGGCGCCGGTTGGTCCCTCGTTTCGGGCTCTTTGTCAGTAGTCGGCTCGGTCAACTCCGTCCGATGGTAGACGTGGTCGCCCGCGCTCGCCTGTGCGCCGAGCCGCAGCCGGTGCCTCACGGCGCGGGCGACAGAGATCTGGCCGCCGGTGGGTGACTCCGCGCGACACCTGCCGGCGACGGATAATTGGACAGGAGGTCGATATGGCGCCCTGCGACGAATACGTACTTCTGCGCCGAGGCCGCGAGCAGGACGCGCGCGGGATCGCCGAGGTTCATGTCGCAACCTGGCGCGCCGCCTACCGCGACCTGCTGCCGCTGTCTTTTCTGAACGGGCTCAGCGTCGACAACCGGGAGCGGATGTGGAACGAGGAGCTCCGCGTCGTGCATGCGGACCGTGCTCCTTGGGTCGCCGAGGCGGCGGGTCAGATAGTCGGCTTCGTGTCGGCGGGTGCATCGCGCAATGAAGACGCCCGGCCTGGCGAGGCCGAGGTGTACGCGATCTACGTTCTACCCGGCTGCTGGGACCGCGGCGTCGGCAGCAGCCTGCTTGCCCACGCCGAGCGCGACCTGGTCCGCCATGGCTACAAGGAAGCGACGCTGTGGTGCCTGACCGACAACGTGCGCGGTCGGGCGTTCTACGAGCAGGCCGGCTGGCGCCTCGACGGCGCAAAGCTGACGCGGACCTTTGCGGACCACAACGTCGAGGAGGTTCGCTACCGGTTGACGCTCGACAAGTCGCGCGTCGCCGCAATCGCCTGACCGCCCGCGACCGACGCGACGAGTGCGAGCACGGCCATCCGGACCGGGACTCCGTTACGTACCTGTTCGAGGACTAGCGAGCGCGGGCCGAGGCACACCGCGCGCGTGACCTCGACACCTTCGTTGATCGGTCCCGGGTGGAGGTACACCGCGCCCGGCTTGGCCAGCGCGAACCGTGCTGCATCGATCTGGTACCGGTCGACGTACTCGGCCGCGGACAAGCCGCCCGACATGCGCTCCTTCTGAACGCGCAGGCCCATCACCGCGTCGGCGTTTGACACGGCCGACTCGAGCGAGTCGGTGACCGACAGACGACGTTCTGACGGCAGAGTTCTGGAGAGCTCGTCGAAACCGCGCAGCCAGGCGCGCGGACCGCACAGCCACACATCTGCGCCGGCCTGGGTCAACGTCCACACGTTGGAGCGGGCGACGCGAGAGTGCAGGATGTCGCCCACGATCGCGATCTTGCGGCCGCGGAGCGCGTCCCGGCCGCCGCCCCATGCCCGGCGAAGCGTGAACAGGTCGAGCAGTGCCTGGGTCGGATGGGCGTGCCAGCCGTCGCCGGCGTTGACCACGTGGCCGCCGAAGTGGCGCGTGGCAACCCACGCTGCGCCGGTGCGGTGGTGGCGCACGACCAGCATCGTGAAGCCGATCGCATCGAGATTGCGTACCGTGTCGGTGAAGGTCTCACCTTTGACCATCGACGACGAGCCACGGTCGAACACGTAGGTCTGGGCGCCCAGGCGGCGCGCGGCCAGCTCGAACGACAACCTGGTGCGCGTCGACGGCTCGGCGAAGAGGAGGGCGAGGTGCTGGCCGCGCAGGCGGTCGGGCACCTGTTCGCCGCCGTCGAGCATCTCGCGCATGTCAGCAGCCAGAGCGAGGATCGCCTCGACCTCATCGGCCGATAGCCGCTCGACGTCAAGCAGGTGCGGTTCTGACCAGCTCACTCGGTCGCCTGCGCAACACCCGTCGTGCCGTCGGGCCGCTCGATGACCACCTCGTCATCGCCGCCATCGGTCTCGGCGAGGCGGACCCGGATGCGCTCCTCGCGCGACGTTGGCACGTTCTTGCCGACATGGTCGGCGCGGATGGGCAGCTCACGATGGCCGCGGTCGACAAGCACCGCCAGGCGAACCGCCTTTGGGCGCCCGAACTCGACCAGCGCATCGAGCGCGGCGCGCACAGTCCGCCCGGTGTACAGGACGTCGTCGACGATGACGAGCGTGCTCGACTCGAGCGGAAAAGGCAGGTCGGTGCCCTTGACGTGCGGCGCCCGTCCGCCCAACGCGACGTCGTCGCGGTGAAAGCTGATGTCCAGGCTGCCCACGGGCGGACGAACGCCCTCGTGCTCGTTGATCGCGCGCGCAAGCCGCTCCGCAAGCGGCACGCCGCGGGTCTGGATGCCGACGAGCGCCAATCCGTCAACCCCGCCGTGCTTCTCGACGATCTCGTGGCTGATTCGAATCAACGCCCGGCGCACTTCGTCGGCGGTCATGATCTGGCGCTCGGTCACTGGCCCTAAGGGTAGCGGCATGACCCCGCGGCGGTGGCGCTAGAAGGCCGGAACGACGTCCTCCTGGTCGGGCGCGATGAGGCGCAGGCCGCCGATTCCGTCGCTGCCCCACGTGCGGATACGCAACTCGCCGTCGACGTTGGTGTCGGACGGAGCGATCCATGCCACGCGGTCGAGGCCCATCGAAAAGCCGCGCTTGGCGAGCGTCATCGCCAGCAGCGGGGAATCCGTTGCGACCTGCTCGGTGACCGGGTCCACCGACAGCACGGCCAGCCTTCCCCATGTGGAGCCGGTCGAGTCGGCGATCCAGACGCCGACAACGAGACCGTCGCTCGACCAGTGGACCTGCCAGTCGAGCACGGGCGCCTCGACGGGATCTCGGTCTGGCTCGAGGGCTACGAGCGGCACTGAGCTGTCGTTGGACGAGTCATCTGTCGCCGTTGGCGTAGCTGAAGCCGTCGCCGTCGGGGTCGAGCTGGGCGACAGCTGTGCCGTGGCCGTGGCAGTTGCCGTCGCCGACTGGGACGTGGAGATCGGTGCCGGCGAGGCCGAGCCGCGCGGCTGGGGCGGGGCGCTGAGGGATGGTGTCAGACCGGGCGTGGCCGTCGCTTGGCTGGCTTGCGGAGTTGCTGCAGGTGTTGGCGCATCGGTCGCCGGCGCCGGTTGGTCGCTCGCGCCCGCGCCGAATGGATCGACGCTCCCCCAGTCCATGACGAAAAGCGCACCCTGGCGTGGCGCGACGAGAACGCCCGTGGTGTCAAGCTGGCCGAGCCAGCCGATTGCCTCGGTGCGCTGGTCGTTGACGGTGGGTAGCCAGAGCCCGGGCGCGTTTACCGCGCGCTCTTCGAGCGTGCGCGGATCGATGACCGAGTTGTGCACACGGCCGCTCGAGTTGACGCGGCTGACGACGATCCTGTTGCCCGACCACGATGCGAAGTACGACGCGTGGTCAGTGGTGATCGCCTGCGCCTTGTCGTCTCCGGGCGACCAGACATAGACATCGGGGCCGCTGGACGCATCGTCCGGCATTGCCGAGAAGGCGAGCATCCCGCCGTTGAGCGACCATGCCGGCGCGGCCCCGGCGCTCTGCACGTTCTCGAGGATGGCCAGCACGGTCAGGCCGGCCACGGCGCTCGCGGGCGGCTCGCTTGTGCCGGAGCCGAGGTCCGTTGCCTGCGCGGCCGTTTGCGCGCTCTGATCAGGTTGATGCGTCTTGACCGGCGCCTGCGTCTGACCGTCGTTCTGAACGCCGTCTGGATGAGCGGAGTGGCCCGCTCCGGAGTTCGGATCAACAACATTGTTCGCGTCGGGCGGCATCATCACGACCGCGATCATGTCTTGGCCGGGCAGGTGGCCGACGACCGCGAGCTGGTCGCCCGAAGGGCTGAGTGCGACATTGCCCGAACGCATGGTCGTCGGCAGGTGTACGGGCGAGCGCACGAGCTTCTCCGAGCCGACGCAGTCGGGCGCCGAGGCCGGGCACACCTGGCTGACCTGGGTCGAGTAGACGGCGGTGTCGCCCGGGCCAAGGCCGAGCATGGCCAGTGATTGCGGCTGAACCTCGAGCGGCGTCGGCTGGCCCGGAACCCCGGCCAGCGGCGTGACCGCGGGTGCGAGCTGGAGGACCACGATCGCGGCAGTGACACCGATGATCGCCACGGCCGTCATCAGTGCCGTTGACGGTTGCGCGGAGCGCCGGCCGCGGGCGAGGCGGCGGCCCCACTTGCGCGCGCGGTACGCGCGCGCAACCTCACGGTCGAGGCTGGCCGATGTCCGTGCCCACAGGTCGCGCGGCGGGATGCGCGTGGGCAGCCCGTGCAGCAGGAAGCGTTGAGCGCGATAGTCGGCGTCGACCCGTTCGCACGCGAGGCACTTCTTGAGGTGCGCATTCAGGGTGCGCAGCTCGATGCGCGTCAGCGACCGATCGAGACGCGCGGCAAGAAGCTCGCGGAACTTTGCGTGCTGGTCGACGCGGCCTCTCATCAGTCGATGCGGCCTCTACGCTCGTCGTCTCGGCGCTCGATGCGCGCGCCGGCCGTCGCGCGCACGCGCTTGCTCTCCTCGATCGCGGACTTCGCTCGTTCGGCAGCCAGTGCCTGACGCAGCGACTCGCGGCCACGCGTGAGCAGCGCGCGCGCCGCAACGTGCGACACGCCGAGCGCGTCCGCGAGCTCCAGGCCGGTCATGTCGTGCAGCTCCGACAGGAGCAGTGCCTGACGCTGGCGCGGCGGGATGCGCAATAGGGCGCGTTCCAGATCAGCCGACAGACGCAGCCGGAGGACCTGGTCCTCGGCGCTCGACGCGCTCCCGCGGCTCTCGCCGGTCCACGGCACGAAGCGCACGATCTTGCGCCGGCGCAGCTCGTCGAGCGCCGTTCGACCGGCGATCTTGTACAGCCAGGCCCGGGCGCGATTGTGGTCCTCGAGCGTGTCGAAGGCGCGAAACGCCTTGACGAAGGTTTCCTGGGTCAAGTCGGCCGCCAACTCATCATCCCGGAGCATTCGGGCGAGGTAGGAATATATCTCCGCGTGGTGCGAGGCATATAGACGCTCGACAAAGGAACGAGCGCTGGCCGGGTCGGTTGTCACGGCATTCGCCCCGGGCATGGCCTCTGCACCGTCTTGTGACGGCTTGCGCAACGTTCCTGTGACGATCGCGGCCGGCGCTGCAATGTCATGCGAAGTCGTCCCACGAGCGCGGTCCAACCGCGACTCCGGTGTCGATCGCTTCCGCCCGCGCCGTGGCGAGCAGCTCGCGTGTTGCCTCCTCGGGCGAGACCGGGTTGACCGGCAGGCCGGTACCCAGCTCGAGCCCGGCGATTTCGCGCAACCGAGGATGGACCTCCCAGTGCCAGTGATACGTCTCGTCGACTCGCTGCCGCAGCGGTGCGCTGTGCAGGATCAGGTTGTACGCCGGTCCGCCCAGGCTCGACAAGAGGCCAAGGACACTTTGCAGGGTGTCCGCGGCGCTGACGAGCTGCGCGTCGGTGGCCGTGCCGAAGTCGGCGTTGTGGTGACGCGGAACGACCCACAGCTCGAACGGCGAACGCGACGCGTAGGGCGCGAAGCAGACGCTTGCGGCGTCCTCGAATACCAGCCGCGAGCCGTTGGCGACCTCGTCACGGACGAGGCGGCAGAACGGGCACGAACCCTCGCGGATGACGAAGCGCGCTGCGCCGCCGAGCTCCTCGCCGACGCGATGCGGGATCTGCGGCAGGTCGTAGAAGTCGAAGCACAGGTGGTCGGTCAGCGCGCCTGCCTGGCGGCCGTAATTCTGGACGACCTGGAGGTATTCCGTCCGATCCTGCTCGCGCGCGTACTGGATTACGTCGCGCGTGTGCGCCAGCAGCTCGAAGGCGATCTGGGGCGTCGTCTGGGCGAACGACTCGTGGTGACCGCGTGGCGCCACGATCGTCTGCCACGAGCCTGAGTCGCCCAGCAGGCCGAGAGCGGGCTCGCGCCCGTCTGTGTCGCTGTCCTTCTCGCGCTCGGTTCCGGCAACGATGAACGCGTCGGGTTTGAGCATGCGCAAACGGACGCTGTCGGCGGCCGCAAAGTTGCAGTTGGCGCAGTCTTCGATCGACTGGTTGCGGTGCTGCGCGGGCCGATGGAAGCGCTCCTTCTGGAACTCGCGGTCGACGACCACGGCCACCCACCAGCCAGTGATGCTGTCCTTGCGCAGCTCGAAGAGACCGCCGGGCACGTTTGCCGCCCTCAGCCGGCGGGGCTTGGCGCGAGCGCGGGCTTGGTTGCCTCGGCCAGCCGCTCGGCGAAGTCGATCGCGAAACGATCCGCGGCCTGGGCGACCGACGCTGTGCTTGGCGCCGACTCAGCCGCGGGCCAGCCTGCTTCGCTCGCGATGGAAGTCACGCCGGCGTCGGTGAAACCGCACGGGTCGATGAGCCCGAAGGCGTCGAGGTCCGTCGTGATGTTGAGCGCGATGCCGTGGTACGTCACGCCGCCCTCGACGCGCAGGCCGAGCGCGCCGATCTTGCGCGGGTTGGGCGACTCCGGGTCGCACCACACGCCGGGATAACCCTCGCGCCGCCCCGCGGCCACGCCGAAGCCCGCGGCCGTGTCGATCATCGCCTGTTCGAGGGCACGGACGAAGGGCCGGAGCAGGATGCCGCGATCGGCAAGGCGGATGATCGGGTACGCGACCAGCTGGCCGGGGCCGTGGTACGTCACCTCACCGCCACGCTCGACGCGGATGACCTCGATCCCGCGCCTGCCCAGCTCCTCGTCAGTGGCAAGGACGTGGCCCGCGTCCGCGTGGCGGCCCAGCGTCAGTACGGCCGGATGCTCGAGCAGCAGCAACTGATCCGCGATGCTGTTCGCGCGCCGTTGCGCGACCAGTTCGTGCTGCATCTCCCACGCGTCGCGATACGCGACGCGGCCGAGCCACTTGATCTCGAGTGGATGCGCCTCTGCCACGCTCGGACGATAGCAGCCCGGGCGTATGCTCCCCGTTGAGATCGGGCCGTTCGGCCCTTGCTCTAACAAACGTTAGGTAGAGACTCCTGCTCACTCACCCACGCCGTGGAGGGGGGCCGCGGCCATACTGCCGGAGGCTGCTCGGATGTCTGGTACCGCTCAACCCATGGACGAGGCGACGCCGCCACAGACGGACTTGGACAAGACGGTCGCTTCGCGGGCCGGATGGTTGTCACGCACGCTCGATCAGTTCGGCTTCCGCGACGTCGTCACCGGGTACCTGATCCCGGTCGAGACGAACAGCATCTGGTATTCGCTGGGCGGAGTCCTGGCGATCTCGCTGGTCCTGGAGATACTGACCGGATTCCTGCTGGCGCTGCTCTACGTCCCAGACGCGTCGCGTGCGTTCGGCATCACCCAGAACTTCCTTGCGTCACCGGGCTGGTCGGCGATCCTGAGCTTCCACTTCTACAACGCCTTCCTGATCTTCGTTTTGATCATGATCCACATGGTCCGCGTCTTCATCAGCGGCGGCTACCGGGGCGCGAAGACCGGCTTGTGGTTGGTCGGGGTTGGACTCGCGGGCCTGACCTTCGCGCTGTCGTTGACCGGCGAGGCATTGCATTGGGACGAAGTCGGCTTCGGTGTGCCATGGAACATCGGCGAGTTCCTGAACGCGATCGGATTGGCCGGTGTCTTCAACTACGGCACGGACGGTCTGACCAACATTGCCACGGCCACCGAGAAGCTCGCGCAGCTGTATGCGGTGCACATCGCGATCGTGCCGGTGGTGCTGGGCGGCTTCATCATCTGGCATTACCTGCTCATCCGGCTGAAGGGCATCTCGACACCCTTCTGGATGCGCATCAGCGGACGCACCGACTCCTTCTCGCGCCACATACGCTCCTGGCTGCTGTACAGCTTCATCCTGATCGGCGCGATAGTGGTGATCTCTATCGCCTTCCCGCGTTCTGCGGGCACGGCGCCACAGCTCATTCCATCGTCTCCGCTGTTCGGGACGCCGGATGATCCGGGAGGGCTTGGCTTTCAGCCTAATTTCCCGATCAGCTGGACGCGCGGCATGAATGTCGTCGCCGCCACGTTGGGCATCGATCCCGACATCTGGGGAACCATCATCGCCATGGCGGTCATGCTCGGCGTGCTCCTGCTCATCCCGTTCCTCGATCGCGGCCTGCGCGCGCCGCTGAGCCGCGCAGAGGCATTCGACTGGCGCAAGCGTGGCCTGGCCTTCGTGGCCATGATCATCTTCTGGTTGATCTTGGTTGTCGGACTGTTCGAGAATGCGGTGACCGGGGTCGGCTGACCAAGGCTGCCGCGGCTCCAGGGGATACCAGCCATCGTCGCTCAGCTTCACACGTGGCTCGCGTGGGTCGCGATCGCGCTAGTCGCAATCATTGCTTTCGAGGCTGCCTGGCGCGCCTTTCGTGACCGGCCGCCAAGCCAGACGACGGGGTTGCTGGCCAACATCACCCTCATCGCGGTCCTCATTGCCAGCGCCGGCGGCTTGGGCATCCTGCTCGGCGGAGGCGCGCCGGCTGAACCGCTGCACTACGTCTATGGCGCGATCGCGCTCTTCGCTTTGCCGCTCGCGACCAGCCTCACGCGCAACCGGCGGCCGCGCACGGCGGCTGTGATCGTCGTCGTGGTAGCCGTCGCCCTGCTTGTCGTCATCGCCCGCCTTTTCCAGACGGGCTAAGCCGGCGCGGTGCTAGCGGCCGCCGCGCTTGAGGGCCGCGGCCATGCCGACGGTGACCAGGCCCGCCGCGGCGAGGATCACGTAGGCGATCGGCTGGGCCGTGCCCGCGGCGATGTCGAGCACAACGGCAATGACTGATAGTCCGTTGAAGGTCAGCGCCATGACGGTTGGGATGCGCGCGGTTGACCAGCGCCTGTCCATGAGCACGAGGACGCCGCCAATTCCCGCGCCGATTGTCGCCGCGCCGCCCTGGCGATAGATGAAATCGTCCATGCCCGGATAGCCGAGCGAGTGGCCAGACGAACCGGCGATGAACAGCGCGGCAACTCCAAGGAACAGCGCGCTGAGCGTGCCGATCACGAAGAGCGCGGTGATCCACATGGCGATCGGTCGGTCGTCCGCGGCGGGCGTCACGCCGCGATCCGTGGGCGGACGGGAGTAGTAGTGGAGGCACGAGGACGCGAAGACGAGCGACGCCAGGGTGATCAGCAACACGACCCACGGCGGGGCGCCCGCGGCGATGGCGAGCGCGCAGGCGACCAGCGAGCCGAGGTTGAACACACCCGTGGCGGCAATCCCAACGCGCAGTGCCGGCCACGCGGAGCGGTAGCCGAGTGCAAGGCCGACCGCATAGCCGAACGTTGCAGCACCGGCCAGCCGGTACATCAGCACGTCGACTCCGGCGAACCCGAAGAAGCTGGCGAACTGTGTCGGCAGCAGGAATGGCGCCAGGCCGAAGAACGCCCCCGCCGCGATGAGCAGGAGCAAGAGAACCGGGAACAGCCGATTGCCAGTGCGTTCGCTCATGACCGGATATTCGCGCACTGAGTCAACACGGATCACATCGCGCGTTCACAAATCGCTCACATCTGTGGGCCAGCCTTTGAGTCAGCGGTCGCATGGAGCGACGCGACAACATGAAGGAGCGCATTAAGTGCGTGGCTTTGGAATCCTGGCGTTGATCGGCGTTGTGCTGCTCGCCTTTATCGCCGGTGGAATCGGGTTTGGTCTGGGCGCCGCGCAGGTGGCGCCGGCAGCTGCGGGGTCGGTCGTCTATCCGGCGGTCGGCTGGCATTGGTTCGGCTTTGGCTTCCCGTTCTTCGGGCTGATCTTTGGCCTGCTGTTCCTGTTCCTGATCTTTGGCTTGGTACGGCGCGCGATCTGGGGCGGGCGTGGTTGGCACCACTACGGCCATGGTTATGGCCCGGGCTACGGTCCACGCGGCTTTGGCCCCGGCGGTCGCCAGGGCTGGGACGGCACGACCGTTCCGCCGTTCGCCGATGAGATGCTCAAGAACTGGCACAGCCAGGCACACGGCGGGCAGGTACCGACGGACCAGTCGCAGTCGGGCCCTGGACCCGACCCAACACAGAAGTAGCGCCCGGCTAGCATGGCCGGCGTGCCCACGGTCCTCGTCGTCGACGATGCGCCAGACATCGTCAGGCTGACGCGCGACTACCTGGAGCACGCCGGCTTTGCCGTGCTGACGGCGCGCGACGGTGTTGAAGCCCTCCGTGTCGCGCGCCAGGAGCGGCCGGACCTGATCGTGCTGGACCTCGGCCTGCCCGGCCGCGACGGCCTCGACGTGACGCGCGAGCTGCGCCGCGAATCCAACGTGCCGATCGTGATGCTTACCGCGCGCGCGGACGAATCGGACAAGCTCGTCGGGCTCGAGCTGGGCGCCGACGACTACCTGACCAAGCCGTTCAGCGCCAAGGAGCTTGTCGCGCGGGTGCGTGCCGTGCTCCGGCGCACGGCGGCCGCCGACGGTGGCGGGCTGGAGCGCCTGCACCTTGGTGATCTCGATATCGACGTCCCGCGCATGGCCGTCTCTGTCGCCGGCAGGGCAGTGAACCTGACCGCGACCGAGTTCCAGCTCCTGCTGGCAATCGCCCGCCAGCCCGGCCGCGTGTTCACGCGCAGCCAGCTCCTCGACGCTATCCACGGCGACGCGTTCGAGGCATACGAGCGGGCGATCGACGCCCACGTCAAGAACATCAGGCACAAGATCGAGCCCGACCCGCACGCGCCGCGCTACCTGCTGACGGTCTTCGGCGTCGGCTACCGCCTCGCCGACCGGACATGAGCGAGGGTGCCGCGGGCAGCGCGGGTGGCCCCGGCCGTCCGCGGCACAGGCCGCCGTGGTGGCCACAGGACGAGGAGTGGCCGCCGCGTGACTGGCGCGGCGGCTGGGCCGGCCGCGGCGGACGGTGGCATCGCCGACGCACCGGTTTTGCCGGACCCTTCGGCTGCGCGGTCGTGGCGCTCATCGTGCTGGCGGCAGGAACGCTGACGATTGCTGCCTGGGCCGTCTTTGCGATCACGGGCCTCGTAAACGCACCGCGCCCATTCGTGATCTTTGGCCTTGTGGCCCTGGTCCTGATCGCGCTCGCCGCCTTCCGGGCGGCGAGCGCGGTGCGCCGGATGAGCGTGCCGATCGACGAGCTGGCCGATGTCGCCGAACGCATCGAGCGGGGCGACTTCTCGGCGCGCGTGCGCGAAACGGGTCCACGCCGGCTGCCCTCCCTCGCGCGCGCGTTCAACCAGATGAGTGCCCGACTTGCCACGGCCGATGAACGGAGGCGGGCGTTCCTGGCCGACGCGGCGCACGAGCTGCGCACGCCGCTGACGATCATTCGCGCCCAGATCGAGGCGATCGAGGACGGCGTCCACCCAGCGGACAAGGACCACTTCGCGCCGATCGATGCGCAGCTGGCGGCCCTCGAGCGGCTGATCGACAACCTGCGCACGGTTGCGCTTGCGGAGTCGGGCGCCCTGGAGCTGCATCGCGCGCCTCTCGACGTTGGCACGGCGATCGACAACGCGGTCGCGGCGTTCCGCGCTGAAGCGGATGCCGACGGAGTTGAGCTGCGCGCCGACTATCCGCCCGGGCTGCCCAAACCGAACGCCGACGAGCTGCGCGTCGGGCAGGTGCTCGCGAACCTGATCTCGAACGCGCTGCGCTACACGGCCAAGGGCGGCCACGTGACGGTTTCGGCGCGGCGCGCCACGGACGGGACAGCGCTCGAGGTCAGCGTCCGCGACGACGGTCAGGGAATCGCGCCGGAGTTGCTGCCGCACATCTTCGACCGCTTTGCCAAGGCTGTCGACTCACCGGGCAGCGGCCTGGGACTCGCCATCTGCCGCGACCTGGTCGAGGCGCATGGCGGCCACATCTCGATCGAGAGTCAGGCGGGCCGCGGCACTACGGCGACTTTCACGCTGCCCTTGGCCTAGGTGCGGCACAG
>DATCGV010000090.1:0-4961 GCA_036508755.1 Candidatus Limnocylindrales bacterium | reverse complement strand
ATGGGTGCCGATCAAGCGCGACGCCAGCGCGGAGGGTCAGCAGTGAGACTCGGGTTTCTTACCGCGCCGTTTGCCGAGACGCCCTTGATGGACGTCGCCGACTGGGCGGCGGCCAATGATTTCGACTCGCTCGAGATCGCGTGCTGGCCGCAGAGCGGCGGCGTCAAACGGCGTTACGCGGGCACCAGCCACATCGACGTCGCCCAGCTGTCCGATACGCAGGCGCACGACATCCGCGGCGAGATCGAGGCCAAGGGCCTGGCCATCTCCGGCCTCGGCTTCTATCCGAACCCGCTCCATCCCGACCCAGCGGTGCGCGAGCCCGCCATCGCCCATATCAAGCTCGTGATCGAGGCGTGCCGAAAGATGGGCGTCCCGTTCATGAACACCTTCATGGGCGGCGACTCGAAAAAGAACCTCGATGAGAACTGGGCCGAGGCGCTGCGCGTCTGGCCCGACATCGTCAAGCACGCCCTGGACAACGGCGTGCGCCTGACGATCGAGAACTGCCCGATGATCTTCAGCTTCGACGAGTGGCCGGGCGGCAACAACATCGCCTGGTCGCCCGTGATCTGGCGCCGGATCATCGAGCAGTGGGGTGCAACGATCGGGCTCAACTACGACCCGTCGCACCTTGTGTGGCTGATGATCGACCAGGGCCGCTTCATCCGCGAGTTCGGGCCGCACATCTTCCATTTCCAGGCCAAGGACGTGCAGATCGACCGCGACGGCCTCTACGAGCGCGGCACCATGTCTGCGGGCATGGGCTGGCAGATCCCGCGCCTGCCCGGCCTCGGCGACGCGCCATGGGCCGAGATCTTCTCGAACCTGTACCGCGTCGGCTACGACGGCGACTGCATCATCGAGCACGAGGACAAACGTTTCGAGGGCACCGACCAGCTCGTCAAGCGCGGCTTCATCCTCGCGCGCAACATCCTCCGGCCGTATATCCCCAAGGGCTATTGATGACGACACCCGCTTGGGCGGCCAACTGGACGCCACTGACGCATGAGCCGACTGCGGAGGAGATGCAGGCGCTGTTCGACCAGCTGACCTACGCCGACGTCGCCAAGACGATCGACCACTCCCTGCTCCGACCCGAGCTCGACGACAAGTTCATCGCCGACAACCTGCCGCTCGCGGCCGAATACGAGGTCGCGTCGGCAACGATGCGGCCGGCCGACGTGGTCCGCGCGGCCGAGGTGCTGCGCGGCACGTCCGTCAAGGTGGGCACGGTCGTCGGCTTCCCGCACGGCAACCACCTGACCGAGACCAAGGTCTTCGAGACGCAGCGCGCGCTTGAGCAGGGCGCCGTCGAGATCGACATGGTCATCCAGATCGCGGCGCTGCGGAGCGGCCGTGACAGGGACGTCGAGAGCGACATCCGTGCCGTCGTCGACGTGACGCACGGCGCCGGCGGAATCGTCAAGGTCATCTTCGAGAACGCGTATCTGACCGACGACGAGAAGGTCCGGGCTTGTCGCCTCACCGAGGCCGCCGGCGCCGACTTCGTGAAGACCTCGACAGGGTTCGCGCCGACTGGCGCCACGCACGAGGACCTGATGCTGATGCGCGCGAACACATCTGTGAACATCCAGGTCAAGGCGGCGGGTGGCGTGCGGACGCTCGACGCGCTGCTGGCCGTGATGTGCCTGGGCGTGACCCGCATCGGGGCGACGGCAACCAAGACGATCCTCGACGACTTCAAGGCGCGCAAGGCCGCGGTCGGGACGCGATCGGCTGCGGGCATGACGAGCGGCGCGCTCGAGCAGGGCACCTACTGATGGCTGTTGTGGCCGAGCCGGACGTCGCTCCCGCTCAGCCCGCCCCACGCGAGGTCCGCGTGGGGATGCTCGGATCGGGCTTCATCGGTGAGTTCCACGCCCAGGGCCTGCGCTACATCCGCGACGCGCGGGTGTCGGTCAATGCCGACGCCGACGCGCAGCGCGCGGCTGCCTTCGCTCAGCGCTTCGGCAGCCGCCCCGTCCATTCGATCGACGAGCTGTGCGCTGATCCCGAGGTCGACCTCGTCATCGTCTCGGTCCCCAACCAGTTCCACCTCGACGCGGTCCGCACGGCCGTCGCCGCCGGCAAGGCCGTGGCGTGCACCAAGCCGCTCGGCCGCAACGGCACGGAAGCGGCCGAGATGCTGCGCCTTGTCCGTGACGCGGGCGTGTTCAACGCCTACCTCGAGAACGTGATCTTCAACCCGGACATGATTCGCATGCACGAGATGGTCGAGGCCGGCGCGATCGGCCGGCTGACCACGGTTCGCGCGCGCGAGGGCCATTCCGGGCCGCACGCAGCGCACTTCTGGAATGCCGAGGTCGCCGGCGGTGGCGCGCTGCTCGACATGGCCTCGCACGGCACTGAGGTGGCGCGCTTCTTCTTTGGCAAGGACGTGCCCGTGAAGGACGTCTTTGCCTGGGGCGCGACACTCGTCCACGGCGAGCGCACGACCGGCGAGGACAACGCGATCATGGTCATTCGCTTCGCCGACGGCCGCGCCGCGACATGCGATGTGTCGTGGTCGTCCAAGGGCGGGCTCGAGGGCCGCTTCGAGGTCTACGGCGATGCCGGCAGGTTGATCGAGGACATCGCCGTCGGCTCGCTCAAGGCCTTCGTCGAACGGCCCGCCGGCTACGTCGGCGAGAAGGCCGACGCAGAAACAGGTTGGATCTTCCCCGTCCCGGATGAGGTCCGCGTGCACGGCCACGACCTGATGCTCGCGGAGGTCATCGAAGCGTTCCGATCCGGCCGCCAGCCGCGTGAGACGTTCCGCGACGGCTACGCCGTGAACATGATCCTCGACGCCGCGTACCGCTCGATGAAGAGCGGCTGCTGGGAGCCGGTCGGGCTCGACGATCAGCTGGTGGGCGCATGACGACGACCCCGACTGCCACCAAGCTGCCCTGGATCGGCGAGGCGGAGAAGATCCTCGAGAAGATCGCCGCGACTCAAGGCGAGCAGATCGAGACGGCCAGCCAGTGGTGTGCCGACGCGATCGCCGCGGACGGCCTGGTCCACCTCTTCGGCACCGGCCACTCGCGCATCCCGGTCGAAGAGATGTTCCCGCGCTACGGCTCGTTTCCGGGCTTCAACCCGATCGTCGAGCTGTCGATGACCTTCCACACCCAGGTCGTTGGTGCCAACGGGCAGCGCCAGGCAATGTTCATCGAGCGCACCCCGGGCCTGGCCGAGACGATCCTGTCCAACTTCTGGTTCGGGCCCAAGGACGTGATGGTCGTCTTCTCAGCATCTGGCCTGACGGCAGTACCGGTCGAGATGGCCCGCGGAGCCCGCCGCCGTGGGTTGCGCACCATCGCCGTGACGAGCGTGGCGCAATCGATGTCCGCAGCGCCAGACCCGGCGGCGGGCGCCCGCCTGCTCGACGAGGCGGACCTCGTCATCGACCTGTGCACGCCCGAGGCAGATGCACTTTGTTTTGTTAACGGACTAAATACTCCCGTAGGCCCAGGCTCTACCATCGCGGCCGTATCGATCGTCAACTCGATCAAGGTCCGCGTGGCTGAACTGCTTGTGGTGGGAGGTCACATGCCGCCGGTCCTGACCCGCGCATCGGTTGTTGGCGAGGAGGGGTCGCGCGCATTGTTCGATCAGGCGTACCAGGAACATGCGCGGCGTATTGCTCGCGCGATCGACAGAGGAGGAGGTGGCTGACGGCAGAAGCTGAGGGGATCCGAGCAAAACCATCTTTTCAGGAGGATCTCTACTAATGGTCAAGTCCATGTCGTTGGCCAAGTTCGGCTCCCTCGCCGCCACGATTTTGCTCGTGGCTGCGTGCGGCTCGACTGGGTCAACGCAGGCGCCCGGAACACAAGCTCCGGCTGCTTCGACAGGCGCCAAGGCGCCATATACGATCGGGTATTCGAACGGCAGTAGCGTCGGCAACGGCTTCCGCGAGGAGCAGGTTTGCACCGCGAAGTCTGAGGCGACCGCGCTGGGCGCGAGCAAGATCGTCAGCCCGATCAACATCATCCATCGCAACACCGATGCCGCCGGCCAGCTGTCCGACCTTCGGACGCTGATCTCGCAGCACGTCAACGCCCTCGTGGTCAATCCGAACGACCCAGACGCTCTGAACCCGGCCCTTGCCGAGGCTCACGCGGCCGGCATCGTCACCGTGGCGGTCGACTCCTATGTCACCGATCCGAACACGTGGAACCTGTACAACAACCAGGTCAAGTACGCGTACCTTGGCGCCCAGTGGCTGTTCAAGACGATGGGCAACAAGGGCACCGTCTGGTACACGCGCGGAGCCGCCGGCAACTCGGCTGACTCAGACCGCGACGTCGGCTTCAACCAGGCCCTGAAAGAGGCAAACGACGCCGGCGGGACCATCGTCGTCCAGAACCAGGGCGGCACATTCACCGGCTGGGATCCGGCCACGACCACGTCGATCACCAACGACGAGATCACCAGCGGCAAGTACGACCAGATCCAGGGCATCTGGGCATCCGGCATGGGCAAGCAGATCGTCGACGCGATCAAGGCCGCGGGCAAGACCTACGTGCCGATCGCTGACGCCGACATCGGCGGCTTCGTCGCACAGCTGCTCGACCCAGTTGGCTTCCCGGGCCTCGTCGGCGCGGCCGTGACCAACACGGCTTCCGTCGGCGGCGCGGGCGTCAAGATGGCATACGAGCTGCTGAGTGGCACGCCCGTCACGCCGTCGGCTGGCGCCGGCCGACCGCAAACGGTCCTGCTCGATCCGCAGATCCTGGATAACACCACGGACGCGGGCAAGACCGCCCTCAAGGCTTGGGTCTCGGTTCCGAACATGGACCAACTCTGGCCACTGAGCCTGTCAATCCCGAACTGGACTGACTACGACCCGAACGGGGTCCCGGCGTCCTGCTCTGGCGCAGGCGCGAACCCCACCGTCGCTCCAACGAACTAGGAGCTTTAGTACGGGCGGTGGCCACCGGCTCGCCGGTGCC
>DATCGV010000089.1:0-30212 GCA_036508755.1 Candidatus Limnocylindrales bacterium | reverse complement strand
CGCCGGCACAGCCGGGACCTGCCAGGTCTCTGTGTCTTCAGACGCCGCGGCCGCCGACATGGAGATCGGCTGAGCTGGTGTGGGCTCCGCGGAGCCCCGCCATGCCAGGGGGTTCGGCCCGGCGGGCGCAGGCCCAGGCGGCATCTGGGCCGGCGCTGGCGCCACAGACGGCTCGGGCGCAGGTTCGATCGGAGGCTGTGGCGTAGCTGCCTGTTGGGTCATCGGCGCCTGCTCGACGGGCTGGGGTATGGCCGGCTCGGGCGCAACCGGCTCGGGCGCAGCCGGGGGATCGGGAACAATCGGTGCCTCACCCGTCGTCGACGAGGGCTGTTCTTGGATCGTGTTGTCGTCAGGCTGCGTCATGGCTCAAGGCCCCCGTCGCGCTGATGTTGTATGCCCGATGCTAGGGAAGTTGAACGCCGGCGAACCTGCGGTTCGCCGGCGTTCGCTCGTCAAGGTTGGTGCCGTTAGCGGCGATACGAGAAGTACGCGCTGGCCGAGATCAACGCCCAAGCCGTCAAGGCGTACAGGATGCCCACGACGAGCGATCCGATCCCGCCGGTTGCGCCGTTGCTGCTCGTCAGCCCACCAAGTCCGCCAAGGATGAGCAGAATCGCGAAGATGATGCTGATAACGACGCCCAGCCAGCGAGCCCAGCCCTTGGCTCCCAGCGCCCCGGCACCGGCGAGGATGCTCAGGATGCCGAGGATCAGGATGAAGATGCCCAGGCCGCCAATGAACGCGCCGGCTGCGCCGAAGGCACCGTTGTCAGTCGTGCCATTGCCGATTTGGCTGACACCGGCGCCCAGCAGGCCGCAGGCAGCGCCCGCGAGAGCGAGCAAAACGCCCATGACGATGAGGTAGATCGCGGCCAGGGTGACGCCCGTCGGCCGAACCGGAGGGCCACCGTAGCCGGGTCCGCCCCAGCCGGCGGGCTGCTGCGGAGGTGGCGTCCATTGAGGCTGTGGCGGGGGCGGCGTCATCGGCGCCTGAGGTTGGTCCATATGGTCCTCCTACGTCTCTCCCTCGCAGCTCTCGCGCGGCCGGCCCGATCATGCCCGACCGCGCGCACGCTAAGCCACGTAACGGCGCGAGTTTACCGGTGCCCGGCGCTGTTTCGCGCCCAATTTCACGTGTTCGCACCAAATATCTGGTCGAGCTCGTACGGCGCAGTCGACTCGAACTGGTCGTAGCCACAGTCGCCGGGCTGCTTGTCGGGGCGCCAGCGCTGGAATGTGGTCGCGTGCCTGAATCTGTCGCCCTGCAGGTGATCGAAGCCAACTTCGCACACGCGTTCGAGGCGCAGCGGCTCCCAGGACAGGTCCTTGCCGCGGTTCCAGCGGCTGGTGGCGCCGGGCATGCGCGCGCCGCTCGCGTCGGTCTGGCCGGCGCCGGCCCACTCGGCCCACTCGGCCCATGGGTGGCCGGCGAGCGCGTCGTCACGCAACGGCGCGAGCTCGTCGACCAGCTCCGCGCGGCGCGGCCACGAGAAGGACGAGGTGATGCCGACGTGATGCAGCTTGCCGTCATCGTCGTACACGCCGAGCAGGAGCGAGCCGATATGCGTCCCCGGCCCGTTCTTGTGCCAACGAAAGCCGGCCACGACACAGTCAGCCGTGCGCGCGTGCTTGATCTTGAGCATCGCCCGCTTGCCGGGCTGATAGGTGAGCGACAGCGGCTTGGCCACGACACCGTCGAGGCCGGCGCCCTCGAAGCGGGTGAACCAGTCGAGCGCGACCGCAGCGTCGTACGTCGCGGGGGTGAGGTGGATTGGCGGCTGAGCGACCGCGAGCGCCTCCTCGATCATCTTGCGCCGCTCGCCTTGTGGCGAGCCGCGCAGGTCCGTGTCATCGAGCGCGAGCAGATCCCACGCGACAAAGCTCGCCGGAGTCTGTTCGGCGAGCATGCGCACGCGTGACTCGGCCGGGTGGATGCGCAGCAGCAGCGACTCGAACTCGAGCCCGTGCGGCCCGGGGATGACGATCTCGCCGTCAAGAACACAGCGCTCGGGCAGGTTCGCCTTGAGCGCCGGCGGCAGCTCCGGGAAGTAGCGATCGAGCGGTTTCAGATCGCGACTCTGGATGTACGTCTCGTCGCCGTCACGGAAGACGATGGCCCGAAATCCGTCCCATTTGGGCTCGAACAGCCAGCCCTCGCCGCTCGGGATCCCTTCCGAGAGCTTGGCAAGCATCGGCTCGAGCGGCGGCTGAAACGGCAGACGCATGGCCATTGCTTCGACTCTAGCGCCGCAGGCTCAGGGTCGTGTGGTAGCGTCGCTGGTTGAATGCCTGACCTGCGATTTCGCGGCGACCCATACGCAGAGTTAGGCGTCGCCCACGATGCCTCCGACGCCCAGATCAAGCGCCGCTGGCGCGAGCTTGCGCGCGAGCATCACCCCGATCGCGCGGCGGGCGACGGCGAGGAAGCCGCCCGGCTGACCCGACGGATGGCGCGCATCAATGCGGCCTATGACCTGCTGCGCAATCGGCTGCGTCGCGCGAGCTACGACTCGTCGCCCGCTGGGCGACAGGCTCGCGCGGCCGCGGGTGCAAGCGACCCCGACCGAGCCGACTTCGAGGGAGTCGCCGGCGCGTCGCCGTACGGACCGCCGCCGCCACCCACGACGAAACCGGTCACGGCGCGTTTCGACACGACGACCGCGTTCCGGCCGCGCAACAGTCGGCTGAGTGGGCAGCACGACCGACCGCTGCGCGGCCACGAGCCGCCGCCACGCCACCGAGCGGAGGAGCCCGACCTGCGTGCCAGCACGCCGACCGGGCCGGTCGAGCGTCGGCGCGGCGAGCGGGCGATGCCAGTGCCGACGCTGGACGAAGCGCGCGAGACGCTGCTCAACTTTGGCAAGTACCACGGCTACACGCTGGGCGAGGTGGAGCTGCTCGACCCGGCCTATATCGACTGGATCGCGCGAACGATCACACGCGATCGGGACATGGTCATCCGGGCGCGCCTGATCGAGGCGGAGATGAATGACCTGGGGGTCGAACGGCCGTCACGCGCAGCGGCGGCGGCCGGGGCTGACGCCCCGGCCGCCGCCGGCTGACCTCCTCAAATCAAAGATGATTGCCACCGGGGCCGGCTCCATCCAGTTACTCGGCTCGTCTCTCGCCGGCGGCGGCCTTCGCGTTGTGGTCGCGTTCGTTGGCGAGCCCGGTGACCGACGCCCCGGTGCCGGCAATCTCGGCACTCGTTCGATTTCGCCGGCAAGAGAGACTGTGCCCCTTCAAGACTCAGCCGGAAATCGGGCCTCGGTACGGTCAGGCGGCGGACCTTTTTGGCGTGCGCGCTCGCACCAGTGCCTAACGCCCGGTGCGGGCGGGCGCCGGGCCCGCACGAATCGGCCCTTCGGGTCGGCCTCGGCGCCCGTGCTAGAGTCGGGCCGTGGGTGACGATCGGGCTACGCCGCCTTGGGCCGAAGCCCAGGACGCGTGGCAGACCGGTCCGCTGAGCCGGGCGCACAAGGGCGCGGACGAGCGCAAGACGCGCTTCAGCACGATCAGCGACGTCGAGATCGATCAGCTCTACACGCCCCTTGACTGGCAGCACCGCGGTGCGGGCGGAGGAGGGCCGACCGCGGTCGACCACGTGGGTGATCGGCTGCGCGAGGCTGAAGGTCCTTGGTCGGAATTCGATGCCCTGCGCGACGTCGGCTACCCGGGCCTGCCACCGTTCACGCGCGGTATCCACCCCACCGGTTACCGGACGCGGCTGTGGACCATGCGCATGTTCGCCGGCTTTGGGTCGGCGGAGGACACCAATCAGCGCTTCCACCAGCTGCTGAGGGCGGGCCAGACTGGCCTGTCGGTTGCCTACGACATGCCCACGCTGTACGGCTACGACACCGACGATCCGGAGGCGGAGGGCGAGTTCGGCACGTGCGGCGTGGCAGTGTCCTCGCTGGCCGACATGGAGGTCCTGCTCGACGGCCTGCCGCTCGACCGCATCTCGACGTCGATGACGATCAACTCGCCCGCTGCGCCGATCTGGGCGATGTACATCGCGGCGGCAGAGAAGCGCGGCTTTCCACGAGCGCAGCTCGAGGGCACGACACAGAACGACATCCTCAAGGAGTTCGTGGCCCAGAAGGAATTCCTCTTCCCGCCCGAGCCGTCGATTCGCCTCGTGACCGACACGATCGAGTTCGGCACGCGCGAGCTGCCCAGGTGGAACACGATCTCGATCAGCGGCTACCACATTCGCGAGGCCGGCTCGACGGCCGTGCAGGAGCTGGCCTTCACGATCGCCGACGGCATGGCCTACGTCGAGGAGGCGATCAAGCGCGGCCTGCGCGTGGATGAGTTCGCGCCGCGCCTGAGCTTCTTCTTCAACTCGCACAACGACTTCTTCGAGGAAATCGCCAAATTCCGTGCCGCGCGGCGGATCTGGTGGAAGCTGATGAGCCAGCGCTATCGCGCCGAGAACGAGCGCTCGACCTGGATGCGTTTCCACACCCAGACCGCGGGGGTCTCGCTCACGGCGCAACAGCCGCTCAACAACCTGACGCGCGTCGCGATCCAGGCGCTTGCCGCGGTGCTGGGCGGGACGCAGTCGCTGCACACCGACGCGTACGACGAGGCGTGGGCCGTGCCGTCCGCGGAGGCAGCCCTGCTGGCTCTTCGGCAGCAGCAGATCATCGCGTCCGAGACGGGCGTGACGAACACGGTTGACCCGCTCGGTGGCTCGTGGTTCGTCGAGTCGCTGACCAACGAGGTCGAGCGCCAGGTGTGGCGCTACCTCGACGAGATCGACGCCCTGGGCGGCATGGTCAAGGCCATCGCGGCCGGATTCCCGCAGAAGGAGATCGCCGACTCGGCCTATCGGTTCCAACGCGAGCTCGACGCCGGCGAGCGCGAGATCGTGGGTGTCAACGTGTTCGAGAATACCGACGAGGAGATCAGCATCCCGCTCCTCGTGGTGTCCGAGGAATCGCGCGAGCGCCATCTCGCTCGTCTCGCCCGGACCCGCGCCGAACGAGACCCTGACCGTGTCTACGCCGCCCTCGCCAGGCTGCGCGACTGCGCCTCGCGGCCGGGCTCGTCCGAGGCGAACGTCATGCCCGCGCTGATCGAGTGCGCCAACGCCTACGCCACGCTCGGCGAGATGTGCGGCGTCTTCCGTGCTGTATTCGGTGAGTATCGCGAGCCCGTTGCGGTCTGACGGCCGCACGCTGTTTACGCTGCCGTCGTGACCGAATTGCTGGTCTCGGCCCTCGCGCCGTGGCCTGACTTCCTCGTCGCCGCGGCCGGTGCCAGCGCTGTTCTCCTTGGGCTGGTGTTCATCGGCCTGACGATCCATCTCGAGGGTCGCGAGGAGCAACCGATCCTCGTGCCGATGGCGATCGGCAGTGCGACGACGTTGTTCTACCCCCGTCGTTGTCAGCCTGCTGTTGCTCATGCCACCGGCTCAGCCGTGGCTGCCGACAGCCGCACTCTTCGTTCTGTCGGGTTTCGCGACACTTTCCTCCGGGGCACCGATATTCGATCCGGACCTGCGCTCGACCTGGATCGGACCGCGCCGCAAACGCGACTTCCTGCGCTTCGGCGTGCCCCTGTCGCCTCGCTGGTGTTGATGGTTGCGTCACTGCTCTTGCTGGTCGACGCCGTGCTGGCCGTGTATGTCATCGGGGTGATCATCTTGCTGTTCCTTATCGTCGGAACACAGAACGCCTGGAATCTGCTGCTCGCCGGCCGCTTTGAGGTCGGCGCATGGACGGTCTCCCGGACCAAGAAGGACGACCGCAGTGACCGCTGAGCCAAACCTGGGCGACGTGCTGGCGGCGCTTCTCGACGAAACAGACGACATTTCCACTCCGACCGATCGCGAATACGCGCGCGACGGCCTCGTCTTCGCGGCGCGACCAAGCGAAAGCGTGGTCGAGCTGCGTCTGGGTGCCGAGATCGGCGAAGCCGCCGTACGTACGCCCGACACAAGCCCGTCGACCCGCGGACCCGAATGGGTGCGCTTCGGCCCCGCGGACTGGGACGAGCACGCCTTCGATCGCCTGGAGGCATGGTTCCGCGTCGCGTGGCGGCTGGCCGGCAGTCGGGGCTAGAGGCGCTCCAGCCAGGGGTTGCCGGGAGGCTCGGTCAGCTCGATCGCCTCGCGCAGCCAGCGCCTGTCGTCGTCTGAGAGTCGCGGCACGACCGCGGCAAAGTCTGTTTCGTCACGCGGCTCGCGCCGCCGCGCCTTGAACAGCAGGCCGATCTCCGGCCGCTGGCGCGCGATGCCATCGCGACCGGTCGTGATTGCCTCGGCATACGGCCGGGTGAGACGCCGGTCGCGTTTGTAGAACCAGGTGTGGCCCTCGACCGGCGTCAGCATGAGGTCCATCAGCCATGGCGAGTACGCATCGCGCCGGACCCACAACTGTTCGTGATCGTCGGGCAGCGCGAAGTCGGCCTTCATGAACGTGAGCGTGCCGGCGTGGATGGCCCACACGTGGTAGTCGACCAGCCAGTCACGAACCTTCGGCAGTTCCTCGCGGGCGATGCCGACTTCTACGTCGCTGTGTTCGCGCCGCGGCTGATCGTCGAGCTCGAGCGACCTGCCGCCGCGGATCCACCAGCGGAAGTCGGCGCCCTCGAATAGGTCGTGCAGCTGGGTCAGCATCAGTGGCGCCACGCGGCCGTAGATGCGCTCGAACTCGTCCTGCGTCAGCTCCGCGGCCATGGCCCTATCAGAAGACAAAGAGACCCCGGGCCCGTTCGGGCCGGGGGTCGTCTGTCATGGAGTCCAGTTTCAGGCGGCGGGGGTCTCTGCCTCAGCCGGTTTGGGCGTGAACGCCTTGAGGCCGAACTGGGCCTCGAGCTGCTCGAGCGGACGGAAACCGACGACGCCCTGCGGCGTAAAGGCCTTGCCGCTCTCGTCCTTACCGGGGCGGAAGAAGGCGATCGTCGGAATGCTCATGATGTTGAACGCCTGCGAGAGCATCGGGTTAGCGTCGACATCGACCTTCACGACCTGGACAGTCCCGTCGTACTTCGCGGCCAGCTTCTCCATCTCCGGAGCGACCATGCGACACGGTCCGCACCAGGTGGCCCAGAAGTCGACTACGACCGGCTTATCGCTTCCGATCACGAGCTCCTGGAAGTTGGCGTCGGTCGCGACCTTGATCTCTGACATTGGTAGAAAGCTCCTTCTCAGCGCGAGATGTCGTTCATCAGCCGATAAGCGTCGATGACGCGCGGATCGGCCAGCCGATAGAAAACGGTGGTGCCCTCGCGACGCGTGGTCACCAGGCCTGCCGAGCGGAGCACCGCAAGATGCTGGCTCATGTTCGGGACCTGACAGCCGACGTCGCGAGATAGTTCTCCGACGGAGCGCTCCCCGGTGGCCAGCGTCTCCAGCACACAAAGGCGCTTGGGGTCCGACAGCGCGCGGGCAACGTTGGCTGTCCGCTGGCGGTCGGTTTCGCTGGTGGCAGTCGTGGCGCTCGTCAATTCACTACGTATTCTCTCAGTTATTGCGCAAAGATGCAAGTGGATGGCGCGCGCCGCTCCCGTACCATCGGGCCGATGACGGGGGATGTCGCGCCGATTGTCGTTCAGGGGGCAGGCCGTGACCTGGCGGCCGGAGGCGCGGCCGGACCGGTGCGGATCGAGCTGCGACCGGCTGACTTCGCGGTCGCCGCCGCCGGAGCCGTGCCCATCGTCGCCAACTACCGCGACGCGACGACGATCGCCGTCGACCAGGGAAAGCTGCTGCTCATCCTCGGCGGTGGCGCGGCACGCTTCGTTGTCGAGCAGCTCGGCGACAAGCTGGGGCTCGTCGTCGGCGAGCTACGCGAGCGTAGAGCGCGTCAGCAGTTGCATGACCGCTTCATCGAGGTCCCGTATCGCGAACGGCTCGAGCTGGTCGAATACCAGCAGGCGGACGAGCACGGCGTTGCCCAGATCGCGTACCACGAATGGGGAGTGGCACTGCTGCCGGTCGACGAGCGTCGGTCGGTGCGCCTCGTCCGGCGCGCGGACATCGCCACGGTCGTGGCAGATCCGGATCACGGCACGGTGACGATCCAGCTCGCGCCCGGGCCGGGCGCCAATGCGCAGCAGCCGATCCAGCTGGCCGCGCTTGGCGACCAGAACGACCATCACCGCCAGCGACTGGCGGGGTTGCGCGTCGGCGCCGCCACGGACGCGGCCACGATCATCGCCCAACTGCTGCCCGACGCGCCGTTCCAGGTCCGCCAGCGGGCATCCTCCCTGCTCGTGGATGGCATCCCTGCGTCACAGTCGGAGCTTGCCGAAGCGTGGCCGTTCGTCGAGCGCGCCGTGTTGGTCGACCCCACATTCGCCGCGAGCTACCACGCGCTTGTCGCCCGTGGCACGGTCGACGGGCAGGTACCGCCGGCGTGGCTGGCACTCGCGCCGCGCCAGCCGATCGTCGCCGGCGCGCAACTGCAGACCGATCCCGACGAGAGCGACTACATGTCGTGGTTCTTGGTTGGCCTGCCCGGCAACCTCGTTGCATTCGAGCTGGTCAGTGCCGGGTCGCACGCGACGTACCTCTTCCGCATCGTCTCGCGCGCCCAATACGGCGGCCAACCACCGGCCGAGCTCATCCCGCAGCTGGGACAGGCTGTCTACGACATCTCCGAGTCTCTGATCGACGCTCGGTTCCTGCGCGAGATGATCTACCTCACCGACGCTGCCCTCGCGGACCCGCGCTACACGCGCCACCGATTCGCGATCGCGGCGCTGCCCAGCTTGCAGATGGCGCGCTGGCGCTTCGTCGGCCGGCTCATCCATCGCGACGACGCAACGTGGGCGGCCGCGCTCGACGACGCGATCAAGTTCAACGGCGCGTCACGCGATGACGCACAGGTGTGGCCGGGCGGCGTGGCCGCGACCGCCACCGACGATGATGGCCCGACACAGGAGGGTGGCTGATGCCGACGTTCAAGCATCCCTGTCCGCACTGCGGAAAGTTCATCGAGCGCGACGTCGCGGCCTGCCCGTACTGCGCCACGCGGGATCCGTTCGCTCCGGCTCGCTGCCCCAACTGCCGAACTGTGATCGAGGACCCGAGCTGGCTGGCGTGCCCGCGCTGCGGCCAGCCGGTTGGCGCCGCTGCCGCCGCTGCCTCTGCCGCTCAGCAGCAGGGCTCGACCAACCAGCCTCCGCCATCGACATTCATGACGCAGTCACAGCCACCGACCGCGAGCCCGACACCCCAGCCCGGCTCGCCGCCAAGCATGCCCACGCCTCCGCCTCCGCCTGCGCCGCAACAAGCCGGCCCGGCGGCCGTGAAATGCACCGGCTGTGGCGCCCCGCTCGCACCAGGCGCTCGCTTCTGCACGGTCTGCGGCACGCTCGCCTCGTAGCGGCTCGACATCACCGTCACGGATAGAACCCGGTCAAGAAGCGCTTAAGGAACGCAGCGCAAGACTTCCGCGGCTCGACCTGAGCGTGGATTGATGGCGTCGACTCAGGCGACTGGTGGCTTCCACGTTCGCAGCCCCGGCTGTATCAGCCTCGTAAATAACGCAGTCGCAATCCGCCTGCACAGGGTCCGGCGGAGGCGTCAGGCGCCGGTTGGGGTTCCGCAGTTGCCGCAGAAGCGCGTGCCGGCGGCGAGGTCGTTGCCGCAGCTCTTGCACTTGGCCATGCCCACCGGCGTGCCGCAGTTCGAGCAGAACTTCTCGGACCCGACGGGCTTGCCGCAGCTGGTGCACACCGTCGCCCGCGCGGAGGTGTCGCCGCTGAACTGGGTCGTGCTCTCCATCGCCTGGCGCATCTGGTTGAGCTGTACGGAGGCGCGCTCGGCCTCCATCTCGGTCGCCAGCTTGGGCGCGTCGTTGACGCACAGGCCGCGCTCCTCGTTCCAGCACGTCTCGTCGACCCACAGGTGGTCGCGCGGGCACTGCTTGAAGAGCGGCATGATCTCGTTCGCGGCCTTCTTGAGCGCCTCGTCGCGCGCGCCGCGATCGGTGATGTTCTTGACCGTGTTGGTCGCGTTGGAAGCTCCCCACAGACCGCCGAACATGTTGCTCGCGCCCGACAGCAGGGTGTTGGCCGTCCCGAGCGCCGAGCGCTGGAACTCGCTCCGGTAGCCGCTGCCGCAAATCGCGCAGCGGAACTCGAACTGGTAGCCGTGTTCGTCCGAGAGATCGCTGTAGTTGTCGGTGAACGGCGTGAAGCCGGCCATCAGGTGATCCCCTTCAGAGCTTGCCGCGTGAAATGCCGTCGAAACGCCCGGATGGTACGCCCGGCCAGATCAGTCTAGGTCGAGCTCGTGCAGCCGCGCGTCGTCGAACCCGGCGTGATGGGCGAGCTCGTGAATCACCGTCCGGCGCACCTCGCGCGCGAGCGAGCCCGGGTCGGGAAAGTCCTCTTCGAGTGGCAGCCGGAAGAGCGTGATCTTGTTCGGCAGTGCCGCCCAGTCGGCTGCCCACGCCGTCGCCGGAACTCCCTCGTATAGGCCATACAGCGTCTCGTCCTCGTCCAGGCCCTCATCGCCGAGCTGTTCCGGCGACGGCTCGTCGTCGACGACGATGGCCACGTTCTCGAGCAGACGCAGGATCTCTGGCGGCAACCCGTCGAGGGCGGCCTCGACCAGCCGCTCGAAGCGTTCGTGGCGCGGACCAGGCGATTGCGGCAGCGACGTGCGGCGGGCTGGATGGCGGCGCGCCTGCTGGCCACGGCGTCGAAGGGGCACGTCCATATGCTATTGAGCGTGGCCGACGAACCCGAGTCGCTCGTCATCACGGTCGATACGGGCGAGCGCATCCACTTTCTCGATTGGGGCGGCGAGAGCTCGTCGCTGCCGCCGCTGCTGCTCATCCACGGGCTCGCGTCGACCTGTTGGGCATGGACGCCCATCGCGCGCCGACTGCGCACCCTGACCCGCGTCGTCGCGCTCGACCTGCGCGGCCACGGACTGTCCGACTCGCCGCGCTCGGGCTACGACCTCGAATCGCTCGCCTTCGACGCGCTGACGGTCATGGTCGGCAACGGCTGGGGCATGGACGTCGATGGGCCGCCGGCCGTCGTTGCCGGACATGGCCTGGGCGCGATGGTCGCCGCGGCGATGGCCGGTATCCAGCCTCCCTCGATTGCCGGTCTCGCCCTGATCGACGGCGGCTGGGAGGCGCTCGAGGAGTCGACGGGACTGTCGGCTGCCGAGTTCGAGCGGTCGATAGGCGACCCGCCGGAGGTCCTGGCGTCGATGGCCTCCTACCTACAGGACCGGCGGGAGTTCGACCCCGCCTCATGGGACACCGACCAGGAGTGGGCCGCGCGCGCCGCGGTCGACGAAAAGCACGCCGGTCACGTGGCGTCGGTGGTGCGTCCGTTCGCGCTCCACGCCACCGTCGAGGCCATGTTCTCGTGCGACCCGATCGCGGCCCTGGCCAGTGTTAACGCGCCGATCCTCGTGGCGCTCGCCGAGAGTGGCACTGCCGACGACGACACGGTGCGCGACCGCCTCGCCGCGCTCGACGACGTCCAGCGCGCGCGCGCCGTGTCCGGCGTCGCGGCGATGACCGTACGCCGCTTCCCGGGTGCAGGCCATAACCTGATGCGCTATCGGCCGGACGCGCTGGCCGAGGCGCTGAGGACGCTACTCGAGGAGTCGGCTCACCAGCGTTCGTAGGCCGGATGGCCGGGCTTGACGGCCACGAACGTCGCCCGGCACGTGGCCGTGACGACACCGTTCGCCTCGAGCGTGCCCTCGACCGTCGCCCGATCGTCGGTCGCATCGACGACATGCGCGCGCAATCGGAGCTCGGAGTCGGTGGGCGTGGGTTTGAGCAGCCGCACGTGGTAGTCGGCCGTCACCGTCGTCGGTGGCCTGTCAGCTCCTCGGCGGACCATCAGGTGGTGAGCGGCGGTCCAGTTGCAGTGGCAATCGAGGAGCGTGCCGATCACTCCGCCGTTGAGGACGTTCTGGAATGCGTGATGATGCGGCTCCGGCATCCAATCGGCCACGACCTGCGTTGACTCTTCGTCAGCGAAGCTCCGGATGTGCAGCCCGCGCGAATTTGCCGGGCCGCATCCATAACAGACCGAATCCGGTCCGTAGCGCTCCTGGAGGCTTGGCCCCGGGCGAGTCACGGGAAGCGTGGCCCGGCGAAATCGAGGAAAGGCGGACGCGGTCGAACCACGACCTCATGTTCGCAGACCCATCACCACCTTCGGCGTGACTGCTCCGTCGCGTCGACGATGGCTCTTGCGCGTCGTGACGCATGCACCTGACTCGTGAACCGGAATGCGCATCATCCCTGGGCTGGGCCGACCAACGCCGTGCGCGGCCTCGCGCAGCCACCGTGTCACAATCGTCGCGATGGATCGAACCCTGCCCGACCGTGTGCGCCAGCTCGTAGACGAGATGGAGCACGAGGTCGGCGAAGACGGCTATGAGCCTTCAGCCGCACAGGCGAGCGGCGAGGACGGCGCGCCGGTCGAGGCGGCGGTACGCGAGATCCTGCTCGAGATGGGCGAGGATCCCCAGCGCGAGGGGCTCGTCAACACGCCATTGCGCGTGCGCCGGATGTACCGCGAGCTGACCGCCGGTTATTGGGTGGACCCTGATCGGCTGGTCAACAACGCGATCTTCGATGTCGACTACAGCGAGATGGTCGTCGTCAAGGACATCGCCTTCTACAGCCTGTGCGAGCACCACCTGCTGCCGTTCTTCGGCCAGGCCGCCGTTGCGTACATCCCCAGCGGCCGGGTGATCGGCCTGTCCAAGATCCCGCGCATCGTCGAGATGTACTCCCGCCGCCTCCAGGTCCAGGAGCGCATGACCAAGCAGATCGCCGACTTCCTGATGGAGCGCCTCAAGCCGAAGGGCGTCGGCGTCGTCGTCGAGGCCTCGCATCTGTGCGCGGTCATGCGCGGCGTGCGCAAGCCGGGCACGATCATGACCACGAGCCACGTTCTCGGGCTGTTCAGGACGGCCGACCGAACACGGGCCGAGTTCTTCAGCCACCTGGCGCGAACGCCACCGACGATATGACCGACGACAAGCGCGACGTCACGCCTGCGACCAATCTCACGCCCGCGCAGCCGATCACGCCGCGCCGCCGGCCACCGACGCTCCAGATGGCGCAGCCCATCCGGCGCGGCGAGCCCCAGCCGGCGGCCGATTCCGCGGAGGCGAGTGACCAACAGCAGGAGTTGGCGATGGAGGGTTCAGCCGACGAGCAGGCACCGACCATCGAGGGGGCGCCACCTGGCGAGGCCTACTCGCCGGTTCAGTCGGTGATCGAGCGCGTGGCCAGTGCGGAAGTCTGGAGTACGTCCCCGGTTGCGCCAGAGGACACGGATCCTGCGCCGGCGCCGGCGCAGGCGGCCCCGGAAGTCACCATCGCTGCGGACACGAGCCCGACGCTAACTGAAACCGCCGCGCCCCCGGCGCCGGAGCTGCCCAAGACCATGCGCGACACGTTGCGCAGCGTCGATCAGGCATGGGCCGCGTTTCGCGCCGCGGCCGAGCGCTTCCCGCTCGAGCGCATGGATGAGCGCCTCAGCGAAAACGGCTGGACACGCAAGCAGATGCTCGAACACGTCGCGGCGTGGCACGATCTGACCGCCGACCGCGTTGTCGATCTGATCAACACCGGCAAGCCCGCGCCACTCGACCGTGACGTCGATGTGTTCAACGCAGCAGTGGCCCGTCGGGCGATCGGCAAGACGGCCGGCGAGATCCTCAAGGACATGGACGCGACCTTCAACCGGCTGCGCCGCCAGATGGCGCGCCTGAACGACGCGCAGCTGCGCGCCGATGACTGGTGGCTGGCGTATGTCATCAGCGCCAATACCTACGGCCACTACGGCGAGCACTGGGCCGAGATCTATACCCCCGAGCTGCAGCCCAACGGCCGCGCGCGCCGTTGAGCGGATCTTCTGCTGACTATCCTTCGCGCCGATGACTGACACACTTACTCGACCGATCAAGGTGCTCATCGCCAAGCCCGGCCTCGACGGCCACGACCGCGGTGCGAAGGTCCTCGCGCGCGGCCTGCGCGACGAGGGTTTCGAGGTGATCTACACGGGCCTGCGCCAGACGCCGGACATGATCGTGTCCGCGGCGCTGCAGGAGGATGTCGACGTCGTCGGCCTGTCGATCCTGTCCGGGGCGCACATGACGCTGCTGCCCAAGATCACGGCCGGCCTGCGCGAGCAGGGCCTCGACGACGTCCTGGTCACGGCCGGCGGGATCATCCCCGACGACGATATCCCCGCGCTCGAGCAGGCCGGCGTCTCACGCGTCTTCGGCCCGGGCACGACCATCCGCGAGGTGAGCGAGTTCATCCGCGCCAACGTGCACCGGCGCGAGGAGTGACGGACAGCCGGAACGCGCCGATGCCGACGCTCGCTGAACGCGCGCGCAGCGGCGACCGACGCGCCCTGGCGCGGCTGCTGACGGAGGTCGAGAACCGGACCGCGAAAGGGGAGGAGGCGCTGCGCGCGCTCTACCCGGCCGCCGGTCGCGCGCACCTGGTCGGCATCACCGGCGCGCCGGGGTCGGGCAAGAGCACGCTCGTCGCGGCGCTCGTCAGCGAGGCACGCAAGCCGGATGCGCCCGGTGGACCGAGGCCGGTCGCGGTGATCGCCGTCGACCCGTCATCGCCGATCACCGGCGGCGCGATCCTGGGCGACCGCGTTCGGATGCAGATCCACGCGAGCGATCGGGACGTCTTCATCCGCTCGATGGCGTCGCGTGGCCACGGCGGCGGGCTGGCCACGGCAACGGTCGCGGCGGCCGCGGTGATGGACGCGTCGGGTTTCCCGCTGATCCTGATCGAGACCGTGGGCACGGGCCAGAGCGAGGTCGAGGTCGCGGCGATCGCCGATACGACGATCGTCGTCCAGGCGCCCGAAATGGGCGACGAGGTCCAGGCGATCAAGGCCGGCCTGCTCGAGGTGGCCGACATCGTCGTCGTCAACAAGTCCGACCGCCCCGGCGCGGATCGCACCGCGGCACAGCTCCGCGCGATGCTGACCGTCGGTGCGCAGAGCGATCGCGCGGCAGCGGCCGCCGGCCGGCCGCGTCCGAAACGGCCCGACGTGATGCTCGCATCGGCGCTGACCGGCGCCGGCGTGCCCCAGCTCCTGGCCGCGCTCGACCGGCGCGCGTCGATGGCGCGCAGCAGCGCGACGGACGAGGCGGCGCTCAAGCGCGCGGAGGCGCAGCTGTCGGGCATCCTCGCCCAGCGGCTGGCCGAGCGCCTTCGTTCACCAGATGTCGCAGAGCGCCGCAACGCCACGCTGCGTGCCGTCGCGGCGCACGAGCTCGATCCCTACACGGCGGCCGACGAGCTGCTCGCCGCGATCAGCGGTTCCGATCCCGCCTGACGTGTCACGCCGCTAACCTTTGGCCGATGGCGGATAGGACAGTGCTCGTCTGCGGCGCGGGGCTGATGGGGCACGGCATTGCCCAGGTCATGGCCGCGGCCGGACATCACGTCACGCTCTACGAGCCGGAAGTGGCCCGCGCCGAGGCCGGCCGGGCCAGGATCGGGGCCAACCTGGAACGATCCGTGGCCAAGGGCCGGATCAGCGACGACGACCGGCGCCAGCACCTGGGCCGCATCGCCGTCGCGACGTCGCTCGCTGAGGCGGCGAAGTCGGCAGAGCTGGTCGTCGAGGCGGTCTTCGAGGACGAGAAGGTCAAGCGCGAGCTGTTCGCGGTGGTCGCCACCACCGCGCCGGCTGACGCCGTGCTGGCCAGCAACACGAGTTCGATCTCCATCACGCGCCTTGCTGCGGCACTGCCGCTGGTCCGCCGCGGCCGTTTCGTGGGCATGCACTTCTTCTCGCCCGTGCCGGTCATGCCGCTCATCGAGCTCATCCGCGGCGCCGAGACGAGCGACGCGACGGAAGCCTACGTGCGCACCATCGCCGCCGAGCTCGACAAGAAGGTCATCGTCTCGAAGGATCGGCCGGGGTTCATCGTCAACCGAATCCTGATGCCGTACCTGGCCGAGGCGATGCGTGCCTACGAGGAGGGCCTGGGCACAGCCGATGACATCGACGCTGGCGCTAAGGTTGGCCTGAACCATCCCATGGGCCCGCTCGAGCTGGCCGATTTCATCGGCCTCGACGTGTGCCTGCACATCATGGAGGTGCTCCATGACGGCTTCGGCGCTCCGCACATGGCACCGCCGCCAGTCCTCCGCCAGCTGGTCGACGCCGGACACCTGGGCCAGAAGACAGGACGCGGCTTCTACAGCTACCCGCGCGACTAGGCCGTATTGATGGGTGCACCAGCCGTGGCGATCTCGATCCCGACCACCGGCCTGACCGACGAGGAGCGCCTGCTCCAGCAGACGGTGCGCGATTTCGCGCGCCGCGAGGTCGCACCCGGCGCGGCCGAGCGCGACGAGGAGGAGCGCTACGACCGGTCGTTGTTCACCCGCCTGGGCGAGCTCGGGCTGACCAGCGTCCCGTTCCCATCTGAAGTCGGTGGCGCGGGCTTCTCGTACCGCGCCTGGACGCTGGTCATGGAGGAGATTGCCTACGCCGACATGGCCCTCGCGATCTCGCTCTCGGTCCACATCCTGTCCCAGTACCCGGTGATCGCGTGGGGCACCGACGAGCAGAAGTCGCGCTGGCTGCCGGACATGCTCACGGGCAAGAAGATCGGCGCCTTCGCCCTGACCGAACCGCAGGCCGGCTCCGACGCATCCGCCTTGAAGTTGCGCGCTGTACGCAAGGGCACGGCGTCCTCGCCCATCTCCTACGCGCTGACCGGGACGAAGATCTGGATCACCAACTCCGCCGAGGCCGAGTGCTTCCTCGTCTTCGCCTCGACCGATCCAGCGATGGCCGCGCGCGGCATCAGCGCCTTCCTCGTCGACCGCGACACGCCGGGCTTCACGCTTGGCGCGCGCGAGCGCAAGATGGGCATTCGCTCCGATCCAACCGGCGAGCTGATCTTCGAGAACGCCGAGGTGCCGGCCGAGAACCGCCTTGGGGCCGAGGGGTTGGGCTACAAGATCGCGCTGTCGGCCCTGAGCGAGGGCCGCATCTCGATCGCCGCGGCGTGCGTCGGCGTCGCCCAGGCGGCACTCGACGCCGCGGCGAAGTACCTGACCGAACGCAAGCAGTTCGGCCAGCCGCTGTCCGAGCAGCAGGGCCTGCGCTTCATGCTCGCCGAGATGGCCCAGAAGGTCGCCGCGGCGCGCGCCCTGACGCGTGCAGCCGCCGAGGCCAAGGACCGTGGCGAGCCCATCGCCGAGGCATCGTCACTGGCCAAGTGGACCGCGTCCGACGCGGCCATGAGTGTGACCACGGACGCGGTCCAGCTCTTCGGCGGCAACGGCTACTCGCGCGAGTTTCCAGTCGAGCGCTACATGCGTGACGCGAAGGGCGCCCAGATCTACGAGGGCACGAACCAGATCCACCGCCTGATCGTTGCCGACCACGTCCTCAAGCGGGTCACGATGGGCTGACGCGGTAGAGGTGGCGCTCGCCGGGCAGGCCCTTGAGCGCGTGCAGCCCGAAGTCGTCGAACGCGAGCTCGCTGCCGTCGAGCAGATCGCGGACTGTCGCCGAGACGATGACCTCGTCGGCGCCGGCGAGTGCCATCATCCGGGCCGTGGCGTGAACGACGACGCCACGCACATCGCCCGCGCTCATCTCGATCTCGCCCGTCTGGACCGCGGCGCGGATCTCTATCCCAAGCGGCCGAACAGCTTGAGCGATGGCCATCGCGGCGCGCACGGCACGCTCGGCCGAGTCGAACAGGCCCAGGACGCCGTCGCCGGTGGTCTTGATCAGGCGGCCCTCGTTGCTGTCGATCGCGCGCTCGGCCAGTTCGTTGTGACGCGAGATGAGCTCGAGCCAGCGTTCCTGGCCCATCTCGACCGCGTGCGCCGTCGAATCGACGATGTCGGTCATCATCACGGACGCGAGCGTGCGCCGATTCGCGGACCCGCTGCCCTTGGCGAAGCCACGCAGCGCCTCGAAGTCGACGGTCACGACCGGCTCGTCGCCGACCACCCAGGCATCGTGGCCGGGCGGGATCTCGAGCACGTCGCCGGCGTGGAACTCGATCTCGATGCCGTCGGCCATCTGGATGCGCAGCTGGCCCTGCAAGGCGAGCCCAACGTGATGCGACTGGCAGTACTGGGTTCCGGCGATGGGTTTCACATCGACTGACCAGCGCCACCCGGGCTGCCACGTGATCTTGGCCACGACCCGGTCGTCCAGCTCGACGATCTCGACCCTGCCGCGCGGCGTGACGCGGACATCTTGCGATTCGTCAAATCTGCGCCGCTGCAGCCGGGCCATCGGCGGAGTGTATGGCTCCGCCCGACGTAAGATGCCCCGGTGAGTGACGGTTCGAACGGGCAGGTTTTCATCGTTTCGGCGGCGCGGACGCCGATCGGCAAGTTCGCAGGAACCCTGGCCGACGTGCCGGCAACGACGCTGGGCGGCATCGCAATCCGCGCCGCCGTCGAGCGCGCGGGCGTGCCCACGGACCAGGTCGACGAGGTGCTCATGGGCCAGGTGCTGCAGGCGGGTGTCGGGCAAGCGCCCGCGCGCCAGGCCGCGCTCAAGGCCGGCCTTGCCGACAGCACCAGCGCCACGACGATCAACCGCGTCTGCGGCAGTGGCCTCAAGGCGATCATGCTCGGCGCGGCCGAGATCCGCGCCGGTGATGCCGAGATCGTGGTCGCGGGCGGCATGGAGAGCATGAACCAGGGTCCGTACCTGATTCCCAAGGCGCGCTTCGGCTACCGCCTGGGCAATGCCGAGCTGATCGACGTGACCGTCCACGACGGCCTGTGGTGCAGCACGGAGCAGTGCCACATGGGCACGCACGCCGAGCGCGTCGCGATGAAGAGCGAGGTCAGCCGCGCGGACCAGGACCGCTTCGCGCTGGAAAGCCATCAGAAGGCGCTCGCGGCGATCAGCGCCGGCCGCTTCCGGGACGAGATCGTGCCGGTGCCCGTGCGCAGGGGCAAGGAAACGATCGACTTCGACACTGACGAAGGGCCACGCGCGGACACGTCCATCGAGGCGCTCGCCCGACTTAAACCGGTCTTCGCGTTGCCCGACCCAGAACCAGATTCAGCCGCCGGCATGTCCGACGGCACGGTCACCGCGGGCAACGCGCCCGGCATCACCGACGGTGCCGCGGCGACGGTCGTGGCCAGCGAACGTGCCGTCGAGCGCTACGGACTCAAGCCGCTGGCGCGCATCGTCGGCTACGCTCAGGCTGAGGTCGAGCCGAAGTGGCTCTTCCTCGCGCCGGTGAAGGGCGTCCAGAAGCTGCTGGCCAGGATCGAGATGCCCATCGAGGCGTTCGACCTGATCGAGATCAACGAGGCCTTCGCGGCGCAGGTCCTCGCGGATGGTCGGGAGCTCGGCTTCGACTGGTCGAGAGTCAACGTCAACGGCGGCGCCATCGCGCTCGGGCACCCCATCGGCGCCAGCGGAGCGCGTATCGTGGCCACCCTGCTGCACGAGTTGCAGCGCAGGGAGGGCCGGTATGGTCTGGCAACGCTGTGCCTGGGCGGCGGTGGATCGGTCGCCATGGCGTTCGAGAGGGTCTAGCACCGCGCGAGGGTCCAGCACCGCGGGTACCGCTCGGTGAGCCGCATCAGCGTCGTGACCGACTCCACGAGCGACCTCGAACCGCAGGAAGCGGAGCAACGCGGCATCGTCGTCGTGCCGCTCTACGTCACGTTCGGCGAACGCGAGTTCCGTGCCGGCATCGACCTTTCGAGCCGCGCCTTCTGGCGTGAGCTGACCGCCGCCGGCGCGGCGTTTCCGAAAACGGCAGCGGCGCCCCCCGGCGCCTTCCGCGAGGCGTTCGAGCGCCTCTTCGCCGAGGGAGCGGAGGACATCATCTACGTCGGGGTCGGGGCCAAGCTGAGCGCGACCATCGCCAGCGCCAAGGTTGCTCGCGATGGCCTGCCCGCGGACCGCCAGGGGCACGTCCACGTCGTCGACAGCAGGGGCGCGAGCATGGGCGTCGCGCTGCTCGCCCAGATGGCCGTGGACATGGCCGCGCAGGGCCTGTCGGCACAGGACATCGTGGCCAAGATCGAGCGCCGGCGCGACGACGTCAAGTTCTTCGTGGCCCTCGAAACCCTTGAGTACCTCAAGCGCGGCGGCCGGATCAGCCCGGCGCGCGCGGCGATCGGCAACGTGCTCTCGGTCAAGCCGATCATCACCATCGAGGACGGCCAGGTGGAGACAGCCGACCGACCGCGGACACGAGGCAAGGCGCGCGCCCGACTGCTGGAGCTGCTGAGCGAACCGAAACCAGAGCAGGTCTGGTTGCTCCACGGCGAGGCGCAAGGCATGGACGAGTTCGCGACCGAGCTGGCCCACGCGTCGGGCTTCCCGAGGGAACAGATGTCGATCAACTTGATCGGGCCGTCAGTCGGCCCGCACGTCGGCCCGGGTGCCTACGGCGGGGTCGTCCTACGCCCGGCGGACCTGCCTGAGAAGTGACTCTTGCGGGCACCATTGGTGATACAAGACTGCCGCCCATGGTGACCTCCGGCCCATCCGGAAGGCCCCCTCCATCGATGTAGACTCGGGTCGCTTTCGCGGGCCCCTCGTGCTCTCGGGCCCGGTTGACTCACGTTCCTGGAGGATTTCGATCCAGATGACCACCGAGCGAGCAGCGCCGGCCATCAATGCTTGGCACGTCGCGCAACAGCAGTTCGACAACGCTGCTGAACGTCTCAATCTCGATCCTGGCCTGCGCCAGGTGCTACGCGAGCCCCGCCGCGAGCTCCACGTCCACTTCCCGGTGAAGATGGACGACGGCTCAGTAAAGGTCTTCGAGGGCTATCGCGTCCAGCACAACCTCAGCCGCGGCCCGGCCAAGGGCGGTATCCGCTACCACCAGGACGTCAGCATCGACGAGGTCAAGGCCCTCGCGATGTGGATGACCTGGAAGTGCGCGGTCGTCGGCATCCCGTACGGCGGCGGCAAGGGCGGCGTCATCGTCGATCCCAAGAAGCTGTCACGGCGCGAGCTCGAGAACCTGAGCCGGCGCTTCTTCACCGAGATCGAGGTCCTCATCGGCCCCGAGCGCGACATCCCGGCGCCGGACGTCAACACGACCCCGCAGGTCATGGCCTGGTTCATGGACACGTATTCCATGCACGTCGGGTACACGGTCCCGGGCGTCGTCACCGGTAAGCCGATTTCGCTGGGCGGCTCCGAGGGCCGCAACGAAGCGACGGCGCGCGGCACGGTCTTCTGTGTCGTCGAGGCGTCCAAGCACCTGGGTCTCGACCTGACCACGGCCACGGTCGTTGTGCAGGGCTTCGGCAATGCCGGATCAATCGCCGCGCAGCTGATGGAGAAGGAAGGCTCGAAGGTCCTCGCCGTCTCCGACTCGAGCGGCGGCATCTACAACCCGGCCGGCCTCGACATCTCGCGCGTCGTGGCCTGGAAGGCCGAGCACAGCACGGTCGTCGGCTTCCCCGGCGCCCAGGCCAAGAGCAACGCCGAGCTCCTCGAGATCCCGTGCGACGTGCTCATCCCGGCCGCGCTCGAGAACCAGATCACGGCCTCGAACGCTGAGCGGATCAACGCCAAGATCGTGGCTGAGGCGGCCAATGGCCCGACGACGCCCGAGGCGGACGAGATTCTCTATCGCCGCGGCATCTTCCTCATCCCCGACATCCTGTGCAACGCCGGTGGCGTGACCGTCTCGTACTTCGAGTGGGTCCAGGACCTCAATCGCGATCACTGGAGCGAGGAAGTCGTCAACCAGAAGCTGCACGAGATCATGGTCCGTGCCTTCGGTGAGACGCTGACGATCGCTGAGCGCGAGCAGGTCCACATGCGCATGGCCGCTTACCTGCTGGCCGTCCAGCGCGTGGCCGACGCTACCGCCATGCGCGGCCTCTACCCGTAAAACTCGCGTCCTGAACGCGAACTAAAGAAGGCCGCTCGGCTGCACCGAGCGGCCTTCGCGTTTCCCAAAGAAGAGGGACAGATCGGGACCCAAGCCGCTAAACTGCGGGCGCCTCGCGCGCTGCCTGCCGCACCGATGCTACGCTGCGGCCCATGCTCGACCACGAAGAACAGTTCCTGTTCAAGGAAGAGATCCTCCATCTCGCCACGGCGTTGGGCGATGGCGGCATGCTCGACAACGTCGAGGACCTGCTGACCGACGTCATCACCAGCCCGCGCTTCGACTCGGAGGTCTTCACCCTCGAGCGCAGCCTTCAGGTGATGCTCGGGGCGCGCGCCGGGACCACCCTCGTCGGGCTCGTGACCGTGACCCCGGATGTGTTCGACCAGGTCGCGGAGGTGCGCATCGCGCCGGAGGTCCACGAGCGCCTCGTGGCGTGGCGGGCGAGGTTCGGCCTGGCGATTGACAACGCGCTCAACTTCCTCAACAACCCAGATGGGATCCAGGGTCACAACTTCTCGACTCAGGTTGCGCACGTCGACGATCGACGCGTGCTGCAGGGACGCCTGACGCTTGTGCGCTACAACAACGAGCCGCAGTTCTTCGTCGCCGACGCGGCCGTCTTCTACGGCCTGATCGCGGACATCCTCGACCGCCTCGTGCCCCAGACGGACGAGGAGACGATGGATCCCGAGACGCTGGGCAGGATCAAGGACGCCATCGCCGCAATCGAGCGCAAACAGATCGCCCGCGACCGCTCCTGACTCCGATCCGGGCGATGAAACCCATATGCAACCGTTAGTACGCCCTTTTCGCGCAAAAGGGGCATACCAGAGCTAGGTGCGGGCGAGCAACATTCGGCAATGGCTCGCCGTCCTGCCGTACGCGGCCTGGCCCTGTTGCTGGGAATCACGCTGCTCGCTCTGGGTTCGGGTACGGCTCAGGCCGCCACTCACTCCGAGCCCGCCGGCTACGAGTACTTCCACACGTATGTCGAGAACGAGGCGCTGATCGACAGCCTCGTCGCGGCCCACCCCAACATCGCGGCCAAGTTCTCGATCGGCAAAAGCTACGAAGGCCGCGACATCTGGGGCATCAAGCTGACGTCCAATGTCGGCGGCTCGACCAAGGGCAAGCCCGAGGTGTTCATCAATGCCCTGATGCACGCTCGCGAACGCGCCTCGAACGAGCTCGCCCTGTACATGATGCAGGTCCTGGCCAATAACTACGGCCTGTCCGGCAACCTGGGCAAGAGCGTGACCAAGATCCTCAACTCGACCGTCGTTCTGGATCGTGCCGATGATGAATCCAGATGGCGCCGAGTACGACTTCTCGGGCAGCGCGCCCAAGACGTGGCGCAAGAACCGCCAGCCGATCCCCAACTCGAACCAGATCGGAATCGATCTGAACCGCCAGTTCGGCTACACGTGGAACTGCTGCGGCGGCAAGACGAGCAAGAAGCCGTCGAGCGTGTACTACCAGGGCTGGGCGGCCGAGGTGGCGCCCGAGGTCCAGGACTACGAGAACTTCGTCGCGAGCCGCGAAACGGCCAACGGCAAGTCCAAGATCACCGAGATCCTGAGCCTCCATTCGGCGGCCAAGGAGGATCTGTGGCCGTACTCGTACACCAAGGCGGACGTGCCGCACGACATGACCCAGGACGATCACGCCGCCTTCGTCGCCCTCGGCAAGGGCCTGGCCAAGCGCAACGGCTACAAGCCGATGCAGGGCAGTGACCTGTACATCGTCAGTGGCGACCAGGACGACTGGGCGTACGGCGAGCACGGCATCTTCGCCGTGACCATCGAGTTGCCCAAGGGCGCCTCGAACCGCTACTACCCGACTCAGGCTGAGATCAACAGTTTCAACAACCAGAACCGCAGCGCGGTGCTTTGGTACCTGCAGCAGGCCGGCTGTCCTTACGCCGCGGCCGGCCTGGGCGCCAAGTACTGCGGGGGTGCTTCGGATCAGCAGTACTACAGCCAGTCCGTTTACAACGCGAGCGCGGTCCAGTCCCAGCAGACGGACTGCTGGTGCGCCGTAGCCTCGACCCGCACTCTGCTTGCGACGATCAATCCCTCGACGTCCGTCGCCCAGAGCGACGTCGGCGACTTCATGACCGCGCACGACAAGAACGACTGGACGAACCCATCATTCAGCGGCTACATCCAGTGCGCACGCGGCTCGCCCAGCCCTAGCTATGCGCACGACGGACGGGGAATGGCCTGGGCCCTGTGGAACTGGGCGACGCCCGACCACAGCGTGGGCTACAACGACTACGCGAGTTCCAACCAGGCCACCATGGACTGGCGCATCGTTCGAAGCATCCGCGCCACCAACGACCCGGTTGGCGTGATCGTCGTTCACGGGGAGCACGCGATCCTCGCGGTGGGCTACCAGACGGCGATCGATCCGCTCAATGACGCGGGTCAGACCAACCAGATCCTGGGCCTCAGGGTGTGGGACCCGTGGTACGGCACCGGCTTCGGCAACTGGTCGGGCTGGCCCAGCGGCGGCTTCGCCGGCAACTCGTACGTGACCCTCGCCGACTGGAACTCCAAGTACTTCACCACCGACCAGAACGAGGGTCCGTACTTCGCCGGCAAGTACGTGGCCATCCTGCAGAGCTCCGTCGCCGAGCCGCCCAACGACTCGCCGGCACAGAACTATGGCGATTGGGTATACGCCCAGCAGACGGCTCCGCCCTCGCCCACGCCGACTCCGACACCATCGCCGACCGACTCTCCGACACCTACCCCAACACCAAGCTCCACGCCGAGCGCCGCTCCGAGCGACACATCGAGCGTTTCCCTTCCCAAGCCCGCAGGGACGATCGCCCAGGCGGTGGCCGAGGGGCTGAGCACGCACGGCTTGCTGGGCGATCAGGAGCTGGGCAACCTGCCCGCGTCCTACACGGTCGGCACGAGTGTCCACGTCCGCTCACTGGCGCTGGGCATGCCGTCGTACGACCTGGTCGAGCTGCGCGTCAACGGCGCAGTAACTGCAATCGCGCTGGTCGACGAAATCGGCGGTGGCTACCTGTTCGGCGAGCTGCGGCCGACGACGTCCGACGTCCGCCTGCCCAGCACCGCCCAGCTTTCGAGCGCGCTGAGCGCCAACGGCCTGAGCGGCACGCCGTCGCTGTCGTGGACCTGGACGACGAACGACACACCGCCGTTCGCACCGTTCCTGACCGGCACCGACGCGGCCGGCAAGACCGCCTTCGTCACGGCGTCCGGCGTCAGTGAGCAGCTGCCGTTCGTCAACGGCATCACGCCGCTCGCCAACTAACCCCGCCGCCGTCCTCACGGCGGGTTACGCTCAGTCGATGCGCCAGCTCTACCTGGCCGCGACGGGCATGAACCGCGGCAAGACGACCGTCGCCCTGGGCCTGCTCGCCGCGCTGGCCGACCGCAAGCTGGACATCGGCTTCACCAAGCCGGTCGGCCAGCGCTATGCAATCGTCGACGGCGAGCCGGCCGACGAGGACGCGATCCTGATGCGCGCCGCGCTCGGCCTGTCCGACGAGTTGCCGGTAATGAGCCCGGTGCACATCCCGCGCGGCTTCACCAAGGCGTACATCCAGGGCGAGGTCACGCCGGATCTGGGTGCTCGGATTCGTCGGGCGCACGCGACCCTCGCCAGCCGTCACGACCTGCTGCTGATCGAGGGCACAGGTCACGCCGGCGTTGGCTCCGTCGTCGGGCTTTCGAACGCGCAGGTCGCGCGCATGCTCCGGGCGCCGGCGGCGATCGTCGCCGAAGCGGGAGTCGGGCGTCCGATCGACGAGATCGTGCTCAACCGGGCGTTGTTCGCCCGCCACGGCGTGGAGGTGGTCGGCGCGATCATCAACAAGGTCAACGCCGACGAGCATCCGACGCTGCCCGACGTCCTGCGCGTCGGGCTGGCGCGCCAGGGCATCGAGCTGCTCGGGCTGCTGCCGTATCGACCCATGTTGTCGAACCCGACGCTGTCGATGCTCGTCGAGCAGGTCAAGGGCGAGGTGCTGAGCGAGGGCGACGACCAGGACCGCGTCATCCAGCACGTCGCGATCGGTGCGATGCAGCCGCGCCACCTCGTGGAGCGCGTCGGGCCGGGTTCGCTGCTGATCGTGCCCGGCGATCGGACGGACGTCATCCACGCCGTTGTTGCGGCCAACCGCGCGGCCCGGGCCAGGGGAGAGCGGCGGCGCATCTTCGCGCGGCGTCAGCAGCTTTTTGGTCGCGCCGTCGAGGAGGCCGGATCGGGCGAGCTGGCCGGGCTCGTGCTGACCGGCGGCTACCGTCCACGGCCGCGCGATCTCGAGGCAATTCGCGGAGAGCGACTCTTTGCCATCCTCGTCGACACGGACACGTACGAGGCGGCCTCACGCGTCCACGACCTGCTCGTCAAGACGCATCCTGCGGACCGGGCCAAGATCGAGCTGACGCGTCAGCTCATCAGCGAGCACCTCGACATCGACCACATCCTGTCGCGCTTCGCGGATGCGTCTGCCTTGCCTCTCGGACGCCCCAAACAGACGCACTCGGCCGTCCGCACGATCAGGAGGTTCGGCTCTCGACTCCGGAGCTTGCCCAAGAGAGGCTGATCAGCATGTCCGACCGATGCCTGCGGTTGGCCCGCGCGTTCGTCACCTTCGTCGCGCTGATCCTGGCCGCCTGCACGTCGGCGTCACCCACGCCTTCGCCTTCGCCTTCGCCTTCGCCGTCGGCGTCGGCGTCGGCCGTTTCACAGTTGCCACCGCCGTCCGTAGTGCCGTGGCAGTCGGGATACCTTGCCACGCCGACGGTAGCCGCGACTCCTTCTCCGATCGCCGTCTCGCCGACTCCTGCTCCGCGCGGGCCATCGCGGACCGTTGAAGGAAAGTCGGCCGTATGGGCACCCGACGGCGCTCATTTCGCGACTTCGATCGCCGGAGAAAACATCTACGGCACGGACGGATCGCTAGTCCGTCAATGTCAGTTCTCCAGCCCGCGATGGCTCGACGCCGATCACGTCATGGGGATAGGTGGAGATCAGGAGCCCTACCGCGCATTCATTTGCGATATCCATGACGGCACGACCTCCACGATCGACCTGCCGGAACCGCCGGTCGAAGTATTGGCCAATGGTCACGGCACAGTGGCAATCAGCTGGCCTCGAGACAACGCCTGGCCAGACCAGCATTACGACTACGTCGTGTGGAGCGACGGCGTTTCAACGAAACCGCGCGACGGGTATCCGCAGGCGTGGTCATCAGATGGCTCGAGACTCGCGTTGCTCCACCAATTCGGTCGCGTCCGAAGCCCCGGCGGTTGGGTGTCGGTCGTGTCCTGGCCTGGCCTGAGGTCGCTGTTGAATGACTCGCCGCCTTGGGCGAGTGGTTACGTCTATTTCGATCCTTCCTGCCAGCACGTGGGGTACGACACCTCGTCCGACACCGAGGAGGTGGTTCGCGTTGCTGACCTGTCGACCGGCAACTTCGTCGACCTTCCAGGCAGCAACCGTGACTCTGAATGGTGGACCGCGGACGGTTTGATCTCGATCGTCGGGTCGACCCCACTCACCACGAGCTACGAGCCAGACGGGACTCTCGTCGGCACGACCACGTCGCCTGGACGTGTTGCGGTCGCGTCGGCTGACGGATCGACCGTTGTCTTTGGCGACTGGGACAACTCAACCGGGAATCTGACGCCGTATGTGACGGTACTTCGCAACGGCGATCTGTCGTCCTTCCAGGCACCGACCATCGGATTGGGAGGATTCGCGGTATCTCCCGATGGTCTTGGAGTCGTCGTTCCAGGCGACGACAGGGAGGACCTTTCCTACGTATTCACTGATTATTGGGTTGTCTCTCGAGAGGTTGGCAGTCGATCAGGCGGGCCGACGGAAATCTGACGGCGAGGCTGGCGAGCGCCGGGCGATCGAGCACTGACAGTTCCTCTAGCGTTTCGGCATCGGCGATCGAGACGTAGTCGGGCTTGCCGAGCGTTGCCAACGCAAGCGCGTCGAGCATCAGTGACCGCAGTTTGTCGGCCGACCGCTCGCCGCCTGTGGCCGCCTTGGCGGCCGTCTTCAAAGCGCGGTACAACGCCGGCGCCTGGGCTCGTTCCTCCGGCGTGAGATAGCGGTTACGCGAGGAAAGGGCGAGGCCGTCCGGCTCGCGCACGGTTCGGCAGATGACGATTGCGACCGGCAGCGCCAGGTCGCGCACGAGTCGCCTGACGACGACCGACTGCTGGCCGTCCTTCTGGCCAAAGTAGGCGCGATCCGGCTGGACGATCGAGAAGAGCTTCGTCACGACCGTGGCAACGCCGCGGAAATGCCCCGGCCGCGCCGCGCCCTCCAGCACTTCGCCCAGGCGCCCGATATCGACGAATGTCGTCGCACCCGCCCGGTACATCTCCCGGACGCTCGGGAGGAAGGCAAGATCCACGCCCAGCGATTCGAGCATCGCCAGGTCGGCCGACTCGTTGCGCGGATAGCGGGTGAAATCCTCGGTCGGGCCGAACTGCGTCGGGTTCACGAACACGCTCGCGACGACGGACGCCGACTCGCCGCGCGCGGCGGTGACCAGCGACGCGTGGCCCTCGTGCAGCGCGCCCATGGTCGGCACGAAGCCAACGGAGCCGGGCAGTGCGGCGCGCGCCTCGCGCAGTTCCGCGACGGTCCGAACGACTATCACTCGACGACTTTCTGTTTCAAGTCAACACTCGACGCGGATTCGGACGACTTTACGGTCAGTAGCCGGCACGAGGGGGACAACTCTCGACTTGAAACAAGAATCTTGGGTGGCTGGGAGGCTCGAAACTCGGCCGAACCGAGCGGCACACCCCGAAGCGGCTGTCGGGTGTCGATTTGAAGTCGAAACGTGCCGAAGCGCACCCGCCGCGGCTAGAGGTCCCGGTCGAGCGGGATGAGCTGATCGAGGTCGACTGAGTCTGCCCGGTCCAATCTCGAGCGGCCGAAGACCTCCTCGAGCGTCGCGTCGTCCATCGAGGACGTCTGCTCGGGACCTGGGAAGGTGCCCGCCTCGACCTCCGCGGCGTACTCGCGGACCGCGCCGAGGATCGTCTCGCGCAGGTTGGCATACGGCTTGGCGTGGCGTGGGTGCCAGTCCGACCAGCCGAGCAGGTCCGTGATCACCTGGACCTCCGCCGAGCAGCCCGGCCCTGCGCCGATGCCGATCGTGGGGATCGACAGCCGCTCGGTGAGTGCCCGCGCGAGCTGGTCCGGGACAAGCTCCAGGACGACGGCAAACGCGCCTGCTTCCTGGACCGCGAAGGCGTCGGCGACCAGCGCGCGGGCGCGCTCGAGGCTCTTGCCCTGGACGCGGACCTTGCCGCCCAGCACGTGCTTCGACTGTGGCGTCCAGCCGATATGGCCCATGATCGGGATACCGGCCTTCACGACCGCCTCGATCTGTCGGGCGCTGCGCACACCGCCTTCGAGCTTCACGGCCTGCGCGCCCGCCTCCCGGAGGAAGCGGCCCGCATTCTCGACCGCCTCGGCGGGCGTTGCGTACGAAAGGAAGGGCAAGTCGCCGACCACGACCGCGCGCTTCGTGCCACGAACCACGGCTGCCGTGTGGTGGAGCATCTGGTCGACCGTGATGCGTATCTCACTGTCGTAGCCCAGGAACACGGTCGCCAGCGAATCGCCGACGAGGATGATCGGCACGCCGGCCTCGTCGACCAGCTTGGCGGTCGCGTAGTCGTACGCGGTCAGCATCGGGAAACGCTGGCCGTCCGCGTACAGCTTGGTGATGTCGGCGATGGTCAGTCGGGCTGACTGTGTCTGTGCGCTCATGTGGCTGCCAATTGTGCGCCCGACTTGGAGCGGGCGGCGCGCGCGGTGATGACCCGATCCCACAGCCGGTCCGCGACCTGGCGCTTGCTCATCAACGGCCACTCCTCGTCGTCACCGCCCGGGACGACGAGCGTGACGCGGTTGGTGTCCGTGCCGAAACCGGATCCGGCCTCTGCCACGTCGTTGGCCACGAGCAGGTCGACGCCCTTGCGCGTCGCCTTGTCGCGCGCCCGGACGAGCGAGCCCGTCTCGGCCGCGAAACCGACGATGACGAGGTTGCGGGCACTCTGGCGCGCGACGCTCACGGCCTCGGCAAGGATGTCGCTGGTCGGCTCCAGCTCAAGGGTGAGCCCCGCGGCGCCGCGCGCGATCTTCGTGTCTGCGATGGCGCGCGGCCGGAAGTCGGCCACGGCCGCGGCCATGACCAGTACGTCCGCGTCGGAAACTGCGGCCAGCACGGCCTCGCGCATCTCCGCCGCGGTCGGCGCGGAGACGAGGTTCGCCTCCTCGGGCAGTGCCACGGACGTCATGCCGTGGATGAGCGTCACGTCCGCGCCGCGCGCGAGGGC
>DATCGV010000088.1:0-15954 GCA_036508755.1 Candidatus Limnocylindrales bacterium | reverse complement strand
ACTCGAGCCACTCGGCCACTCGCTTGATGCGGGCACGGGTTCAGAACCGGTCACTTCCCTGGGCAAACCTGACGCACGTCGGGCTCGCCGGCAGACCTTGCCCAGGGAATTGCCCTGCTCCGATGCGCTGCCCGCATCAAGCGCGTGGCCTGAGAGCTTGGCGGGGTCTCCCGCGCCCGCCCTACCAGCGCCGCCCGCTAGAGCGGCTTGCGCCAGGCCGTGGAGCGCTCCAGGACCTTGAAGCCGTTGCGCTCGTACAGGCCGAGTGCGCCGCTCGGGTTGTCGGCATCAACGCCGAGCACCGCGAAGTCCATCCCGCGCTCCTTGATGAGGACCAGGGAGCGTGCGATGAGCGCGTTGGCCAGGCCGCGCTTGCGCCACTGCCGTCGGGTGAACACCGTGTGCAGCCAGCCGCGCTTGGTGCCAAGTGCCTCGTTCTCCTCCGGCGAGATGCCGTTGGTGACTCCGGCTGCAATCTCGTCGCCGTCCCAGGCGATTAGCCACATGGTCGGGTCGAAGTTGGGGCCGTCCATCCACGCCTTCAGGTGCGCGTCCGAGTCGTCGAAGCCACCCCAGTGGTCCTTGAACGCCTCGGTGTCCGCCTTCCAGATCTGGCGGATGCTGTCCATGGTCACCGGCCGTACCTCGATGCTGTCGGGCAGGGGCACCTCCGGAATCGGCGCGGACAGGTCACGGATCATCTCGAAGAACCAGCGCACTGGCTGGTAGCGGTTCTCGCGCAGCAGCGCAATCCGACCTTCCTGGCGATCGTTGGACCACGACCCGACGACTCTCTCGTTGTCGGTTTCCTGGCTCGCGGCGAGGTCGCGCACGCGCTGCTCGTTGAGCCTTAGCAGTGCCTGGCCGATACCGCGCCGTTGCCATTCGGGCAGCACGGCACCGTTGACCCGGTACTCGCGCTTGCCGTCGGTGGTGTCGACCCAGTTGCGCTCGGCGAACGCCACCACCTTGCCCTCAATCTCGGCGAAATCGAGATCGCGGGCCGCGGTGAAGCTCTCGCTCGGATTGCGGATCCAGGCGAGCATGTCGGCCGCGCTCTCGTGGCCGGGAACGCCGTCGGACTTCAACTCGGCGTTGAGGATCTCGGCCATTGCGTACACGTCCTGCTCACCTGAGTAGGGGCGCATCTTCAGATCGAGTGCAGTTTCCATTTAGCCAACCCTCTTGAGCTTGCCGGTGCGCTTGGCGTACCGCTCGGCGAGCGAGAACGCGTAGGCGCCCGCGGGGATGAGAACGACGGCCATCACCAGCAGAGGCCAAACGTCGCCCAGTAGCTGACTGAGCGGAACGCCGTGGATGAGGCTCTGGCGAATGCCGTCGAGGATGTACGTGCCGGGCACGAAATGGGCCACGGCCTGCATCCACTCGGGCAGGATTGCGATGCTGTAGTACACGCCCGAGAAGAGCAGCAGTAACGAGTTGACGACGAACACCATCTGGTCGCCGCGCTCGACATAGAGCAGGGGCAGGATGGCGGCCATCATGCCGATGCCCACGATCGAGGCGGAGCCGATGAGCATGAAGACTGCGGCCGTGCCCCAGTCCGCGCCGCTCAGGTCGATGCCGAAGAAAAGCACGAGCACGGTCAGCACGACCGCGGTGTGGATGAACCCATAAACGAGCGCGAACAGAGTCGAGCCGAGCAGATGGGTGATCCGCCGGACCGGCGCCATCATCGTGTACTCGAGCGTGCCCTCCCAGCGCTCCCAGGTGATCGTCTCGGCGATGAAGCTGAAAACGACCGACAGGTAGTTCCAGAAGGTCGCGCCGATCACGAGCGAGACGATCAGCTCCTGCGAGCCCTGGTCCTTGCCGATCAGCGTCACGGACAGGGACGCGGCCACGGCGTAGATCAGGAAGCCGAACTCCCAGCCCCAGTAGCGCTTGACGAGGTTCATGTTGCGTTCGACGAACGCGTAGCTGCCGCGCAGCTCGCGAGTCAGGGCGGCCATTTCAGGGTCTCCGACTTGTTAGGTGGTGGTTCGGGCTCGCTCCCTAGCGGGAGCGAGCCCTCTCACTGAGGGGGTCGGCGGCCAGACGGCTGCCAACGTCGATCATCAGCCGGCCCACGGCGCGACTGACGTTGTGACTGACCCCGCGCCGCGCCGGGTGCTGGACCGGCACGTTGCTGTAGCGACGGACGCCGCGGCGCAGCTCATGGCGACGCTGGCGCTGCATCTCTACGTGGTACTGGTAGCTCAACATCTCTTGTTCCTCTCGTTCGTTATTCGTTGTCTTCTTCTTCCTCGATGTCGTCGTCGAGGGATCGACCGGTAAAGCGCATGAACACGTCATGCAGGCTGGCCTGCTGGTCGGCAGTGCTGATCTGCCGGCGCAGCTCCTCGGGTGTGCCCTCAACGACGACCCGGCCGTCGGCCAGGATCGCGAGTCGGTTGCACAGCCGGTTCGCCTCTTCCATGTCGTGCGTCGTAAGCACGATCGTGGCGTCATGAGTGGCCATGACTTCCTCGATGAACGCCTGCACGTCCAGCTTCGAGCGCGGGTCGAGACCCGTCGTCGGCTCGTCGAGCAGCAGGAGCGTCGGGCTGGTCAGCAGCGCTCGCGCGATGGCGACCTTCTGCTGCATGCCCCGGCTCATCTGTTCCACGGGCCGGCTGAGGCGCGACTTCTTTACGCCGAGTCGGGCCATGATGCGGACCGACTCCTGGGCTGCCCACTTGGCATTCACGCCGTACAGCCGCGCGGCGTACGAGAGGTTCTCGGCGGGCGAGAGCTTCTTGAAGAACGCCGCGTCGACGCTGACGCGATTGATCAGCCGCTTGACTTCCATCTCGCGCCGGGTGATGTCGAGACCAAAGACCTCCACCCGCCCGGTATCGATGGTCAGCAGCGTGCTGACGAGTCGAATGAGCGTTGACTTGCCGCTCCCGTTGGCACCCAGGACGCCGTAGATCTCGCCGCGCCTGATGCGCATCGAGACGTCGTCGATGGCGACGACCGGCTTCTTCTTCCGGCCCACGACGAACCGCTTCGTCACGTGGTCGATGACCAGCGCCGGCACGTCGGTGCTCGCCTCAGAACGCACCGGGCTCGGGTCGAGCTCGGGCTGGCGATTCACGAGAGCCTGTTCACGATCCGGCCTGCCCGCGGCCGGTCGTTCGAGCGTGACTGCCATATCGGTGCTCCTGCTTCATTGGCCTGCTTCCAACTGGACAGGGCCCCGAGTTCACGGCCTGCGGGAGGGAGGCTTCGATGTCTTCGCCTGATGCGAGAGCATCAAAAAAGCCGGGGGCCCGATCTGGCCCTCCGGCTCCTTTCGCTGCGGCTTGCGCCTGCGTCAGGTCAAAAAGGGCACAGATCTCCCGCGAGCCGTCGCGCTGAGAGGCGCGACTAGGCGCAGCTCGTTGGCTGCGGTGCTGGCGAGGGGGTTGCTTCTCATCTGTGCTGAAACGGCTCCTGTCAATTGCTCGGCGCGGTGAGCGCGAGGCGGGATATTAGCACTCATCTTCAATGCCGTCGCGGCGCGCGTGGACGTCAGCTGGTGACGGCCTCGAGCAGGTGGCGCGAGGCATGCGCGACCTCATCGACCGCGGCGTTGAAGGCCTCCTCGTTCTTCTTCGAGGGCACGCGGTAGCCGCTGATCTTGCGCACGAACTGGAGCGCGGCGGCGCGCACCTCCTCGTCCGTTGCTGACTGTTCCGATCGGCGAAGGGTGACGATGCTGCGGCACATGCCCGGCAGGATAAGCAAGGTCTGTTCATCGCGCATCACGCGCCGCACGCGGCGAACGGCGGCCGGTCCACTCTCATCCACGTCGCTGATGCATGCGGCGGCTCACACCCCGCGTATTCCTTGGGCAAACCAGCCGCGAAAGGCCGTTGTTGACGGAGTTGCCCGCAGTGATTGCCGAAGAGCGAGTCGCCACGCGCATCAACCGCGCGATGTGACGGTCTCGACAGCGCGATCCTCGCCGGCTGTCACCGAACCGCTGCTCAGCGGCCACGCATCTGCTCCGTTGCGGTACCTTCGGCGGCCCGCGCGGGTCGCGGCCTCGGGCTATCCTTGTAGCCGTCACCAGGAGTCTCGTGAGCGCGGTCGTCAGCCACGCTCCACTGCGGCACCCTCTTCAACGAGCGTGGGCCGGCGAGAAGAGGGCTCGACGGCGCGGACGCCGAATCGGCCGACTCCGCGGGCTTGCAGCTCCTTGGAGACCTTGCGTTGCTGGCGGCTTCAACGATCGGCGACTGGCGCCGTTTCGGCGACCCTCGCTTCCGCACCTACCACTACCTGGCTGTCGCCCAGGGTGTGGTCGCCGTTCTCGCCAGCTTCGACGTCATCATCCCCTTCGCACTGTCGATCGGCTGCCCGCCCTTCCTCGCTGTGCTCCTCGGCGCCATTCCGCTCGTGGGCGGCGTCGCCCAGCTGATCGTCCCGCGCCTGCTCGACCGAACCAACGGCAACCTGCGCGGGCTGACGCTGTTCGTCGCGCTCATCTCGGAGCCGCGTGGACTATGGCTGGCGGGCCTCGCCGCGCTCATCGCCAGTGGCGCCGTGACCGGCCCCGCGGCGCTCGCCGTCCTGATCGCGATCATCTCGCTGACCAGCATCCTGACCTCGATCGTTGGCGCGAACCTGCTGGCATGGCATTCGGCCGTGCTGCCCGAGCCGGACCGACGCCTCGTCGTGCCCCGCCTGATGGCCGTATCGCTGTCGATCGGCGCGCTCCTGCTGCTGCCTCTCGCCGCCGTCCTTGACGGCCTCGTCCACGCCGTCGGCCCGCTCGCCTACGCGTTGCCCTTCGCCATCTCTGGCACCTTTGGCCTGGTCGAGATCTACGTCCTGCGCCGTCTGCGTCATCCAGGCCGGGTGATAGTGCCGCCGCGCGCGACCGCCTCGCCGGCCGAAACGAGTCCGGAGCTGAGTCGCTTCCTGCGCGTCAGCACGATCAATGCCACCGGCATGGGCCTTGGGCCGTCGATGTCGGTGTTCATCATCTCCGTGCTCGGCATGAGCGCGGGCTTCTCCGTGATGGTCTCGTCGATCGGCACCCTGACGCAGGTCTTTGCGGCCGTCATTGCCGGCACGCGTCTCGAACGCGGCTCGTCATCGCGCCTGCTGCGCTCGTCCTTCGGCATCCGCGCCCTGGCCATGACAACGCCGCTATTCGTGTTCCCAGTACCGGCCCTGGCGCCGGTGTTCCTGATCTCGTCGTCGATGCTCGGCGCGGTGGGCTTTGTCTTCGGCTCGCTCGCCGCCAACGAGAAGATGTTCAGGCTGATCACAGGCCCAGCGGTCATCCGCCAGCACGCGCGCTACCTCGCCTGGACATCGGGCGCGATGACCGGCGGCCAGGTTGCGAGTGCGGCCGTCATCGCCGTGGCCGGGCCGTTCGGCTATCCCGCCTTCGCTTTGCTGTATTCGGGCTCGGCGCTGTTGCGTGTCGTCGCCTATCGCCAGGCAGCACCGTCCGTAATCACGGCACCGCCCATGGCGGCCGCGGAGGCTGGGGCCTCCGTGGCCGCCTGATCGGGCCGCCTGGTCCGCGGCGGCTGGATGCGCTCCCGGCCAGCCCACCCGGGATAGCAAGAACGGCGGAGGCCTGCTGGCCTCCGCCGTTCTACTTTGGACGAGGGTTGGAGCTACGCGGGTGGCGCCGCGGCCGGCGCGCTTGGCGCGCTTGGGGTATCTCCGCGGTGGAAGAGCGATCCGACGCGCCACGGCGTACCCAGCATGGGCAGCAGGTAGCGGTCGACGCCGTAGTAACCGGCCACACGCCAGGCAAGCATGATGCCGATCGCAAACGTGAACAGGACGGGGTTCGAGGATGTCGATCCGGCGAGCAGGTAGGAGACGTTCATCAGCGCCCCGAAAAAGGCGGCAAGGCCGGTCAGGATGCCGAAGATGAGGCCGATCCCGACGGCCATCTCACCGAACGTGATCAGCAGCGCGAACCAGCCCTGGGCATTGTTGTTGATGAGCAGGTTGAGGAAATCGCGATACCAGTCGTAGGTGATCGGGGCATGGCCGGTAGCAGGAATCGCGACCGCGCCCTGCCAGTACTTCAACAGCGAAGAACCGCCGTCAACCCAACCCGTGCCGGTGAACTTGTCCCAGCCGGCGATAAAGAACGAATAGCCGACCAAGATGCGGATCGGCAGCCAGACCCAGCCAGCCGAGCGATTGCTGAACAGGAAGCGTGCAAACGGCGGTCCCTCGACCTCGACCGTTTCCGACCCGGGCGCGTTCCGAAAGTTCACGTACAGCGCGATCACGAGCACGATGAATGAGACCCAGAAGACCAATGTGACCAAGGTCCGGAAGTCGCCCGTCAGCCCGATGACCACCAGCAAGGCCAGACTGACCGCAGCGACTGCGCCCAGGACCCAGATGATCCAGCGCAGCGAGTTCATGGTCGTGAAATCCTCCATCTCTTCGTCGTCGCCCGCAGCTCGGAACGATCGGAATTGCCAGAGAGTGACTGCTTGCGCCCCTCTCTCTGAGGGCCAGATGGCCCATTCAGCCCGACAAACGGTCCCCTCGAACGTGACGTGGGCCCGCCGATTGTAGGTGCCGGCGCAACAGGAAAAGCGCCGATCCGCATCTGCGGATCGGCGCTCTTGGAAGCGCTGATGAATCTGGCTCGTCTAGCGCGACGGGCCGCGCACCTCGAGCAGGTGCGCCTTCCAGCCCTCAGGCGCCGAGTCCAAGCTGCTGCCCTGCCAACCGCACGTGCACGTGACCAGCTGCTCACGGTGCTGATAGCGGTCAATCAAGTGCTTGAACGGCTCCGGCGGCGCGTCCTTGGGCACGGAACGACGCCAGACGGAAGAGCTTGAGGTTGTCACGCGTTATCGACCTCTCGTAAGTTCTCTACCCGAGTCGGTGATCCCCTTGTCGACGTCTCTGGGCGGCGACCCATGGCCAATGAAGAACCAGGGTCGCGTCGCTCGTTGGGCTGTTGAGGTGACGACCAGACTGCCTCGGGAAAGTGCCCGCGTATTCTAATCGAAATTGCTCAAACCCGCCAATTCCCGCGGCCGACGCGTGAGCGTGCGTGCTTCAGCCGAGGGCGGAATCTGATCTCGCGGCCGGTGCCGAGTTGAGCTCATGCGCGAGCTCGTCGCCGGTGCTCCACTCCGCCGGATACTGGTCCTTGAGGCGCCGCCTTTCGTCGAGCAACAGCAGCCGGCTGGGCCAGCGCCAATCCGCGCGCCGCTCGCCGGCAGCGATTGTTTCCACGCTCTCGGCGACGAACGCGGCGTAGCGTGCGACGGGCGACATCGCGGCGAGCCGCCCTTCCAGAGTCGCGCGCGGGTCGGCCGCGGCGCGCAGCCGGCCAAGGTAGGCGTAGATCTCCTGCGAGCCGAGCTCCCAGTCCTGTGAGTGGCCTCCACGCGCCAGGATCGGTGCCTCTGAGCTGAACACGACGACCTTTACGTCGTCCACCCGATCGACTTCGAGCCGGCCGCCGAAGGCGACGAACTCGTTCGACACGTTCAGGCGATCGACCACGCGAATTGAGCCCCACGAGAAGTCCTGGGCCTCTGCTGCGTGCGACGGCCAATCGAGCGAGGCGGCCATGCCTCGCCCGTCGACGTTGGTCCAGTAGTCGATACGCTCCGGATCGAAGTGGTCGAGCGTGGGTGCGGCGCGCAGCGCCACCAGCAGGTAAGCGTGGCCGCGCGCAAGGGGCGCGCCCGGAACGAGCAGAAAGCCGACTTCGTCGAGCAGCGAGCGGGCAGCGACAGGATCCATGGCGTCGAGCATGCGCTCAGGGTGCTCCGCTGGCCTCGGACGCGCGAAGGGCCGGACGGACCTTTATTGGCGCCTCGTGCGGTCTGTGCGCCACGCTCGACCGCGCTTGGAGTTAGCGTTCGCGGGTGACAGTAGCGGCATCGCCCTCACCCGGTGCCTCCGACGCGGTATGGACCCTCGATCCTGACGCGGCACTGGCTGAGCTGGGTTCGCGCTCCACCGGTCTGAGCGCGGCCGAAGCGGCCGCGCGATTGGCGCGCTACGGCCCGAACACGATCGAGCGGCGCAAACGCAGCGACACCCTGACTCTGCTCGTGCGCCAGTTCGCGAGCCCGATCATCCTGATCCTCGTCGTGGCCACGATCATCTCGGGCCTGCTCGGCGACGTGACCGACACGGTGATCATCCTCGCCATCATCGGACTGTCGGGCCTCCTCGGCTTCTGGCAGGAGCGCGGTGCAGCCCGCTCGGTCGAGGCCCTGCTGGCTGTCGTCGAGGTGAAGGCGGACGTAATCCGCGCTGGGGCGACGGCTTCAGTGTCGCTCGAAGGTGTCGTGCCAGGCGATGTCGCCGTGCTCAACGCCGGTGACCTCATACCGGGCGACTGCCTGGTCCTCGAGTCGACATCGCTGCTCGTCGACGAAGCGGTGCTGACCGGCGAGACCTATCCGGTCGAGAAGAAGAGCGGTCAAATCGCGGCCAGCGCACCCGTCTCCGACCGGACGAACGCGCTCTTCCTTGGCACGCACATCGTCAGTGGCTCAGGCCGAGCCCTGGTCGTGGCGACCGGCCTCCAGACACAGTTCGGCCGGGTTTCGGCGCGCCTCGCGCAACGACCGTCGCCGACCGGCTTCGAGCGCGGCATGACCCAGTTCGGTTTCCTGCTGGTGCGAGTAATGATCGTGCTCGTCGCCGTGATCTTCGTCGCCAACATCGTCCTGGCGCGGAATTTCCTTGACTCCGCCCTCTTCGCGCTCGCGCTCGCGGTCGGGCTGACTCCTCAGCTCCTGCCCGCAATCGTGACCATCAGCCTGTCGCAGGGTGCGCGGCTGATGGCGCGCAAGCGCGTCATCGTCAAGCGCCTGGAGGCGATCGAGGACTTCGGCGCGATGTCGGTGCTGTGCACCGACAAAACTGGCACGATGACCGTCGGCACGGTCGAGCTCCAGGCTGCACTTGGCGTGGATGGCGCGCCGAGCGACGCGGTCAAACGGATGGCCTACCAGAACGCCAAGCTGCAGACCGGTTTTGCCAACCCGATCGACCAGGCGATCGTGCAGGCCGTCCCGGCAAGCGAGGCCGGCAGCGCGACGCGGATCGCGGAGCTGCCCTATGACTTCAGCCGCACTCGTCTGAGCGTCCTGGTCCAGGACGGCGCCACGATCCAGATCATCACCAAGGGCGCGCTGGACTCTGTGCTTGGCGTGTGCACGCAGGCGCAGCTGCCGAGCGGCGAAACGGTGCCCATCGACAGCCAGCGCGCCCAGATACAGGCCGCCTTCACGAGCCTCAGCGCCCAGGGATTCAGGGTGCTCGGTGTCGCCAGCAGGCAGATGCCGGGCGCGACGAGCCTGGCGCCGAACGACGAGTCGAACCTGTGCTTCGACGGCCTGCTCACCTTCCTCGACCCGCCCAAGCTGAGCGCCCGTCAGACGATCGCGGACCTTGGCGCGAGCGGCATCTCCGTGCGCATGATCACTGGCGACAACCACCTGGTCGCGGCCCACGTCGCGCAGCTCGTCGGCCTGGATGGGTCCGTGGTGCTGAGCGGCGAGCAGATCGGCGCGCTCGACGACGCGACGCTCGCCGCGCAGGCCGCGACGACGCAGGTCTTTGCCGAGATCGACCCCGTGGCCAAGGAACGCATCATTCGCGCACTGCGCGCGACGGGCAAGGTCGTCGGCTACATGGGCGACGGCATCAACGACGCGCCGGCGCTCCACGCCGCCGATGTCGGCATCAGCGTCGACAGCGCCGTCGACGTGGCCAAGCAGGCGGCCGCGATCGTGCTCCTGGACAAGGACTTGGGGGTGCTCCTCGACGGCGTCCGCCAGGGCCGGCGCACGTTCGCGAACACCATGAAGTACGTCTTCACGACGACGAGCGCGAGCTTCGGCAACGTGCTCTCGATGGCCATCGCGTCGCTCGCCTTGCCGTTCTTGCCACTGACCGCCGGACAGATCCTGCTGATCAACTTCCTGACCGACTTTCCCGCCACGACCATTGCGACCGACGAGGTGGATCCGGAGCAGCTCGAGCGCCCACACGACTGGAACATCGGCTTCGTGCGCACGTTCATGATCGTCTTCGGCTCGCTGAGCTCGGTCTTCGACCTGATCACGTTCGTCGTGCTGCCCCACGCTACCGCCGCCGATGCGACGGCCTTTCGCAGCGGTTGGTTCATCGAATCGGTGGCGACGGAGCTGGCCGTGCTGTTCGTCCTGCGCACGCGCCGGCCGTTCTTCCGCAGCAGGCCGAGCATGCTCCTGGTCGGCGCGAGCGTTCTACTCGGTCTGGTCGCGGTGGCCATCCCGTACAGCCCACTGGCAATCCCTCTTGGACTGGCCGGGCCGTCAATGGCGTTGCTCGGCTCGCTGGCCCTGATCACTGTTGCCTACGTGATCGCGAACGAGATCGCGAAGGTGCCGTTCTACCGCCGCTTGGCCGGGACGTTCTGAGGCTGAGACTCCGCGGCGCTGAGGAGCTCTCTGGCAGTGGCAGGCCTGCCGACCAGATAACCCTGGATGTAGTGGATATCGATCTCGCGCAGCGTGGTAATCGGAGGCCGCAGCTGCTGCGAAACAGCGTGACAGCGACGCGGCCTAATGGCCGACTTTGGCGGCTCTCCTCAACGTCAAGGTCACGCCGATGGCGAGCTTTGTCAGCTTTCTCGTCCCTCGCGTTCGGGATACGGGCTCACTATCCCATGCGTCACGGGCAGACGAAGTCGCCGTCGTAGGGGTGCCCGAACCATTGGGCGATCGTAAGCCTGGTCGCGGTGAAGCCGTAGTGCGAGCAGTTGGCCTGGGCATCCGACAGCGTGCGGGCTCCCGGGAGCCAGTCGGGGAGTCCGACGAAGTCGCCGTAGCCGGTGGCGCTACTGCTCGTGATCTGGCTCCACTGATAGGACGTGGAGTAGACCCCCACGGCCTTGCCCCCGAGCAGGACGCCGGAAGGCGTTGTCTCAACCTTGTTCCTGAACGCAGCGACCATGCCCGCAAGGTCGGCGACGTTGTTGGCGAGGCCGCTGACGCCGCTCTCCCAGGTGTTCCCCGTCTCCACATCGAGCCACCACCAGTAGTCGGCCGGCAGGTTCGAGACGCCGGCCGAGGTAGGGGTCGCAATGAGCCACAGCATGTCCTGGATCGCGCGGTTCCAGCCGTACTGCCACGCGCAGGCCGGCGTGTTCGATCCGGCTCCGGAGCACGACCCGTACGGGTCCTGGTTCGTGAAGCCGTTGGGATCGACATTGCTGGTCGGCCAGTCTGCGACGACCGGGATGACCGAGCCCGGATCGGCGGTGTTCACATACAAGGCCGCCTTCGGGAAGCCTGTCGGCAGGGCATTGCCTGTGGATAGCGCCGCCCACTGCAGCTCGCTCGCCAGGCACGAGTTCCGGTTGTTCGCCAGTCCGTGGTTGACCCCGACGATCCCGAACGCCTGCCCGGCCGGGTACGAACCACCGCATTGTGGCCATGAGATGTCGTTGCCCGTCGTGGCCGCCCCGGACTTCGCTAGCGCCGGCAGGGTACCCGCCGTCATGACCACGAAGGCTGCCAGGACGGACACGAGAAAGGGGCGGGGGAGTGCCGCGGCCGTCGCGATGAATTTCATTCTGGCGTGCCCAACGGCGCCAGGGCAGGCGCGATGTTGAAAGGGAGCGCCGCCCCGATCCTATCGACACTCGGTGACCGGTGAGCATGCATTGAAGGAGTCCCCCCGTGTGGGTCCCGGCTTGTGGTGGGTGCCCGGCTTGACCCGACCAGGAGCATAGTCCCTGGTTGACGTTCGGGGCGTTCACCACGGCTCGGCTCAGATTAGGTCCGGCCGTGAAGTCATGGCGGGCGCGGGAGGTGCCAGCGAAAGGAGATCGATACCGTGCCTTTCCCAGGCCGCGGGCGATCCTGGCGATGACGTGCCCGCACAACTTGCTCGGCCGTCGGTGACCACTGCTCGACGATGTGACCTTCCCAACCTTGAGCCAAAGGCTTGTCAAGTACCTTGTCAAGGGGGTAAACTTCGCTTCTGAGCCTTGTCAAGACTTGACAAGGCCATACGTGTGTCCGGCGCCAGGACACACTCGGCTGTGGTCAAACGTCGTCAAGAGCAACGACGTCATCGTCCGGAGGTACACCCACGTCAGTCGGCGCTGCCGCAGAGATCAAACAGAAGGTCAATCTTGTCGACCTCATCGGCGAGACCGTGCAGCTGCGCAAGGCGGGCACGTCGTATAAGGGCTTGTGCCCGTTCCATGGCGAGAAGACGGCATCGTTCACCGTCACGCCGTCGCGCGAAAGCTGGAAGTGCTTCGGCTGCGGCCGTGGCGGCGATGTCTTCAACTTCGTGATGGAGCGCGACTCGATCGATTTCCCGGAGGCTCTGAGGCGGCTCGCCCAGCGCGCCGGCGTCGAGCTCAGCGAACGCACCAGCCGCGAGGACGCGCAGCGCAAGCGGCTGCGCGAAGTGCTCGACGCCGCGATTGCCTTCTACCACCGAGTCCTGACCGAGAGTCATCACGGCCAGCTCGCGCTCGATTACCTGCGCGCGCGCGGCTTCACCGACGAGACGATTTCGGCCCACCTGCTGGGCTATGCGGTGGATTCCTGGGACACGCTCAGCCGCGCGCTGATCGAGAAGCGCAACTTCGCGCTCGATGACCTCGACGCGGCCGGCCTCGTCACGCGTCGTCGGGGCGGCAGGGGCGCCTACGACAAATTCCGTGGCCGGATCATCTTCCCCATCCGCGACGCGTCCGGAAACGCAACGGGCCTCGGCGGCCGCATCGTCGGCAGTGAGCAGAAGGCGCGCGAAGGCGGCCGCGACTCGGGACCCAAGTACCTCAACTCGCCCGCGACGTTGCTGTTCGACAAGAGCCGCACGCTGTACCTGATCGATCGTGCCAAGGGCGCCATCAGGAAGAGCGGTGTCGCCGTCCTCGTCGAGGGCAACACGGATGCGCTGATGGCTCACCAGCAGGGCTTCGAGAACGTCGTCGGCACGCTCGGCACCGCACTGACGGCGGCCCAGATAGAGCTTGTCACCCGTTACGCGCCGCGCATCGCGATGGCTTATGACGTCGACGCGGCCGGTCAGGGCGCGGCCACGTTCGGCGCCACTGAGCTGTCGGCGCTGGTTGGCGAGATCGAGCGCAGCGCGCACAAGGGGCGCCTGACCGACGTGGGCGTCGTGCGCCTGCCCGACGGCCGCGACCCGGACGAGGTCATGCGCGACGACCCCGACGCGTGGCGAAGCGCCGCCAGCAACCCGCAGCCGATCGTCGAGTACCTGATCGACAACTTCGCCAAGCGCCACGACCCACGCACTCTGGCCGGCCGCGACAAGCTGGTCGCGGCAGTGATGCCGACGATCAGGCGTGTGACCAACCCGACCCAGCGCGACGGCTACCTGCAGCTGTTGGCGCGTCGCTCCGGGGTCGAGGAACGCGTGCTGCTCGAGGAGCTGAAGCGCCCGGAGGAGGCGACCAAGGTGATCGGTCGGCCGCCGGAGGCTCATGTCGGTCAAAAGATCAACCTCGAAGCCCTCCTGTCCAGCCCGGACGCGCTGGACCCCGAGTCTGTCGGACGGCTGCTGCACAGGGCCGAGGTCAGCCTGTTGCGCCTCGCGCTCATGCGGCCGTACCTGCGCACGGCGCTGCCAGATGACGTGTACCTCGACTTCGTGAGCACTCCGGCGCGCGAAATCTGGACTCGCCTGCAAGCGCAGCCGATCGCCGGATTCGACCGTGCCGCGTTCGTCGACTCGCTCGACGCGACGCTCGGCGGCGTGGTGCGCACGATGTATGCCGACGTCGAACCGTTGTCGGACGACGAATCGGACCTCCGCCAGGCGCTCGACCAGAGCCTGCTCACCCTGCGTCGCGCTCGGCTCGACGAGGAGATCGGAGCCAAGGAGTTCGACATCCGCGAGGCGGAAGCCGCGGGCGACCGACCGACGGCGGACAGCCTGCTCCATGAAGTCATCGATCTCAAGCAGCGCCGCCTGGAGCTCGACCGGCGGCGTGACCAGACCACAGTTCTCAGCCAGAAACGACCCAACCCGACTCCGGCCGTGGCCGGCGCAACAGGAGACACTGCCTAAATGGATGTAGGTGACAAGCAGCTCGTGGCCAGCGTGCTCGAGCGCGGCAAGCGCAGGCGCGACGACGACGATCTGCTGGAAACGAAAGACGAGCTCGACGAGGCGCCGGACAACGGAATTGCCGTAGCCGGTGAGCTCGGCGTCGAGGTCGCCCTCGACGACTCGGACAAGACGCCGTGGGAAGAGCCCCCGGCCAAGCTGGACCCGGAGGTCGCCGAAGAGCCGACGGCCGAAGAGCTGGACGCGATCGCGGCCGACATGATCGGCATCGACGACCCGGTCCGCATGTACCTCAAGGAGATCGGTAAGGTGCCGCTGCTCAACGCCGAGGAAGAGGTCGTCCTGGCCAAGGCGATCGAGCTCGGCGAGCAGATCATCGACGAGCCGCAGAAGGCGATCCTCTCGCTCTGGGAGTGGACCCGGAACGAGACCGAGCCAAAGACGCGCGCCAAGTTCCCGCAGCATCGCCTGCCCTACAAGGACGAGACCGACCGCATCGTGCGCGGCGCGTTCGCCGCGGCAGAGGCGGATGGCGTGCTCCAGCCGACGATCGACTTCCACTTCATCAAGGCCGGCAAGACGGTCGAAGGTGACACGGCCAAGGAGGCGCTCAAGGGGCTCAGGGGACGCGTCACGGAGTACAACGAGGCGCCCAACTCGGAGAGCTTCCTCGAGCTGGTCGATCTCGCGTTCCGCCTCGCACATTCGTCGGATGCGGAGACGCACGACAACCCCGCGGTGCGTGCCGTCTACGACTGGACGCTTGGCGTGGCACACGAAGCGCTCCGGCGCTGGATCGTCGGCGGCCACGAGGCCGAGCTGCTGGCCGAGATGGGCTGGACACCGGAGCAGGACACGTCGCTCAAGCCACGTGACCGGCGCGGCGTGCTGGTGCGCATCGGGCGCGAGGGCCGCGAGCAGCTGACGAGCGCCAACCTGCGTCTCGTCGTCTCGATCGCCAAGAAGTACATCGGCCGTGGCATGTCATTCCTGGACCTCATCCAGGAAGGCAACATCGGCCTCATTCGCGCCGTCGAGAAGTTCGACTACGAGAAGGGCTTCAAGTTCTCGACGTACGCCACGTGGTGGATCCGGCAGGCGATCACGCGCGCGATGGCAGATCAGGCGCGCACGATCCGCATCCCGGTCCACATGGTCGAGACGATCAACCGCCTGATCCGCGTCTCGCGCGGCCTGCTCCAGGACCTCGGCCGCGAGCCCACGGTCGAGGAGATCGCCGAGGCGATGTCGAGGGGCCAGGAGGTCGTCGTCACTCCGGACAAGGTGCGCGAGATCATCAAGGTTTCGCAGGAGCCCGTGTCACTCGAGACGCCGATCGGCGAGGAGGGGGACGCCCACCTGGGTGACTTCATCGAGGACCGAGCCGCCCTCGCCCCCGCGGAAGCGGCATCGCACCAGCTGCTCAAGGAGCAGGTTGAGGCCGTGCTCGACTCGCTGACCGGGCGCGAGCGACGCGTCCTCCAGCTCCGATTCGGACTCGAGGACGGCCGCGCGCGAACGCTCGAGGAGGTGGGCAAGGAGTTCAACGTGACCCGCGAGCGCATCCGCCAGATCGAGGCGAGAGCCCTGCGGAAGCTGCGCCATCCATCCCGTTCGCGCAAGCTCAAGGACTACCTGCAGGAGTAGGCCGGCAGCCGGGCCGGGCGGCAATGCTGACGCGGCAGTCCTCGGGTCGATGCCCTCCTTGGCACTGCACACGACGTTGCCGTAGTGTGGCGCCTCGGGCGCGCCTCCAACGGCATTGGCCCGGATGGCTTGGATCAGCGCGTAGGCGCCGGCCGCCATCAGGAGGCCACCACCGATCCAGCCCGTCGCGCTACCAACGTCGTGGGCCAGGCCACGGCCGAGCGCGAGTCCGAGAGCCGGCATGCCCGCTTC
>DATCGV010000087.1:0-68301 GCA_036508755.1 Candidatus Limnocylindrales bacterium | reverse complement strand
TGGCTCGAGCCGATCTTCGCCGGCGCGACACAGACGCTGGGCATCACCGAGGGCCAGTTCAACTTCGCCGGCATCGACGGCACGCTGATCATCATCGGCGCGGCTGCGGCGGCGCTCGGCGTCGTCTTCGGCATCTGGTTCTTCGGCCTGTTCGGCATGCGCGAGAAGCGCTCGCAGGTTGAGCGCCTGACCAACGCGCTGCGGCCGCTGTACCGCGCCTCCGTTGCGAAGTGGTGGTTTGACGACCTGAACGACCTGATCTTCGTCCGCTTCGGCGGCTTCGTCGCACGAGCGCTGTGGTGGTTCGACGTGCGCGTGGTCGACGGCACCGTCAACGGCATCGGCGCGCTGACCCAGGACACCGGCCGTGGCATCCGCCAGATCCAGACCGGCCGAGTCCAGAACTACGCGCTGGGCATCGCCGCCGGCCTGCTGCTCATCGCCGTGACGTACATCTTCGTCGTCAGATGACCGATCTCCTGCACAGCCTGCCGCTCCTGTCCGCGGTGGTCTTCATCCCGCTCGTCGGCGCCATCGTCATCGCCTTCATTCCCGGCGAGCGCGTCAAGTGGGTGCGCTGGGCAGCGCTGATCACCGCGCTCCTCGCGTGGGCAGCGTCACTGCTCATCCTGGCCGGCTTCGACTCCGGCGCCGCCGGCTTCCAGTTCAAGGAGCAGGCCGACTGGGTGCCCGCGTTCGGCATCCAGTACAAGCTCGGCGTCGACGGCATCTCGCTCGCCCTGGTCGTCCTGACGACGACCTTGACCTGGATTAGCATCCTGGCCAGCTTCGGGCCGATCCAGACGAGGGTGAAGGGATACATGGTCTCCTTCCTCATCCTCGAAGTGGGCATGGTCGGCGTCTTCCTCGCGCTCGACATGTTCCTGTTCTACGTCTTCTTCGAGATCGTGCTCATCCCGATGTACCTGATCATCGGTATCTGGGGTGGCTCGAACCGCATCTACGCGACGCTCAAGTTCGTCATCTACACGCTCGTCGGGTCGCTGCTCATGCTCGTCGCGATCCTGGCGACGGCGTTCAGCTACCAGGCCGCGACCGGATCATGGGCACACGCCTTCGACTACGAGACGCTGCGCGGCTTCGGCTTCGACCCGACCCTCCAGTTCTTCGCCTTCGCGGGCTTCTTCCTCGCCTTCGCGATCAAGGTGCCCATGTTCCCGTTCCACACCTGGCTGCCCGACGCGCACGTTGAGGCACCGACCGCGGGCTCGGTGATCCTCGCCGGCGTGCTGCTCAAGCTGGGCGGCTACGGACTCCTGCGCTTCGCTGTGCCGCTCTTCCCGGACGCGGCGCATCAGTGGGCGCCGCTGATCATCGTCCTGTCGCTGATCGGCATCGTCTACGGCGCGATCGTTGCGCTCGTCCAGCCCGACCTCAAGAAGCTCGTCGCTTACAGTTCGGTCAGCCACATGGGCTTCGTGACCCTGGGCATCTTCGTGTTCACTGAGCAGGGCCTGCAGGGCGCCGTGCTGCAGATGATTGCCCACGGCATCATCACCGGCGCCCTCTTCCTGTGCGTCGGCGTGATCTATGAACGGACGCACGACCGGACTATTGCCAAGATGGGCGGCCTGGCCGGGGTCGTGCCCGTGTTTGCCGCGATCTTCGGCTTTTTCGTGCTCGCCTCGCTCGGCCTGCCCGGACTCGCCGGATTCGTCGGCGAGTTCCTGGTCATCGTCGGTGCCTTCGACTTCTGGCCGGTGCTGGCGGCGATCACGGCACTGGCCATGATGCTCGGCGCGGCCTACCTGCTGTTCATGTACCAGCGCGTCGTCTTTGGCGACCTGTCCGACTTCCTGAAGGGCATCGGCCATCACCTGACGGACATGAATCGGATCGAGGTCGCCACGCTGGCGCCGCTCGTCGTCCTCGCTATCGGCTTCGGCGTCTTCCCGGGGTTGCTGACGCAGCTCTGGCAGGTGCCAGTGGCTGATTTCCTGTCGCGCGTTGCGCCCGCCGTCCGCCTCGCCGCGGGCGTGCCCTAGAACCCGCCGATGATTCAGTTCGACAGCAACACGATCCTCGCCTTGCTGCCGGTCGTCGGCTTGGCCGTCCTGGCCATGATCGTCGTCGCGGTGGACCTGGCCTGGCCGGGCAAGGACTCACACGTGACCCTGGTCGCGTCGGTCGGCATCGTCGTGCTCATGGCGCTCGTGGCAATCATCGGCCCGTTCGACCTGACCAGCGGGCACATTGGCCTGCTGTCCGGCCCGACCGAGGTCTTTGGCGGCGCGTACGTTCGCGACGGCCTGACCGCGCTGCTCGACCTGCTGTTCCTGTTCATCGCGCTGCTGACGATCCTGTTCGGGCCCGACTATCTGCGGCCGCGTGGCCTGCCCGCGGGCGAGTTCTCGGTGATGCTCATGTTCGCGATCACCGGCGCGATGCTCATCGGCGGCGCACGTGACCTGTTCCTGCTCTTCCTCGCGCTCGAGCTGCTCGTGCTGCCCGGCTACATGCTCGCCGGCTACGCCAAGCGCGACGGCCTGTCGACCGAGGGTGCGATCAAGTACTTCCTGCTCGGCTCGTTCTCGAGCGCGATCTTCCTGTTCGGGCTGGTCCTTGTCTTCGGCTACACCGGCACGACCGGCGTCCGCGAGGTCGCAGCGCAGATAACGACCACGATCGGCTCGGGCGGCGTGCTGTCACTCGCGCCGGGCCTGCTCATGGGCCTCGCCCTGCTGACCACCGGTGCCGCGTTCAAGATCGCGGCCGTGCCTTTCCACTACTGGACGCCCGACGCATACCAGGGCTCACCGACGCCGGTCACGGGCTACCTGTCCGTCGGTCCCAAGGTGGCCGCCTTCGCGCTCATCCTGCGCCTGTTCGTCGAGGCGCTCGGCCCCCTCAAGGCCGACTGGACACCGCTCATCGTCATCCTCGCCGCGCTGACCATGACCATGGGCAATCTCGTCGCGCTGACCCAGGACAACATCAAGCGCATGCTTGCCTACAGCTCGATCGCGCACACCGGCTACATCCTGGTCGGCCTCGCCACGTTCGGCGCGGCCGTGGTCGGTTCGCCGGCAGAGGAAGCCGGACTGCAGGCCGTGCTCTTCTACAGCGTCGCGTACACGTTCATGAACCTGGGTGCCTTCGCCGTCGTCGCCGCGCTCCAGCGCCGGCCGGGCGTGACCAGCCAGATCTCCACCTTTGCCGGCCTGGGCCGGCGCGCGCCGCTGCTCTCGGCGCTGATGCTGCTCTTCCTGTTGTCGCTGACGGGCATCCCGCCACTGGCTGGCTTCTGGGCCAAGTGGTACGTGATCCAGGCCGCGCTCCAGGTGGGCGGCTGGCTGACGCTGCTTGCCGTGCTGATCGTCATCAATGCCGCGATTGCGGCTTTCTACTACCTGCGCGTGGCGGTCTACATGTACATGCGCGACCCGGCCGAAAACGCCGGCGCCGTCACGATCGGGCGCGAGACGTCGACCGGTCTGGGCATCGCGGCGATCGGCACGATCGCCATCGGGCTTGTGCCGCCGGTGACCATCGCCGTGATCGCGATGGCCGAACAGGCGGCGCGGGCGCTGCTCTAGAAATGGCGGTGGCGAGGGACGGTCACCGGCCTTCGCCATTGACCGACAGTCGGTCGGCTCACGAGCGCGGCGCGTCGCGCCTCGGGCCGTACCTGGACACGCTGCTGCCCGCTGACCAGCGCCTGGTCGTCGCCTCGAATCGCGGCCCACTCACGTTCGACAGGAAGCGCGACGGCGCGTGGCAGGCGCAACGTGGCTCCGGCGGTCTGGTCACGGCGCTCGCCGAGCTGGGTCGGCTCGCGCCCATAACGTGGGTAAGCGCGGCCATGGATCAGCCCGATCGCGACGCCGCGCAGCTGCTCGCCGGCGAGGATGGCGCGCAACGCCAGGAGCTGCTCGCGCGCGTTGATCAGCAGCTGCCCGGACAGGACCTGCGCCTGGTGATGCGCGACATCCCGGCCGACGCGTGGCGCTCTCACTACGGCGTCGTCGCGAACCCCTTCCTGTGGTTCATGCAGCATCAGCTGTACACGCTGCCGTACGAGCCGAATATCGACGACAGCCTCGTTCACGCCTGGCAGACCGGATATCGGACGGTCAACCGCGCATTTGCCGACTCGATCCTCGAGCAGACCGCGGCCGATCGCCGCCCGGTGGTCATGCTCCAGGACTACCACCTCTACCTCGCTGGGCGATACATCCGCGAGCGGCGCCCGGAGAGCCTGCTGCTCCATTTCAACCACATCCCGTGGCCGTCGGTCGATTCGTGGCTTGTGCTCCCCCAGACGCTGAGACGGACGATCTGCGAGGGCCTGCTGGCGAATGACATCTGCGGCCTTCAGACCGACCGCTACGCGCGCAACTTCCTCGACACGGTCGAGGCGTTCGTGCGCGATGCGCGCGTCGACCCTGCGGGACGCCACGTGCGCTGGCGCGGACGGACGATCTGGGTGCGCGCCTATCCAATCTCGATCGACCCCGATTCACTGACCGACTTCGCGCGCGGACCCGAGGTCGCCCGCCGGCGACAGGAGCTGTCCGACCGACTCGAGCGCGCCGACAAGCCAAAGCTGATCGTGCGTGTCGACCGGCTCGAGCCGTCCAAGAACGTCCTGCGCGGCTTCCTCGCCTTCGAGGCGCTACTCAAGCGTCGGCCCGAGCTGCGCAAGCGCGTGCGCTTCCTTGCCATCCAGTCGATCTCGCGCGAGAGCGTGCCCGAGTACGCGCGCTACGCCGCGGCCGTGCGCGAAGTCGTGGCACGGATAAACGGTCTGACCGATCCCGACCAGGCGCCGATCTGGCTGCTCGACGGCCAGGACTACGCGCTGGCCATCGCCGCGCTGTCGCTTGCCGACGTGACCCTGGTCAACCCGGTCGTCGACGGCATGAACCTCGTCGCCAAGGAGGCCGTCGTCGTCGGCCGCGGCGCGATCGTGCTGTCCGAGACGGCCGGTGCGGCCGAGCAGCTCGGCGCGGACGCGCTGATGGTCGCCGCAGCCGATGTCGCGGGCACGAGCGAGATGCTCGAACGGGCGCTGGACATGCCGGCCGACGAGCGCGCGCAGCGGCTGCGCCGACTGCGCGCGTCGGTGCGCAACGAAGATCTCGCCTGGTGGCTGGCACGGCAGTTGCGTGACCTGTCTGCCGTGGCCAAGGGCGGCCGCCCGCCGTCACGCGCCCTGCGCGACATGGTCCGAACCTTCGAGCCCGCCCTCCGCGACTAGTCACCGCTGGCGCACAATTCGAACAGCCACATGGTGCGTACCGCAATGCTCTTGATCGCCGCACCCTTATTGGTCGCGGCGTGTGCGGCACATCCGACCGGCAGCGAACAGCCAACTCCCACTCCTGGCCCGACTGCCTCGTCCTCAGTGCGTGCGTCCACAGTACCTTCCGAGACTCCGGACGTTTCGCCACAGCAATGCGCTGACTTCTTCACCTCGCCTCCGTATGACATGCTCCGAGCAGTCCCTGGCGTCTCGGTCCGAGCGATCGACAAAGGACACTTCGTGATCACGAATGGCACGACTCAGTCCTACTACGGTGGAGTCACGACCTGGGTGACTGACGACGACCTTGTTTGCGGCAGAGGCGTGATCGGGCATGACTCGTCTGTCGGACGAATTGCGCCAGGAGCGAGCGTCGAGTGGTCCGGTGGAAGCACGCCCGATGTTCCAGTAACCGTTGCGATCTGGGATAGCCCATGTGGCGAAGGCTGCTATCGATCCCCGATGGGAGCCTACGTCCTGCCTATTTCCTCAGGGGAACCAGGCCGATGTCCACCTGATTGCGCGACGTCGGGTGGCTGGCAGGGCCACGCGCATCGTGAACGGGTGCCGCGCCCGTCCATTCCGATCGGGAACCTTTCGTTCGCAGGTTCTCAGTTACGGACGAACAGGAGCTCCGCAACTCCGTCGGCACCAATCTCCGGCTCGGCAGAGACGCGGGTGAAGCCGTTCTTGTCAAGCACGCGCTGCGAGCCGACGTTGTGCAACGCGACGAAAGCATGGATAGGCCGATCGGATGCCTCCGCGAGATACAACCGGAGAGCCTCCGTGGCGACGCCACGGCCCCAGAACTCGCGCCCGATCCAATAACCCAGGAGCCGGCCGATGTCAGCGTCGACCCAGGAGACGACGTTGCCCGCGACCACGCCGTCGACGAGGACGGTGCGGACGACGCCGCCCCGGTTGCTTAGGACATTCCTCGACCAGTGATCGAAATGCGCGGCGCGGTCGCGGGCAGCAAAGGCCGCCATTGCGGAGGCGCCCGCATCTGCCTGATGCTCGTAGAAGATGTCGACGTCTGCCTCCTCGACCGCCCGCAGGCTGATCACGCGCTCAACCGGCGATAGAGCGCGGACAGGAAGCGCGTCGCATCAACTGGCGAGGCAAGGACGATGTCGGCCGAAGCAAGGACCTCCGCCGGCACCTCCGTGCGGGCCTGGATCGCGACTGCGACTCCATCGGTCGTTCCTGCGGCACGCAGCGAGCGCAGGGCACGGAAGGCCATCGCGTCACTGACGTCGTCGCCGAGCAGAAAGACACTGCCCGGCCGGATCTCGTCGACGAGCGCCGTGAGCGCCTCGCCCTTGGCCACGGCCCCGAACGGCCGCAGCTCGAGCACGCGCCGGCCTGCGAAACGCTCCAGGACGCCGGCGGGATCCAACCCATCGACAGCGGCGCGCACTCGAGCTGCGGCCGCGGCGATATCGGGCGCAGTCCGGTAGTGGAACGCGACCGCGGGTGGTTTGCGTTCGACGGCGAGCCACGGCGAGCCGACCACCCGCGGTACCTCGTCCGCGAGCCGCTCGGCCATGTGGACCGCCTCGTGCGACGACTCGTCCACATTCGCCCGCAACCGATCCGGCCGGCCGTGGCGAGGGACGAAGCCGCGCTCCATGCCGTGATTGCCCAGATACGTCACCCCACCGACACGGACGCGCGCGGCGACGTCCGGTGCGGACCGGCCGGATAGCACGACGACATGCACGTCCGGCAGCCCGGCAAGGACGCGCAGAGCGCGGCGGCCGAGGGGCAGGATCTGCGCGCCCCAAGGGTCATCGACGATGCGCGACAGGGTGCCGTCGAAGTCGCTGACTACGAGCAGCGGCCGCCGTTCGAGGTGGTGCGCGGCCATTTCGACCGCCGCCCGTACAGTGACGGGCGCGGTCACGGAGTGGCCGAAGCCTCCGGGCTGGGGTTGCCGCCGGGCGTCTCGGTCGGGAGGTTCAGCGGCAGAGTCGGCTTCGTGGTCGGTGCCTCCGCGGAGAAGTCGGGCACAACGGCTGTGATCGCAGTGATGAACACTTGGACGGGCGCCCCGCCGTAGACGACCTGCTGGACTACGCCGTTGGCATCGAGGAAGTAGTGCACGGGAAGTCCATAGGCGCCCCATGCGGCCTGCACCGAGCCGTCCTGGTCGAGCGCGACGGGTAGCTTGAAGTTCTGCGCCTCCATGAACGTCTTGACCGTCTGCGCGTTTTCACCCACGTCGACCACGACTTCGTTCATTTCGGTCGCGAGCTGCTTGGCGTAGTCGGTCTCCATGGCCAGCTCGGCCACAGACTGCGGCGTCCAGGTCGTCATGAACGTGACCCACAGCGGCGTGCCCTGGAAGTCGCCCGTGTTCATGACACTGCCGTCGAGCAGCGTCAGCTGAAGACCGGGTGCGGTGGAGCCGATCGCCAGCGGTTGCGCGGCGCCCGACGCGAGCGGCGCACCGCTCGGGATGGTCGACGGCGGCAGGCTGACCTGGGCCAGTGTCGGCAGCGGCGGGATGCTCGGCCGCAGGGGCGTAGGCAGCGGCGGTTGCGTGCCCAGCGCGGTCGCCATCAGGAACACCGCGAGCACGGCCCCAACGACCAACGCGCCAAGCACGCCGAGAAGATCGGGGAGGCGCATGTCCGGGGAATGTACTACGGCGCCGCGAAGCGGGCGCATCTACGATCGGTGGGCCATGTCGCGCCTGATCGTGTTACTCGACCGCCTGCTGCCGTCGCTGCTGATGGCGAGTGGCGTGATGCTCCTGGCCGCAGGCGCGCTCGCCTACTCTCCGTCGGCGCTCAACGGTACGGCCGCGACACCCGCCGGCGGAGGGGCCGGCGACCCGCTCTTCGCCGGGTCGCCGGCCGTGCAGTCGACGCGGCCGCAGCCAACTGCCGCAGACTCGCCCATCGCCATCGGGCCATCGCCGACTCCGGTGCCCTCGGCGAGCATCACCGGTCCGCTTGGCTACGCTTCACGCATCGTCATCCCCTCGCTCGACATCGACCTGCCGATCGTCGCGGGCGATCTCCAAATCCAAGGCAACGCCGACGGTTATCCGCTGTGCGACGTGGCGATGTACATGCCGGGCTTCGTCCAGCCCGGCGAGCCGGGCACGACCTACATCTACGCCCACGCCCAGAAAGGCATGTTCCTGCCGCTCCTGCGTGCCTCGCTCGTCGACAGCGGCGCGGCGATGATCGGAGCCCTCGTAGAGGTCTATACGACGACCGACGAGCTCCACCTGTACCAGATCTCGACCGTCAAACAGCACGCGACCGATTTGACGCTGGCGACCCACAACGGCGCGACGCAGCAGCTCGTGCTTCAGACCAGCGAGGGTCCGTCGGGAACCGTGCCCAAGCTCCAGGTCGCGGCCTTGCCGGTCTCGACGGTCCCGGCGGCGAGCGACGTAGCTATGCCTTCAGCCGCGCCGCGTGTTTGCCTGCCGCCGAGCGCACAACCTTAGGCGGCGATCAGATCCAGCCGCGCCGGCGGAAGAACAGGAGGATCGCGATCGCGATCGCGATGGCCGCGAGCGTGACCGCCCAGAAGCCCCACGATTCGGTGAAGTTGAACGCGGAGCCGGCCTCGCTCATGCCGAAGATGCCGCCGATCGCGCCGATCGTTGCCAGCACGACGGTCACCCCGGTGAGCCGCTTCATGATCTCGGACAGGTTGTTGTTGATCTGCGACAGATAGATGTCGAGCGTCGTGCTGACCAGCTCGCGGTAGCTGTCGAGCTCATCGTTCAGCCGGATCAGGTGGTCGTAGATGTCGCGGAAGTAGACGATGCGCTCTTCCTCGACGAGGCCGAGATCGCGGTTGGTCAGCTGATTGAATATCTCGCGTACCGGATTAACGGCATGGCGGATGACGAGCAGATCCTTGCGCAGGTCGAACAGGCGCTCGACGATGGATCGGTTGGCCGCACGCATAACCGCGTCCTCGAGCTCGTCGATCTCGTCGCCAATCGTGTCGAACACCGGGAAGTAGTCGTCGACGATCCAATCGCAGACCGCCCATAACGTGTAGTCGACGCCCCCTTCAAGGTGGGCGCCCGAATTGCGTCGCATGAATGGCGCTTCGCGAGGCTTCACCGACGGGTCGTGCGCCGTCAGCAGGAAGCGCTGGCCGAGGACGATGTCGATCTCGTGGTTGACGATGCGATCGTCGTCGTGGTGCAGCGCGAAGATCACGATGTGAAGGTCATCGCCTGTGACCTCGACCTTCGCCCGTTGGTTGCTCTCGAGGATGTCCTCCGTGATCAGAGGATGCAGGCCCAAGAGCTTGGCAAGTTCATCGAGCAGGTCGCGGTCGGGGTTCTCGAGGTCGATCCACAGGCGTGTGTCGGGCTTCGCATATGCGGCCACGAGCTCGTCGAACGTCGCGAGCGTCCGCGTTTCCTCTGTCGGGCTCCAGGCCATCGCCCACAGCGGCGTTGATCGCGTTTGATGAACGCTAGAAGCCGAGCGCCGACGTCTGCTGGTCCGCTGTGCCATCTGGGTCGTCCTGGAACCTCTGCTTTGCTTCCTGCCGGACTCGCGCACCCGGCCGGTTGCGCATTGCCAGCGTAGGCAGAATGGCGATAGCCGTCACGATCGCGGCGACAACGAATACCGTGCCCAGGATGTCGGCGGCCTGGCCGGCGGCCCAGCGCTCGAGCGCGTCGACGACCAGGTAATCCTGCAGTGGCCGGCCCTGGAGTGCCGGCGGCAGGACCGCGTCGCGCGCCGCCTGGTCGGTCAGGACCACGGAAAGTGACTCGATCCGGTTGGAGCCCAGGACGGTCAGGGCGCTCACGCCGATGGCCATGCCGAGCATGCGGCCGACGGTCAGGGTCGCGCTGGCGACGCCGAATGCGCGCCGGCCGAGCGTCTCAAGGGCACCCGACGTGCGCGCGGTCACGGTCACCCCGAAACCGGCGCCGATCAGCGCGAGGCCGGCGCACAGCACGGCCAGGTCAGTCTCGGGCCGGGCCGTGGCCACGACGAGCAGGCCGGCAACCTGGGCCACTAGGCCACACACGCTGGGCAGCATCACTCCCATCGGCCGCACGATGTAGCCCGAGGCCAGCGCACCCAGGGCCGTTGCCGCGGCCAGCGCGCCCAGCGCGAGCTGCTGCTCGGAGGGTCCGGCATAGCGCACGCGATCGACGAACACGGCCGCGCCGATGATTGCGGTCGCGAACGCGTAACCGGTCAGCAGGCTCATGAGCACCGCCCCGGAGAACGTCCGATCGCGGAAGTGGTTGAGGTCGAAGAACGGATCGGGCCGGCGTCGGAACCAGGCCAAGGCCGCGATCAAGGCGCCGAGCCCGACAGCGCCCAGCACCAGCGGCAGTGTCTGATCGTCGCCGCCGACCGTGCTAATCGCGATCAGGCCCAGAGACACGCCGCTTGTGAACAGCGTGGCGCCGACGATGTCGAGCGAGCCGCCACCGGTCGGACGGGGCCAGTTGCGCGCGGTCGCCCAGGTGTAGACGCCGGCGAGGAGGGCGAACGGGGCACCGAGATAGAACACCCAGCGCCAGCTGGGCGTGACCAGCGCACCTCCCGCGAGCTGAAAGGTCTGCAGGATGGTGGCACCGACGAACGGCCCGCACGCCATGCCCAGAAAGGACAGCGCACCCACGACTCCGATGGCGCGGGCGCGGGCCGGGCCTTCGAAGAGATGCCCCGCAGCGGCCGTGGCGAGCGGAAAGACAGCGCCCGCGCCCGCGCCCTGCACGACCCGCGCCGCGATCAGCCAGTCGAGACTCGGCGCCGTGCCCGCGGCAAACGAGCCAACGGCAAAGGTCGCGAGACTGATGCCGTACAGCGTGGCAAGGCTGAACCTGTCCGCGGCACGGCCGGCGAGCGGCATGACCGCCACGTACGCGACGAGGTAGCCGTTGACGATCCACGCCGCGTGGCGGAGCTGGGTCCAGTCGGTCAGGCTGTTCAGGATCTGCGGCAGTGCCACGGCCGTGACCATGAGCTCGACGCCAACGAGGAATACGCCCAGGCCCAGCGAAGCAAGGACGACGAGCCTGGCGCTGCGCGACATCCGCCGAGTATGGAACGCGGCCTGTTGACATGTCGTGACGGCCGTGCCTAATATCAACACTGCTTTATGTATTAGGCGTCGTCGTCCCAGCCCGACGCAGCCCAGAAGGACGCACTTGCCCTCTCCCGCCCACATTCGATCAACTCTCGCCGCGCTGACCGCTCCGCCCGAGGAGCTGCGCTTGGTCGCGGCATATCACAAGGCACTTTCCGACCCGACCCGCCTGCGCCTGATGCAGCGCCTGGCAGAAAGTCCGGCGACGGTCACTGAGCTGACCGCGCACGTCGACCTGTCCCAGCCACTCGTCTCGTGGCACCTGCACCGGCTCAAGGCGGCCGGAGTAGTAGAGACGCGCCGCGCCGGCCGCGAGGTGATCTGCACGCTGAGCAGGGATGTCCTGACCCATTTCCGCGCCCGCGAGCGCGAGATGCTCGGCCTCGCGAGCTGACGGCCGTGATCTCGGCGTCGTTCCGCCAGCGCTTCCGGGCAACCATCGAGGCACCCGTGGCACGCGTGTTCGTGCGCACCGGCCTGTCGCCCAACGCGCTGACGCTCATCGGCTTCGCCATCGCCGTGGTTGCCGCGGTGGCAGCAGCCCAGCACGCGTGGCTCGTTGCCGGGTTACTTGTCGCGTTCGGGGCAGTCTTCGATCTCTTCGACGGGGCGCTGGCCAGGGCGACGGGCAAGACCAGCAAGTTCGGCGCCTTCCTCGACAGCACGATGGACCGCGCCGGCGAGGGGATCGTCTACATCGGGATCGCGTGGGGTCTCGGCTGGACGGTCGAAGGCGGCCCGATCGGCTTTCACGAGATGTTTCCGATCGCAGCCCTCGCCGCATCGTTCATGGTCAGCTACACGCGCGCCAAGTCAGAAAGCCTCGGCTTCAGCTCCGGAACGGGTATGGCGAACGTAGGGCTGGCGCCGCGCGAGGTTCGACTCGGCATCCTCGTGGTCGGACTTGTGCTTACCGGGCTGGCCGGAGGCCCAGGCGAGATGTTTTGGCCGAATACAGCCGGAGACATCGCCATGTTCGGCAGCCTCGGCCTGATCGTGCTCCTCGCAACCATCACGACCATCCAACGCATCTATTTCGTCTATCGCCAGTCACAGTCAACAAGGCAGGAGGCTCACAAGTAACCATGGCCAAGGGCAGTGGCAACGGCAAGGCTCACGCGGACGCAAAGGTCCACGGGAACGGCAACGGGCGCGGCCCGAAGCGCAACGACGGCAAGATCCGCGTCGCGATCGTGGGCGTCGGCAACTGCGCCAGCAGCCTCGTCCAGGGCCGCTACTACTACGAGAATGCGGCCGACGACGAGTTCGTGCCGGGTCTGATGCATGTCAACCTGGGCGGCTACCACATCCGCGATATCCACTTCGTGGCTGCCTTTGACATCGACAAGAACAAGGTCGGCAAGGACCTGTCCGAGGCGATCTACACCAAGCCGAACAACACGTACGTGTTCCAGCAGGTACCGCACCTGGGCGTGGAAGTGCAGCGCGGCATGACCCACGACGGCCTGGGCAAGTACCTCTCCCAGATCATCGAGAAGGCGCCCGGTCCCACGGTCGACGTCGTCGGCATCCTCAAGGAGCGCCAGGTCGACGTGATGGTCTCGTACCTGCCCGTCGGCTCGGAAGAGGCGACCAAGTGGTACGTCGAGCAGGCGCTCAAGGCCGGCGTCGGCTTCGTCAACGCCATCCCGGTGTTCATCGGTCGTGAGCCCTACTGGCAGCGCCGCTTCGCCGAGGAAGGCCTGCCGATCATCGGCGATGACATCAAGAGCCAGGTCGGCGCGACGATCACGCACCGCGTGCTGACGCGCCTGTTCATGGACCGCGGCGTCCGTCTCGATCGCACCTACCAGCTCAACTTCGGTGGCAATACCGACTTCCTGAATATGCTCGAGCGCGAACGCCTGGAGTCGAAGAAGATCAGCAAGACCAATGCCGTCACGAGCATGCTCGACTACGAGATCGACCCGGACAACATCCACGTCGGCCCAAGCGACCACGTGCCGTGGCTGCTCGACCGCAAGTGGTGCTACATCCGGATGGAGGGCACGACCTACGGCGACGTGCCACTCAACGCCGAGCTCAAGCTCGAGGTCTGGGACTCGCCCAACAGCGCCGGCGTGATCACTGATTCCGTGCGCTGCCTGAAGCTCGGTCTCGATCGCGGCCTCAAGGGCACACTCGTCGCTCCTTCGAGCTACTTCATGAAGAGCCCGCCGATCCAGATCCACGACGACATCGCGTTCAACCGCGTCGAGGCGTTCATCCGCGGCGAGGACAACGAGACACTCGTCGGCACCGAGAAGGCGCTTGCTCTCAAGCGACGACGACTCGGCAGCCACGCTTCGCCATCAGCGAGCAAAAAGGCCGCACAGGCGGCCAAGGCAACCGTCGCCTAGCGTTACACCTCTGAAGCGAGGTCCCAACCAGCTGAGCGAGACAGACAGCGGCATCAACTACGCGCCGCACCGTAGAGAACAGGCCGGCAGTCGGGTCGGCAGAGCCGTACGGCGGGCGCGCGAGCGCTCCGCCGTACGTGGCTACCGTGCTGCCTCGGCCGCGATCGCGCATGTCCCGACGCGGGTCAGTCTGCCCGTCGGTCGGGCGCTGTTCGTCGGCAGCTACTTCGCGTGGCCGGTCAAGCGCCGGATCATCCTCTCGAACGCGTCGCACGTGCTCGGCCTGCCGCCGGCCGACCGGCGCGTGCGCAGCCTGGCTCAGCGCATCTACGCCACCTATGCCCAGTTCGTGATCGAGCTGATGCGCCTGCCATACCTGCCCGCCGATGAACCAACGCGGCTCCTCGCCCAACTCGACGGCGATCACGGCGGGCAGTCGTTCATCGATCTGTTCGAGCGACTACGCGCCCAGAAGCGCGGCCTGATCGCAGTCTCGGGCCACGTCGGGTCGATCGACCTGCTGGCTGGTGCTTTTGCGCTGCGCGGGCTGCCGACCTACGGGCTGGCCGATGATTCCGCGTACCCCGAGCTGTTGGAGGAGATGAACGCCCAGCGCCGACGCTGGAAGATCGAGATCATTCCCTGGCGCAACCTGCGCCGCGTCTTCAGCGCACTGCGTGAACCGGCCATCCTGGGCCTCGTCGTTGACTGGGGCTACCGACCCGACGGCATTCCCGTTCGACTCTTCGGCGAGTGGACCACGCTGCCGGCTGGGCCGGCGATGCTCGCGGCCAAGACCAAGGCGGCGATCGTGCCGGTCGTCTGTCGCCGCCTCGACGACGGCACGTACCTCGCCCGCCATTACGACCCGATCGACGTCGCCGATACGAGCGACGCTGAGATGCAACGCGCAACTCAACTCATCGCGGTCGCGCTCGAGGACATGATCTCGACCGCGCCAGAGCAGTGGTACTCGTTCAAGCCCATCTGGCCCCAGACCGCGCAGGAGAAGCAGGCGCTCGCCGAGCGGGCGCTGAGCATCTCTGGGGCCGGCGCATGACGACGGTCGTGGCGGCCAAGCCACAGTCACCCGGCGTCGAATCACACGACGCAGGGGCGCGCGCCACCCGGCCGCCGGCACCCAAGCGTCGCCAGTCGCTACGCGGCAGGCTCGTCGTGCGCGGCCTGTCCGTGCTTTCCGGTCTCCTGACGCGGCTTCCCGAGCGCCCTCTCGTGGGCCTCGCGTGGGCGTGGGGCGGCGTGCTGTACCGAACCCGGCCGGCGCGGCGGCGGCTGGTGCGCGCCAACCTCGAACGCGTCTGCACCTATCTCGCCGCTCACGACATGGGCGGGCCACGGACAGCTGCCGCCGCGCGCGATGCCCGCGAGCTCGACCGGCTCGTGCGTGATGCGTTCGGACACTGGGTGCGCAGCTACCTCGAGAACGCAACCGTGCGCCGCTTCGCGCTGCCGGCTGAGCTCGCGCGCGTCCAGCCCGACGTGCCTGCGCTGGCCGACGAGGCGTTTCCTGCCGGCCGGCGCGGCCCGACGATCGTCGTCGGTCTGCATTTCGGCGCGGTCGAGATCCCCGCTCTGTGGGCCACCGCACGGGGAGTGCCCATCACCGCACCCATGGAGACGATCGCTGATCCGGACCTGCAGGCCTATTTCGAGCGCTCGCGCGGCCAGACCGGACTGCGCGTCATCCCGCTCGCCGGTGCCGCGACCGTCGTGCGCGACACGCTCGACCGGGGCGAGACCGTCGCCCTCGTCGCTGACCGACAGATCGGCGGCAAAGGCGTTCGTGTCGATCTCTTTGGCGCGCCGGCGCGCCTGCCGGCGGGGCCGGCAGTCCTCGCCCTCGAGACGGGCGCGCCGACATGGCTCGTCGCCACGCGGCGCGCCGGCGCCCGCTACCCGACGCGCCTCGAACGCCTGGAGATGCCGGCGACGGGGACGACCCGCGAGCGCCTGGCCGGCTTCATGGACGCGCAGGCGCGAGCGTTCGAGCGCGCCATCGCCGACGCGCCTGAACAGTGGTGGACGATGTTCTTTCCGATCTGGGACGACCTGGCGGCAGATGCCCGCGGAGCGAGCCACTGATGGGCCGCGCCGATCTGCACATCCACAGCCTGGCCTCTGACGGCGTGTCGAGCGTGGCTGAGATCCTCGACCACGCCGAGAACCGCGCCCACCTCGACGTCATCGCGATTGCCGACCACGAGCGTGTGGACGCGGCGCACGCCGCCAAGGCGATGGCCGAGGCGCGCGGCCTGCATGTCCAGGTCGTCGTCGGTGAAGAGGTCACCACGCGCGGCGGCCACGTCGTGGCGCTGTACATCAACGAGCGCATTCGGCCGTGGGGATCGCTCCGCTCGACGGTCAGGCAGATCCACGAGCAAGGCGGCCTCGCGATCATCGCCCATCCGCTCGTGCCATATCCGCTGTGCGCGAGCGCCGGGTCGATACGCAAGCTGATGGCGGATCCCGACCCGATCTTCCACCCGGACGGGATCGAAGCGTTCAACCCGACCACGGCCAGCATGCGCTGGTCCAGACGGGCGCCCGAGTTCATCGCTGAGATGGGCGTCGCGGCGCTTGGCGCGAGCGACGCCCATCGTGCGGAGCACGTCGGTCACGCGCTGACGACCTTCCCGGGCAGCTCGGCCGAGGACGTCAGACGCGCGATTGTGGAGCGGACCACCGGCTGGGAAGGATCGACACACGAATGGAAGACGCAGGTATCCACGTTTCGGCGCCAGATGGGCAAGAACGCGCTCGCCGTCCGTGACGAAGTGCGCGGCAAGCTGCTGCGCGACGGAACAGGTCGGGATTTGGGCTATCCGGGCGGCAGGTTGCGGCCGGCACGGCTCGATGAATCTGGCCTGGGCGCGCGGCGGAGGGGCGAATGAAGATCGGCCTCGTGACGCCGTACATCTATCCCCTGCCCGGTGGCGTCAACGCACACGTCCACGACCTGTACGAGCACCTCGTCACGCGCGGTCATGACGTCCGCATCATCAGCAGCGTCCATGGCCCGCAGCGCCAGAGCGAGGGCGACATCATCCGCTTGGGCTATGGCTTCTCCGTGCCGGCCAACGGATCCGTCGGCACGCTTACCTTCTCGCCGCGCTACACGAGCATCGTCGCCAAAATGCTCGACGAGGAACGCTTCGACATCCTGCACTTCCACGAGCCGTTCGTGCCCTTCCTGTCGCTCGTGCTCCTGCGCGAGTCGAAGAGCATCAACATCGCCACGTTCCACGCCTATGCCGGCTGGAGCCCGGCGGCTGAGTTCGGCAAGCGCATGCTGGGCCGATTCGCGCGCCGCCTTCACGGCCGGATAGCCGTCAGCGCGGCGGCGCGCCACTTCGCCGACCGCTATTTCCCGGGCGACTACAAGGTCATCCCCAACGGCGTCGATCTCGATCGCTTCAAGAACGCCCGGGCGATCACGCGCTACAAGGACGGCACGGCCAACATCTTCTTCCTGGGCCGCTTCGAGCCGCGCAAAGGCGTGATGTACGCGCTCAAGGCGTACCGCCAGCTGCGTCAGCGCGGCTACGATTGCCGCTTGTTGCTCGCGGGCGCCGGGCCACAGGAACGCGAGATCAGGCGCTACATCGCGACCCGGCGCCTTGGCGGCGTCGAGCTCCTGGGCCGCATCAGCGACGAGGACAAGATCCGCTACTTCGCGACCGCCGACGTCTACGTCTCACCCGCGACGGGCCAGGAATCGATGGGCGTCGTGCTGCTCGAGGCGCTAGCGTCGGGGACGCCCATCGTGTGCAGCGACATTCACGGCTACCGGAGCGTGGTCCGGCGCGGCGAGCAGGGGTTGCTGGTCCCACCGCGCAACGTCACGGCTCTGGCCGACGCGATCGGCCAGCTGCTGTCCAACCCGGAGATGAGCGCTCGGATGAGCGCTTCGGCGCGGCAGCGCGCCGTCCAGTTCGGCTGGGACAACATCGCCGCCAAGGTCGAGGAGTACTACCTCTTCGTCGCGCGGCGCGCTGCTGCGCAGGGCATCCTGCCCGAGCACACGGACCCGGCGCTCGTATTCGGGACGCGCGACCCGCAGCCGATCAGCTCGGTTCGGGCGGAGGGCTGACCTCGGCGGGGTCCGACCTGGCGCTGTTCCAGTTACGGACGGCGTACATCGCCGCGATACACAGGGCGGTCGTGGCTATCACGAGCAGGCTGATCGATGTGAAATCGAGCGGATTCCGATTGGGCTCGTCGAGGTTGACCCCGAACTGGAAGCCCCAGTTCCAGGTGGGCAGCAGGCCGAGATGGACCTGCGACAGCGGCGTGGGCACCGGTAGCGCGGCGAAGTTCGGGTAGAAGGCGACGAACCAGACCACTGCCGCGACCAGGACGCCGACGACGTAGCGTTTGGGGTCCCTGCCCTGGAGCACGAAGTAGGCCGGCACGCACAGCAGGAGCAGGGCGATGAAAGCCGGCATCTCGGCCGTCACCGACGCATGGAAAACCGAATCGCCGGGCAGTCCGGCACCGACGATGACGATCACCGCGCCGAACAGGGCGACCGAGAACGAGATTGGCAGGAGCAACGGTCTCATGCCACCGTTGATCGTCGAGCTGTTGCGCAGGCCCCTGTAGGCGATGACGCCAGCTGCGATCAGCGCGCCGAGGACGAGCACGATGCCGATCAGCTGGAAGCTCGTCAGCTGGAAGTCACGCGACAGGCTGCCACACACTTCGGTGCCCTTGTTGACCTGTTGGGTGTTGGCCAGGCCGCACAGGGGCAGCCGGAAGAGCCATAACAAGGGTGCCCCGATGATCGCCAGAGCGGCCGATGCCTTGGCTAGCGCCCATGTCCGTGGTGAGGGGCCGTGCCACAGCTCGCCGAGCATGTACGCGAGGGCCATGAAGGAGAACGGCAGGATCGTGAAGACGTGGTACTGGAACGTCGCGCGGTCGATGCGCGCCCACGGCAGCCACATTGCGAAGATCGTGATGGCGATGAACGTGAGTGCCAGGCTGCGGCGCTTCCACGCCTGCCAGCACGCCCAGGCGACGGCCGGAATCGACAGCCAGAAGATGACGATGTTGCCCGTGTCGTAGATGACCGACGTCGTGCCGCCGGCGTAGTCCTCCTGCTGGAACCAGACCGGCTTCAGGTCGAGCGGCCAGGCCCACCACGGCGAAGACGCCGGGTGCGTTGCGCGCAGGTAGTTGTGGTAGTCGTACATCGACACCTGGAGGTCCAGGAACGTCTGCCCGGTGTGGCCCGCCGGGTAGCCCGTGAACCACTGGTTGCCCAGGTTGATCCACGGGATGTAGCTGATGACATAGACGACGAGCGGCACGACCGTGATCGCGAGCAGGGCCAGCAGCCAAGGAAGGCCGAGCAGGCCCGAGCCCGGCCTCAGCCAGCCACGGTCAGGCGGCGGCGAGCCTGGGTCTGCCGTCGGATCGACGGTCGCGGCGCTAGCCAACGGGCCGTGGCCGCGCCGGCCGCGGTACCAGCCCACGCCCAGGACCGCGAGCCCGACGATGACGCCGGCAATGCCGAGCTCCAGCACGCGCACGGGCGGCAGAAGAGCGCCCGCCGCGGGCGGCGGGCCGGTGATGATGCGGAACAGGCCGTAGAGCACGCCGAGTACGCCGAGCAGCAGCGGAAAGCCGACCGCGAAGCGGAACTCGTCGCGCGACGTGCGCACGCGACGGATCGTCATGCCGATCGCGAGCAGCACGGTCAGCACGACCATGATGCCCAAGAAGACGTAGTTGATCTGCGGGTTGGCGACCGTCGGATTCGGCGTGATGGCGAGATACCCGAGCAAACCGGTCAACAGGATCATCGCCGCCAGGGCGACCCAGCGCCCGAGGGACGAGCGGAGCAGGATGAGCAGGCCCACTGCGCCCATTGCGTAAGCGCCGACCCACTTGGAAGCCAGGGCGAGGCCGAGCAGGATGCCGACGGTGAGCAGGCCGCCCGCAGTAACCCAGCGGCCGCGCCAGCGGCCAATCCACAGTGGCACGAAGACGGTAAGCGCGGCGACGATGAAGAACGTCACATACGTGTCGTTCATCGCGATGCGCGAGTTGGCGAAGAACATGCCGTCGGCCAGGACGAGGATCGCGACGATGACCGCGACCGTCCGGCGCCGGAACAGGAAGCGCGCGAGCAGGAAGATGAGCGCGGCGGTCAACGCCCCGAGCAGCACTCCCGGGAAGCGGTAGGCGAACTGGTTGTTGCCCGTGTCTATCGTCGCCAGCTGGCCGCTCGGACTGAGCGCCAGGAGGTCGTTGCGGTCCTCGGAGGGATACAGCTGGTTGGCGTCCATGAGCGCGACCTGTGGCTGGAACGGCAGTGGCGCATCGGCGAACACGGAGTTGCCGCGCGGCTCGATGACATAAACCGTCGGCGAGCTGCCGTCCTGTGTCGTACCCAGAGCGTGGACGTTGGTCGTCGCCTCGTCCCAGTAGACCTTCGTGACGACGTTGGGCATGGGCAGCGTGAGGCTCACCCCCACGGCTGAGTCGGTCGCCAGCCGGATCGTGGTCAAGGTACGACCGGTCGCGACGTACAGCGTCGGGACGTCCGGGCCGCGTGCGGCAAACGCCAGTCCAGTGGCGGGGATCGATATGTCGACCTGCCTGAGCGTCGAAAGCGTCGTCGAATCGAGCAGGGTCACGCCACTCGGCGTCGCGACGGCAACCGCGGTGCCGTCGGTCATGCTCACGCCGGTCAGGTCGCCGCCGTCGATTGCGTTCTGGACGTCGCCCTTCTTGTCGCCGATGTAGCCCGCGATAGGCACCGGGCCCTTGGCCGCGGCAATGACACCTTCGATGCGCGTCTGGTCGTCGTGCAGCAGGTCGGCCAGCTTCTGGGCCTCGCCGGCTCGGTCGGTGACCTGGCTTGGATCAACCATGACCTCCGAGTTGGCCGGTGCGCTGGTGTAGTCGGCGACGCCCGTGATCTGCGTTCGCCCTGTCTCGGCACCGGTACTAGGGTCGACGCTGACCAACGTGCCGCCGCTCGACAGCCCGACAAGGTTGCCGCCGATGACCTGGAGCCGCTCGAGGCTGCCATTGAGCCCGGTCAGCGCGCCGAACGGCGCCGCGCTCAGGTCGCCCGACGTGTCCGTCGAGCCTGTCTGGCGCAATGCATCGAGGCCCGAGGTGGGCAGCTGGCTGACCGTGCCATCGGCCGAGGCCATGTACAGGATGTGGGAGTCCTCATCGACCGTAACGGCAACGTAGTCGCCCGGGATCGTCGCTACCAACCTGGGACCGGCGCCCTCGAGGTCGTACGCGTTGACGTCGCTGCCCGTGGCGATGTACAGCCGGTCGCCGAGGTGTTCGTCGGGCGCATCTGTCGGCGCCCAGCGTTGTTCGATGACCGCTGAATCGACGGCCGCACCAAGATCCGCGGTCGAGATGACCTTGTCGTCGCCGAGCAGCTCGATGCCGATCGCCATGCCGTACTTGGCGATATGCGGGTGGGTGAACTCGTAGATCGAGTGGGGTATGCCGTAGCGCCAGTCCTGGAGGAACTCCATCGCCGTCCGCGCGTGGTAGACCTCGTCGAAGTGCATGTCGAAGGGCTGCTGGAGGTTGTAGGTGCGCAACAGCAGCGCAGCGAAGAAGATGACCACGAAGAGCACGGCATCGCGCCTGCCGAGCGTCCCGCCCAGCTCATTGACCAGCTCGGCGCTTCGGTCGCGGCGGATCGAGTAGCGCGGCACGAGAGCGGCCAGGGGCGCGTACCAGGGCGCTGTGGGCGGCCCGACGTAGCCCTCGGTGCCGTATTCCTCGTCCGGCCCAAGCCCGGCCTCCTCGGCCGGCGCCGGCTCGTCGTACGAGTCCGGCTCGCTCGCCGCACTGGGCAGGAGCATCCAGGCGACGAACACGAAGCCGGCCACGTTCAGGACGATGCTGGTCAGGATGCCGATCGGGTCGCGGAACAGCTCGCCCAAGGGCAGGTTGGCGACGTTCGGTGTCGCGTACAGCGGCGTGGTCAGGATGCCGTGCATGTTGATGAACGCGCCGATCGAGAGGACGATCGTCGCCGCCAGCCAGCGCCGGTCGACGACCGCGAGGATCGGCAGCAAGGCGAAGATCGGGAACATGTAACGCTCGTGGACGCGCGTGGGCAGGATGAAGAAGCCCAGCGCGAGGAGGAGCGTGACGACGATGATGCTGCGCCTGTCGTCGCGCCACGCCAGGCGCAGCGCGCCCAGGCCAAAGCCGGCGACGAGGAGTAGGCCACCGATCAACACGCCGGGCAACGGACCGATGAGCGGCACGGTGTCGGGCGACCAGCCGCCACCAAAGGCGAGCGGCGCCTGCCCCCCCGCGCCGATCAGCGCCCACGGGTTGTAGGCATTGACCGACAGGTACTGGTATCCGCCGGCGGTCTTGACGATGAGCTGCACGAAGCCCGGTATGTCGAGCGAGAACGGGACGAGAAGCACGACGAGCACGAGCAGCGCCGCGACGGCCGACGAGACAAGCCGCCAGAAGCCGCCCTCCTCTTCGAACCAGCCGCGCAGACGAGCAGGGAGGAGGACCGGGTTGTGCGGAATGGTCTCCGGCGCGAAGAGGTGACGGCGCAGGAGCACGATACCGACGACGGGCAGCGCGACGACCCCGAACTGCGGCTTGACCAGCACGGCGAGCACGGCGAGCACCGAGGCACCCTCGGAGTTGCCGCGGATAAGGGCGAGGACAGCGAGCAGGGTGACCAGCGTGCCGACCGAGTCGGTCTGGCCCCAGATCGCCGAGTCGTACCAGGTGACCGGGTTGAACAGGTAGATCGCGGCGGCGATCAGCGCCAGGCGCTGCGCGTCGGGATGCTCGCCGCGCCAGGACTTGACGATCCGGTACAGGACGTAGCCGATGGCAACGTCGCACAGGATGGGCGGGATCTTGATCAGCGCTGCGATCACCGAGCCGGCATCGCCGCCTGCCAGGGGCGCCAGAATGTGGCCCAGCCCGCCGAGCAACCACAGGACATACAGGTAGCCGGGCGGATAGTCTGCAAATCCCGCCGTGGCATAGAAATCGCCTGGTCCACTCTGGCCCAGCTGGGAAGCCCAGGCGGTGAAAGTGCCGATGTCCGAAGCAAAACCGGAGCCGGGCAGCAGGACGTACGCGAGTACGAGTCGAAGGAGAAGACCGACGAGGAGCAGGATCGCAATGCCGGAGACGGCCGCACCCGCACCACGCGGACTCTGCGAGACTCCGGAGATCCGGTCGGCCCCATCCGGGCGGGGCGCTGTCACAACCGACCCAACCTCCAGAGGGTGACGAGGTGCAGCGCAGTATAGCAACGACATTCGATCGGCCCCGGCCGCCGGCGACGACCCGGCCAACGATCGGCGAGCGCTTCGAGTTGGCGCTCGAGCGTGTCGACCCGGCGCTCATCGGGCTGCTCTTCGTCGTCCTCGCGCTGGCCGTCTATTACTTCTCCGACCAATCGCGCAACGGCCTGTACAACCACTTCGTCTGGCAGGCCGACGCGTTCCTGCACGGCCGCTTCGCGATCGCCTATCCGGTCACCGATGGGCCGTTCGTCAACAGCTACTTCCAGGACGTCATGCCGCTGCCGGGCCCGCCCTCGGGCCCGAGCTACGCGCTGCTGCCGTTCCCGCCACTGCCGGCCGTCGTGCTCATGCCGTTCGTGGCTGTCTTCGGCCTGGCCACCAACGCCCAGTTGGTCGGCGTGGCGCTCGGCGCGATCAACGTCGGCTTCGTCTGGCGCATGACTACACGCCTGACCGAGCGTCGCGCAGTGGCCGTACTGGCCACCGTCTTCTTCGCCTTCGGCACGGTTCACTGGTATGCGGCGATGCTCTCGTCGACGTGGTTCCTGGCCCATGTCGTGGCGATCACGTTCACCGTCCTGGGTATCACCCTCGCGCTCGACGGTGAGCGCCGCGAACAGGCGCTGGCCGCGTTGCGCGCCCTCCGACCCATGGGCGGCCAGCGCCCGGCGAACGAGGTCGCAGCCACGTTCGCCGAGAACAGCTTGTTCCTTGGCTGGTACCGCCGCGTGCGCCCCCATTTCGAGCCCATCCAGTTTGCCGCGGGGTTCGTGTTCGGCGTCGCGGCGATGGCCCGACTGACCGTGATCTTCGCCGCGCCGTTCTTCCTGTTCGTGGGCGCGGGCGGGTCCGTCTGGCGGCGCGGCGCCTCGGCTGCGCTCGGCGCGCTCATCCCAGTCGCGCTCCTGCTCATCTACAACCAGCTGTCGAGCGGTCATCTGTTCAATCCGGCCTACGACTACCTCTACCAGACCGAGTTCGTCGGGTATATGCCGCCCGGCTTCGAGATCAACCGCAGCCTGGGCATCGAGGACATCGGCCACGTACCGCTCAACGCGCTGATCATGCTCGCCTGGCCGCCATCGATCCCGGCCGACTGCAACCTGGCCTCCATCCTGTCCTGCGCCGCGATCAAACCAGACCAGATCGGCATGAGCGTCCTCCTGACCAGCCCGGCCTATCTGCTCGCGGTGCCACTCGTCATCCGCTACTGGCGGCGCGGCATCGTCCTTGGCTCGGCGCTGGCCGTAGTCGCCGTGGCCTTCGTCAACTTGATGCACTTCAGCCAGGGCTGGGTTCAGTTCGGCTATCGCTTCAGCAACGACTTTGCGCCCTTCGCGCTCGTTCTCGTGACTCTCGCCATCGCGTGGCTCGGGGTGCGCAAGCTGACCGTCGGCCTGGTCGCGCTGTCGGTGCTCATAAATGCGTGGGGCGTCTACTGGGGAGTCACACTGGGCTGGTGAGCCCGGACGTCGTTGAGGCCACCGACCAAGAGCAGGCCGCCGATCCAGGCGCGCTGGCTGTGCTTCAGCCCGTGTCCGCGCCGCGCATGACGGCGCTGCCCGCGGCGCGTGTCTCGACGCGCGTCCGCTTCGCGGCCTGCTTCCTGCTCGTCGCCGTCCCGGCGCTGCTCCTGTACATGCGCACGCTGATGCCCGACATGGGCTTCTGGGACACGGGCGAGTTCCAGGCTGTTGGACCCGTGTTGGGAATCGCCCATCCAACCGGGTACCCCGCCTACACCCTCCTGTTGTGGCTGGGCTCCGTCGTCCTCCAGCCATTCGGCGACGAGGCGTACCGCGCCAACCTGCTGTCGGCGCTGCTCACCGCGGCGGCGTGCGGCCTCGTCGGCATCACGGTGGCCTACCTGACACGCCGCTTCGTGATCGGAATAGCCACCGGTATCGTCTTTGCCGTGGCCGCGCAGACGTGGGCGATCGGCCTGCACGCCGACCCGCACGCGTTCCACCTCTTCCTCGTCGCGGCCATGGTCCTGTTGCTCGTCGTCTGGGCGCAGCGCCAGCGTGCGGGCCTGCACGCCGACCGGCTGCTGATCGCCGCGGCGGCACTGTTCGGTGTCGCGCTCGCGAACCATGCGCTGACGCTGCTGCTGGCACCTGGGATCGCGCTCTATGTGCTCATCACGTACCCAGGCATCGTGCGCCGTTTCCGGCTCGTGGCGACGTGTGGCGCGGCATTGGTCGTGACCACCGTCGTGCTCTACGCCTACCTGCCGATACGGTCGGCGATGAACCCGCCGCTCGACTACGCCAACCCGCAGACGTGGGCCAACTTCAGCTACCTCGTCTTCGGCCAGCAGTTCACCGGCACGTTCAAGGCACGGCCGCCGCTCTTTGACGCCATCACTCAGATCGCGCGCTACAACTGGGATCAGCTTGGGCTGCTGGCGGTCCTCGCCCTGTTGGGTACGGTCGCCGGCCTGCTCCGCCGCGCAGCACTGGTGCTGATGCTCCTCACCTGGTTCGCGCTGACGTGGTACTTCGCGCTGGGCTACGAGAATGCCGACATCGGCCGTTACTACCTTGTGCCGCTGATGTGCGTCGCGGTCCTCGGCGGTCTGGGCGTGGGCGCGATCGTCGAGGCGGCGAAAACGCTCCGGGCCCGCGTCGCGCCCGCCCGGCCGTCGCTCATGCGCTGGGCCGTGGCCGCGCTGATCGGCATCGTCCTCGTCGTGCCCGCGCTCGTGGCCGTGCCGGTCCGCTTCCGAAGCCTCGACGAGTCGAGCGATCACGCGGCGCGAACGTGGCTCGATTCGCTCGGCGCCGTGATGGGCCAGAACGCGGTCATCATCAGCTGGTGGAGTTACTCGACGCCGATGTGGTACGGCCAGTACGTCGAGGGCTGGCGGCCCGACGTGACGATCATCGACGACCGGACGATCCTCGATCAGAACCTGGGCAGCGCGATGCAGGTCATCGACAGCAACCTCGGCAATCGGCCGGTGTACCTGATCCGCGTTCCCGGCGACTATCCCAGCTACATGCAGCGCTACACGATGGTCAACCTGCCCGGCATCGTTGGTGGCGTGGCCGTCTACCAGGTGACCGGATTCCAGGCGACCGCCGTAAGGGCCGACCGGTGACAGGGCCGCGCGTCAGCCAGCTGTCGTTCTTCTTCCCGGCCCACAACGAGGCAGACAACATCGAGGCGCTCATCGCCGAAGCACTCGAGGTCCTGCCGACGCTGGCCGAGCAGTTCGAGATCATCGCCGTCGACGACGGCAGCCGCGACGCGACGCCCCGGATCGCGGACAGACTGGCGGCCTCTGACCCGCGCATCCGAGTTGTTCATCACGAAACCAACAAGGGCTACGGCGCGGCCGTGCGCAGCGGCCTGGGCGCCGCGCGCTATGACCTGGTCGCGTTCACCGACGGTGACCGCCAGTTCAAGGTTGCCGATCTGGGCCGGCTGCTCGCACGGCTGGCCCAACCGGACCAGCCCGACGTCGTTGTCGGCTACCGCCTCAAGCGCGCCGATCCGTTCATCCGCACGGCATACGCGCGTGCCTACCGTCTCGCGCTGAACCTCTTCTTCAGGCTCGGAGTGCGCGACGTCGACTGTGCCTTCAAGCTTTTCCGGCGCTCAGCGCTCGAGGGCATCCGCCTCGAATCGGGCGGCGCGTTCATGTCGGCCGAGCTGCTCATCAAGCTCAAGCAGCGCGGCCGCAAGATCGCCGAGGTCGGCGTGCCGCACTACCCGCGCACGGCGGGCAGCCCCACCGGTGCCAAGCCATCGGTCATCTTCCGCGCGGTGCGCGATTTCTGGCGCCTGCGCATCCGGTTGTGGACCAACCGCGCCGGGGCGCTCGAGCGTGGCGAGCCCGTGCTGTCGGGTGCCTCAGCGACGGCAGATTAGTCGGGCTTGTGCCCCTCGCCCGACTCGTCGGGCAAGTCGACGTTGAGTGAGTTCACGAACTCGCGGAAGACGTTGAGCTTCTCGTCCGCGGCACCTTCCGGAATGACTCCGGCCCGGTCGAGGACGGAGTCCGTCGCGAAGATGGGCACGCCGGCGCGCACGGCGAGGGCGATCGCGTCGCTCGGGCGGGCATCGAGGTCGACCTCGCGGCCGTCGATCTGGAGCTGCATGCGCGCCCGAAAGGTGTCGTCGGCGAGGTCCGAAACGATGATCCGCTTGAGCGTGACACCGCATTCGGCGAGCGTCTGCGAGAAGAGGTCGTGGGTCATCGGCCGTTCCGGAACCACGCCCTGGAGGCGCATCGCGATCGCGTTCGCCTCCCACGGGCCGATCCAGATGGGCAGGTAACGGTCGTGCCCGGTGTCGCGCAGGATGACCACGTGCTGCGACGACATCATGTGAACGCGGACGCTCTCGACGACCATCTCGTTGAGCGCACCGTTTGCAGCGCCATTGCCCTCGCTCAGGGCGTCCCCGCCGGACATGGCGAGAATTCTACTGCCGGTCCTACGGCCCGGCGGTGGGTGTGCCGGGCGCTCCCTGGGGAGTTCGCCGCGGCCTGATCGTGGGCTCGACGCTCGCCGGGATCTGCGTCACCGTGGGCGAAGGAGTCGGGATGAAGCTGGCCGGCGGCGGCAGAGTCGGCACGGCCGTCTGCAATCCAGACGGCGCCGGCGAGCCGATGGGTGTCTGGGGTGCCACCAGCGGGACCTGGTAGAGCCCGTCCGGGCGGGCCCAGACGAGGATCGGCGGCTGGGTGACGCCACGGTCGACGATGTACATGCCGGTCAGGTCAGAGAAGGGCGGCGCACCATTGGCGGCTATGTACTGCTGCTGGTACGTGCCCTGGTCCTTGTCGTAGACCAGGATGCGCGACCACTGCTTGTCCCACAGGTAGAGGTCACCGCTGCCCTTGGTGCCTGTCGCGGCGAGCATCTCGTATAGGTGGCCCGGACGCAAATTCTTATCGTCCGGCGCCGGGTCGAGCGAGAAGCCCGAGTCGCGGCCGTTGAAGTAACGCGTCAGCGCCGGCTCGGTCACGGCGTACACATCGCCATCGATCATCAGCTGCTTGAACGCCGAGACGTTCTCGGTCGTGCCGACGAAATAGGGCGCCGGGGCGGAGAAGCCGCTGCCGTCGGCGGTTGGCTCATAACGCAGGATCTGCTGGGCCGTTGGGTAGGGCACGTAGATCCGATACAGGCCCCGGTCGGCGTTGATGACGAAGGTCTCGATGTCGACTACATCCGCGCCCCAGACCTGGTCGCCCGCGACCCGGACCTGGCCGAGCGTGCCCGACGGCCGCCAGCGCCACAGCCCGCCGTTGGTGTCGACGATGAGCAGGTCCGGCCCGCCCAGACCGAGAAGACGCGGTTGGGCCATGCCCTGGGCGGACCCGCTGCCGGTCTGGACGATCGTCGCCACGGAGCCATTCGTCGGGTCGACGCGGACTACGCCCGTCCCGACGATCGCGTAGGCGGCGGCGTCGGGGCCGACGACGAGGCCCGTGATCAGCTCGCCGGCTGGTGCGCTGTAGAAGCGTGAGCCGCTCACCGCGGTCGTGTTGAAGAGCGTGTCGAGGCCGTTGGCCACCTGTGCCTCGACTCGGTTCCAGGTGGCTGCGTCGACGCCGTTCTTGGCGCTCACCAGGTCGTCCCACGCTGTCTGGAGGAGCTGCTGCGCGCTCGTCGGATCGGAGTGAAGGAGGTCGGCCGACCCGAAGACCTGGTTCGCCTTGCTCGTTGCGTCGGCCAGCGCGGCGGCCGCGTCGGGTGTGTTGTTGACAGGGCTCTCGGTCCGGAACGGGCCGAGGTACCAGACCAGTGCGCCGAGCACGACGATGACCGCGACGAGCGCGATGGCCGCTATCGAGGCACGGCGCCGGCTTTCGGTCGACTCGGCGGCCGTGCGCATGCGTCGGTAGCCGGCGCGCCGGCGCGGCATCAGATCGAGGATCCGGCCGACTGTTCCGGAGATCCCGTCGCGGACGCCCGTTCGTGCCGCACCGGCGCGGTCGCGCACGGCGCTACCCAAGGCTGAGACCTGGTCCGCGAGCGGGATGGGCGAGTGCTCGGGCGCGCCGGCGAGCGGCTCGGCCACAGACACCGGCACAAGGCGGTGCTCGACGCGCGAAAGTGATACCTCTGTCGCCTCGAGGGCAATGACCGCGTCGGAGCCCTCGCCCGCGGCGGCCACGAAGAGGTGATGAAGGTGCTCCACCGCCGACTGGGGATGGAGCGTCACGACCGCGTTCTTGAGCTCCTCCGTGCCCACGACCTCGACCAGGTTGCGCGAGCACAGGACGAGCGAGTCACCGACGGCGAAGTCACCGCGCCACACGCCAAGGCGCAGGTTGTCCGCGGCAGGCAGGCCCACGCCCGAGTGGTGTTCGGGCATGAGCAGCCGCGCCGATCTGATCAGGTACGCGTTCGCATCGCCGGCAGTGGCCACGTAGAGCTCGCTGCCGCGCACGACGGCAAGCGTTATGCCGATCGAGTAGGCCGACAGCCCGCCGCCCTCACGCGACTGGCGCAGCTTGCGGTTCGCGGCGCGGACGGCCTTCTCGAGGACGATCGAGATGCCCGCCGACTCGTCGTAGTAGTACTCGCGCCGGATCGTGTCGACGACGAGGCGACAGGCGTCGCGCGTTTTGCCGCCGGTCTGCTTGGTGCAGACGATGAGATACAGGCTGCCCTTGGTGCGCGCCTTCGAGCCGGTCGTCGGCTCGGTGACGACGATCGCGTCGGCGGAGTTGGATAGCCGCTCTTCCTCAGAGACGAGCCCATATTTGAGCGCGAGCCGGGAAGCCATCGCAGGCCAGTCTAGCGCGGGGAGAAGGCTCGGCCCGGTGGCCGGATAACGACCCTCAGCTCGAGCAGATGGGCGCCGTCGGCCATGTCCCCGAACGCGGCGAGAAGCTCAGCCTGACGCAGGAGAAGCTCCTGGGCGACGAGGCTGTCCGTGGCGCTGACGATCAACGCTGGTGGCTGCACGGCCAGCAGCTTTGACGCGCCGCGGGCCGCGGGCAGCAGCTCCTCGACGAGGCGCTGCCAGGCCATCATGCGCCGCGCCAGGCGCAGCTCGTCCTCGATGCCGATCTCGGCGGCGATGCGCGGCAGCATGTCGCCCACACGCGTGGGCTGGCGCTTGGCTGTCATCGGTTCCCCTGCCGCAGCTGGCCCGGAGACACGGTCCACACCGTCGACGCGGCCACCAGAGCCGGATCCAGGTCGTCAGTCGTGGTCGTGGTCACGAACGCCTGCGGGAGGGCACCGATGCGCCGCACAAGGTGGGCGCGGCGATCGGGATCGAGCTCCGAGAAGACATCGTCGAGCAGAAGCAGTGGCGGTTGGCCGACGCTGTCGGTGAGCAGGTCGAGCTGCGCCAGCTTGTAGGCGAGGATCGCCGTCCGCTGCTGACCGCGCGACGCGGACGATGCCAGCTCACGCTCGTCGCTGACGAACGCGATGTCGTCGCGGTGTGGTCCGATCAAGGTCGCCCCGTTCCACATCTCCTTCTCACTCGTATCGATCAGACGGCGACGCAGCGCGGCGCGTGTCGTTTCCCCGGGTTGCGGCTCGGCATTCGTCAGGTAGCGCAGCTCGAGCGGCTCCTCCCCGGGAGCGATCTCCTGGTGCGCGGCCGACAGCGGACGGCTGAGCTGGGCGAGCGCCGCGCGCCGCCAGTCGACGATCTGCGCGCCATCGTTGATCACGACCTCGTCCCAATAGCGCAGCTCGTCAGGCGCGGCCATTCCCTCGCGCACCTGGCGGAGGAGGTTGTTGCGCTGCGTCAGCGCTCGCGCGTAGGTCGACATCGTCGTCGCCGATGCCGGGACCGTCTGGGCGATCAGCGTATCGAGCGAGTTGCGGCGCAGGCCGGGTGAGCCGACGACGAGGAGCATGTCCTCCGGAGCGAAAAGGACCACCGGCAGCGTCGCGGCAAGCGCCGCCGGGCGGCGGGCGACCCCGTTGACCAGGACCCGCTTCCGCCCGCCGCCCGTGGCCGTCCTGACGATGACCAGCTCGACCTTGTCGCTGCCCTGCGCGGTCCCAACAACTTCCGCCTCGAGCCGGGCGAACTCGGCACCCCAGCTGACCAGCTCGCCATCCTGGCCGGCACGATGGGACCGCGCCGTCCCGAGCACGAGGATCGACTCAAGCAGGCTCGTCTTGCCCGTCGCGTTGGGGCCAACGACGACCTGCGGTCCATCCGCGAACGACACGTCCAGGGCGCTGTACGAACGGAACGTGGTGAGTGACAGTCTCTCGACGCGCATCGTTTCAGCACGCCGCGCGATGTGCGGCCCTGCTCAGGACGGCGTGCGCACGGGCATGATCACGTGGACGTACTCGGCGGCGGCGTCCGTGGGCTTGATCACGCCGGGCGAAAGCGGCCCGGAGAACTCGAGCGCGAGTTGGTCGTAGTCGAGGTTGGCCAGGGCCTCTTGGAGGTACTTGGCGTTGAACGAGATCTGCATGGCGTCGCCCTCGATCGCCGCCTCGACATCGGTCTGCGCCTCGCCCACGTCAGCAGCGGCCGCGATGTTGATCGTGCCCGTGCCTTCTTCGCCCACCTTGAGCCGAACAACGTTGGCCGCTGAGGACGCGATGAGGGCCGAGATGCGCACGGCCTTGAGCAGCTCGTCGCGCTCGACCACGGCGCGCGTCGAATGCGATGACGGCAGCACCTGCTGGTAATTCGGGAACTGGCCGTCGATCAGGCGGCTGACGATGTCCACGTCAGCGACGTGCATGAGCACCTGGCTCTTGGAGCTCGCGAGCATGAAGTCGACCGGGTCGTTCGTGTCGGTCAGGACGCGCATCAGCTCTGCGTACGAGCGCGCCGGCACGACCAGCGACGTGTCCTCGACCGGGTCCAGGATCGGGATGGTGCAGACCGCGATGCGGTAGTTGTCTGCCGCGGCAAGCGTCAGCTTGTCGCCCGAAAGGTGGGTCAGGACACCGGTCAGGATGGGCCGCGCCTCGTCCGTGGCCGCGGCAAAAACGACCTCCGACAGCGCCCGGCGCAGCTCCTTCTGGCTGACCCGCGTCGTCGGCCGCTCGCCGGGTGACGGAATGACCGGGAACTCATCCGCCTCGATGCCGCGTAGCTGGGTCTGGTAACGGCCGGCCTTGATACGCAGCGTGGTTGCGCCGTCGCTCTCGAGGTCGATCCTTTCGCCGCTCGGCAGGCCGGCCACGAGGTCGTTGAAGAGCCGGGCGGGCACCGTCAATGCGCCTTCGGTGTCGATCCGGCCCGCGACCCACGAGGTGATCCCGATTTCGAGGTTGGTCGCGGTCAGCTTCAGTCCGGCATCCTCCGTGCGCAGCAGGACATTGGCCAGCACGGGAAGCGTGCTGCGGCTGCTGACGGCACGGCTGACGACCTGCAGGCCGCGCGCCAGGTTCTCCTGCATCACGGAAAGCTTCACGTTCCTAAGAGCTCCTCTCACGGTGCGCCAACTCGCGGCAGTCTTGCCGGCGAGCGGGCCGACGAGTGATTGTGAATCTCTTTTCTTATCTTCTCATTCCATAGTCATCATCATGGTGTTGACGACGTGGGAAACCGCCGTTTCACGCTCAAAGTGGGCATTTTGCCAACCTGGAGCGGTGGACCGAATCGACCTCCACTGGTGACGCCCGGTTCATTCTTTTGACCCCACTGTGGATAGACGCCGGACGATGCTCCAAGGCTCCACAGGACCCGCACCGTCTGCACTCCGTTTGCCGAGGCTGCCTTTGGGCGATATCCACTGTGAGACGGACTGGTCCACACAAACAGGCGCTTTCTTCCACCCGGGCTCCGACTCTGACATGCGCTTGAGGTGAAACCCGCGCACCGGGACATCGCGCGAGCACGGCGCGTGGCGCTCAGTCGGAGTAGATGAGCTCCCGAACCGCGGCGAGATCACGCCTGAGCTCCTCGTTCTCTTGCGTTTCCTTGTCGATCTTGTCGCACGCATGGAGGACCGTCGAGTGGTCGCGTCCGCCCAGCTCCTGGCCGATGCGCAGCAGCGACACGTCCGTTTCGGCGCGCATCAGGTACATCGCGATCTGGCGCGGCATGACGATGGCCCGGTCGCGCTTCTGTCCTTTGAGCTGCTCGAGCTCGACGCTGTAGTACTCCGACACGGCATGAACGATGCGCTCGGGCGTGACGAGCCGGCGCTTCGGGTTGTAGAGCACGTTCGAGAGCACGGCCTGGGCGAGCTCGATCGTGATCGGCATGCCGCCCATGTTGGCGTAGGCCTCGATGCGGTTGAGCGCACCTTCCAGCTCGCGGATGTTGCTGATCACCTTGCGCGCGATGAACTCGACGACGTCCGAGCCGATGCGGACGCTCTGCTCCTCCGCCTTGGCACGCAGGATCGCGATGCGCGTCTCGAGATCCGGCGCGGTCAGGTCCGCGATCAAGCCCCACTCGAAGCGGCTGCGCAGGCGCTCTTCGAGCGTCGTGATCAGCTTGGGCGGTCGGTCGGACGAGAGGACGATCTGCTTGCCGTCTTCGTGGATCGCATTGAAGGTGTGGAAGAACTCTTCCTGGGTCCGTTCCTTGTCGGCGATGAACTGGATGTCGTCGATGAGCAGCAGGTCGATGCGCCGGTAGCGCGTCCGGAAGTCGTCGATCTTGCCCTGCTGGATGCTGGTGATGAACTCGTTGGTGAACTTCTCGCTCGTGGCGTAGACGACGCGCTTGCGTGGGAAGCGCGCCAGGACCTGGTTGCCGATGGCGTGCATCAGGTGGGTCTTACCGAGGCCCACGCCGCCGTACAGGAAGAGCGGGTTGTACGCGTGGCCGGGACGCTCGGCGACGGAGAGCGAGGCGGCGTGGGCCAGCCGGTTGGCCGAGCCGACTATGAAGTTGCGAAACGTGTAGCGCGGATTGAGGTTGAGGCTGCCGCCTTCCGGGCCCCCGACCCGGCCGGGCTCGAGCCGGACCTGCTGCGCAACTGCCGCCGGGGCCGGCGCTGCGTCCATGGCGGCCTTCTGTTGCGCGTCCTCGGTCAGCACACCAGTCAGTCCTTCGCGGACCTCGAAATCGACCTGAACGCTGTAGCCCACGACCCGGGCCAGCGTCTGGCTGATCAAGGGGCGATAACGAGTCTCGAGCCAGTCCTTGGCGAAGCCGTTGGGAACAGCGACGCGGAAGCGGTTGTCATCGACGGCGACGAGCGCGGTCTCCTTGAGCCAGGTCTCGAAATTCGCGGGCGAGAGCGAAACCTGAAGCTCGCCCAGGGCCGCGCGCCAGACCTGCTTCGCGTCCATCAATACAGCCGTCCCGACTAGTCACAACGTCCAACGGGCAGCCACTCACAGCGCACGGCGCTGAGCGGACCTTACCCTCGACAATGGCCCGAGAACGCGGTGCTGGGTTCCGGCCAGCGGTCGCGCCTTCGGTCCTTCTCCTCCCTACCCAGTGCCCCGCGAGGCCTTGGGCGGCCAACAGTAGCACCGGCCGAGCGGCACCCGCAAGGGCGATTCCGCATACCCCCCAGGGGTATCTACCAACCGCTCTCCAGGACCGCCGAGTCAGCCTATCGGGTCGCCCGGCGCGGCGCCCGCGTCGACGCACAGGAGCGGGATCGAACCATCTGCCGGCAGCGCGCCGAGCACGAGCACCTCGCTCTGGAAGCCGGCGATGTTGCGCGGCGGGAAGTTGACCACGGCCACGATCAGGCGGCCGACAAGTGCGTTGGGGTCGGGATACGTCAGCGGCAGCTGCGCCGACGAGCGACGCATGCCGCCGGGTCCGAAATCAATCGTCAATCGATAAGCTTGCTTGCGCGCTGCGGGGAACGACTCGACAGCGGCGATTCGGCCGACGCGCATGTCGATCTTCAGGAAGTCGTCCATCGTCGCGCTACCGGCGGGCCGGAACGGGCGAATCGCCGTTTCGCCGGGGTGGCTTGCTGAGCTGTTGTTCATCGAACCCCTCAGTGCAAATCGGTCGGTTGTGTCATGCGTGGATATAATCCCGCCCGAAGTCGACGCGCCGTGGCGCCCGGACGTCGATCGAAGCGCGCCAGCCCAACTTTGAGGGCGCGTCGCCAACACTCAGCAGATCGGTTGGTTTGCCGGCCGTCCTGACCCACCGGCGCCAGAAGTCTCGGGGAGTCATGACCAAGCAGACGTACCAGCCCAAGAAGCGGCACCGCGCCAAAGAGCACGGCTTTCGCGCCCGGATGAATACCAAGGCGGGTCGCCGGGTGCTGGCGTCGCGGCGGGCGAAGGGGCGGAAGCAGCTCACCGCTTAGGGCGAGGGTACCTTCAGGAGGATCGAGGTGGCCGTCCTCGAGATGCTTCGATCGGTCGCCGACTTTCAGCACATCCAATCGCAGAGCCGCAGTCGAGCGCATCCGCTGCTGCTGCTGCGCTACCGCAGGAATGGGCTTGAACGCACGCGCTACGGAATCTCAACGAGCCGCAAGGTGGGATCGGCAGTCATCCGTAATGGCGTACGCCGCCGGCTGCGCACGATCCTGCGCGCGCTCGAGCCGGCGCTCGAGCCCGGCTTCGACATCCTGCTCGTTGCCCGCCCAGCGTCGTCGACCGTGAAGCAATCGGAGCTGGAGGTCGCGCTGCGCCAGATGTTGCATGGCGCAAAGCTGCTTGACGTTGGCGGCCGAGTGGAGCAGGCAGCGCGGTGAGGCGCATCACCGTGCCGATCGGGGTCGGTCTCATCCACCTCTATCGCATCGCATTCGGATGGATGCCGTCATCGTGCCGCTTCGAGCCCACCTGCTCGCACTACACCGAGCAGGCAATCGTCAAATACGGGCTATTCAGGGGCAGCTGGATGGGTGCCAAGCGCATCGCGCGCTGCCATCCCTGGAATCCGGGGGGCTTCGACCCTGTCCGCTGACCTCCGCCGCCTGATCCGTTCGCGACGCGCGGCGCGTGTCGTGCTTGCCGGTCTGCTTGCAGCACTCACGTTCGTGGCGTTGTTCGGCTCTGTGGTGCCCGTCGGTGCGGAGTCGCCCGCGGCCTCGATCGCGGCGACGCCGGCGCCAATCGTCACCCCAGCCACGTCTGTTGCGCCGGATGCATCGGCCGCTCCATCAGCCGAAGCGTCAGCAGCATCGGAGGCGGCGCCGTGTCCTCTGCCACCGGTCACACCGACGCCGACACCCGCTGAGACCTCGAGCCCTGTCGGGACGCCCGACCCAAACGCGACGCCAACTCCGGCGCCGACGCCCGGTCCGGCTCACCCGCTCTGCCCGGCGCAGCTGTCAGGCAGCCCGACCGACCTGCTCGCCTGGTTGTTCAATCCGATCTTCCAGACCCTGTTCCTGGTTCTGGCCCTCTTCTACCGGCTGACAGGCGACGTCGGTATCGCCATCATCGTGCTGACGCTGCTGATCAAGACCATCCTGATCCCGCTCTTCCGCGCCCAGATCGTCTCGCAGCGTCGGCTGCAGATGATCCAGCCCGAGATCAGGACGCTCGGGCAGAAATACAAGGGCAACCGGACCAAGGTCAACGAAGAGACGATGCGCTTGTACCGCGAGCGCGGTGTCAATCCCACGTCCGGTTGCCTGCCATCTGTTCTCCAGCTGTTCCTGTTGATCCCGATCTATTCGGTCATCAGCACCGGCCTGGCATCGCCCAACATCACCTCGGCGCTCCAGGTCTTCAGCATCCCGGTCCTGCAACCATTCCCGTGCCAGGCGATTGGTCCGTGCATCGACCCGACCATCCACTGGCTGTTCAACATGGACGCTCACGTTCCGCAGGTGCTGTTCCATGTATTCGGCTTCGGTGTGAGTGGGCTGGCGCTCATCTCCGCCATGCTCCAGTTGGTCCAGACGCGCATGGCCCAGCCGCGGACGAGCGACGCTCAGCAGGCTTCACAACAGCGCATCTTCCTGCTGCTGCCCCTCTTCTCGATCGTCTACGGGTCGTTCCTGCCGGGCGGGCTGTTCATCTACTGGATCGTGTTCACCCTCTTCTCGGTCGTCCAGCAGTACCTGATCGCGGGTTGGGGTTCTCTCTTCCCGCTCTTTGGCTGGACACCGGGCTTTGCCGTTAACCATCAGCCGCGCTTCCCGGTTCCGCCGCCGAAGCCCGCGCCACCATCCAGTTCAGCTAGCGGCGCGGATTCGCGCCGCGCCGAAGAAGACAACCGCACAGCAACAGACCGTGCGGCAGGCACCATCAAGCCGGCGCGTCAGCGAGGGCGCACAAGCCGACGAGGGAGACGGCGATGAGCGAATACCAGGAGTTCACCGGCAAGACCGTCGAGGAGGCTCTGCGCGCTGCGCGTGAGGCCTTCGGCGCGAGCCTTGACGAGCTCGACTTCGAGATCCTCACCCCCGGCAGCCGCGGCGTGCTGGGCATGGGCGCCGAGCCGGCGCGAATCATTGCCGCGCCGCGTTCAGCGCTCGGTGGCGCCGCTCCGCGGCGCGAGGCCGCGGCACAGGCGCCTCTGCCACCCGTCGCGCCGCGCGAGCCGCGCGAGCCGGATGCGGATCGTGGCGAGGGCGAGCGCGGCTTCGACCGCCGTGGTCCGCGCGGCGACCGCGAGCGCGGCCGGCGCGACTTCGGCCGAGATCGTGGCGAGCGCCGGGCTGAAACAGGCCAGGTGAGCAGCGAAGCGCCGGCCGCCCCGGCAGGGATGCGCCCGCCGCGCGACACGCAGGGCGCTCGCCGGCCTGCCAGCGACCGGCCCCACGGCCGCACCGGCTTCGTTCGAGAGCGCACGGGTCAGCTCTCAGACAGCGAGCAGGCCGAGGTGCGCGCCAATCGCGCCAACCTGTCCGTGGAGCGCGAGGAGATCCAGGCGGCAGAGGCAAGCCCTGAGGCGCTCGCGGCCGGCCGCGACATCCTCGATGAGCTGCTCAAGCACATGGGCCTCGACGTCACCGTAAGCGTCGAGACAGGCGATACGTCGAAGCTCGACGTGCGCGGAAGTGAGAACGACAAGGAGGCGCTCGGCGCGCTCATCGGGCGCAAGGGCGAGAGGCTTTCGGCACTCCAGCACCTTGTCAACCTGATGCTGTCGCGCAAGCTTGGCGCGTGGACGCGCGTGCTGGTGGACGTCGAAGACTATCGCGGCCGGCGCGAGCGGCAGCTGCGCGAGATCGCGACGCGCGCCGCTGAGCACGTGCGCGAGAGCGGCAAGATGATCCAGCTCGAGCCCATGCCCGCCCTCGAGCGGCGCTGGATCCATCTCGCGCTGCGCGGCAATCCCGATGTGGCGACGCAGTCGATCGGCGAAGAGCCGCACCGCAGGGTCGTCGTCCTCAAGCGCCAGTAACGAGCGAGCGCCGCGCGCCTGCAGGACAATTACGGAATGGTCGCCAAGGCTCGTAACAGCGAGTCAGAGGCGTCCGTCATAGTTTTCCCGGGCAGCCTCGGGCCGGTGCGCGGATGCACCACTTGGGCTGGTTGCGGCCGGGACCTTCTACTCACACCAGGCGGCAGAGACCGCCGCTAGCATTCGGCACCAATGACGACTCGTTCCGACCCTTACGCGATCCCATACGTCAAGTCCTCTGCGCCCGGCCACAGCTGGCGGCGCGGGATATTCACGTTCATCCTGACCCTGATCGCGATCGTCGTGTTCATGGCCTCGTTCGCGGTGGGCTACGCCCGCGTCAACCAGGGCAAGGTCCTGCCCGGCGTGGACGTCGCGGGCATCTCCGTCGCTGGCCTTGACCGCAATCAGGCCGCGGCCAAGCTGACGCAGTCGCTGCCAAGCCTGTCGAGCGGCAACCTCGTCGTCAACATCAACGGCGTCCAGGAGTCGGTTCCCTATTCCTCCTTCGGGCGCGACTACGACCTCAACGCGATGCTCGACCAGGCGCTCGACCTGGGCCGCGCGCCCAACTTCGTACAGCAGATCCAGGACCAGCTGCGCATCCTGTTCAACGGCGTGTCGGTGCAGCCACAAGTCACCTGGAGCAACGACCAGCTCGTTGCCGCCGTGGCCAAGATCGCTCAGCAGGCCCAGCGCGACCCAGTCAGCGCCAGCCTCAGTCTCGTCGGCGGGCATTATGTCGTCAGCCCGGCGAGCGACGGCCAGTCGGTCGATGTCGAGGGCTCGGTCACGGACGCCGTGAACGCCGTCAACGGCACGTCGGCGGCCAACTCCCAGATTTCAGTCCACACGTCGGTCGTGCCGCCGGCCGTCACCATAGCGCAGGCCCAGGCGGCCGCTGACAGCTACGAGCGGGTGGTCGGCAGCGATCTGACCGTCGCCGGTGCCGACCTGTCTACGACCATCACGTCGGACGTCCTGCGTGGTTGGGTCCACCTCCAGCCGGGACCAGGCAACGGCAACTGGCAGATCGTCCTCGAGCACGACCCGATCGCTCAGTTCGTCAGCAATTACGCGCTCCAGACCGACGTTCAGCCGACCAACGCGACGTTCACGTTTGACGGCGGCAGTGGCGTTAACGTCAAGGTCGTGCCCAGCGCCGACGGCCGCGCAACGCAGGTCGACACGACCACGGACAACATCATGGCCGCGCTCCAGGCGCGCGCCACGGGCGGTTCAGCTCCGTCCGGCGCCGAGCTCGCGCTGGCGTCGGTTGCGCCCAAGTTCTCGACCAACGACGCTACCGCCATCTCGGCCAAGGTGACCAAGATCGGCGAGTGGACCACGCACTACATCTCCAGCACATTGAACGGCGGCGGCGTCAACATCCAGGTTCCGACGGCCAAGATCAACGGCACTGTCGTTGAGCCCGGAGCGCTGTTCGACTACCTCGCCGTGATCGGCCCGATCACGTCGCCGCCGTACACCGCCGGCGCGGCGATCATTCACGGCCACACCGTCGAGGCCGGCGTCCTGGGCGGCGGCATGTGCTCATCCTCGACGACGATGTTCAACGCCGCTGCGCGCGCCGGGCTGGACATCAGGGCACGCCGCAACCACACCTACTACATCAGCCGTTACCCGGTCGGCCTCGACGCGACCGTCTGGATCGCCGGGCCGAACAGCAAGCAGACGATGTCGTTCGTAAACGACACCGGGTACCCGATCCTCATCCGTGGCATCAACACGCAGGGTGCGGTCACGTTCGAGCTGTACGGCGTGCCCGACGGTCGGTCGACGACCTTCTCCGACCCGGTGATCACCAATGCCCAGTCGGCCCAGGATTGGTACCAGTACACCGACGCGCTCGGGCCGGGTGTCCAGAACCGAGTCGAATTTGCCGTCAACGGTTTCGACTCCGTCGTGGTCCGCACGGTCAAGGACGCGGCGGGCAACGTCCTGCACCAGGACACGTTCACGTCGAATTACAAGACGATCACCGGCCTGGTGCTGGTCGGCCGCTTCCCCGGCGACCCGGCGTCAGGGACGAAGGTGCTCGCGTCAGTCTGGAGGGCGAACCACCCGCACCCCTAGATCGCCCGCATCTTGTTGCTCTTGGGGTCGTGAGTGAGCTCTACCAAGCCAAGCGCCTCCATCAGCGGCGGCATGTAGACACCGAAGCGGCCGCGCAGGCCCTTCTTCATCCCGTACCAGCCGCCGACCGGGTTGTTCTCTGCGCGTCCCCACGCCTCGACCGTGCCTTCGGCCGCGGGCTTCTGCTCGTCGGCGCCGCCCAGGTCCATCCAGCCGCCGTTTGCCTTGAGCATCGCGTGCAGGTCGTCGATAGCGCGCTTCTGGTACTTGAGCTGCGTGCCGCCTACCTGACAGATGATTGCCGGCGGGTCGGAGGCCTCATCCAGCCACATCTGGTACGCGGACGTGCCGGGCGGCGTCTTGAGCTGCCAGGGGTCTTGCTTCGTGCCGGTGCCGGTTGCCATGCGTGAGCATCCTCGGGTCGTGACGGACAGGCGCGAACAATATCCGAGGAGCGCCGGGGAAGGAGGCAGGGAATCTGGTGGAGATGGAGGAGAGTCGAACTCCTCGTCCAGAACCATCAGCCGGAGACCAGCTACGAGCGTGTTCGATGATTTATCGTCAATCTACCGGTCCGCCATCGACAGCGTACTGATCGATCCATCCACGTTCCCTTGCGGGCTTTGCTACCGGCTACGTGACCTGGTCGATAGCGCATCCCCGCTGAATGACGCTTCCACAACCCGCGGGGATGGGGCTGCTTCGACGCTCACCTTACCGCCTTAAGCGGCGAGGGCGAGAGCAGGCTGGCGGTTGCCAGTTACTTCGTTTTGCCACCTGATTAACGAGGCCTGATGGCAACCTCGGCTCGCGTTCTCCGGGGATCCGGCCCTGTCGAAACCACTCATCCCCAGACCGGTGAGTCTACCAGTAGAACGCCCGTTCGCCAACGGCGGACGTCCGGCCCAGGCATGGCGACGGTTTGCGACCGCCGTTCGACGCTTGACCAAGGCAAAACTCGTTACTTGACACTAGTACGTATCGGCACGATACTCAGTACGTGCAAGTTGTGTGTTTCGCGGTCAAATGAGAGTCGTCATTGCCGGGGGGAGTGGTCTCATTGGTCGAAGGATTGCCTCGGCTCTTCAAGGCCGCGGCGACGAGCCGATCGTCCTCAGCCGCCGTGCGGCGCAGCAGCGGCTGGGCAGCGAAGGCATAACGGTAAAGGGATGGGACCCGCGGGACGCTTCGGGCAGCTGGACCGAGGATCTTCGAGCAGCTGACGCTGTAATCAATCTCGCCGGATCGTCGGTAGGTAGGTGGCCATGGACAGCCCGTCGGATGCGCGATCTGGTGGACAGTCGACTCGTGGCGACCGCCGCCCTCGTCGACGCGATGGCGCGGATGCCAAGCTCCGATCGACCGCCCGTCTTCATCAGCGGCTCCGGTGTCGACATCTACGAAGGCAATGACGCAGAACCGGCGACCGAGGAATCAGCGCCAGCGGATACATTCCTTGCGCGTCTCTGCGTCGACTGGGAGTCGGCCGCGTTGCACGCCCAGAACGCCGGAGTTCGCGTCGTCGTCACGCGCATGAGTCTCGTCGTCGACCGCGAAGCGCCGGCGCTCCAACGCTTCGCGTTGCCGGTGAGGTTGTTCGGCGGCGGCAGGCTGGGCAGCGGCAGGCAGTGGATCAGCTGGATAGATTCCACGGACGTAGTCGGCCTGATGCTCCTGGCGCTTCGTCACGACGACGCAAGTGGCGCGATCAACTTCGCGTCCCCCGAAGCTCGCCAACAGGTCGATTTCAGCCGTTCGATCGCGCGTGTGGTGCACCGGCCGTTCTGGCTGCCGACGCCTGCCACGCCGATTCGTCTTGCCCTCGGCAAGCAGGCGACGCTCGTCCTGGGCAGTCGCCGCGTAGCTCCGGCGCGAGCCCTCTCCTTGGGCTATGCGTTCGAGCAGCCTGTTCTCGAAGTCGCGCTGGCCGCGGCGTTCCGGACGCGAAGCTAGCGGCGGCCGCGCTGGGCGTCGGCCAGCTCGCGTTCCATGTCACGGCGAGATTGGCGCTCGGCGATGTCGCGCCGCCGGTCATGGAGCTGCTTGCCCTTGGCCAGGCCGAGCTCCACCTTGGCCCGGCCGCGGTCGTTGATGTACAGGCGCAGCGGCACGATGGTCAGGCCTTTGGCCGCGGCACGGCCCATGAGCTGGTCGATCTCCGTGCGGTGCAGGAGCAGCTTCCGGTCGCGACGCGGCTCATGGTTGTAGCGATTGCCCTGCTCGAACGGCGCGATGTGGGCAGACATCAGCCAGGCCTCGCCCCGCTCGACCCGAGCGTAGGCGTCGGACAGGTTGACCTTGCGCGCACGGATGCTCTTGATTTCCGTGCCGGTCAGGACGAGGCCTGCCTCGAAGGTATCGGTGATGAAGTAGTTGTGGCGCGCCTTGCGGTTGAGCGCGATCGTCTCGGCCACCTGGCCAGGCTCCTTGAGTTACGCATGGGAACGAGTAGTGATTGTCGCCGGACACACGAACGCCGGCCCAAGGTGGGCCGGCGCTTCGTGGCGGCTTACACCACAACCCGGGTGTCAGCTAACTAAAGCGACCCCCGGGAGGTGGTGCAGCTTGACTTATCTAACACTGCACATCACCTCCTTTCGTTCTCCATCACATTAACCCAGCACGATGGGCACTGCAAGCGACAGCTGCAGGCCACTGGTTTGGTCGGTGACGGCTACGGGCGAGGCGGAGGGCGCCGGGGTCTGTGTCGGCTCGGGCGTGACCGGTGGCGGGAACGTCGCCGACGGGCTGGCCAACTGGTCGAGCACCACCTCGACGCCCTTGTCGAGGACGGCGTCCTGGCCGGCCGGCTGATTGTCGGGCGGTGTGACCTCAACGTTCGGGAAGAGGCCGACGCCGTGAATCCAGGTCAGGTCGGGCGTCAGCCATTTGTAGACCGACAGCCGGTAGCCACCGGCACCGGATAGCTCCTTGAACTCCTGGATCGTGCCCTTGCCGTACGTCTTTGAGCCGATGAGCTCGCCGCGGCCGTCGCCCTGGATCGCGGCTGAGACGATCTCAGATGCGCTCGCCGTGCCGCCGTTGACAAGAACGACGAGTGGAATTGCAGGATTGGTGGCCACGCCACCCGGGATGGGCTGCTGGGGATCGGGCTGGCCGGTCGCTGTCTGCTGGTAGTAGAGCGGCTTGTCGGCGACAAACTCGGACGCGATCTTCTGCGCGGCATCAACGTAGCCGCCAGGGTCGTCGCGCAGGTCGAGGATCAGCCCCTGGACTTTGTTCTGGTTGACGAGCTGGTCGAGGAGGTCGTGGAAGTCCGTCGACGAACCTGAGCTGAACGCGGCCAGCTTGAGGTAGCCGACCTTGCCGTTGGCCAGAACCTGGGTGGTCACGTCCTCACGCTGGATGACGTCGCGCGTGATGGTGAAATCCTGGGTGGTGCCGGCACGGTCGACGGTGATCGATACGGTCGTGCCCTTGGCGCCGCGCAACTTGTTGGCCACGTCGTCAACGGTCATACCGTCGGTCGATGCGCTGTCGATGGCGACGATCTGGTCGTTGTCCTGCATCCCGACCTTTTGCGCCGGCGAGTTACGCACGACGTGGACGAGGACCAGGTGACAGGTGGCCGAGACGGTGTCACACGAGGCGCCCGAAGCGTCCTGCGTCGCGACCTGCACGCCTACTCCTGTGAACTCGCCGGACAGCCCGCTCAGCGTCTGGGTGTACTGCTCCTGGGTCAGGTACTGCGAAAACGGGTCGTTGAGCGCGGTGAACAGGCCGCTGATGGCGCCCTCGACGAGCAGATGCCGATCGACCGGACCCACGTAGTTCTGGACGATGTCGTCGTACGCGTCCCAGAACGGTTGGAACAGTTCCTGGTTGTCGACCGACGTCCCGGGCGTCGATCCGGCGAGCCGGCCGAGCGCGAAACCGGAGACGAACAGGGCGCTGCCGCCGATGGCCACGATGAGCAGGACTGCGAGAACAGTTGCCGCCCGACCGCCGCGCCGACGGGGTGTGTCGGTGGCGTCGGCTCCGACGGTCGAATCGGGCAAAGCGGAGGGATCGGACATCTGGAGAACAGGACCTCGACTGACAGTGCGGGCAGTCTAGGGGTGCCGCCCGATTCGCTCAGGCGCCGCCGGGCAGGTCAGGGAAGCGCGTACGACACGGGCAGGTAGCGCCGGTGGTCGATGCGCTGCTCGGTCGCGCAATAGATCGCGGGCGGGCCTTCGAGGCGCATGCCAGCCCGAAGCAGCGCGACGAAAGTCTCGTTGGCCACGCCGGGCACATTGACCAGCCACGTTTCGACGTCAGGCATCTCCGCGAGGAGCCGGCCGGCGAAGGGCAGGAGGTGCTCCTCGCAGCGCACGACAAGTGGCCCGAGGCGGCCGACTTCCTGGATGTAGCCATAGCCGACCAGCTCGTTGCCCTCGAACAGACCGAAGCGGTTGCGCCCGAGCGCCTCCCACCATTCGTGATCCCAGGTGCGCGTCAGGCCGCACACCTCCAAGTCGAGCGGCTCGGCGGCAGCGGCTTTGAGCCTGCCCACGCGAAGTCCGGCAGGCAGTGCCGGAAACTCCGTCCGCGGGTTCCCGCTGAGCATGTAGATCGGCACTCGCGGCGTCATGCCGTACCAGGAGTAGAGCGCCGCGGAGATGGGTTGGTACGAGGCGATGGCTACGGCTCGATAAGAGGAGTCATGCATCGAGAGCTCGAGCAGGCGCCGGCCGACGCCACCGGCCTGCGTTTCTGGCAGAACGAAGAGGAAGCCCAGGTAGACCATCTCCTGGTAGGTGCTGGAGCCGCCGAAGCCGATCATCCGCGCGCTGTCTTCCGCCACCCACCAACGATCAGGCGAGTACCTGTGCATATGCGCGAAGAGTCGAACCAACGCCTCTCGGTTGCGCGGGCTGACCGGTAGGCCGCGGCTGGCCGAGAGCGCGTCGTCGGCCGCATAGAGGACGTCGGCGCACGCCTCGAGGTCGGCGGGCAGTGCCAGGCGATATCCGATCTCGGCAGCCGGCCGGGCGACGGTGCTCACGAGCCGGCGACCACCGGCTCGGTCGTGGCCTCGCGCTCGAGCTCAGCGAGCATGAACGCGTCCAGGTCGCCGTCGAGGACGTCTGTCGTAGCGCTCGTCTCGTAGTTCGTGCGGTGGTCCTTGACCATCTGATACGGGTGCAGGACATACGACCGGATCTGGTTGCCCCAGCCGGCCTCGACGTGTTCGCCACGCAACTGGGCCAGCTCCCGCTCGCGCTCCTGTAGGCGGCGCTCGAGCAGCCGCGCGCGGAGCACCTTCATCGCGAACTCGCGGTTCTGGTGCTGCGAACGCTCGTTCTGGCTCTGGGCGACTATGCCCGTCGGGATATGCGTGATGCGCACGGCCGAGTCGGTCTTGTTGACGTGCTGGCCGCCGGCGCCCTGCGAGCGGAAAGTGTCGATCTTGAGCTCGTCCTCGGGGATCTCGCCGACCTCCGTGTCGTCCTCGACCTCGGGCAGGACCTCGAGCAACGCGAAAGTTGTGTGGCGTCGCTTCTGAGAGTCGTAGGGCGAGATGCGCACAAGCCTGTGGACGCCACGTTCCGCTCGCAGATGGCCATACGCCCAATGACCGTCTATGGCCACGGTCGCGCTCTTCAGGCCCGCCTCCTCGCCTTCCAGCTGGTCGATGATCTCGGTCCCGTAGCGATGGCGTTGCGCCCAGCGCAGGTACATGCGCAGCAGCATCTCGGCCCAGTCGGTTGCCTCTGTCCCGCCCGCCCCGGCTGTGATCGTCAGGATGGCGGCGTTCTGGTCGTACTCACCGGAGAACATGAGCGAGGTCCGCAGACGCTCGTAGTCCTTGTCGAGGGCCGTGTACTCGGCGTCGATGCCTGCGGTCATCTCGTCGTCGCCTGACTCCTGGGCGAGCTCCGCCAGCTCGAGCAGGTCGTCGGCGCGGTGCAGGACGCCCTGCCAAGTGGTCAGCTCGTCGCGCACGGCCTCGGCCTCGCGCAGCGCCTTCTGCGCCGCACGTTGGTCGGTCCAGAAGTCTGGAGCGGCGGTCAGCGCGTCGAGCTCGTCGACGCGTGCCTTCTTTGCGGCTAGGTCAAAGACGCCCCGAGGTCGCGCGGATGCGTTCCACGAGGTCGCGCAGGCTGGAGATCTCCATCAGCCGACGACTACCTCTGCTCTGGCGCGCAATTCCTGGAGCATGATCGGGCGCAGCTCAATGATGCGCAGCGCGGTCTTGCTCCGGGCGACGACGGGGTTGACACAGGGACAGTATCCGTTGTGCTGGCAGACTCCGCAGTTTCCGTCACAGTCGAGCGTCATGGCGTAACTGCACGAACGGCATTCACGCTCACACGCAATGAGGTCGACGAACGGATCGGCGAGTGCCTCCTCAGCGGGCTCGGAGTTCACGACGGCCAAACTCCTTCTTGGCCCGGGCCCACCCTCGACCCCGGGAACGTGGTAACTACACATTCACCGGAGGAGGCACGGCCTCCGGAAGCGGGTGCTTTTGAGTATGCCAGCCGATTCGAACGTGCTCAAGGGGGCAAATTGTCTTTTTGAGCGTGAACTCACCCCGAATTGAGCCGAATTGCCTCCGATCAGCCCGCGACGGCCATCTCGAGGGCAATCCCCGACGGCGTCAGCTGCTCGCTCAGCAGTCGACCGAACCGCTCGCGCTCACCCTCCGCATCGCCTGCCTGCTCGATCCAGGCCGTGAGCAAGCGCTCCCCGCCGGCATAGCAGAAGACATATGCGCGCCACAACGGATGGGTGATGAACTCGAGCATCTTGTGAGCTCGCTCGGGCGTGGCCAGCGCATTGCGCTCAAGGAACGAGACGACCTCAGCCACGGAACGACCATCGGCGTGGAGCTGCAAAGCTGCATCGCCCTGGGCGCCATGCAGGCCCTGGAGCGTCCTGCCGATCTGCCAGTTGAGGCGCGCCTCGTCTCGGGTCATCGGGATGCCGGCGCGTTCGCAGATTTCGAGCAGCAGCTCCTGCCAACGCTCCTCGGGCGCCACGAAGCGCACGCCAGTGTCCGCCAATCCCTCGCTGATGTACGCCTCGGGCGTGTTGATCAGCTGGACGCTCGATTCGAAGCGGCGCTGCTCGCGCACCAGCCTGGCCTCTTTGGTCGCATGTTCCAGGTGATGGCCGGGGAAGCCCTCGTGCGCGAGCAGGTCCATCAAGCGTGGCGCTCGCATCGGCAGATCCGTGTTGACCTCGATGCGTGAGTGAAGGTCGCCGTCGTACCAGTTGTAGGCACCCCACGGCTCGTTTCTGACCAGGCTGATCGTCAGGTCCTCGCCTGCGGGAACGAAGAACGCCTGGCCGGCAGCCGCGCGCAGCTCGTCGGTCAGCCACTCGACGATGCCTGCCAGCAGGCTGACTGGCACCGTCAGCGCGGCGTCGTGTGCTTCGAGTCGCTCGCGGACATTGCCATCCCCGGGCAGGAGGCGCTCAAGCTCGGCTCGGACTCTTTCGTATTCATCAGCCGGCGTTGCTTCCGGCGCGGCGTCAAAGCAGCGTTCGACCAGCTCGCGGTAGGGCAGCTGCTTGCCGTCGAGCTGTCCGGCGAGCGTCTCGAGCGCGAGCAGCTGGCGATCTAGCCAGCGGGCGCGCTGCGCGTCGGTGATATCGCTGAGGCGCGCCCGCAGCTCGTGTGCGCGCGTGCGCAACTCTGCAGGCGTGGACTTGACGGCGCGTGCCTCGTCGCGAATCTCGGCCGGACCGTAGTACGAGTCGACGATGCCGTCCTCGAGCTCTCCGAGCGCGATTGCGATGAGCAGGTACTCGCGAGCGATGTCATCCATTGGGCTTCACCCCTTCTCCGTTCGGCTCGACGAGGCGTTCCTTGATGCGCGCGATGTGATCAATGCCTACGCCCGCAGACAGGAGGTATTGCTCGGCTGATCCGTATCGGTCGTGCACGTAGGCCAGCGTAACGAGCATTGCCTCGCGACTCGGCGTGGCCAGGATCCGCATTCGTTCGCGTTCGGACTTGTCCTCAATGGTGTCGAGCCAGTCGCTGATGAGGCCGTCCAGATTCAGCGTGGTCAGCGCGTAATCGTCGGAGATGTCCTCGTCGCTGACGCCTGCCACGGACAGCAACAGGGCCACTGACATGCCCGTTCGGTCCTTGCCCGCGTAGCAATGGATGAGCACACCACCCGGCGCTGCATCCGCGACGGCGTTGACGATGGCGCCGATACCGGCCTTGTGAACCTCGAGGTCCATCCGGTTGAGCTCGCTGAGCTCGGTCGCCGATTCGCGGCGCGCGCGGACCTCGAACTCCTCTTCCTCGTCAAGTTCAACCACGAACGAGACGTTCACATAGTTCGGATCATTCTCGGCACGCGCCGCGCGGAACGGGTAGTCGACATCACGCGCGATCTCTTCGCTTGTCCGGACGTCGACGACGGTGCGTACGCCGTGGGCGATGAGAGCCGCGCGGCCAGGCGGCGTCAAGCGAGTCAGGACATCCGAGCGGACCAGCGCGCCGGGCTTGATCCGCCTTCCCTCAGCCGTCGGAAGCCCGCCTGTGTCGCGCGCGTTGAGCGCGCCCTCCCAATCGAGGATGCGCTCCTGCCCGGCGAACCGCGGAATGTCGTTCAATTCAGGCATCGACGGCCGCTGGCGTCGGTTCCAGCAGGCGCTGTCGCAGCCTTGCGAGCTGCTCGTCTGTCACCCCGGCCGAGCGCAGATAACTCTGCGCGCTTCCGTACCTTTCGAGCACGTAGGCCAGCGTGTCGAGCATCGCCTCACGACTGGGCATTGCCAGCCGGAGCAGCCGTTGGCGATCGTCATCATCGCGCGCGTTCTCATCGAGCCATTCGCTCGTCAGCGCGGCCAGATTCGTCTCGCTCAGCGCGTAATCGTCGGCGATCTCCTCGTCAGCAACCCCGACTGCGGCCAGCGTCAGGGCGACGGAAATGCCGGTCCGGTCCTTGCCAGCATGGCAATGAACCAGCACTCCGCCCGGACCAGCATCGGCCACGGCACGAACAATCGCCGCGATGCCTTCCCTGTGAACGTCGATGTCCAATCGGTTGAGCTCCTCGCGACTTGCCGCAGTCTGGTATCGGTCGTCGAGACCCGTCGTAAATGGCACATTGAGGTAGGTGATGGTGCCTTCGCGGAACGCGTAGCTGTCCCGGTCGTCTGCCACCTCGTCGGTAGTGCGCACATCGACGATGGTCTTGATTCCGTGGGCGGCGAGGGACTGCCTGCCCGCGACAGTCAGTCGAGTCGGGATGTCGGAGCGAACCAGGGCACCTCGACGGACAGCCTTACCGTCGCCGGTCGCGAGCCCGCCCGCATCTCGGGCGTTAAGCGCGCCCTCCCACGCGAGCGACCGGTCGGTCAACTCCCGTGGCAGCGCTTGAACTTCTTGCCGCTGCCGCACCAGCACGGGTCGTTGCGGCCGAGCTTGGGGCCGCTGCTGGCGGGTGCCGTACGAGCGGGAGTGGTGCCTGTGCCCGTGCCCGCACTCGCGCCGGCCGCAGCGGGCGCCTCGTCGCCGGCCTGGTACTGGATCCCGCGCCGCGCCACTGCCGCCAGGGCAGGCGGGATCGCGGCCGGCGTGGCTGCCCGCGTCGCGGACTGGGCGGGTCGCGCCGGTGCCGGCGCCGGCGCCGAGCCATTGCCGGCGCTCGTGGCACTCGTCGCTGAAGAGCCGTCCCCGTCGCTCGCGGTTGCCGTCACCGGCGCGGCGGATGTCATCGACATCTGCGGCGGCGGAACCTGCTGGACCTGGACGCGGAAGATGTTGTTGGCCACCTGCCGGCTGATGAAGCCGCGCAGCTCCTCGTATAGCTTGAACGCCTCGCGCTTGAACTCGTTGAGCGGGTCGATGCCGCCATAGCCACGCAGGCCGATGCCGCGGCGCATGTCGTCGAGCTCGGTCAAGTGGTCGACCCACAGCGTGTCGATCGTGCGCAGCAGGACGAGGCGCTCGACCTGCGCCCAGACATCCGCTCCGAGCTCCTCTTCGCGCCGTTCGAGCTCTTCGTTGACCAGCGTCCGCAGGTGCTCAGCGATGTCCTCGCGGACGCCGATCTCGGCCAGCGCGTCGGCGCTGACCTCCTTGTTGGGCAGGCCCATCTGAGTCAGCTCGCGGGCCAGGCCGTCGAGATCCCACTCGGTGACTCCGCCGGTGAGGTGCTGGTCGACCAGCAGGTCGATCTCGTCGTCGACGAAATCGCTCACAGTCGCCGTCAGATCCTCGTTGCGCAGCACCTTGTCGCGCTCGGCGTAGATCGTCTCGCGCTGCTTGTTGATCACGTCGTCGTACTCGACGACGCGCTTGCGGATGTCGAAGTTGTAGCCCTCGACGCGCGACTGGGCGCTCTCGATCGTCTTGCTCACCAGGCGTGATTCGAGCGCGACGTCGCCCTCGAGGCCCATGCGCTCCATCAGCCCGGCCACGCGGTCGGACGCGAAGCGCTTCATGAGCGAGTCCTCGAGCGACAGGTAGAAGCGCGAAGAACCCGGATCGCCCTGGCGTCCGGCGCGCCCGCGCAGCTGGTTGTCGATTCGGCGCGCCTCGTGCCGCTCGGTGCCGATGATGTGCAGGCCGCCCGCGCCGACGACCTTAACGTGGTCGACGTCGACCTCAGCCTTGGCCTTGGCGAGCGTCTCGTCGAGCTCTTCCTGGGTCGCCTCGGCCGGGTTGATGCCGCGCCGGTGCATGTCCATCGAGGCGAGACCCTGCGGGTTGCCGCCCAGGATGATGTCCGTGCCGCGGCCGGCCATGTTGGTTGCGATCGTGACCGATGCGCTGCGGCCAGCCTGGGCGACGATCGGCGCCTCCTTCTCGTGGAACTTGGCGTTGAGCACCTCGTGCTTGATGCCGCGCCGATTGAGCATCTCGGACAGCACTTCGCTCTTCTCGACGCTGGTCGTGCCAACGAGCACCGGCCGGCCGGCATCGGTCATTTCGACGATCTCGTCGATCAGCGCGTTGAACTTCGCGTTCTCGGTCTGGAAGACGAGGTCGGCCTGGTCGTCACGGATCATCGGTCTGTGGGTCGGGACGGAAACGACCTCGAGCCCGTAGATCTTGTAGAACTCCTCCTGCTCGGTCATCGCCGTGCCGGTCATGCCGGACAGCTTCTCGTACAGGCGGAAGTAGTTCTGGAAGGTGATCGTCGCGAGCGTCACCGACTCACGCTGGACGCGCAGGCCCTCCTTGGCCTCGATCGCCTGGTGGAGACCCTCCGACCAGCGCCGGCCGGGCATCTTGCGCCCGGTGAACTCGTCGACGATGACGATCTCGCCGTTCTCGACGATGTAGTCGCGGTCGCGCTGGTAGAGCGCGTGCGCCTTCAGCGCCTGTTCGAAATGGCGCGCGAGGCGTGGGTCGGCGTCGAACATGTTGTCGACCTTGAGCAGGTGCTCGATCTTGTCGATGCCCTCCTCGGTCGGCGCGACGGCGTGCTCCTTGAGGTCGATGAAGTAGTCGCCGCCCTCTTCGTCCCCTTCGGGGCGCGGCTTGAGGCGCGGCACGAGGCGCGCGAACTGGTAATACAGGTCTTCCGACTCCTCGGCCTGGCCGCTGATGATGAGCGGCGTGCGCGCCTCGTCGATGAGGATGTTGTCGACCTCGTCGACGATCGCGAAGTAACGCTGGCGCTGGACGCGCTCGGGCAGCTCCGTGACCATGTTGTCGCGCAGATAGTCGAAGCCAAACTCGTTGTTCGTGCCGTAAGTCACGTCCGCTGCGTATGCCTCGGCGCGCGGCACGGGGCGCAGGTTCAGCAGCCGCTCGTCCGTGCCGCGGTGTTCGGGGTCGTAGATGAACGCGCTCTCGTGCTGGATGATGCCGACCGTCAGGCTCATACCGGCGAAGATCGGGCCCATCCACTGCGGGTCGCGCTTGGCCAGGTAGTCGTTGACGGTGACGACGTGGACGCCACGGCCGGACATCGCGTTGAGTGCCGCGGCGAGCGGCGCGACGAGGGTCTTGCCCTCGCCGGTCTTCATCTCGGCGATCTTGCCCTGGTGGAGGACGACGCCACCGACCAGCTGGACGTCGAAGTGGCGCATGCCCAGCTTGCGCCGGCTGATCTCGCGCGCCGCCGCGAACACCTCGGGCAGTGCGTCATCGAGGACGCCCTGGAGATGCTTGATGTCCTCCTTTTCGCGCTGCCGGCGGAGTTCGCGGCGGCGCTCGGAGCTGTCGTTGCTGAGCTCTTCCTCGGACGGCTCGGTCGGCGCGGCGTCCTCGCGGATCTCGTCGCGCAGCTCGATCATGCGCTGGCGGATCTCGGCGTCGGTCAGCTCCTGGAACTCTGACTCGAGCGAGTTGATCTCGTCGACGAGCGGCTGGATGCGTTTGACGACGCGCTCGTTGGAGTCGACGAAGCGTGAAATGAGGTTCAGCACAGCCGTGGAAGTATAGGCGCGAGCCTCCGCTCGCCCCTCACGGTGACCCTGCTAGGCCCAGAACCGGGTGCCGTAGCCGACGACGAGCAGGACGAACGTGAGTGTCGCGAGGACGGCCCAGAAGAGCACTGCCATGCGGCTGCTCGTGGGGTTGCTTTCCGGGTTCTCGAGGGCCGCCGGGCGCCATCGGCGCGACACCAGCCGGCTGCGCCACGTGCGCTGTGCGGCCGGATTCGGCTCGAGCCCGTGCGGGCCTGGACGGTAGAGCTTGAGGCTCATCGGTGGGCGCTCACTTCCCGCTCATCCTGGCGCGTCGTCGTCGTCTCCGCTTTTGGGTGGTGGCCATCATCCGCCTCGTCGTCGCGCGCCGCCTCCTCGTCCCAGAGGAGCATCTCCTGGACGAGCTGCAGGTCGCTCGAGAAGAGCGCGCCGACTGACTCGCCGAGGTGGATGCGCCGGATGGCCTCGCCGATCAGCGGTGCGACCGACAGCACCCTGATGCGCGGCAGGTGCTTGGCCGGCGGCAGCGGGATGGTGTCGGTGATCACGACCTCCGTGATTTCCGACTTGCGCAGGCGGTCGATCGCCGGGTCGGAGAGCACGCCGTGCGTCGCGCAGGCGTAGATCTCGGTCACCCCTTCTCTGATCAGGGCGCGCTCGATCTCCATCAGGGTGCTCGCCGTGTCGATCTCGTCGTCGACGATGATCGCGCGCTTGCCGCGCACCTCGCCGATGACGTTGAGCACCTCGGCCAGGTCGCGATTGCCCTGGCGGCGCTTCTCGATCACGGCCAACGGCGCCTCGAGGATCTCCGCGAAGGTCCGCGCACGCTTGGCGAAGCCAAGGTCCGTGACCACCACAAGGTCGTCCAGCTCGAGTCGCTTGAAGTAATTCGAGAGCATGTGGACGGCCGTCAGCTCGTCGACCGGGATGTTGAAAAAGCCCTGGATCTGGCCCTGGTGAAGGTCCATCGTCAGCAGCCGATCCGCGCCGGCGACGCTGATCATGTCCGCAACCAAGCGGGCGGTGATCGGCACGCGCGGCTGGTCCTTCTTGTCCGAGCGGCCGTAGGCGTAGTACGGGATGACCGCGGTGATCCGGCCGGCGCTGGCGCGCTTGAACGCGTCGATCATGATCAGTAGCTCCATGATCGACTTCTGAACGGGCCGATTCGTGGGCTGGATCAGGAACACGTCGCGATCGCGCGCGTTGTCCTCGATCTTTACGAAGATGTTCTCGTTGGCGAACTCGAACACCTCGACATTGCCCAGCTCACGGCCGAGGTAGCGCGCGATCTTGCGCGCGAGCTGCGGATTGGCATTGCCCGTATACAGGTCGAACTGGTCGCTGTACGGGTTCAGGGCACGGCTGCCGAAAGCGGTCACGACGATGGCTCTCCCGACGGGTCGTCATTGTCGGGCATGGAGTCGTCATCTGTCACCTTGTTATCGCCCCGATTCTCGGCACGGAATACGGCGATCCCAGCTACCTCGTCGCCGTCGTTCAGGCGCATCACGATCACGCCACGCGCCGACGAGCCGTAGCGGTTGACGCTCTTGACGTCAGTGCGCACGACCTGGCCGCTCTTGCTGATCAGGAGCAGCTCCTCGTCCTGCTCGTCGACGAGCTCGACCGCGGCCACGCGCCCGGTCTTCGAGCCCTCGAGCGAGATGAGCCGGACTCCCTGGCTGCCGCGATGCATGCGCCGGAACTCCGACAGCGCCACGCGCTTGCCGTAGCCGGTCTCGGTCAGGACGAGGATGTCGTTGGTCGGCTGGAGGATGCGCATGCCCACGACCTGGTCGGCCTTGTTGGCCAGGCGGATGCCGATCACCCCGGCAGCGTCGCGGCCCATGGGCCTGACCTCCGTCTCGTTGAAGCGCGCGATGCGGCCCTGGGCCGTGGCCAGGACCACGTCGTCAGTGCCCGACGACACGGCCGCCCAGGCAAGCTCGTCGGTCTCGGCGACGGTGATCGCGCGGATGCCGGTCGAGCGGACGCGTTCGAATTGCTCGATGGGCGTCTTCTTGATGATCCCCTGGCGCGTAGCCATGACCATGTTGTGGCCCTTTTCGAAGTTGGGCACGGTCAAGATGGCCAGCACCAGCTCGCCCGGATCGAGCTGCACGCCCTCGAGATTGATGACCGGTATGCCCTTGCTCGTCCGCTCGGTCGGGGCCGGGGTGGCGTGGACCTTGGAGCTGAAGACGCGGCCGCGGTTGGTGAAGAAGAGTGCCCAGTCGTGCGTTCCCGCAACGAGCAGATGCTCGACCGCGTCCTCTTCCACCGTCCGCGCGCCGATGATGCCCTTGCCGCCGCGGATCTGGCGCCGGTAAGTTGCCAGCGGCTGGCGCTTGATGTAGCCACGGGTCGAGACGGTGACCACGACGTCCTCGTCGGCGATCAGGTCCTCATCGGTCAGCTCTCGGTCGGAATCTCCCTCGACCCTCGTCAAGCGTGCGCCGGAATACTTGGTCGAGATCTCGCGCAGCTCGTCCTTGATGATCGCCAAGACGCGTGCCGGGTTGCCCAGGATGTCCTCGAGCTCGGCGATGAGCTTGATCGTGGCCAGGTACTCGTCCTCGATCTTCTTCCGCTCGAGCGCCGCCAGGCGGCGCAGCTGCATCTCGAGGATGGCGTTGGCCTGGATCTCGGTCAGCTCGAAGCGCGTCATCAGGTTGGTGCGCGCCGTGTCGACGTCGGCGCTCTCACGGATGGTGCGGATGACCGCGTCGAGGTTGTCGAGCGCGATCTTGAGTCCCTCGAGGATGTGCGCCCGGTCACGCGCCTTGCCCAGGTCGAACTCGGTCCGACGCCGGACGACCTCGCGCCGCCAGTCGATGTGGTGCTGGATGACCTGCTTGAGGGTCAGCGTCTGCGGCTGGCCGTCGACCAGCGCAAGCATGTTCATGTTGAAAGCGAGCTTCAACGGGGTGTGCTTGAAGAGGTTGTTGAGCACCTTGCGCGGCGCGGCGTCGCGCTTGCATTCGATGACCAGGCGCATTCCGTCGCGATCCGACTCGTCGCGGATGTCGGCGATGCCCTCGATCTTCTTCTGCTGGACGAGGTCGGCGATCTTCTCGGCCAGGCTGGCCTTGTTGACCTGGAAGGGCAGCTCGGTAACGACGATCGCCGTTCGCTGCTGGCGCGTCTCCTCGAAGGAGACCACGGCTTGCATCACGATCCGGCCGCGGCCGTGGGCGTACATCTCGCGGATGGCGTCGATGCGCTCCTGTTGGCCCGTCATCGAATTGCGCCGCTCTTCGAAGCGGAAGATCGTGCCGCCCGTCGGGAAGTCAGGCCCCGTGACGATGTTGCACAGCTCGTCGTTGGTCAGCGACGAGTTCTCGATCAGTGCGATCGTGGCTTCGGTCACCTCGGCCAGGTTGTGCGGCGGAATGTTGGTCGCCATGCCCACGGCGATGCCGGACGAGCCGTTGACCAGCAGGTTGGGCAGCTTCGCAGGCAGGACCTGCGGCATCATGCGCGTGCCGTCGTAGTTCTCGACGAAGTCGACGGTCTGCTTATCGATGTCCGCGAGCACCTCGGCCGCGATCGCCGTCATGCGCGCTTCCGTGTACCTCATGGCCGCGGGCGGGTCGCCGTCGACGGAGCCGAAGTTGCCCTGGCCGTCGATCAAGGGGTAGCGCAAAGAGAACAGCTGTGCTAATCGGACCAGGGCGTCATAGAGCGCGACGTCGCCGTGCGGGTGGTACTTGCCCATGACGTCGCCGACGATCGCCGCGCACTTGCGATAGCTCGCCGTCGAGGTCAGCCCCATCTCGTGCATCGCGTACAGGATTCGCCGATGAACGGGCTTCAGGCCGTCACGGACGTCGGGCAGGGCACGGCTGACGATGACGCTCATCGCGTAGTCGAGGTAGCTGGTCCTCAGCTCATCCTCGATGCGGATGGGTATTACGCGGCCGCCCTCTTCAGTCATCGATCCCTACCGTGCTATCTGCTGACCGCGCCGAAGCGCGCCCCGAAGTAGCGCTGGCGCTCGCCCTGTTGCTCGATCGCGCGGTCGGCCAGGCCATCGAGGCCGAGGAAACCACGGGCGATCTGTGCCGCCTCGCTCGTTGACGCCCCGCCGGCGCGACGGCGCACGCCGGCGAGCGCGTCGCGCAGCTCGACCACGAGCGGCGCCGGAGCGGCCACGCGCTGTTCCTTGACCGCGTCGCGAATGACCCACGCCCGGTTGCCATCGTTCGTGGCTGCCGCGCGGCGCGCCTCGCTGCGCAGCAGCTCGTCGACGCCGCGCGGATCGACCTCGCGCCATGATCGGAGCGCCCAGGACAGGCTCTTGCGCACCATCTGCGAAGCATCGCCGATGAGCGTCCTGACCATTGCCAGGGCCGGCGAGTCGAGCAGCTGGCCGCGCCGCTGACGCGGCAGCTCGAACGGGATCGTCGCGATCGTGGAACCGACCAGCCGGCGCTCCCACTCGCTAGCGGAGAAAACGAGCTGCTCGATCTCTGCCCAGCGAACATGCTCGAGCAGGATGCCCTGCGCGTAGAGGTGGGCGAGCGAGTCGACCGAGATCCAGTCCGTCGCCGCGCGGCCCAGCCGGCGCATCAGCTGCCAGGCGCGTTCCGGATCCGCGGGCAGGACTCGTTCCAGCGCCTGGTGGGCAAAGAAGACGAATTCGCGCTCATCCTCGACCGCAAGGCGCTCCGCGAGGTTGAGCGCGAGCGCCGGCGATGTCGCGCGCAGCGACGCACGTAGCTGGCGCATGACGGCCGAAAGAAGCGGCGCCCGGACGCCGAATACGACGCCCGAGCCGGGCGCCACGCGCTCCTGCTCGGCTGCGTACACGGGATCGGCGAGCTGGCTCAGGCCGTCGCGCAGCGCGCTGACGAACTCCTCCGGATAGTCGATCAGCTCGGCCAGCGTCTCGCCCACGCCGCGCGCTTGCGAGAGGCGCTCGACGACGAACACCTGCGCGCGGACAGTAACGTCAGAGGGCAAGGCGGCGCGCCTCAGACATCGAGGTTCTGGACCTGGCGCGCACGGGCCCTGATGAAGTCGCGGCGAGGTTCGACCTTCTCGCCCATCAGCGTCGAGAAGATCCGGTCTGCCTCCGCCGCGTCATCGATCTCGGCCTGTAGAAGCGTGCGCGAGCCCGGGTTCATGGTCGTTTGCCAGAGCTGTTCGGCGTTCATCTCGCCCAGGCCCTTGAAACGCTGGATCGACAGGTTCTTGGCCTTGAACTCCTTGACCACGCGCTCGCGGTCCTTGTCGTCATGCGCATAGCGCGTGACCTTGCCGGTGCTGATGCGGTACAGCGGCGGCTGGGCGAAGTAGAGATGGCCGCCCTCGACGATCTGTGGCATGTGGCGATAGAAGAAGGTCATCAGCAGCGTGCGGATGTGGGCGCCATCCACGTCCGCGTCGGCGAGCAGGATGATCTTGTGGTAGCGCAGCTTGGCGATGTCGAACGACTCGCCGATGCCGGCGCCCAGGGCGATGATCAGCGGCCGGATCTTCTCGCTCGAGAGGACCTTGTCGATGCGCGCCTTCTCGACGTTGAGCATCTTGCCGAACATGGGCAGCACGGCCTGGAAGTGGCGATCGCGGCCCTGCTTGGCCGAGCCACCGGCCGAGTCGCCCTCGACGATGAACAGCTCGCTGCGCGATGGGTCGCGTTCCTGGCAGTCGGCCAGCTTGCCCGGCAGGGCCGAGCCCTCGAGCGCGCTCTTGCGGATGACGAGGTCGCGCGCCTTGCGCGCGGCTTCGCGCGCTCGGGCCGCCGTGAGTGATTTCTCGATAATCCGCCGCGCGTCCTGCGGGTTCTCCTCGAGGTACTGGTTCATGCCCTCGGTCAGCGCCGCCTGGACCTGGCCCTTGACCTCTGCGTTGCCCAGCTTGGCCTTGGTCTGACCTTCAAATTGGGGCTCGGTCAATTTGACCGATATGACGGCCGTCAAACCCTCGCGCACGTCGTCGCCCGAAAGGTTGGCGTCGTTGTCCTTGAGGATGGCGTTCTTGCGCGCGTAGTCGTTGAGCGAGCTGGTCAGCGCGGCACGGAAGCCGGTCACGTGCGAGCCGCCATCGACCGTGTTGATGTTGTTGGCGAAGGCGAAGACGCTTTCGGCGAAGCCGTCGTTGTACTGGAGGGCAACCTCGATCTGCGTCGACCCGTCGCGTCGCTCGACGTAGATGGGCAGCGGATGCAGCACGTCGCGGCCCTTGTTCAGGTGGCGCACGAAGCTGACCAAGCCGCCCTCGAAGTAGAACGACTTTTCGCGGGCGGGCGTCTCCCGCTCATCGACGAACTTGATCCAGACGCCCTTGTTCAGGTAAGCCGATTCGCGCAGGCGCTGGCTGATCGTGTCGAAGCTCCACTCGGTCGTCTCGAAGACCTGCGGGTCAGCGCGGAAGCCGGTCGCGGTCCCGGTCCGGCCGTCGGACGCCCCGATCGCCCGAACCGGCGTGGTCGGCTTGCCGCGCTCGTACTCCTGACGCCAGACTTTCCCCTCGCGCGCCGACTCGACCCACAGGTACTCCGACAGCGCATTGACGACGCTGACGCCGACGCCGTGCAAGCCGCCCGACACCTTGTAACCACCACCGCCGAACTTGCCGCCGGCGTGCAGCACGGTATGCACGACCTCGAGTGCGTCGCGGCCGGTCTGCTTGTGCTTGCCGACGGGTACGCCACGGCCGTTGTCGCGGTTGGTCACGCTGCCATCCGCATTGATCGTCAGTTCGATGTGCGTGGCGAAGCCAGCCATCGCCTCGTCGATCGAGTTGTCGATGAGCTCCCAGATCAGGTGGTGCAGGCCGCGTGCGTCGGTGGAGCCGATGTACATGCCGGGCCGGCGCCGGACCGCCTCGAGGCCTTCGAGGACCTGGATGCTCTCCGCGGTGTACGCCGCGGCACCGGCCTGCGTCGCGTTGCGGCTGCGGCGGCCGATTGCGCCTGTCACGTCGGACTTGCGGACGATCGAGTCGGTCATGGCCTGTCCCCAGTCAGACGCTCGTAGAGGCGCTCGAGGTCGTCTTCGTTGTAGTACTCGATCGTGATTCGGCCGCCTTTCCGGGCAGTGCTGATGGTCACCTTCGTGGCCAATGAATTGCGCAGCGCCGTCTCCAGGCGGTCGACATCCGGCGCGCGCTCTCGCGGAGCGCGCGCCGGCTTCGCCCCGCGCATCCGCCGAACCAACTCTTCTGCCTGGCGAACGGACAGGCCTTTGGATTCGATCTCCATCGAAGCGACCACCTGCTGAGCCGGATCGTCCAGGCCGCAGATCGCTCGCGCATGTCCTTCGCTGATCGCGCCGCGCCTGAGCGCGTCCTTGACCTCGGGCGCCAGATCGAGCAACCGAAGCGTATTGGCGATCGCTGGGCGTGACTTGCCTACGCGGCTCGCGACATCTTCGTGGCTCAGCCCGAAGTCGTCGATGAGCTGGCGAAACGCGGCCGCCTCCTCGAGGGCGTTGAGGTCGGAGCGTTGGAGGTTCTCAATCAAGGCCCAGGCGAGCTGGGCCGTCTCGTCGGCCGAACGGATCAGTGCCGGGATGCGGTCGAGGCCGGCCATCTCGGCGGCACGCAGTCGCCGTTCGCCAGCGATCAGGCGATAGCCGCCCGGTACCTCGGTGACGAGGACCGGCTGAAGAACGCCATGCTCAGCGATGCTTGCCGCGAGCTCCGCGAGCTGGACCTGTTCGAACGCCTGCCGAGGCTGGTACGGGTTGCTGCTTATCGCCGAGATCGGGAGGTCGACTGATCCGGTTCTGTCGTCACGTTGCGGTATGAGTGCCGCCAGGCCGCGCCCAAGCCCGCTCGTCGTCCGCCGCGCGTCGGTCGTCATGCGCTTATCGCCGCGTGCTGGATCTGGACGTGGAGCGGCGCGCCGGCCTCACGCTCGAGCACCTCGTCGGCCAACGCTCGGTAGGCATGCGCGCCGCGCGATTCAGGGCTGTAGCGGGCTATCGGACGTCCGTAGCTGGGCGCTTCCGCCAAGCGGACGCTGCGTGGCACGACAGTCCGGAAGACGCTCTGGCCGAGGTGTCGACGGACCTCGCTCGCGACGTCCGCCGACAGGGTCGTGCGCGCGTCGAACATCGTCAGCAGCACACCCGCCAGGCGCAGGCGTGGATTGAGGTTGTCGCGAACCATGTCGATCGTCGACAGCAACTGGCTCAGTCCCTCCAGTGCGTAGTACTCACATTGGATCGGAACGAGCACCGCGTCGGCTGCGGTAAGGGCGTTCACCGTGAGCAATCCCACGGCGGGCGGGCAGTCGAGGAGCACGAAGTCGAACGACGCTCGGAGGTCGTCGAGGGCATCACGAAGCTTGCGTTCGCGGTCGGCCATTTGGACCAGCTCCACCTCGGCGCCGGCGAGGTCGCGGCCGGACGGGATCAGCCACAGGCCATCGACCTGCGTCGGTTGAACGAGGGCGCGAGCTGAAACTCCCTCGACCAATGCTGGATATACCGACGTTTGCGCCGTTGCACGATCAAAACCAAGGCCGCTGGTCGCGTTGCCCTGCGGATCGAGGTCAATAACGAGCACCCGGCGCCCAAGGAGCGCGAGGTAGGTCGCGAGGTTAATGACAGTGGTGGTTTTGCCGACGCCGCCCTTTTGGTTCGCGCAAGCGATGACGTCGCCCACTCAACTGCCAAAGGGGTACGCATCCACGAGCCTTGATTCTATCGGACTGGGCCTATTCCGGCCGTTACTGGCGGCCTATGAGCGCGATTCTCGCGCTGAGCGATTACTTCCCGCTTATCGACGACTTGCGGATGTTCCACGTGAAACGCAGACGTGGGATGGTCCACAGCCTGTGCACGGCCCGCTGTCAGCAAAGGTCGGACCGGGACCCGGGCCTATACTCCCCGAGCGCGGCTTGTGCGGCGGCGGGGTCGCGAGCTCGTCATTTCGGAGTCCTGCTTGACCATTCCCTTCGCGGCCCTTATGGCCCTCCTTGCGGCGCTGATCGAGACCACCGTCCTGCCTGAGATCCCCATCGCTGGTGCGACGGCTGACCTCGTCCTCGTCGTCTCGGTCACCGCGACGCTGATGCTGGGCATCGAAGACGGCCTGGTGGCCGCTTTCGCCGGAGGACTCCTGACCGACATGCTGATACCTGAGCGGCCGCTCGGCGCAGGCACCCTTTCACTGCTCCTCGTCTTGGGGATCGCGGCGGCCGTGGCCCGCGTGGCCGGCCCGAGCCGTCGTTGGCTGGCCGTGGCTCTGACGGTCGTGCTGACACCCGTCCTTCACGTTGCTCTAAGCCTCGTTCTCGTACTGACGGAGGGTGCTCCGCTTGCGTTCGATCTGACGGCCATGCTCGTGGCCGCCTTCATGAATGGTGTTCTCGCCTTTGTCATCGCCACGCTGTTCGGCGCGATCGAACAGCGTTTCGGCACCACCGAGCGAGCGGATTGGTAGCGGGTAACAGACAGTGAGCGACTACCTCCTGGGCCAGCCCGAACCACCGCGGACCCGACTTGGCGCCCGCTTCGCTGTCTTCGGACTGATCATCGTCCTCGTAGTCGGGCTGCTGACCACGCGGCTGTTCTACATGCAGGTCGTCAGTGGCGGCTACTACGCCGGTCTGGCCGACGACCAGGCCAGCACCAACCAGCCGATCGCGGCTGCCCGGGGACTGATCTACGACCGAGCCGGTCGGCCAGTCGCGATCAATGTGCCGTCATACGTGGTCCGCATACGTCCCGGAGACCTGCCGTTCAGCGACCGCGACGCTGTCGTCAGCCAGCTCTCGACACTGCTCAACATGCCCAGCTCGGACATCATCCAGGCGCTCGACCGCAACGCCGACCAGGCCTTTGAGTACGTCAACATCGCATCGGATGTGCCGGAGGACGTCGCGCACCTGATCGACGAGGAGAGTCGCGACCTGCCGGGAGTCGACGTGACCGTCGAGGAGCGCCGCGAGTACGAGTACGGCCCGTTGCTCTCGCATGTCATCGGCTACACCGGTGCGGTCACGGCCGACGACCTGGCCCAGCCGAACAACACGTATCTGCCCGACGCTCAGATCGGCAAGTCCGGCGTCGAGAACACGTTCGAGAGCCAGCTCCGCGGTACCAACGGAAGCGAGCAGGTCGAGCGCGATTCCACCGGTCGTGTGTTGCGCACGGTATCGATCGACCAGCAACCGCAAGCAGGCGATTCGCTCGAGCTGACGATCGACGTCCAGATCCAAAAAGAGGCGCAGCAGGCCCTCGATTGGGCGACGCAGCTGGTCAACCTGCAACGCGGCGTGGTCATCGTCATGAACCCGCAGGACGGTGAGATCCTGGCCATGGTTGCCAACCCTTCGTTCGACGACAACCTGTTCGCCAGGGGCATCTCGAACACGGACTACCAGGCGCTGCTCAACGACCCGAACACGCCGCTCGTGAACGCCGCCATAAGCGAGCAGTTCCCGCCCGGCTCGACGTACAAGCTCGTCACGGGGTCGGGTGCGCTGATGGACGGCGTCATCACACCAGATACGCAGATTCCGACGGCGGCTTACCTCTCCATCGGGCCATACAAGTACTGGGATTGGAACCGCCATGGCTTCGGACCGCTCGACATCTACCAGGGTTATGCGGACTCGAGCGACACGTTTTTCTACCAGCTCGCCGGCGCCCTTGGCGCCGACCGCCTGGCCTATTGGGCCAACCAGTTTGGGTTCGGGCAGCAGACAGGTATCGACCTACCTGCTGAGGCGCGCGGCATCGTGCCCACCAACGACTGGAAGCAACAGGTATTTGGCCAGGACGTGTTCCCGGGCGAGGTTTACCAGGCCGGCATCGGCCAGGGCTATGACGCGGCGACGCCACTCCAGGTGCTCAATGCCTACGCGGCGCTGGCCAACGGTGGCTCGCTCTGGCAGCCGCAGATCGTGCGCCGCGTCCTGGCGCCTGACGGAAGCGTTGTCCAGGACTTCCAACCGCAGCTCATCCGGCAAGTCGGCGTCTCGTCCGATGTGCTTCAGACGATGCGCATTGCGGCACGCGATGTCGTAACCACCCGCCATACCTTCAACCTTGTCGACGAGCCGCTCGTCATCGCGGGCAAAACGGGCACGGCTGAATTTGGCGTCCGTAACGCACAAGGACAGCTGCCCTTCCACACCTGGTTCGTGGCCTTCATACCGAACTTCACGTCGCAGCAGCCCGGCGATCCTGCCAAGACTGACTCCCAGCTGGCGGTCATTGCCTTCGCTTACAACGCGAACACGAAGGGCAACGCTGCGACTGAGATCGTCAAATACTTCCTGCAGGAGCACTACAACCTGGGCGTAGACCTGACGCTGCCCGCCCTGCTCCAGTCGGACGGCTACTACAGCAACTGATGGCAGAGGTCTGAGCGAATGACCGCAATGCGCATTCAGCGCGCGCCATCGAGCTCATACGTCGCGCGCCCCGAATCGGGCAGCTGGCACTCGTTCGACATCCAGCTCGCGTTCTACGCACTGGCGCTGGGCATCATCGGCCTGCTGATGGCGTGGACCAACTCCACCGGCGGCCCACTCGCAGCCGGTTCGACGTTCACCCGCGGCCTGATGTGGTTCGCCATCGCGATCGTCTCGTTCACGCTCGCTGCGGCCTTCGACTATCGCTGGCTGCGCACCTTCTCGTGGCTGATCTATCTCGTCAACATCGGGCTTCTGCTGGTCACGATGGCCATTGGTGTCGAGATCAACGGTGCCCAGCGGTGGGTGTCGGTCGCGGGCTTGACCTTCCAGTTCTCTGAGATCTCGAAGGTGCTCATGATCGCGGTCCTGGCGGCATTCCTCGCCGGCCGCAAGGACCGCATCAATCGGCTGTCCACCTTAGTCGGAGCCGGCCTGCTTAGCGCGCCGCCATTCGTGCTGATCATGATCCAGCCGGACCTGGGAACCGCTCTCGTTCTCGTCGCGATCATGCTCGGCGCGCTCTTCCTGAGCGGTGCGAGCCTGCGCTGGATGATCGTCTCGGCTGTCTCGGTCATCGCGGCCCTGCCGGTTGTCTGGTCGTTCCTGCTCGTCTACCAGAGGCAGCGCCTGCTGTCATTCCTCGATCCGTCATCGGACCCCCAGGGCGCAGGTTTCCAGCTCGCGCAGGCGCAGATTGCCGTGGGCTCGGGCGGGATATTCGGCCGCGGCCTTACCGCCGGCGCGGCATCGGGGCTGTTACCCGTTCAGTCGACTGACTTCGCGTTCGCCGTGCTGCTCGAGGAGCTCGGTTTCATCGGTGGCATCGTCGTCTTCCTGCTCTTCATCGGCCTCATCTGGCGTGTCCTGATCATCGGCTGGCGCTCGGAGAGCGTGTTCGACGTGGCCTTCGCCGGCGGCACCGCGGCGATGATCATCTTCCAGGTGCTGGTCAACGCCGGCATGGTCGCCGGGCTGATGCCCGTGACGGGCATTCCGCTGCCGTTCATCACCCACGGCGGCGCGTCCCTGGTGAGCACCGCGATCGCGCTCGGCCTCCTCCAAAGCATCAACATCAGGCGCTCCAGAGCACCTGGCTAACCCCGGCGCGAGCGCCTCAGCGACGTTCGAGCAGGAGGCCGATCTCGGAGTTGTAGCGGCGCCCGGCAGGAGAGCGCGCGAGCCACTCGAGATAGTCGGGGTCGCGACGCTTGATCTGATTCAGGGTCCAGCCCTGGTAGCGGCCGAAGTCGACGACGCTGCCGATCGCCGGTCCCTGGGGTGTGCCCGCGGCGCCGTAGCCGAGGTCCCCAGGGCGGACAATCAGGCTGTCCGACCGGCGCCGGTCACGCCGGCTGGCAAGCCACGCGTCGTACTTTCGCCGCTTCTCCGGGTCGCGCAGCGTCGCGTACGCGTCGTTGATCTCGGCCATCCGGGCCGCCGCCTCGCGCGACTTGTCGACGTCAGGGTGGTAGCGCTGGGCGAGCTTTCGGTAGACCGTGCTGATGATCTCGCGGTCGGCATTCTCGGCGAGCATCAGTTGCTTGTAGAAGGTATTGCGCGGATCGGTAGGCATATCTCTCGGCTAACGTGGCTGCGACGCACAGTGTCAGGGGTGAACAGCCACATCGGAAGCCACTTGATGTACCTTGACCCCTCGGAACCCGTCCTATTGGGCGGCCCCGCTCGGGTCGATGGGCAGCTCACGCTGGGGTTCGTGGTATTCTCCCTGTTCGCGCCCGGCGGCCGCATTTCGCGTCGTCCCGGCTGGCAGCGACCTCATCTGAAAAGCAACGAAACAATGCCTGGCGCTGACGTCTGACGCCAGCAACGCGACCGCGGAGAACGATGTACGCAGTAATCGAGACCGGTGGCAAGCAATACCGTGTCGAGCTCGGTACCGAGCTCGCAGTGGAGCGGCTTGATGTCGCGCCCGGGGCAACGATCAACATCGATCGGGTGCTGCTCGTTGCCGACGGCGACGCACGGCAGATCGGCACGCCGACCGTCGCTGACGCGCTCGTTACCGCGGACGTGCTGCGCCAGGATCGCGGCGAGAAGCTGATCGTCTTCAAGTACCGGCCCAAGGCCCGCCACCGCTCCAAGAAGGGTCACCGCCAGGAGCAGACCGTGCTGCGCGTCGCGGACATCCGCTTCAACGGCCGGTCCGCCGCAGACGAAGCCGGCAAGGAGCAGAAGAGCCAGGCGCGAGCACACGTGCAGGCGCAGGCAGAAGCCGACCGCAAGGCGGCGGCCGACCAGGCGCTGGCAGCCAAGCTCGCCGCGGAAGCGGCAACCAAGGAAGAGCAGGCGACCGAAGCCAAGTCCGCCGCCGAAGCCAAGGCGGAAGCGGGCAAGACCACGCGCAAGCCTGCGGCGGCCAAGGCGCCCGATAGCAAGGCAGAAGCCAAACAGGCTGCCGCGGACAAGCCGGCGACGAAGCCGACGCGCTCGTCGACCAAGGCGGCGCCCAAGACGACTGAGCCAACGGCCGACAAGCCCAAGTCGACCCGAGCACGCGCCCCGCGTTCAAGCACCAAGAAGGACGATTAGCAGACATGGCACACAAGAAGGCGGGCTCAAGCTCGAAGAACGGCCGCGACAGCGCCGGCCAGCGGTTGGGCGTGAAGGCCGGCGACGGGCAGGTCGTCAGCGCCGGCACGATCATCGTCCGCCAGCGCGGAATGACCTTCGTCGCCGGCCCGGGCACTGACCTCGGCCGCGATTACACCCTTTTCGCCACGATCGCCGGCAAGGTCCGCTTCGAGCACGAGCGGCGCGACAAGAAGCGCGTGCGCGTCGAGGCCATGGCTGTCGCCACGAGTGCGGGAGACGCGGCATGAAGGCAGGCATCCATCCTCGCTACCAGCAGGCCAAGGTAATCTGCGGGTCGTGCCACACCGAGTTCGAGGTCGGCTCTACCCAGCCCACGCTGCACGTCGACATCTGCTCGAACTGCCACCCGTTCTTCACCGGCAAGCAGACGATTGTCGACACGGCCGGCCAGGTGGAGCGCTTCCAGAAGCGTCTGGAACGGTCCGCGCGGCTCTGATCGAGGCGCGTCGCTCGAGGGCGGCGTGATCAATGGCTCGCGCTGACTTCGGAGGCCAGGCACTCCTCGAGGGGGTGCTGATGCGCGGTCGCAGCGCGATCGGCGTTGCGCTGCGCCATCCGGACGGGTCGATCGTCTCGGCGTCCGAGCCACTCAACTCGATACTCCACCGCAACAGGTTCGCGCGCGCGCCATTCTTCCGCGGCATCGTGCTGCTGTACGAGACACTCGTCATCGGCACGCGTTGGCTGATGCGCTCCGGCACGGTCCAGGCCGAGGGCGAAGGCGAGGAGATGGGTCGCGGCACGATCGCGATCACGCTGATCGTGACCCTCGCGCTGGCGGTGGGCCTGTTCGTGCTCGTGCCGCTCTTTCTGGCCGATGCCACGACGCGCGTTACGCTCGGAACGGGCCAGGTGCTCGCTCAGCACCTGCTCGAGGGCCTGATCCGGGTGGTCATCTTCGTCGCTTACCTGCTGATCGTCAGCCGCTCGGCAGAGATCCGACGCACGTTCCAGTACCACGGCGCCGAGCATATGACCATCCATGCCCTGGAGCACGAGGACCCGCTCGACATCGAGCATGTGCGCCGTTATCCCACCGCTCATCCGCGCTGCGGTACGGAATTCCTGGTCATCTTCATCATCCTGAGCATCGTCATGTTCAGCGTGCTCGCCGGCCAGGACCTGGTGGTCAGCATCGTCGGCCGCGTCCTGCTCGTGCCCGTCATCGCGTCGCTCGCCTACGAGCTGTTGCGCTTCGGCGCGCGCCACCGCGATCGGATCTGGCTGCGCTGGCTGTACCTGCCCGGCATCTGGCTCCAGGCGATCACGACCAAGCAGCCCGACGACGCGATGATCGAAGTCGCCATCGCGTCGATGCAGGAGGCGCTCGCCGCCAACCACGAGGCGGCCCCGACCGGATCGTGGGATCCGCCGCGCCGGCCGATCCCGATGGGAAACAACAAGGGCGTTACTGAGCAGGAGTCGGCGCCAGACCAGATCGCCCGATGAGCCTCGACGACCGGCTCGACGCGCTGGAGCGGCGATTTGCCGAGATCCAGGCCGATTGGACGCGACCGGAGATCGCCGGCGATCCCGATCAGCAGCGCGAGCTTGGTCGCGAGCAGGCGCAGCTCGAGCCCGTCGTGAGCGCGTATCGGCGGCTGAAGGAGACGCGCGCGACGCTCGTGGCGGCGC
>DATCGV010000086.1:0-40208 GCA_036508755.1 Candidatus Limnocylindrales bacterium | reverse complement strand
CACGCCAGCTCCTGCTTGATGAGCCAGTCAATGTTCGCGCCGGTACTGCGCATCTCCACATAAGCGATCGTGTCCGCCGGCATCCACTGGGCGAGCGTCGTCTGGTTGTTGGCCGGCGGGGCGGGCAGGTTATTGCCCGTCAGTATCTGCGAACGAAGCGTGAAAGCCAGGTGGTCGGACTCCGCGCGCAGCTCGCCGACGGACTTCATGTTCTGGGCGGACTCGAGGGACTGCATGCAAGCGGAAGGCATCGCGTTGCCGAACGTCGGTGTCGCATACATGTGCACCATGGCGCTCTGAGCCTTTGCGGCGTCGAAGTAGAAGGTCGCAAGCCGGTCGGAGTGGAGCTGGCCGAGCTGCTGGGTGAAGAACGTGTCGTTGGCGAGAGCCGGCGCCCGGCCGGCGTGAACGTCGAGCGCCTGCTTGACGAGGTCGATGTTCGGACTTGCGATAAGCGCGGTGTCCGTGACCGCGTACGAGATCTGGTCGCTGTCCATGGACGCGGCACTGACCGTCGCGATGTCAGTGCCCTGGTAGCTGAATGTTGTTGGCACTGTCGTGCCGAGATGCGAACTGATTTCCGCTTCAAGCTTCGACCGATCACTCACGGTGAGCACGAACGCCATGTTGGCGGCCGTGCCAGACGCGTAGCCGGCACACGCCGTAACCGAAGGGCAGGACGGCATGGGTCCGAGCGCGCCCGGGGTCCCGAACATCGCGAGCTGGCCGCCGAACCAGGGCTTGACGTCGTTGTTCCAGTCGAGCTGTGAGTTCGTCTTCGACTTGAACAGCGTGTCGAGCGTGTCGTCCAGCTTCTGCTGGAAGGCGGACTGGTCGGCGAAACCTGGGAAGTGACTCATGAATATCGCCAGGTTCTGGTGCTGATCGCCGGGCAGGTCGAGCCGAATCTCGAAATACGCGGTGGTGTCGGCCGGCGCGTAGTGCGCCACCTCGGAGGCCGTCCCGGCACGAGGTGCAGCAAGGAAGACCACGCCACCCACGATTCCGAAGACGAAGAGCGTGGCAACGGCAGCCACGATCCAGCGCAACCTGCTGCCACGGCCGGCGGACGGAACCGCAGGCGAGCTACTCGATACCGCCGGCTGGTCGGCGTGATCTGGTGACTTGAAGAGCGACGCGCCCGACGGGGTCGCCGACGACTGCGCGTCGCTACCCGAATCGCCTACGCGCGGGAATGAGGGCGGCTCTGCACCGTTGACGATCATCCGGTCATGCTCCCACGGCCGGGCCGTGTTGTCGAACGCCGATCCGTCCTATCGGCGCATGCCGAACGGCAGCATGCCGCGTTTCCCGCCGCTGCCGAACTGTTTCATGAGCTTGCGCATCTCGCCGAACTGTTTGACGAGCCGGTTCACGTCCTGGAGGGTCGTGCCCGAACCGCGCGCGATCCTGCGCCGGCGGCTCGCGGTCAGGATGTCCGGATCGCGCCGCTCACTGAGCGTCATCGACTGGATGATCGCTTCGACGCGGGTCAGATCGCCGCGGTCGACCGCTTCCTGGGCCTGCTTGGCGGCGCCGCCCATGCCCGGGATCAGATCGAGCAGGCCGCCGATCGGGCCCATCTTCTTGAGCTGCTGCATCTGGGACAGGAAGTCCTCGAGCGTGAACGCGTTGCGCTGGAGCTTGCGCGCGAAGTCCTCGGCCTGCTTCTGATCGACGTTCTCCTGGGCGCGCTCGATCAGCGTCAGCACGTCGCCCATGCCCAGGATGCGGCCCGCGAGGCGGTCGGGGTGGAATGGCTCGAGCGCGTCGGTCCGCTCGCCGGTGCCAAGGAACTTGACCGGCAGGCCGGTCACGGCACTGATCGAGAGGGCGGCGCCGCCCCGGGCGTCACCGTCGATCTTGGTCAGCACTATCCCCGTGACCGGGGCGACGGCGACGAACGCCTGGGCGACGGCCACGGATTCCTGGCCGACCATCGCGTCGACAACGAGCAGGGTCTCCGCCGGGCGCATCTGCTTACCGAGGACACGGATCTCGTCGAGCATCTGCTCGTCGATCGAGGTGCGCCCGGCCGTGTCGAGGATGAGCACATCGCGCGCCTGGGTCTGCGCGGCCGTCAGCGCGCCACGCGCGATGTCGGGCACGGACGTGCCGTTCGGCGCGCGATAGACCGGTATGTCGAGCTGCTTGCCCAGCGCCTGGAGCTGGTCGGCGGCGGCGGGCCGGTATGGGTCGGCCGCGACGAGCAGTGGGCGGCGGCCCTGCTTGGTGATATGGCGCGCGAGCTTCGCGGCGGACGTCGTCTTGCCCGAGCCCTGGAGGCCGACGAGCATCACGACCGCGGGCGAGCCGGACAGGTGGAACGTGCGATCGCCGGCACCGAGAATCGTGGTCAGCTCCTCGTGCACGATCTTGATGACCTGCTGGCCCGCGTTGAGGCTCTCGAGCACCTCTGCGCCAATGGCGCGTTCGCGGACGCGTGCCACGAAGTCCTTGACGACGCGGAAGTTGACGTCCGCCTCGAGCAGCGCGAGGCGGACCTCGCGCATCGCGGCATCGACGTCAGCCACGGTAATTCGACCACGGCCGGTCAGGCGCCCGAGGACGCCACGCAGTCGGTCGGAAAGATCGTCAAACACGGGAGCGACAAGTCTACCTGCGCGGCTTGGCATACCCTGTCGCGCCGATGGCCGAACCGCTCCTCGACCCGACCTTCCCGCCACGCGACGAGCTGCCGACACAGTCGCTGTGGCGCAACGTGGCGTTCCAGCGCGTCTGGTCGGCGGCGACGATCTCGATCTTCGGTTCGCTCGTGACGCGCGTCGCGCTGCCGTTCGTGGCGATCGTGACCCTGAACGCCGACGCGATCGGCGTGGCCATGGTGCGCAGCATGGACCTCGTCGCCGGGCTGGCCGTGGGTCTCGTCGCGGGCGCGTGGGTCGACCGGCTGCGCCGCCGCCCGGTGCTCGTCGGTGCCGATATCGGCCGCGCAGTGCTCCTCTGCCTGATCCCGGCCGCGGCGATCGGCGGCTGGCTGTCGATGCCGCTCGTGCTGGTGATCGCCCTGCTGACGGCCGTGCTGACGACCTTCTTCAACGCCGCCGACACAGCGTTCCTGCCCACGATCGTGGCGCGTCCCGACCTCGTCCGCGCGAACGGCGCGTTGGCGGCGTCGTCGTCGGTCTCGGAGTTCCTCGCCTTCGGCTCGGCAGGCTTCCTGGTCCAGATCCTGACCGCGCCGTTCGCGATCTTCATCGACGCCGTCAGCTTCGTGATCTCGGCCGTGCTGCTGGGCACGATTCGCGTCAAGGAGCCGCCACCACCAGGACGCACGGAGCGCGAACCGGTGACGCGCGAGATCGCCGCCGGACTGCGCCTCGTGGCCGGCAATCCGATCCTGCGCGCGACCACGCTCGCGTCGATGGCAACCGCGTGCATGTGGGGCATCTTCTCGGCGACGTGGTACCTGTTCGCGATCCAGGACCTCGGGCTCGACGCCGCCGCGATCGGGGTTATCGCCGCCGTCGGCGGGCTGAGCTCGCTCTTTGCCGCACTGGTCACGTCCCGTGCGACGCGACGCTTCGGCGTCGGTCGCGTCCTCGTGGTCAGCATCCTTGTCGCCCTGCTCGGCTTCGTTTTCGTGCCCTTCGCGCCCGCCGGCGCACCGCTGCTGGGCATGGCCTTCCTGATCGGCCAGCAGCTGGTCACCGATCCGGCGATGACCGCGTTCGACATCACCGACACGTCCCTCCGTCAATCGATCGTGGGCGATCGCCAGCTCGGACGCGTCAACGCGACGGTCACCGTCGCGACTCTCCTCGCTCAGCTCCTCGCCACGCTCGGCGGCGGCTTCGTGGCCGTCGAGATCGGCCTGCGCAACGCGCTGTACATCGGCCCATTCCTGGGCATGCTGGGTGTCGTCGCATTGTGGTTCTCGCCGGTGCGACGGATTCGGACGATCGAGGAGGTTGCGGCGGTCCGCTAGTCGAACAGCGCCGCGACGAACGCGTTCGGGTCGAAATCGAGCAGGTCGTCGATCTTCTCGCCGACCCCGACGAACAGCACGGGCACCTTCAGAGCATCCTCGATTGCGAAAGCGATCCCGCCCCGCGACGTGGTATCGAGCTTGGTCAGGATCGTGCCCGTGAGGCCGGCCGACTCGTGGAATGCCTTGGCCTGGGCAAGGCCGTTCTGGCCGGTGGTCGCATCGAGGACGAAGACGACCTCCGGCTGTGCCTCGGGCAGCCGCTTGGCGATCGTGCGGCGGATCTTGGCCAGCTCGTCCATCAGGTTGGACTTGGTGTGCAGGCGGCCCGCCGTGTCAGCGACCACGACATCGGCGTGGCGGGCCGCCGCCGCGTCCAGCGCGTCGTAGACCACGGCCGATGGATCGGCCCCGGGCGCGTGGGCGATGACCGGCAGTCCCGTGCGCTGGCCCCACGTCTCCAGCTGTTCCGCTGCGGCCGCCCGAAAGGTGTCGGCCGCGGCAAGGATCACCCGCGCGCCGCGCCGCGCGAAGCGGTTGCCGAGCTTGGCCACGGTCGTGGTCTTGCCCGTGCCGTTGACGCCGACGACGAGCACGACCGCGGGCACGCCGGGCGCCGGGATGCGCGGCCACGGCGTGGGGTCACGCGGCGCGAAGAGGGCCAGCAGCTCGGCCTCGACCGCGGCCTGCGGGTCACTCTGGTCGCGCCGCGCCCGGGCGCGCTCAACGACCTTGGCCGCGAGCGTGGCGCCGACGTCGGCAGCGATGAGCGCCTCCTCGACCTCATCCCACGCGGCATCGTCCATCTGCCGCCCGAACACGCCGCGCAGGCGCGAGAAGACGCCCTGGCGCGTCCGCGCCACGCCCTCTTCGTAGGTCGTCAAGCCAGGGCCTCGACCAGATCCTCGTCAATCTGAGCTGCGCGGCCATCGCCGTTGGCCTCCGGCAGGCGGAGCGAGACGACACGACTGACCGCGTCATCGCCGAGCGTGACGCCGTACAGCGCGTCGGCGCCCTCGATGGTGCCCCGGTTGTGGGTTATGACGATGAACTGGGTTTGCTCGGCGAGGCCGCGCAGTGCCTTCGAGAAGCGCCCGACGTTGGCCTCGTCCAGCGCGGCATCGACCTCGTCGAGGACGCAAAAGGGCACCGGCCGGACTTCGAGCATGGCCAGCAGCAAGCTGACCGCGGTCAGCGCGCGCTCGCCGCCGGAAAGCATCGACAGCGGCTGGCGTTTCTTGCCCGGTGGTCGGGCGTGGATCTCGATGCCCGTGGCCGAGATGTCGTCGGGCATGGTCAGCGACAGCTCGGCATCGCCGCCACCAAACAGCTCGTGGAAGCGGCGCTCGAAGGCATCTTCGAGCGCCGCGAACGTCGAGCGGAACTGCTCGTTGATGAGCGCGCTGAGCGAGGCGATCAGCTCGCGCGTGTTGACAATCGCGGTTTCCATGTCGGCGCGCTGGCCTTCGAGCCACTCGAGCCGCTCGCGCAGCTCGGCATACTCCTCGACCGCGAACGGATTGCCCGCGCCGAGCTCGTTGAAGCGCCGCCGCAGAGAGGCCAGCTTGCCGGTCGATGGCACCTGCTCCGCGACCTGGGTGGTGCGCTCGACCTGCCACATGGCGACGACCACGCCGAGCAGCTCCTCCATCGTCTCAGCCGAGCTCGTCGCGTCGTCTTCGTCGTGAGCGGGCAGGCCGCAGGCATCGCGCAGCACGCGCGTCCCGTCGGCGCCGATGGTCGCCAGTTCCAGGAGCAGCTGTTCGCGCGTCTGATCGAGCTGCAGGCGGGCCTCCATGGCCGCGATCTCCGCGTCGCGACTGGCAGATTCCGCGCGACGCAGCAGCTCGCGCGCCTCGACGGCCAACCGCTCTGCGGCTCCGAGGCGCGCTCGCTCGTCGGCGCCGGCCGCGAGAACGACATCGAGTGACCTCGCCGATTCCGCGACCAGCGCCTCTGTAGCCGACATGCCGGCAGCGAGCTCGCCGCGTCGCTCGACCAGGTCGATCAGTCGCTGTCCCGTATCCGCGGCCTGGATCTCCAGCTCGACCAGGCGCGCCTCGTCCATGCTCCGGCCGACCTCGGCCCGACGCCGGGCTTCCTCCCCCGCCTTCACGCCGGCCAGCCGCGCCTCACGCTTCGCGCGCAGCTCATCGCGCCTCGTGCGCAGCTCGCTACGGCGCTCGGTGAGTGCGGCGCCACGCTGCGCGACGTCTGCCTGTTCATCGGCCGTGGCGCGCAGGCGCTCCACGTCGAGCGTCATCTGGCTGACGATGGCATCGACCCCGTCAAGATCCGCACTCAGCCGCTCGACCTGCGCGCGTTCCCAGTCCGTCTCGCGCACGAGCTGCTCGGCGCGGCGCTGCGCCACACGCTCGTCCTCATCGGCGCGGCGCTGGTCGTGCCGCGCCGCATCGTGCGCGCGCGCCGCGGCCGTGCCTCGTTCAGTGGCTTCGACCGCCTCGCGGCGGATCCTGTCGAAAACGTCCTGCTCGGTCATGAGGCGCGAGGCGAGCTCGCTCGCCTCGCGCAGCGCGGCGCCGTGCCGAGCGCGGAGCTCGAGAATGGAATCGCCGCTGGCCAGCGTGATCAGACCGTCCGCGGCGATGACGTCGCCCGCCAGCGTGACTGTGCGCCAGCCATCGAGCAGCTGCGCCCTGAGAGTCAGCCCGGCTTCGATATCCGTTACCCACAGCACGTGCTCGAGCAGGCGCGTCACGACTGCCTGCGGGTCGCGCCTGACGGCATCGACGAGCCGGCCGCCGCCGAGCTCGTGCGCGGAGCGCAGCAGCGCGTCGGCGGCGGCCACGACGGCCGCGGAGGGCGCGCTGGCCTTGCTGCGCCCGACGGGCACGGCCAGCGTCCCGCGCCGGCCGGCGAGCGCGGGCACGGCATCCTCGGTGACGAGATAGGCGGTCGCGGCAGCGCCCAGGGCCGCGGATACGGCAGTGCGGAAGCGGGGGTCGACTTCGAGCCCCTCCCCCAGCAGCGTCGCTCCCCGTGCGCGAGCGGCCCGCGCGAGGCCGTCGTCAGTGCCGCTCACGGCCGCCTCGAGACTCGCGATGCGCATGCGCACGGCGCCCAGCTCGGTCTCCGTCTCGGCAATCCGCTGCGCCGCCGCTGCGCGCGTCGTGCCCAATCGATCTGTCTCGTTGCGCGCCAGCACTGCGGCTTCGTCGGCGGCCGCAAGGGTCGCCTCGGCGCGGCGCGCGGAAGCGGCGGCGTCGTCCCGTTCGCGCTCAGCGCGCTCAAACCTCTCCGACAGCTCGGCGAGGCGAGCAGTCGCACCGTCGAGGGCGGCACCGATGGAGCCACGGCGGCGCGCCTGCTGCTCCAGCTCGACCTGCCTGGCGCGCAGCGCGCGGGCAAGGTCCACCGGCGCCTGCGACGGTTCGAGCTCGTCGAGCTGGCGCTCGATCAGCTCGAGCTGGAGGTCGAGATCGCCGCTGCGCTCGACAGGCGTCGCCGCCAGCAGGCGAGCGGCCTCCGATACGCGCAGCTCGATTGCCGAGCGCTCCTTGGCCAGGCGTCCAGCTTCGGCATTGAGCGCCGCGATCTCCGACTCGACGCGTGCCAGCGCGACGCGCAGCTCGGTCAGCTGGGCACGTTGGCCGTCGAGCACGTCGCGTTCGCCACGCTCAGTCTCGGCTCGCTTGGCGATCGCGACCGACAGAGCCGCGGATTCGTCCTCGGCCGACTTGAGCGCGGCGAGGGCCGCGTCGGCGGCGGCGCGGGCACGTTCTACGCCCTCGTGTTGCCGGGTCGCGATGTCCGAGGTTGAGATCCAGCGCACCCGCGCCGCTGCCAGCAGCCCTTCGGCCAGCTCGAGACCAGCGGTTCGGCGCGCCTGGAGCTGCTCTGCCTGGGCGGCGAGCCGCTTCGCCTGCGGGCGAAGCTCGGCGAGGACATCGCGCAGCCGGTCAAGGTTCGCCTCGGCCTCGATCAGCTCGGCCTCGGCCTGGCGCCGGTGCCGCTCGTGGCGGCGCACGCCGGCCGCCTCCTCGAACAACGGCCGGCGCTCTTCCGGTCGCAAGGCGAGAGCTTGATCAACCATGCCCTGGCCGATGAACAGGAAAGCGTTGTCGGCGAGGTTGCCGGCGTCGAGCAGCTCGACCAGGTCGCGCAGCCGTATCCGCTGGCGATTGAGCAGGTATTCGCTCTCGCCCGAGCGATACAGCCGCCGGCCGATCTCGACCTCGCCATAGTCGACCGGCAGAAGTCGGTCGGCGTTGTCGATGACAAGCGTCACGTCGGCCATGCCGATCGCGCGGCGCGACGACGAGCCGGCGAAGATGACGTCCTCCGAGCGGCGCGTGCGCAGCATTCGACCCTGCTCGCCCAGCGTCCAGCGCAGAGCATCGGCAAGGTTGCTCTTGCCGCTGCCGTTCGGCCCGACGACGGCGCTGATGCCCGGGCCGAACTCGACCAGCGTGCGCTCGGCGAACGATTTGAAGCCGACCAGGCGCAGCGCGGTGAGCCGCGCGTTGGCCATCAGTCGGAACCCTCGTGGTCGAGTGCGAGGATCGCCTCGTGCGCCGCCTCAGTCTCGGCCTCGCGCCGGCTGCGGCCCGTGCCAGTGCCCAGTGCCTCGCCGCCGACGACCGCCTCGACGACGTATTGCCGGGCATGCGCCGGACCCTCGTCGCTCACCAGCCGATAGTGCGGCGCCCGTCCAGTTCGAGCGTAGGAGAGCTCCTGGAGAACGCTCTTGGCCGGCTTGAGGGCGTCGATCGTATGCGGCTCCGAAAACTCGGGCTCGGCAACGCTGAGCAGCCAGTCGCGCGTGCGGGCGAGGCCAAACTCGAGATAGATCGCCCCCGTGACCGCTTCGAACGTGGCCGCAAGGACGGATTTGCGCGCGCGCTCACCTGCAGCCGAGGCGCCCAGGCCGAGGTACAGGTAAGACCCCAATTCCAGGCGTTGCGCGATGCGCGACAGGCCGCGGGCGGAGACGATCGCGGCGCGGCGCGTGGTCAGCGACCCTTCGTCGTCCTCGGGAAAGCGCTGCCAGAGCGCCTCGGAGATGATCAGCGAGATGACCGAGTCGCCCAGGAATTCGAGACGCTCGTTCGACTGGCCGGCCGAGGGCTGCTCATGTAGATAGCTGCTGTGGACCAGCGCCTGGGTGAGCAGGCTGAGGTCGGTGAACTCTAGGCCGAGGCGCTCGGCAAGCTCCTCTGCCGGCGCCATGCGCGATCCAGGTGCCGGGGGCCTACTGGTTCGAATGCTCCTCGACGTAGTCGACGGCGTCCTGAACCGTTCGGATCTTCTCGGCGTCCTCGTCCGAAATCTCGGCGCCGAACTCTTCCTCGAGGCTCATGATCAGCTCAACCAGGTCGAGCGAGTCCGCATTGAGGTCGTCCACGAAGCTTGCCTCGGGAGTCACCTGGTCCTCTTCGACACCCAGCTGCTCCACGACGAGCTTCTTCAGACGCTCATAGGTATCTGCGGTCACTCAGTGCTCCCTCCTGTTTGGCGTTCTCGGGCGACTCGCCCAAGAACTCCGTTCAGCAGACGGCGGGCCGGTTCGCCACTGTATGTGCGCGCCAGCTCGACCCACTCGGCGATGGCCACCCGGGCCGGCGTCGTGCGGGAGTGTAGCAGTTCAGCCATCGCGCAACGGAGCAATGCGCGGTCGATTCGGGCAAGCTGGACGACCGGATACTTGGGCGCCACGCGCTCGATTTCGGCATCGATCGTGTCGCGCTGGGCGACCACCGCGCCGGTTATCTTGCGCGCCAGCTCGGCGACGGCGGGAGCCGTCTGCTCGTCGGCTATGCGCCGCTCGAGGACGTGGCTCGCAGTGTGCTGGCCGAAGTCAGCCTCGAAGATCGCCGCCAGCGCGAGCTGGCGCGCCTCGCGCTGCTCGTCATGCGAGGACATCGGCGATGCGCTCCGGGATTCGTGCCCGGGCCGCGGCGGCGCCGACCTCGACCGCGAAGCCGATCATGCGCCGGCGCGCTCGGCCATGGGTGATCAGGACCGTGCCCTTGACGCCGAGAAGGGGCGCGCCGCCGAGGCGCTCGTAGTCGAAGCGCTGGCGGATGCGCGAGATGCCCGGGCGCATGAACAGGTAGCCGATCGGGCCCAGCGGCGGGCGGCGGAACTCGGCCCGGATCATGTCGAAGATGAACGTCGACAGCCCTTCGAAGAACTTGATCGTGACGTTGCCGACGGACGCATCGCACACGACCACGTCGGCCGGGTGCTTGGGCAGGTCCTTGCCTTCGGCATTGCCCACGAAGCGCAGGTTGCTCTGTTTGAGAAGCCCAGTCGCATCCTGGACGCGCTGCTCGCCCTTGCCGCCCTCCTCGCCGATGCTCAGCAGGGCCACCGACGGGTCGCTGACGCCCAGCACGCGCTCGGCGAAGATGGCGCCCATGTGCGCGTACTGGTAGAGGTTGGTTCCCGTCGAGTCGGTGGTCGCCCCGATATCGAGGAGCACCATCGGTCCGCGGTCGGTCACCATCTGCACGGCAAGCGCCGGGCGGTCGACATTGCGCAGGCGCCCGAGGTTGAGGATCGCAGAGGCGACACCGGCACCGGTGTGACCAGCAGTGACGACCGCATCAGCCCGGCCGTCCTTGATCAGGCGCATGCATACGTTGATGCTCGCGTCGCGCTTGCGGCGCACGGCAAGCGCCGGATGCTCGTCCATGGTCACGGACTCGGTCGCGGCGACGATGCTCAGGTTGGCCGGCCGCTCCGCGCCGAGCAGCGCGCTCACGCGCTGCTCGTCGCCGACGAGGATCACGTCCGTGTCCGGGTGGCCGCGCGCCCAATCGAGCGTGCCGGCAACGACCTCTTCGGGTGCGTGGTCGCCGCCCATGGCGTCGACCGCGACGCGCACGCGGCCCTCGGCCGTGGCGTCATGGCCGCGCAGGATGTCGATGTCCAATTCTTCGCCAGCCCCTCGTGCCGAGGCGGTCAGTGGGCTCGGGCTAGGCCGGGCTCTCCGGCTTCGTCTTGGTCTTGATGTGTACTGCCTCGCGGCCGCCATACCAGCCGCAGTTGGCGCACGCGTGGTGGGCGCGCTTCTGCTGGTGGCAGTGCGGGCACTCCTCCAGCTGCGGCGTCGTCAGCGCGTGATGCGCGCGGCGCTCGCCCTGTCTGGCATGCGAGACGCGCCGCTTCGGAACTCCCATTTCCGTTGCTACTCCTTGGTTGTCGGGCTCTAGTTCGGTTCCGCCCGATCGCGCCACTTGGCCAGATCGGCCAGGCGCGGATCGACCGCGTCTTCGCTATGTGAGTGATCGGTGACCGTGTTGAGGTCCACGCCGCACGTGGGGCACAGACCACGGCACTCCTCGCGGCACAGAAGAGTAATCGGTTCGGCCAAAGAGATCGCTTCGCGCACCGGCACGCCCAGGTCGAGCTCGTGGTGGTCGTCCAGGCGCAGCGCGTCGGGCTCGACGCTGGCATCGAGCGGCATGCCCGTGTCGATGTCGACCGACGGCAGCGCTTCCTCCTCGATCTCGAGATCAATCGGGGTCACGATCGGCGTCAGGCAGCGCCGGCAGTAGCCCTCGATGGCCGTGCTCAGCCACGCCTGGGCAAGGATGCTGCGCCCGGTGCGCGACAGGCGGACCTCGCCTTTGATCGGCTGCGCAAGCTGCAGGTCGGGGGCGATGTCCATGGTCACGTCGGCGACCGGATAACGCCGCTCGGTCCCGGGCGCAGAGCGCAGCAGGGTCGCGACGTTATAGCTGAGCACGACCCCCCACCCCCGTCGGAACTTCCGGCGCGGGCGCCAGGCCATTGCCATCGGCGTCTCCAGCCACGTAACGCTCGTCGAGCATGGCCAGGCCGTGCTTGATGCTCTGGAGCTCCTTGATCAGCTCGCCTTCGAGCTTGATCAGCACGCTCGCCGCGTACTCGTCGGCGCCGCGCCTGATCTCGTCTGCCTCGCGCTGGCCGTCGGCGATGATCTCCTTCGACTTGATCTCCGCTGCCCGGGTCAGCTCGAGCTCCTCGATCAGGAAGGCGGCCTGCTCCTGGGCGCGGGCGAGGATGCGCTCCGCCTCTTCCTGGGCACGCTCGACGATGCGCTCGGTCTCTTCGTTGATTCGCTTTGCCTGGCGCACCTCTTCAGGCACGGCAACGCGCAACTGATCGAGCAGGTCCAGGGCACGCGCCTGGTCGATGATCACGTTGCTCGTGAGGGGCATATTGCGGCCGCTTGAGATCAGCCGCTCGAGCTGTTCGATGAGAAAGATGATGTCGATGGGAGTGTTCTCCGGGGGGTGGGCCGTCAACGCCCGATTGTACGGCCTGCGCCATCGCGCAGGCCGGGCAACACCGCAGGCGGCACCATGCGGCTGACGTCGCCGCCGAAAAGGGCGATCTCCTTGACCAGGCTCGACGACAGGTAAGCGTGCTCGAGGGCGGTCATGAAGAAGACCGTGTCCACGCTCGGCGCGAGCTTGCGATTGGTGTGCGCCATCTGGAGCTCCGATTCGAAGTCGCTCACGGCGCGCAGGCCACGGACGATGAAGCCGGCACCGATGCGCAGCGCGAAGTCGACCGTCAAACCGTCGAAGCCGGCCACCTCGATGCGTTCCGCGACGTCGGGCAGCTCTGTGGCGACCGCCTCGCGAATCACGGCGATGCGATCGTCGAGCGACGCCATGGCCGACTTGCGCGGGTTGGTCAGTACACCCACCGTGAGCCGGTCGAAGATGGTTGCTGCACGGCCGATGACGTCGAGGTGGCCGAACGTGATCGGGTCGAATGAGCCGGGATAGAGCGCCGTGGTCATGGCTGGCGAGTGTAGAAGGAGAGCACCGTCTCGCCGAAGCGGCGCTGGCGCGTGCGCTGCAGGCTGCCGACGCGCTCGGGCGGATCGTCGCGCCAGAAGTGCTTGGCGACGACCTGCGCATCATCAGTCAGCCAGCGCCGCTCGTCTTCGCCCAACAGCTCCAGCGTCCGCTCGATGATCACGTCGCCGTACGGCGGGTCGACGACGGCCGCGGCAAATGACGTGCGCGTGGCGGGCGTGCCACCGTGCAGGTGGCTGACGACGTCCGCGCGCACGACGTGGCCGTTCTCCTCGAGGTGCGCGCGGCGCAGGTTTGTGCCGATCACGGCACAGACCTTGCCCTCCTTCTCGATGAACGTCGCCGACGGCGCGCCACGGCTGAGTGCCTCGATGCCGGCCGCGCCGCTGCCCGCGAACAGGTCGAGAAACGGGCCGCGCAGCGCACCGGCCGCCTCGAGCGCCGCGAAGAGAGCCTCCTTGACGCGGTCTGTCAGCGCCCGCGTGCCCTCGGGCGGTGCCTCGAGGCGAATACCACGAGCTGTTCCGGCCACGACACGTCCTGCATCAGCCATCTTCGTCCTCGCTCAGTACCTCGCCTGCGCCGACACGCTCGAGCCAGCCCGCGCGCAACTCGTGTTCCAGGTCGGCGAATGACGGCTTGATCCGCCCGGCATCGTCCACGATCGTCTCAGCCAGGCTGCGCGCGGCAAGCGACATGTGCTGGTCGGAACGTCGCGTCAGCGACGCTACGCGCAGCGGCGGCAGCCCGCTCTGGGACAGGCCGAGCAGCTCGCCCTCGCGTCTCTGCTCGAGATCCATCTCGGCCAGCGCGAACCCGTCGGTCGTGCGGGCCAGTGCGTCAAGACGGGCCATCACCGTCGCCTCCTCGTCGTCTGCGGGATGCTTCGGGTCGATCGGATAGCGCTCGCTGACCAGCACGCAGTACGACTCCGCCTCTCCCCTGCCGACCCGGCCGCGCAGCTGGTGCAGCTGGGCGAGCCCGAAACGATCGGCATCAAGGATCATCATGACCGTCGCCTCGGGAACGTCAACGCCTACCTCCAGCACGGTCGTGCCGACGACGATGGGCACGTCGCCGGAGCGAAAACGCTCCATGCGCTCGTCGCGCTCTGACGCCTTCATCTGGCCGTGGACGATCTCGATCGCGGGCGTCTCGATCTCGATGCCCGCGACCTGCGCGGCGGCAGCCCAGTTATCGCGCACCAGCGCCGCGCCGGCTTCGACCGACCTGGCGCCGGCCTCCGGGTCATCCTCCACGAGCGGCACGACCACGAACGCACGATGGCCGGCGGCTACTTCCCTGACGATCAGCGGCAGTGCGCCCTGGCCCCCGTCGGAGCGGCGGAGCAGCTCCTCCGTACGCCGGATGCCGGTCTTGGTCGTCTGCCGGCCGGCCGGCAGCGTGCGCAGGTCGGAGACATCGAGGTCGGCGTGCACGATCTGGCCCAAGGTGCGCGGGATGGGCGTCGCGGTCATGAGCAGCACATGCGGCGCATTCCCTTTGCCGGTGAGAGCCTCGCGCTCGGCGACGCCGAAGCGGTGCAGCTCGTCGACGACGATAAGGCGCAGGTCGGCAAACGCCACGGCATCCTGGACGAGCGCGTGAGTACCGACGGTGACGCGGCCACGAGTCCGACCCTCGATCGACTGCGTCGGCGCGCCGAGCACGCTGAGCGCCTCGTTACGCTGGACCGCGGGCAGCGAGCCCGTCAGCAGGATGACGTCGTGACCGAGCGGTTCGAGCAGGCGGGTCAGCGTCTGGGCGTGCTGCCGGGCGAGCAGATCCGTCGGCGCGAGCAGCGCTGCCTGGTGGCCGGCGTCGGCCGCCGCCGCCATCGCGATCGCGGCAACGGCCGTCTTGCCCGAGCCGACGTCGCCCTGCAGCAGGCGCATCATCGGCCGGCTGGTGGCGAGGTCGGCGCGGATGTCGTCGAGCGCCGCGCGCTGGTCCGCGGTCAAGGCCACGGCGGCGTCGGACTCCACGTCGGAGCTCAGGCGCGCGCGGCGCGCTGCGACCTGGGCCGAGATGACCGATTCGACCGCGGCGACCATCTCGCTGAAGCGGACGTCGTCGACCTCGATCGGCAGGCTCTGCTCGCGCTGGCGCTGGCGCTGGCGGGCGACCATGCCCACCTGGAGCGCGAGCAGCTCGTCGAACGCCAGGCGGCGCAGGGCGTCGTCGCGACGCTCGAAGTCGGGAGGAAAGTGGATCCATTCGATCGCGTCGTGCACATCGGCGAGCTGGCCGACCGTCGGCTCGAGGTCGTGCCGCAGCGCGCTGGGCAGGTATTCCGGCTGGGATGGCAGCGCCTGGTCGAGCGCGTTCCGGATCCGTGCCCGCAACGTCGGCGCCGCGACGCCGGCCGTCAGCCGGTAGACGGGCACGATCCGGCCGGCGTTGAGCGACTCGCCGCCGGGCTCGCCGAACTCAGGGTTCTGGAAGCGCGGCAGCCAGCCGCGCAGCTCGACCTTGCCGCTGAGCGCGACCGTCTGCCCGACGGCGAGTCGGCGCTCGATGTAGCGCCGGCCGAACCACACGGCCTCGCCCTCACCGGTCTCGTCACGCAGCCGTGCCACCGTGCGTTGGATGCGACGCCTGAAACCCTGCTCGACGCGCAGGTCGACGATCTCGACGACGGCACTGACCGGCCCTTCGGGCGGCCGCTCGCGCAGCTCGCGCAACGTCTGTACGTGGCTGAAGTCGTTGTACTTGCGCGGGAAGTGGAAGACGAGGTCGCGCACGGTGCGGATGCCGAGCCGGCCCAGGTTGCGTGCCGTCGGGCGGGCGACGATGCGCGTGGTGATGAGCGACTGGTCCAGCAGCGGCAGTGGCTCCGGCGCCGGTTGTGACGCGCGCCGGGAGACGGCGGGCGCGCTCACCTACTCGGCCGCGATGACGTAGTCGTAGTGCGCTTGTCCACCGTCGACCAGCTCGACCTCGACGCCATGCAGCGCAGCGGTCAACGCGTCGGCCATGCGCTGTGCAGCCGGCTCGTCGACCGTGCGGCCGCGGTACAGGGTCAGTAGCTCGAAGCCGGGCCTGAGCTTGCCCACCGCGGCCAGGACAGCAACGGTTTCGTCGCGGTCGGCGGCCACGAGGCCGTCGCTCGGTCCAAGGACGATGTAATCGCCGCGCTTTACGCGGCGCCGGCTCATCCGCGCGTCGCGCACGGCGGCCGTCACCTGCAGAGTCTGGATTCGCTCGGCGGTGTCGGCCATCGCCTTCACGGCGGTCTTCAGGTCGACGTCGAACTCGAGGGCGAGCATCGCGGCGACGCCCTCTGCCGGGTTGCGGCTGGGGACGACCTTCACGACCACGTCCGGCACGAGCGCGCCAGCCTGCCTGGCGGCCAGCCTGACGTTCGGGTTGTTGGCCAGGACGATGACTTCAGCCGCGTTGGTGCCGCGGATCGCCTGGGCGAGCTCGCCGGCCGATGGGTTCGAGCCCTGGCCGCCGTCGACGGTCACCGCGGCGCCGAGGGTCGAGAACAGCTCAGCCCAACCGTCGCCCGGTGCGACCACAACGATCGCCGGCCGTGGGCCACCGGTTCCTTGCTCGACGGCTGAGATCCTCGAGGACGTGCCGGACTGCTCGACGGCGTGCTGTCGGAGTGCGGTCGCCTGGCGGTCGAGGTTCTCGACGCTGATCCTGCTCAACTTGCCAACCGACAGACCGTAGGCGAAAACCCGGTCGGGATGCTCGTTGTGAACGTGGACCTTGACCGCGCTGGGATCCCCGGCGACGAGGACCGATTCGCCGATCTCGCCCAGTTTGCGCCGGATGGCGTCGACGTCGAGCCGCTTGCCGTCGTGCGGCACGATGACGAAGACCGTCTCGTAGCCGAAGCCCTCCGCCTCGAGCCCATCGAGCGCGGGCAGCGCGATGTCGTGCGCGACAGGGCCGACATGCGGCGTGCTTTCGCCGTGAACTGACGCGAGCGCGCCAGCGAGAAGCAGCTCGAGCCCCTTGCCGCCCGCGTCGACGACGCCGGCGCTCCTGAGAATGGGCAGCATCGACGGCGTCCGCGCGACCGACGCGCTTGCCTCGGCGACGGCGGCGGCGAGGACGTGCTCGAGCGAGCCGTTGGCCACGAGCGCGGCGGCCGCGGCCGTCGAGGCGTCACGGACGACGGTCAGGATGGTGCCTTCGACGGGATGTGCGACGGCCGAGAAAGCCGCTTCACAACCCTGCCTGAGCGCCTCGGCAAGCTCGAGACCGCCGATCTCATCGACGCCGCTGACCGCCTCGCCCAGGCCGCGAAACAGCTGCGAAAGGATCACGCCGCTGTTGCCGCGCGCGCCCATCAACGCGCCCAGGCTGAGCGCCGCGGCGACGCGCGCCACGCTGCGCTCCAGCTCGGGAACGTTGTCCGCCTCGGCGAGCGCCGCCTGGACCGTCGCGAGCATGTTCGAGCCGGTGTCACCGTCGGGTACCGGGAAGACGTTGAGCGCGTTCACCTCGTCGACGCCGAGATTCAGCGTTGCGGCGGAATGCTTCAGTGCGGCCAGCAGGTCATGGCCATTCCAGGCGAGGCTGTTCACCGTCCTTCAACCGTCAACGTCAGCGCGTCGATCGAACGGCCCGCGTCGCGTTGGACCGTGTAGCGCACCGCGTCGGCGACATTGGCCAGGACGCTGTCTCGGGGGACACCGGGGGCAAGCTCGACGTTGATGGCGACCTCGAGCGCGGGCGCAGTGCGCACGCGAACGCCGCTGCTGCCGAGACCGAATCGGTCGCCCACACGCTGCCACCAGCGCGCGCCCACGACGTTGGTTACGCCGTAGACAGCGAGCGCGGCGCCGCGTGCGATTCGTGCTACCTGGCGCTCGTCGACGTGCGCCGAACCACGCGGCTGCCCCGAGTCTGTCGCGTTCGGCACCCTGTTATAGTAGCCAGCCGGTGCGGCCGATCGGCCCGCTCACTTCCCTCGATCTGGAGTCCTTTCGAACCATGGCTCGCATGTGCGCAATCTGCGGAAAGACATCGATGGGCGGCTTCAACCCGCAGTCAGTCGGGATGAACCGCGTCCGCGCGCACCGGCGCATGACCGCGAACCTTCAGCCGATGCGTCTCGAGCAGAACGGCAAGATGAGCCGCGCGCTCGTGTGCACGCGCTGCCAGCGCACCCTTCAGAAGACCGCCTAGGTCCAGCGCCGCGCGCGCGGCGCCAGCGCTCCTCAGCCGGCGGCTGAGTCGAGCCAGATCGTCATCGGGCCGTCGTTGACGAGCTCGACCTGCATCTCGGCCCCGAAGATCCCTTTGGCGACTCTGACGCCGCGCTCCTCGACTGCGGAGCAAAAGCTCTCGTAAAGCGCGTTGCCCAGCTCGGGCGGCGCGGCGTCGAGAAAGGATGGCCGGCGGCCCTTGCGTGTGTCGGCGAAGAGCGTGAACTGGCTGATCGCCAGCACCTCGCCACCGACATCGATCAGCGATCGATTGGCCTTGCCTTCGTCATCGCGAAAGATGCGCAGGTCCACGGCCTTGCCGGCCAGCGTCCGCGCAACCCCCTCCGAGTCGTCGTGACCGACGCCGACCAGGATCACCAGCCCGGCTCCGATCCTGCCAACGACGTCCCCGGCCACGCTTACCTGAGCGCGGGTGACACGCTGCAGCAGCAGGCGCATCAGCCGTGCCAGGGGACGGAGCCGGCGTTGCGCTTTACGGCTTCGACCTCGCGTGCCGCGTCCTGACCGCGCTGGAAGAGGGCCGAACCCACGATGCAGACGTCGACGCCGTAGCCACCGACGACAGCGGCCGTCTCGGCACTGACGCCGCCGTCGGCGTGGACGAGCGCGTCCGGACGGCCCGCGAGCAGGCGCTTGACGTCGCTGATCTTGGCCGCTGGCTCGGGCATGAAATGCTGGCCGCCGAAACCCGGCTCGACGGTCATGACTATGACGAGCGCGAGCTCGTCGACGTAGTCGGCGAGGACCGCCGCCGCCGTCTCCGGGCTGATGGCGAGACCTGGTCCGCGCCCGGCGGCGGCAATACGGGCCAGCGTCTCGTGCTTCACCTCGGCGGACTCGTCGACCTCGTAATGGAAGGTGATCGTGTTTGCCCCGGCCGCGATGAACCGGTCCGCGTAGCGCGCCGGCTCGCTGATCATCAGGTGAGCGTCGATCGGCAGGCGGGTCAGCCGCCTGACCGCGGCGACGACGTCCGGCCCGAACGTGATGTTGGGCACGAAATGGCCGTCCATGATGTCGAGGTGGAGCCGATCGACCTTGGCGTGCTCCAGCTTGCGAACGACGCGATAGAGATTGCCGAAGTCAGCCGTGGTGATGCTTGCGGCGACCTGGATCGGCCTCATCTGCGGAGCGCCGCGCTAGTCTGCGGCACGGCCGGCGAGCGCGGCCGCGGACTGGACGACGAGCAGCTCCCGCCGGCGCGCGACGGCCGCGGGTGCGGGCGCGCCCGCCCGATCGGCCGCGAGCTGACCGCACGCGGCACCTATGTCGATGCCCCGGTTGCGGCGCACCGTCGTCTCAATACCCGCCTCGCGCAGTCGTCCGGCGAACGCCTCCGTGCGCTCGATCGAGCTGGGCTTCCACGGCGTGTGCGCCACGGGATTCATCGGGATCAGGTTGACGTGCGCCAGCCGTCCGCGCAGCAGCGCGGCCAGCGCCGCCGAATCGAGCGGTGTGTCATTGATCGAGTCGATCATCACGTACTCGTATGTGATCCGCCGTCGGGTCTGCTCGGCGTACCGGTCGGCAGCGCGGACGACCTCTTCGACAGGGTACCTCCGGTTGAGCGGGACGAGTACGTCGCGCAGCTCCTGCCGTGCCGCGTGGAGCGACACGGCAAGCGTGTACTGCGGCCGCTGAGCTGTGAGCAGGTCCATGCCCGGCACGACGCCACTGGTCGAGATGGTGACGTGCCGCGCGCCGAGGCCGAGGCGTTCCGGGTCCGTGATCCCGGAAGCAGCGGCCAGGACTCGGTCGACGTTGAGCAGTGGCTCGCCCATGCCCATGAAGACGACATTCGTCAGCCGCTGGCCGACGCCGGCCAGCCACTGGCGCCAGAAGCGCACCTGGTCGACCATCTCAGCGATCTCGAGATCGCGCCCGAAGCCCAGCTCACCGGTTGCGCAGAACGGACAGCCGACTGCGCAACCGGCCTGGCTCGAGATGCACACGGTCGCCCGGGCGCGGCGCCATCCACGAGCCGGATAGCGCATCAGGACCGACTCGATCAGCCGGCCGTCGTCGAGACGATGGAGCGCTTTCTGGGTCAGGTCGTTGTCGGCTGGCGTTGTTTCCGTGTCGGCCAGCGTCGAGACGCGGAATGCATCGGCCAGCTGCGAGCGTAGGCGGTGCGGAATCGTGCTGAGCTGATCCGGCGATTGGACCGCGGCCGACCACAGGTGGTCGCCGATCTGGCGGGCCCGATACGTGGGCTCACCGCGATCTTCGAGCCACGCGGATAGTTCATCAGCCGGAACGCCCGACAGCCCGGGTCGGGCGTCGCGCATGCCCGCCGCCGGCAGGCTGATCAGTGGCGAAACCCGTTGCTCCGGCACGGAATCGGAGCGCATCGCGGCATCGTAGCGTCAAGAGGCGCGATCGGCTGACGGCGGTCCAGGATTGAAGAGCTTCCAATGTCCCTCGGAAACGACTTCGACCATGCCGTCGACCACCTTGATGGCCGTCTCATCGTCGATCCCGTAGGCCGGCACTGGGATCTCCGCGGCCATTCTTTCCGCCTTGGCGCTGCCACTTTCCGGGTGGTTCTCGTTATCCAGGTGCGGAAGCAAGGCGAAGTCAACCAGTCCCAGCCCCTTCTCGATGATGAAGGGCGTATCAGCGTCGTCGTATGTCTCGCCGAATGTAGGCGCGGTCACCATACTGCCCGCGCTCACCCCCACATAGACCATCTCGCGCAGCTTCGGCAAGAGGTCTGCCAGTCCGGACTCGCGCATCCAGCGGCACAGATACAGGACATCGCCGCCCCAGACCAGCAGAGCGTCAGTCGTTTGGACGGCGTCGACCCAGTACTCCCGTTTGATGCTGGGTAGAGCGGTGAGCTCCAGCACTCCTAACGATTTCCAGCCCAATCCGACCAGAGGGCTGAGGGCCTTCCCAGTGATGAACCGGTAGGCCCCCTTGGGTCCATCTGGGAACGGGATATCCCCGTGGGAATGCAAAGTGCGTTCGACTCGGCAATCGGCTTGCCCAGCAGCTCGACCAGCGCGTCGTGGATGCTCTTGTTGCTGATTCCGGAGGAAGTCAGAAGAAGCTTCGTGGCGCAATCCCCCTAGCAGGCAGCCGATTGACTGCCGGATTGTGCAGGAACGATGACCGACGAACCAGCCAGCGCGGGATGGCCGCGCAGCAGCTCAGCCGCGCTCATCCGCCGCCCGCCGGCAGGCTGAATGTCGTCCAGCTCGAGCAACGCGTCGCTGGCGGCGATGGCTAACCCTGCGTCCAGCGTGCGCGCGAGGGTACCCACGGCCACGTCCTGTGACCGCGCTTCTCCCACATGCGCCGACCAGCACGTCAGGCGACCCGCCGAGGTCTCGACGAAGCTTCCCGGCCATGGCTGGTAGGCACGGACCTGGCGCTCCAGCTCTGCCGCTGTCTTTGATGGATCCAGGCGGCCATCCTCGCGCCGCAACGGCCTGGTCATCGTCGCATCGCGCTGTTCCTGGGCAACGGGTTCGATTTCACCCGCCAGCCAGTGCGGCAGGGTCGCGACAAGCAGGCGCGCGCCCAGATCCACGAGCTGCGCCTCGAGCTGTGGCGCGGTCTCAGACCCTGACAGTGCCACTCGCGACTGGGCGACGACGGGGCCGCTGTCGAGGCCAGCATCCATGCGCATCAGGGTCACGCCCGTCTCGGCGTCGCCCGCCAGGATCGCGGCCGGAATTGGCGTCGCGCCGCGGTGGCGCGGCAGAAGCGACGGATGCACGTTCAGCGCGCCATGCGCCGGCACATCGAGCAGTGACGCTGGCACGATCTGGCCGTAGTCGGCGAGGACGAGCAGGTCCGGTCGCAGCTGTGCGACCTGGGCGACGGCGTCCGAGGCTCGAAGTCGGTCGAGCCGGAGCATCGGCAGTCCGTACTCGGTGGCCCAGGCTACGACGGGCGGATCGGTGGGTCGGCCGCGCGAACCGGCGCGCTGGGGAGCGGTGACGACGGCGAGCAGGTCGACAGTCGGCTGATCTGCGAGTGCGGCGAGGATCGGCACGGCAAACGCGCCAGTGCCTAGGAAGACCGTCCGGACTCTGCCGGTCACGCGAATGACGCGAGGGCCTCTTCGTCCGCGGGGTCGTCGTGCAGGCGCGTGACCGGGATCAGCTCGTCCATCGACTCGAGGTAGTCGATGTACAGCTTGCCCTGAAGGTGGTCCAGCTCGTGCTGCATGGCGCGCGACAGGAGTCCCTTGCCGTTGACCTTGATATTGCGTCCGTTTCGGTTCTGGGCCACGACCCAGACCTGCTCGCGGCGCGTGACATAGGCGACATAGCCCGGGATCGACAGGCACCCCTCGAGGTCGTTGTCGTCGCCGCTCGAGCGCACGATCTTGGGATTCACGAGCTCGTGCAGCTGGCCCTCGACCTCTACCACGCACGCCTGAAGAGCGACACCCAGCTGCGGCGCGGCCAGGCCCACGCCCGGCGCGGCGCGCATCGTATGGGCCAGGTCGTCGAGCAACTCGTGCAGGTACTTGCCGAATGAATCCACCGGCTCACCCCTGAGGCGCAGCCGCGGGTCGCCCAACATGATGATCGGCAGAACGCTCATTGATCCCGAGTATATGTGTCGCCAGCCGGCGGCCGCCGATCAGAGAAGGCTCTCGGGATCGACGTCGACAGACCACGGCGCGCCGGGATCCGCGCCGAGCACGTCCATCGGCCGCTCGCCGCGGAGCACGACATGGAAGCGCCAGCGGCCGGCGCGGCGCGCGATATACGCCGGCAGCGGACCCAGGACCTCAACCTTGGCATCTGATGCGCGAACACGCTCGCGCAGCTCAGCCGTCATGCCCGTGGCCTTCTTCTCGGCCGCGGCGCGATCCTCGAGCGCGATGGTCAGCTTGATCACGTCACCGAACGGCGGCGCGTTGAAGAGCCGGCGTGAGGCGAGCTCGGCGCCGTAGAAGCTGAGCGCGTCGTCCTCGACGAGGGCGGCGATGACCGGGTGGTCGGGCAGATAGGTCTGGACGATCGCCGTCCCGGCGCGCTCGCCACGGCCGGCGCGCCCGATCGCCTGGACGAGGAGCTGATACGTGCGCTCGGCGGCGCGCTGGTCGGGCAGGTTGAGCGCGATGTCGGCCGAGACGACCCCGACCAGCGTGACCTGCGGCACGTCGAGTCCCTTGGTCACCAGGGCCGTGCCGACGAGAACGTCGAAATCGCCGGCCGCAAACGCGTCGATGACACGCGTCGCCTCTCCCTTGCGCTCGACCACGTCGCGGTCCAGGCGAACGACACGCAGGTGCGGGAAGCGGATCTGCACCTCGCGCTCGACGCGCTGCGTCCCGCCGCCCAGGTAGCGGATACGCACCGACTCGCACGCCGGGCAGCGCCGCGCAACCGGCGCGGTCGCACCGCAGTGGTGGCAGCGCAGCGACAGCGTGTTCGCGTGAAACACGAGCGGGCGCTGGCATTCCGGGCAAATCTGCACGTAGCCGCAGTCGCGACACACGATGACCGACGCACTGCCGCGCCGATTGATGACCAGGACCGCCTGCTCACGATCCTGGGTGTTCAAGTCCGCCAGGGCTGCCGCCAGTTGACGCGACAGGAGGCCCCGATTACCCGCCGCGAGCTCCGCGCGCAGGTCGACCACGTCCACCTTTGGCCGAGCACCTGCGACGCGCGGAAGGACGATCCGCTCGATCTCGCCGAGCTGCGCGCGGCCGTAGGTCACCACGTCAGGCGTGGCGCTGCCCAGGATGACCGGCGCTTCGGCCAGCTTGCCGAGCTCCATCGCGACATCGCGCGCGTGGTAGCGCGGCGTCCGATCGGACTTGTACGCCGAGTCGTGCTCCTCGTCGACGATGATCACGCCCGGATCCGCCAAGGGCGCAAGAGCGGCAATGCGCGTGCCGACGACCACCTTCACCTCGCCGGCCCGGATGCGCCGCCACTCGTCGGCGCGCTCGCCTTCGCCCAGCGCGCTGTGCAGCAGGGCCACGTCGACGCCCAGGTCATAGCCCAGGCGGTCGAGGAGCGGTACCGCGAGCGCGATCTCGGGCACGAGCACGAGCGCGCCCCTGCCCTGCTCGAGTGCTACGCGGATCGCCGCGGCATAGACGCTCGTCTTGCCGCTCGCGGTCGTCCCCTCGAGCAGGACCGTCGTTGGCCGGCGCGCGGCGACATGGTCCGCGATGCGCTCGACGGCCCGCCGCTGGTCGTCGCTGAGTGGCGCGTCGTCGGGCCGAGAGCCGCGCGCCGGCGCCGCGCGATCGGCCAGCGGGCGGCGCTCGACGCGCGCTTGTTCGATCGCGACCAGGCCGCGCCGGGCAAGGCCGGGGATCGCGCTCGTGCCGTGGCGCGCAGCGAGGAGCGGAGCCGCGACCGGTTCGTCCGCGCCAAGCAGCTCGGCCAGCAGCGCGCGCTGGCGTGGCCCGAGCCGCGCGCCGTCCGCCTCGCCGGCCGCCGCGCGACGTCCTGCCTCGGTCAGGCTTACCCGGCGCTCGAGCTTCTCGCGCGCCACAGGCGGCCGTACGGTCCACTCGGTCTCGGCTCCGCCGTCGACATTGCGCGTGACGCGCTCGACGCGCTCGAGCATCCCCGGCGCGAGCATCGCGTGCAGCACGAGCGCGGGTGGCGCCAGGTAGTGCGTGGCGATGTGCTTGCACAGCTCGACCTGGAGTGGCGGCAGGAGCGGCCCGTCGGAGCGCACTCGCGCGAGGATCGGCTTGAGCTCGCGGTCGGGCTGCCCCTCGCTTGTGCCGAGCACGACGCCCAGCGCGCGCCTCCGCCCGTACTCGACCAGCACGGCCTCGCCGGGCTCAACAGTCCCGAGCGCCTGTGGCACTGAGTAGGTGAAGGTCTGTCCGCCGCGTGGGCCGGCGGCGTCCACGGCGACCTCGACGGTGCGCACGTTCGGCTCCCCGGCGGCGAGGCCGGCCGGGAGCTGGTCGCTAGCCGTCGCTTGCGCCGAACGCGCCGCGCTGGACCAGCCAGTCGTGGACGAGGTCGGCGACGGCGTCGGGCATGCCAACGCGCGTGTCGATGACCAGGTCGTAGACCGGCGTGCCCGATTCATCGGCCAGGTCGGGATCGAAGACGTTCTGGTCGTCAAGCTCCGGGTGGACCGACTTCCACAGTGCGCGATCGCGCGCCTCGCGCTCGCGCTCGCCCGCGAGGAGCTCGTCGAGCGTGGCCCGCGAGTCAGGGTTATCGCGACGGACCTTGCGCAGCTGGCGCTCCATCCTGACCTCCTCGGGCGCCCAGAACAGGATCGTCACGACCGGCAGATCGGCCTTCTGTCGCTCGATGCTGGCCAGAAACGCGGCCAGGCGAGCCTCGAGGATGAACGGGTCGTCGGCGACGGCGGACCTGATCTTCGCCGCCTGGAAGTCGTCCATCTCCTGGTCGAGCGAACGGTCGCGCGGCGCGAAGCTCGAGGTGTCGATGCCGGTCCGCTTGCGGAACTCCTCGCCGATCTTGATGTTCGGGATGCCGTAGCGCTCGGCCAGGATGTTGGCCGCCGTCGTCTTGCCCGTGCGCGAAGGTCCCGAGATCAGGATCGACACGTTCGGCTTCGAGGTGTGGGTCATGGGTGACTCGCGCGCAGCGCGTCGAGCACGCTTTCTAGCTCGGGCGGCAATGGCGCCTCTGCGCGAATGATGCGATCCGCCGACGGAGACGCAAACTCGATCCGCCATGAATGGAGGAACAGGCGCTCGAGCCCGTCCGGCCCGCGTCTGGCCGCGCCCGTGGCGTATACCGGATCGCCGGCCACGGGATGGCCGATCGATGCGAGGTGGACGCGGATCTGATGCGTTCTTCCGGTCAGCAGATCGACCTCAAGCAGCGTCCATCCGGGCAGGCGCTCGCGAACACGGTAGCCCGTGACCGATGGCCGGCCGGTGGCGATCACGGCCATGCGCGAGAAGTGGCGCGAGTCACGACCGATGGGCGCCTCGATTCGGCCGTTCTGCGCCGACACAGCACCCTGCACGAGCGCGAGATATGTCTTCTTGACCCGCCGCGCCTTGAGCTGGGCCATCAACGCCGACTGTGCCCGGTCGTTGCGCGCGACGACGATCAGTCCGCTCGTGTCGCGATCGAGACGATGGACGATGCCCGGCCGGTCCTCGCCGGCGACCGTGCCGTATGCCTCGATACCGCCGCGGCCCAGGAGCGCGTTGACCAGCGTGCCGCTCGTATGGCCCGGCGAGGGATGCGTTATGAGGCCGGTCGGCTTGTCGAGGATGAGCACGTCGGCGTCCTCGTAGACAACGTCGAGGGGGACATCCTCCGCTTCGATCGTCGCGGCCGGGCGGTCGGGAATATCCAGCTCGAGGATCGTGCCGGCCGCGAGCACGGCATTGCTCTTAACCGGCTCGCCGTGGACGGTCAGCCGGCCGTCCTCGATCAGGCGCTGGACGTACGAGCGCGACAGGCCGACCGCATCGGCGACGACACGATCCGCGCGTCCCGGCGTGGCCGTCTGGGGCACCGTCAGCGAGACGTGCTCAGCCATCCCCAGAGGCCTGCTGCATGACGGGGGTCAATCGCTCGTGGAAGAGCGCGATCAGGATGAGCAAGAGCAGAGCCGTGCTTATCGCGGAATCGGCCACGTTGAACGTGTAGAAGCGTGAATTGCCGACGCCCATGTCGACGAAATCGATGACGAAGCCCACGCGCACGCGATCGATGAAGTTGCCGATCGCTCCGCCCAGCAGGAGCGCGAGGGCCAGCGTGAGCAGCCAGGTGTGCGAGCCCTCGCGCCACTCGTAGTACAGGATCAGCCCGATGACGACCAGGCTCGACAGCGCGAGCACGAGCGCCGAGTTGCCGAACAGGCCGAAGATGCCGCCCGAGTTGTACGACTTGGCGATGCGCACGAATTCGCCCAGGATCGGCGTCGGCGCGCTGCCGCCGGGCAAGGGGTTGGCCGACGCGACGTGGAAATTGGCGTCGATGTACAGCTTGGAGAGCTGATCGACGATGACCACGCCGGCGGCGAGGACGCCGAACAGCAGCCAGCGCCGCCGGCGCTGTGACGGCTCGGTCAACCCTGCCGTCCGCTGCGCCGCAGGCCGATGACCACGTCCGCCTCGGCGAGATGGTGCGTCGCGCGCTGCGCATCAGTTGGTGGCTCATCGTGCGCGACGCGCTCGGCAAGCGTGTCCTCCCCGACCCGGGCAAGGTAGGGCGCGAGCCGATCAATCACGGCGGCAGGTGCGTGGAGCCACAGCTCGATCGTGTCGTCGAGCTCGAGGCCGGCTTGCTTGCGCAGGTCCTGGACGGCACGTGCCAGCTCGCGCGCGTCGCCCTCGGCGCGCAGCGCGTCGTCGAGCTCCGTGTCGATGACCACGACGAGGCCCTGGTCATGGGCCACGGCCGTGCCCGGCCGCGGCGTGGCCAGTATCTCGACCTCGTCCGCGGCAAGGTCAACGCCAGCCAGGCGCACGCCGCCGTCGGACAGGTACTCGACCTCGTTGCTGCGTGCCGCGGCGAGCACTTCCTGGGTCTTGCCACCCAGGCGTCTGCCAATCTTGGGCAGCAGCGGCCGCACGCGGCGCTCGACGAGGGCCGAGTCGTCCGCCATCACCTCGACTGTTTTGGTGTTGAGCTCCTCGCCGAGCAGGTCTAGGACCGGGCGCGGAACGCTCGCGCCGGGCGGCAGCGCGACCCACACCTGCCGGATCGGCTGGCGCAGGTTGATGCCCGCCTGCGAGCGCAGGGTTCGGCCCAGGTCGACCGCGCGCATCACGACGGTCATCGCGGCCTCGAGCGGCTCGTCGCGCAGCTGCTTCAGCTCGTCTGCCGGCCAGGCCGTGAGGTGGACGCTGTCGGGCAGTTCCGGAAGGGCGTTGGCGACCAGGTTCTCGTAGATCGTCTCGGAGATGAACGGCAGTATCGGCGCGACAACGCGGGCGAGGCCGACCAGCGCGGCATGGAGCGTGGCGAAGGCCACCGCGCGCTCGCCCTCAGCGGCGGTCAGGCGCATGCGCGACCGTGAGCGGCGCAGGTACCACGTCGAGAGCTCATCGACGAACGTGCCGACCAGCCGCGCGGCGCCGGTCGCGTCGAAGTCGGCCAGGCGCTGACCGACGGCCGCGGCGAGGCCGCTGACGCGCGACAGAACCCAGCGATCGAGCAGCGGCCAGTCGCCGGCGTGGGCCATCAGCTCGCCGATTCCCGGGCTCGGGCGCCAGTTCGACAGACGGGCATAGTCGACGAAGAAGACGTATACGTTCCACAGCACGAGCAACTCACGCCGCGCCTCGTCGGACGTGCGGTAGCCGAACAGGATGTTGTCCTCGAGCCGCTGGCGGGAGAACATCCAGCGCATGACGTCGACGCCGATGCGCTCGGCGCCCTCATTGAACTCGACCGCGTTGCCCCAGCTCTTGTGCATCGGCCGGCCGTCCTCGCCGAACAGGGTCGCGTAGCCCATGAGCGTCTTAAACGGTGGCTCGCGGCGCAGTACGGTGCTCATCGCCAGCATCGAGTAGAACCAGTTGCGGAACTGGCCCGGGAACGACTCGGTCACGAAGTCCGCCGGGAACCACTGCTGCCAGAACTCGGGCTCCGTCCGGTAGTGCAGGGTCGAGAAGGGCACGATGCCCGCGTCGAGCCACGGGTTGCCCACGTCGGCGATGCGCGACATCGTCGCGCCACAGCCCGCGCACGTGACCTTGACCGCGTCGATGTACGGCCGGTGCGGCGTATGCCCTTCGAACTCGGCCCAGCCGGCCACGGCACGGTGCTGGAGCTCGCCTCGGCCCGAGATGACCTCGAACTTGCCGCACGACTGGCACTCCCAGATCGGCAGCGCCAGGCCCCAGTAGCGCTTCTTGCTGATCATCCAGTCGGCCATCGTGCGCAGCCAGTCGATCTCGCGGTCGTAGCCGAAGCCCGGGATCCACTTGATCTGGTCGACGACATCCATGATCTGGTAGCGCAGGCTGCGCTTCTTCTCGTCGGCCGTGACCTGCTCGCGCGGCTTGTCGTACACCTCGCCCATCGAGATGTACCACTCGTCGACCACGCGGAAGAGAAGCGGCGTGCCGCACCGCCAGCAGTGCGGGTAGCGGTGCGTGTATGGCTCGAGGTGGTAGAAGACGCCCTTGCTTTCGAGGTCCTCGACGACCCGTTCGGCGACGGCATGTGCGTCCAGCCCGGTCAGCCAGCCGAAGCCGGCCAGGTAATGGCCGTCCTCGTTGAGCGGCGCGACGACGGGCAAGTCCAGCGACTTGCCCAGCTGGTAGTCCTCGGCACCGCAGCCGGGCGCGATGTGGACGATGCCCGTGCCCTCTTCCTCGCCGACCTCGTCCCAGGGCACGACGCGGTGCTCGTAGCCCGGGCCGCCGTCGCCGCCGCGGCCGCCGGCGAATGCCGCCTGCACTGCCGGCAGCTCGTCGAACGGCCCGCGATAGCGCCAGCCGACGAGCTCGCTTCCCGGCCGCTCCTCGAGCACCTCGAAGCGGTCGCGCAGAGCGGACTTGAGCGTGCCCTTGCCGAGCCAGAATATGTCGTCGCCCTGACGCACCTTGACGTACGTCAGTGCCGGTCCAACGGCCGCGGCGACGTTGGCACTCAGCGTCCACGGGGTGGTCGTCCACACGAGCAAGGCCTCGCCGGGCCAGTCGACGAGTGGCAGGCGGACGGTCAGGCCCGGGTCCTCGCGGTCCTGGTAGCCCTCGTTCATCTCCATCTGGCTGATGCCCGTGCCGCAGCGCGTGCACCAGGGCATCGAGTCGTGGCCCTTGTACAACCAGCCACGCCGGTTGCACTCGGCCAGGAAGCCCCAGATCAGGTCGTTGTTCTCGTTGCTGAAGGTGAAGTACGAGCCGCCGATCTCGGGCATGCCCAGGCGGCCAACGATCATCTCGACGGTGTCCGTGACTGGGCCGTTCGGCCCCTGTACGGTGACCTGCTGCGAGGGATCGGCCGCCATCAGGTCGCGCAGCCGGCGCAGTTCGTCGGGATCGTTCCAATCCATCCACATGCCCAGGCGGATCGACTGCTCGGTCTGGAGGGCCGCGTAGGTCAGGACGCGCTGCTTGCACAGGCTCACGAAGTTGGCGATGCCGTTCGCTTCGATGTCGCGCTTGCTCGTGTAGCCGAGCTCGCGCTCGACGTTGACCTCGACCCACAGGCCCTGGCAGTCGAAGCCGTTCTGGTAGCGCTGGTCCTCGCCGAGCATGGCGTGGAAACGCTGGTAGAGGTCCTTGTACGTCCGGCCCCAGGCGTGATGTACGCCCATGGGATTGTTCGCGGTGATCGGTCCGTCCAGGAACGACCAGCGCGCGTTGCCGCTGTTCTGGGCGCGCAGCCGGGCGAACGTCCGGCGCTCTTTCCACGCGGCGAGCGTCTCGTGCTCGAGCGCGGGCAAGTCAGGCTGCCGGGGTACAGGCTGAAACGGGCTCTCCACCCGCGACTCGGTAACCATTGGGGCCTCAAGGATACCGAAGTGGCGTCCAGCGCCAGGATGTGCCCGGCTAAGTGCCGTGCGACCGCCTGAAACTGCGGCCTCGCGCGGCCCTGAGTTGCGCTGCCCGCGGCCGAGAACCGCCAACGGGGACACGAAAGCGGCGGCCGTGTCGCAGGCCGCCGCTGCTCATTGCCCAAATCGAGCCACACGCTTCGCGATCTTCCGCGGGCGCGCGTCTAGTTCATGCGGATGCCCTTACCCCACGACATGCCCGCGCCACCTGTCTCCGCATTCTGCGACCAGGTCGCGGGATTGGAGTCGACCACGGTGTAGGTGCCGGCCGGGATGACGACGTTCGGGTTCACGACCCAATAAGCGTTCTTGACCCCGCCTTGTCCCGGCTGGCCGTCCACCTGCCAAGGGCCAAATTCAGTCCCGTCGCCGGCACGCAGGGTGATCGTGCCCAGGGGTGTGGCTCCGTGACCGTCGTTCCAATGGTAGTCGATGATCTCGGTGACCAGCCATGGGGACGTGATGGTGAACGTTGTGGGCGCGGTTGCACCGTTGTTAGCTATACCGAGACTCAGGATGCGGTACATCTCCTCCGCCTCCGCCCCCGAAGGCACCGTGGCAGTCGGCTCGGGGGTAGGCACAGGCGTCGGCTCGGGCGTCGGCGTTGGAGTTGGAACCACAGGCGTGGAAGTCGGCATCGGCAGCGGCGAAGCGGGTGTTATCGGTGCCACGGTCGCGCGTGGTGGCACGGGTTCCGTGCCACCGTAGACGTACTTATAGATGTACTGACCGTTGCCGCCCGGACCGCCCACCGAGGCGTAGATGACGAGGATGTCGTCCTGGCTGCCAGCGGGGATCTCGATCGATCCGCTCTTGGAATCGGACTTTGGCAGGTCGCCACTCCACGCGCCGGACTGAACGTCGCCCAGTATCTTCTCCGACCATGACATGCGACCGCCCAGGTTGTCCGGCGGCGGGTTCAGGGTCAGGACCATCCAACCCTGGCCACCGTTGAATCGCCCGCCGCCCGTCTGGTTGGCGGTCGATTGGCACTCCATGGTCAGCGCGACGGTTTCGCCAACCTTCAGGTACGAAGGCGGCGCTGTCCAACTGCATGTGCCGATGATGGTTCCGGAGTAGTACGGCCCGCCTTCGCCGGTGCAACCCTCGTCCTTCCACGACCCGGCCGAAGAGAAGCCACCGTCGCCGAGGGCGACCTGGTTGCCGAAGTAGCAGTCGCTGTCCTCGGTTTGGGCCGGTAGTGGGATTACCTGCTGGAGGACCCAATCGCCGGATCCAACCTGGCTGGTTTCTGAGGGCCCGGGCTGAGAAGCCCCGACCGAAGGCGTGGCCGTCGCTTGACCGCGAACGATATTGAGGCGCACGAAGTCGACGTACTTCCACGTGGAAGTCACCGTCGGAAGCGGCGTCGCGGGTGATTGGTGGTCGACCTTGCCCATGACAAACACCCCGATCTCGTTGTTGCCTTCGTCGAGGGCAACGGGACCGACAGGCAGTTCAGTGACTCCGCGATAGCGGTACATCCCGAGCCGCTCTCCTGATGTGGCGTTGATGCCGATCGAGATGCTGGCGGCGTCGGTCTGGTAGCCGTCTGTCAGCGGTGTCCAGTCGCCCTCGTCGGTGCTGTCCGCCGGCCGGGCCGACAGCGTGTAGGCGGGGAAGATGGTGTCGCCAGCGCTGCCGTCCTCGAACTCGGCCCAGCGGGCGGCAATGCCGGCCTCGCTCGCCGAGGCACGCCACGGCATGTAGGCGAATTCCCTGTAGACAGTCGCGCCCTTGGTCGCGATGTCGGCTGCGTTGTCACCGGAGCTGTAGGGGCTGAGCTTGCCGCCGATGGCGTCATAGCCAATCGTGCGCAGCCTGGCGGGGTAGTTTGGGTCGGCGATGAACAGGCGCTCGGGGGTGACACGATAGACGATCAGCGTGTGACTTTGGCCGACGGGAGCGCCTGCTTCGTGGATCTTGATCATCTGGGGCTCGGCGCTGAAGGCGATCGCAGATCGGAATGAGGCGTACGTCAGACGATTGTCGACGCTGCTCCATTGCGTTGTCTTGAGAGACGAGTAGGTGTCGGGAAGCGCAATCGGGTCGTCCTGCACGGTGCTTGCGAAGCGATAGGCGTCCGAATCGTCTTGCCAGAGCGTTGGCGTCTTCTCGGTCGCCCCGTTGTTGTCGTATAGGCCGTAGAGGGCGCTGGCGCCCGCCCGCTTGCGCTGGGTGACGTAGTACCAGATCGCGGTAGCACTCTGACCCTCGCAGTGACCACCGGGCGCGACGTAGCTTCCGTAGTTGGTGAACTGCCAGTCGTCTGTGCCGGGCCGAAAACCGGAATCGGTCGTGGACGGCATGTTGGACAGATTCATCAGCCCGCCGAAGAACGACGAGAAATGCGTCGTGGCGGCGGTCAGGCTGGTGGCGTCCTCGGAGATGGGCACGAGCGGCGTCAGCGTTCCCGTCGTGTCGTCGAACGAGAGAGCGAGGGCTGTTTGTCCCGCGGGGATGTCCGCGACCATCGTCACGTTGACGGGCTCCTGGAATGCCGGGTCACCCGTCTCGACTGTATACAGCGGGGTCAGTGGGGTGACCGTGCCGCTGAAATCGGCAGCCGTGATGGGCGTGGCGGTGACCGAGAACGAGGTATCGGCGGCGAGCGTGCCTGGCGCGAAGTCGATCCGCAGTCCGCTCGCCTCGATGGTGCCGCCGGCCGAGCTGATCGTCGCGATGAGCGCCTGGCCGGGGGTTCCGAGCGTGAGCTGTCCCGTGATCGGTGTTGTCTCCTCGTAGGCGGGGACGTCGCCCTGCTCGAGGATGGGCGGCGACGGGAACAGCTCCGTGCCGGAGGGCAGAATCTCGCCGACTCCAGTCGCTGCCGGCGAGGGTTGTTCAACTGACAGGCAACCTGCCAGGGCCAGGCTCATGACGAGCGCCTCGGTCACGCGCGAGAGAGAGCGTGGGGAAACGAAAGAGGGAGTAGATCGGAGCCCAGGGCTGTCGCCGACCGAGATCGCGGCCTGGATCATTGCGCCACCTCCGTTCGTGGGATGCTGGCGTTTCCAACGGCGCACGCACAAGAGCCGAACGGCTTGATGTGACCGCGCCCGATCCGACTGGCCGCCTTGGGTACGTCGCGCATTCGCGGACAGCGACACCCGCGAACGAGCCCCTCACGATGCCTATGGAGGCGTGAGCCACAACAGCGACCGGCGAGGTCGCGTCCGATTCCCTATGGCCTCAACTCGACGCTTTTCCCCGCGATGGCTTAGTAGATCGGGGTCACCCAGTTGCTGTGCTGCGGCAGCTTGCCACGGACGGTGTCGAAGTAGAGCTGAGCCAGCTTGCGCGTGATCGGGCCGACCTCGCCGTTGCCCACGGCGCGGTGGTCAATCTCGACGATCGGCGACATCTGCGCACCCGTGCCGCACAGGAAGGCCTCGTCGGCGATGTACAGCTCGCTTCGGTCGACCGTGCGCACGACGGTCTCGATGCCCATCTCGTCGCGCGCCAGCTGCATCAGGCCGCTGCGCGTGATGCCCTCGAGAATGTCGTCGGTGATCGATGGCGTGATCAGCTTGCCGTCGCGAACGAGGAAGAAGTTCTCGGCGCTGCCCTCGGAAACGTGGCCGTCCATGGTCAGCACGATGGCCTCGTCGTAGCCGTTGAGCACCGCCTCGGTCTTCGAGAAGGCGCTGTTCACGTACGCACCGACGATCTTCGAGCGTGCCGGTAGCGCCTGGTCGCTGTTGCGCCGCCACGACACGACCTGGGCGCTGATGCCACGGTCGACGGCGATGTACTCGCCGAACGGGACGCAGAAGACGACCAACTTCTGGTCGAGGTTGTGGAGCCGGACGCCGATCGCTTCAGTCGACTTGTACAGCGTCGGTCGGACGTACGTGTCCTGGCGCAGTCCGTTGCGGCGCAGGAGGTCGACGGTCATTTCGACGAGCTGCTCAGGCGCCATCGGCGGCTTCATGAGCAGCACCTTGGCCGACTGCCACAGGCGCTTGTAGTGCTCCAGGAGCTTGAGCCCGTAGAGCTGTTCCTGCTCTGCGTTCCAGTAGGCCCGGATGCCCTCGAAGACCGCCGTGCCGTACAGGAAGCCGTGGGTCATGACCGGGATGCGTGCCTCAGCCAGCGGCACGAACTCGCCATCGAAATAGCAGACGAGATTGGCGTCAGGGGGACGCGTGCCGCTTGCCGTCATTGAGGCGACGGCGGGCTTCTGGGTCAGCATGGCGGCGAGTATACGTCCGACGTCTTAGGCCTCCAACTGCCGGTCGTAACAGGTTTCGAGGTCCAACCCGCCCATCACCACAGGCCGGCCAGATGGGTGATCACGAGAGCCACGTAGGCCAGATAGAAGACGCCTCCGACGAGCAGATGGCGCCCGGTCAGTGAGCCACGTCGAGCCATGGGCACGAAGATCGTGGCGGTCGCGGCGAAGGCGATGCCCGCGGAGGCAAAGCTCAACAGGCTCTGCTGGGTAATGGTCCAGGCACCGGCCGCCAGCAGGACACCGATCGCCGTGGGGATGCACGACTGGAAGACCATCGCCCCCGTTATGTTGCCCATCGCGAGCGTGTCCTTGCCCTGACGAACCCAGATCAGACTGTTGAACTTTTCCGGCAGTTCGGTCGCGATCGGGGCAATGACCAGCGCCAGCAACGCGGGATCCAGCCCGGCGTCGCGCGAGATTTGCTCGACGGCGTCGACAAAGACATAGGCGCCGCCGATGATCAATGCGATCGCGACGAGAACCTGGAAGTTGACGACGCGCAGGCGCGGAGTGCTCGGATCACTGCGATATCCGGGACGATCGACGCGATGGAAGCGCAGCGGTGCGAGGTCCGTAGCGTCGACCGTGGTGTCCGCCTCGAAGTGCGACTTGACGTACCAGGCGTAGATGCCGATCAGAAGAGCGACTGCCACGTAGCGCAGCCAGGACATGTCGGCGGGGACGAACGCCGCGGCGACGGCGATGGCATAGGCGACGAAGAAGTATCGGATGTCGAGGCCCATGACGCGCGTGTCGACGGTCATGGTCGCGCCCGAGGCGCGCCGACGGACGAAGGCCAGGACGCCGACGCCGGTGACGAACATGGCGAGCGTTGACAGCATGAATGGCGCGCCGAGGATGGCGCCGACACCGATGTGCTGGGCTGTTGCAGGGCTGCCGCCGGTGCCGCCCAAGAGGATCGCGACAAGCGGAATCATCGTCTCAGGCATGGCCGTGCCGACTGCCGCCAGCACGCTGCCGACGACGCCCTCAGCAAGGTTCAGCTTGTGGCCGAACCATTCGATGCCGTTGGTGAAGAGCTCGGCCGCGAGGAGGATGATCGCCAGCGCGACGAGAAGCTCGATCGCCTCCATCAGCGCGCGCGGCTAGCTGTGCGGCGCTGAGGTGACATCAGGACGCGATCAGGAGCGAAGGTGCTCTGGCGCGTAGGGCAGCAGGGCAACCGTTCGGGCACGCTTGAGCGCGACCGCGAGCTGGCGCTGGTGCTGGGCGCAGGTGCCGGTCTTGCGCCGCGGCTCGATCTTGGCACGCTCGGAGAGATAGCGCCGCAGCCGGTTGATCTCCTTGTAGTCGATCTGGACCGTCTTGTCGGCGCAGAAGGCGCACACCTTGCGGCGACGCCGGTCGCGATACATGTCATCGCGCTTCTGTCGGCTTCGGCTGGCGGGGGGCATGGTGGCAGTGGATCCTTTCTGTATGCCTAGAAGGGCAGGTCGTCGTAGTCGGGCTCGGGCTGCTCGGAAGCCTTGGGCTGGCCGGCAGGCGCGCGCTGCGCGCGCGGTTCCGGTGGCAGCTGGCTGCCGCCGTCGCCGGTGTCCTCGCGAGGACGCCGCTCGAGGTTCTGGATGGTGTTGGCGACGAGCTCCGTCGTGTAGCGCTTCTGGCCGTCCTGGCCTTCCCATTGACGGGTCTGGATGCGCCCCTCGACGTACACCTTGGCGCCCTTGCGCAGGTATTCGGCGGCGAACTCGGCCTGCTGGCCCCACGCGACGACGCGGAACCACTCCGTCTCTTCCTGGCGCTCGCCCTGCTGGTCCTTGTAGTTCCGATTGACGGCCACTGTGAACTGCGTCACGGCCTGCCCGCTGGGCGTATAGCGCATCTCCGGGTCACGCCCCAGGTTGCCGATGATCATGCATTTGTTGAGCGACACGACACTTACCTCCTGCGCCTATGGGCGCTCGACGGCGGCGGGAGCAGCCTCGGTCTCCGACTCGTCGATGAACTCTGTGTCGAGGTCGATGTCATCGTCCTCGGGCGGCGGGCCGGGGATGTCATCCTCGTCGAGCTCGGCGCCATCGCCGGACTCGGCCTGCGGCCGACGAGAGGGTGGCCGCTCGACGCGCGTCACGAGGTGACGCATCACTTCTTCGGTGATGTTCAGGCCGCGCTCGAGCTCGAGCACCGCGTTAGCCGGCGCGTCGAACAGGACGAGGAAGTACGACCCTTCGCGGTACGCGCCGATCGGGTACGCGAGGCGGCGGCGGCCCCACGGACTGACTTTGACGATCTGGCCACCGGCCGCAGCGATCGAGCGCGTGGACCTATCGAGCAGGGCTTGGACCTGTTCATCCGGCGTGTCAGGCCGCAGGACGAGCATCAACTCATAACGACGCATGGTTCTCCTTCCGATGGGGTGTGCCCCGCTCGTCGGGCCGTTGGTCCGCGGTGGAGCTGAAAGGTGCCAGTAAAGTATAGCCGGGCGTCGGACTTGAGCCGTCGGTTGGTAAACTCGCTCGGTCGGCCGCGGATCTTGGCCGGTGCACAGCGTTTCAATTCAAGGGTGGGAGGCCAAAGCCCTGTCCAATAGCATCCTCGTGCTGACCGCCGACGGGCTAGCCGACAACGCGATCGTCGAGCCGCTCCAGCGCGCCGGCATGAACGTGTCCGTGACCGACGATCTGGGCTCGGCGCTGCAACACCTCGGCGAACAGCAGCTGCTGATCCTCGACGCGAGCGACGAGTCGAAACTCGCGATGCTCTGCCGCCGGATCAACGACGAGACCGGCAGCCGGCACGCGCCCATCCTGGCCGTGGCCCACAGCCACGACGTCGAGGAACGCGTGCACCTGCTCGAGGCTGGCGCCGACGACGTCATCGGCCTGCCCGTCGACGAGCGTGAGCTCAGTGCGCTGGTCGAGGCACTTTTGTTGCGAGCGCCCGCGCCGCCGACCACCGGCGAGGGCACGACCATAAGCGTACCCCCGCGGTCTCTGCCCACCGGGCCGGGCCGCGTCATCGCCTTCGCCGCGGCGAAAGGTGGCTCGGGAACCACGACGCTGGCCGTCGACACGGCGCTCATCCTCGCCGAGATGGCCCCCGGCAGCGTCGCGATCGCCGACATGGACATGTACCACGGACAGGTCGCGACCCACCTCGACCTGTATGCGCGCAACTCGACCGCGCAGATGGCCCGCGAGGACCGGTCGACGCAGACGCCCGACATGATCCACGACGAGGGCAAGCAACACGCCAGCGGGCTGATGGTCTTTGGCGCTCCCTATCGGCCCGACGAAGCGATCGACGTGAGCGGGGCGCAGCTCGCCGCGCTGGTTGAGCAGCTTCGCGGCGTCTACGGCACGGTCATCATCGACGCCGGCTCTACGCTCGACATGCGCTCGCTATCGGTCCTCGCCGAGGCCGACCACGTCGTAATGCCGATCACGCCCGACATTCCCTCGCTGCGCCTGCTGCACGCCGCGCTCCAGGTCATGAGCGAGGCGGGGTCGCTGACCGACAAGACGATGTTCGTGCTCAACCAGATGTATCCGCACCCCACGATCATGGCCGACCAGATCGAGGAGCACCTGGGTGTCCGAATTGCGCTCGAGGTGCCCTACGACGGCGAGAACTTCCTGCGCGGAGTGAACGAGGGCCAGCCGCTCGTCCTGCTGGCACGACGCAGCGCTGCCGCGGGGGCGATCAAGCGCCTGGCCGAGCTGACTGCCGAGACGCGCCTCGAGCATGAGGTGATGCAGCCCGCCCGCCGCGGACGCCTGCGCTCCTTCCTGGGTCGCAGCTAGCCCGGGTTTTGCGCTCCCTCGGCAGCAATCGCCGAACGGCGTCCGGTCTGCGCGCAGATCCGGCACGCCAGTCCAGGGCCTCGCTCCACGAGGAGCGCCTCGCGTCGGACGTACCGCCCGCAGAGCGTTACCGGATGGCCCGCGGCCGAGCCATGGACGATGTGCCAGCGACGGAAACGCGGCCGGCCAGGTCCTTCGAAGCGGACGTACATCTGGACGCACGGTGCGCGGCACGGCGGCGAGCCCGCAAGTCCGTCGAATTGCGTATCCCGACAAGAGGCGCGCCGATCGAGCCATGGTGATCGATTGGCCCCCACCGGTAGGGTCCGGCGGCGCCCGTCCCCGTGTACCGAGCTCGATCGGCCGTCACCGCGAGACGTAGAGCAATCGGCAGGGCCAACAGCCACAACTGCCGCAAACCGTGGTGCCGAAGGTGAGATTCGAACTCACACGCCCTTGCGGGCCGCGGATTTTAAGTCCGCCGCGTCTGCCATTCCGCCACTTCGGCATGAGCCTGTAGCCGCGGCCGAGTCTATCGCCGGGCACGTTGCCCCTGCAGACGTGGGACAATCGCAACTCTCCCTTAGAACCCTAGAAGAGGCCTTTTTATGCGCACGCTCCTCGTCAGATCAGGCATCCTGGTTGCTGCGGCGCTCGCCGTCGCGGCATGTGGCGGCACCGCCACGCCAACCGTTCCGCCGGTCAACGTTCCGTCGATCGCAATTCCGTCGATCGCGATACCGTCGATCCCGCCGATCCTGCTGCCATCCGGCGCTCTGCCCAGCATCGCGATCCCAAGCTTCGCGTTCCCGAGCTTCAACACGAACGCAGATCCAGCGCTCGCCGCGCGGTTCCCGACCCAGGTCGCGGGCCAGCCGGTGACCAACGTGCAGACGGTCCGATTCATGGACTTCCTCACCCTGTTGGGCTCCGACGACCAGACCACGCTCACGGCGTTCACGCAGGCGCTGACCAGCATCGGCGTCGACCCGAACACCCTGACGGAAGGAACCGCCACCGCCACGGTCAACGGCAATAGCGTCCAATTCGAGGCGATTCATATGCCTGGCGCCGACGCGAACCGGTTCATCCAGATATGGCCCCAGGTGACCGTCCTGTTCTCACCCGAAGATCAGCCGCCCACGTTGGGCCAAGCGAGCATCGGTGGCAAGAACGTATCGACGCTGACCGACCCGAGCACAGGCGACGTGTCGTACCTGTACGCGAACGGCGATGTGGTCTGGAGCGTCTCCAGTGCGGCCGCCCAGGCGGAAGTCGCTGCGGTGCTGACCGCCCTGCCGTAGCCGCGCGCTTCGCACAACACAGAGGCCCGGGCTTGCGCCCGGGCCTCTTGATTCAATTGGCGCATCTGGCACTACTCCCCGTGGGTGGCGACGACATCGGCAGAATCGGTCCCTATCCGGATGTTCGGCCTTAGGTGGCCGCGTGGCCGTCGATGCATCGGATTCGGCTCTTGCCCATCGTCCATGGCCTCGCGCAATCTCTGTGTCTGAGGCCTGGAAGATCTCCGAATGACCCAACCGTCGAGGGCCGGCACGGAAAACCGGCCCGAAGGCCGGTTTTCTCGAGCGCGAAGTTGAGCGTGAAAGTGGAGGCGACGACCGGATTCGAACCGGTGAATAGAGGTTTTGCAGGGTGAGCCATTGCGTCCGCGGGCGTCCACCAACGACGAATCTGAGCGTGGAGCCGGACGACCCCCCAGCCTGTCGGTCGTCGGTGTCTGTCCCTATTGCTACCAGAATTGCTACCACCGAAGCTCGTCGGGCTTTGCCGACTGCGGCGATCAGGGCCAACCGATGAGGAGGTCCTGCTGTCCCCAGA